>CAJTXZ010000011.1 GCA_910583725.1 uncultured Vampirovibrio sp.
TTCCATGAAAATATAATAAACTAACCCTTGTGTACATTACCCAAACGGGTAATATTGTTTTGTGGGATATGAGAGTGTTGTGCAATTTATATATCATACATAAACCTAAAGAGCTTACATTGTAAGCTCTTTAGAAATATTCTTCTGGAATTTGTAAAATTATGAACAGCCGGAATACCCGCAGTTTAGGCATATAAAACATCCTTCTGCCATTTTAATTGAATTACCGCATTCAGGACAAACAACAGTCTTTATCTCAACACCATTTTCATCTATTTCGGTTTTTTCAATTTTTAATTCCCGGTGTTCCTTTTCTTCCTTAACTGTTTCATCTGGTTTTACCGGTGTTCCTTCTTCTTTGACCTCTGTTTTTTTAGCATCCTTTTTTGCTTCTAAAAGCATAGGCTGGGAAAATCTTGAATTATTTCTATAAACTGTTATGCCCTTTAGGCCCGCTTTGTATGCAAGAATGTATGCCTGAGCAACGTCATCCAAAGTGGCATCTTCTTCAAAGTTAATTGTTTTCGAAACAGCATTATCTGTATGAAGTTGGAATGCAGCCTGCATTAATACATGAGATTTTGGGGAGATATCATGTGCTGTTACAAATGTTTCTTTTGTCTTTTCATCAAGGCCGTCAATATGAGCCACAGAACCAGATTTGGCAATTTGTTCCATCAGAGCTTCGCTGTAAAAACCATGTTCAATTGCATAATTTTTAAATATAGGATTGACCTCATACATTTCTGTATTATCCATAATATTTCTTTTAAATACAAGACCAAACAAGGGTTCTACACCGCCTGATGCCCCAGCTATCATTGAAATAGTGCCAGTAGGCGCAATGCAGGTTGTAGTTGCATTTCTAATTCCGTAGTTTGAAATATCTTTATCAAGCTGAGCCCACATTTCATCTGTGATTGTGCCTGCTTGTTTCCCTTTATATTTTCCTGAAAGATAATTGCCTCTATCATAAACGGAACCCGGGAAATTACCAAATTTACCGCGTTTTTTTGCAAGTTCAATACTTTCAACCTTTGAGTGATAGTCGATAAATTCCATTACCTGCTTACCCAACAAACAGCCCTTTTCTGAATTATAGGATATGCCCATTTTCATAAGCATATCAGCCCATCCCATAACGCCAAGGCCGATTTTTCTGTTTGCCTGAACCATTTCGGCAATTCTTGGAAGCGGATAATTATTTGCTGCAATTACATTATCAAGGAAATGAATTGCAAGTCTTGTAACTTCTTTTAGCCTTTCCCAGTTTATATAATTCTTGCCGTCAGCGCCTTCTTCCACCATTCTGCTTAGATTTATAGAGCCAAGGTTGCATGCTTCGTATGATAAAAGAGGAACTTCACCGCAAGGGTTTGTTGATTCAATATCGCCAACCAATGGTGTTGGATTGTCTTTATTCATTTTGTCAATAAATATTACACCAGGCTCGCCAGATGACCATGCGCCCTTCACAATTAAATCAAAAATTTCTTTAGCTTTTAATTTGTTAACAGGCTGTCTTGTGTTTGGGTGAATCAGTTCATAATAATCATCTCTTTCAAGAGCTTCCATAAATTTATCCGTGATTGCAACGGATATGTTAAAATTATTAAGTTTTGTTAAATCACTTTTACAATTAATAAATTCTAAAATATCGGGATGGTCAACCCTTAAAATGCCCATATTGGCACCCCGTCTTGTCCCGCCTTGTTTTACAGCTTCGGTCGCAGCATTAAATACTTCCATAAAGCTTACGGGGCCTGAAGATACACCCATTGTAGAGTGAACAACATCGTTTTTCGGTCTCAACTTTGAAAAAGAAAAACCTGTGCCGCCGCCTGATTTGTGAATGAGTGCAGTATTCTTAATTGTTTCAAAAATACCTTCAAGACTATCTTCAACAGGAAGCACAAAGCAAGCACTTAATTGTCCGAGTTCGCGCCCTGCATTCATTAATGTAGGTGAATTTGGCATAAAGTAGCGGTTTGCAATCATATCATAAAATTTTTTCTTTGTTTTATTGATTTCATCTTCGCTTGTGCCAAATGTTTTATCTGCTTCTGCAATTGTATAAGCAACTCTTTCAAAAAGTTCACGCGGAGTTTCTGTTGGCATGCCGTTTATGTCTTTTTTTAGATATCTTTTTTCTAATACCTTTTTTGCATTCTCCGATAGCTTCACTTCGCAGTTTTCGTTTTCCATTAGAGTATTCACTCCATACCTCCTGATTGTAATTAAAATAAGTAATTATACGACATTATAACAAAAACGAATCAGAAATTGAATTTAAAAATTATATTGTAAAGAATATTAATAAAGACATAAGATTGTTAAAATCGGCTAGACATCATGGTTTTCAAGATAATATAAAAATATATCCAGCCCAAAAATTAAAATACTTGTAGAATATTTTTGTAGGAGTTTTGGGTAATAAATTTAAACTATAATGAATATAATTTATTTCAATGCAGAAAAGTTATACAGACTTTCTTATGATTATTTTTATTATGAAAATAATTTCAGACTTGCAGAAAAATATGCAAATGCTGCATTAAAGTACGATAAGCGTCATATTAAAACCATGCTTTTAAAAGCAAACATCTTACTAGCTAAAGATGATACAGATGGCGCAGTCAGAATACTTCAAAAAGCATTAAAGTTTGATTCTAAAAACAGTCAATGCCTGTATCTTTTTGCAAAAGCATACAGTATAAAAGCCGAGTATCAGTCTGCAATCAAAATGCTGGATAATATCTTTAAGCTTGAAATAAAAGATACAGATTTTTTATCCGATTGTTACGAATTAAAAATAAGTGTTTTAATCGCACTGAAAAAATATAAAATGGCGGAAAGAATCCTGAAAACTTTAAACAACAGGCTTTCTACCGATGATATTTTTTATCTTGAAGAAAATTTTTATAAAACCGTACAAAATATAAGTTATGTTAATAAAGATATTAATAAAAGAATTTTACATGTAAACTTTTAAGACACAACATTTACATGCTTTTAAATTGTAAAAAAATATGGTTTAATAAAAGAGAGAAGATTACTAGTTTTAAGTTGTGAGATTTTAGAAATTATGAAAAAAGGTTTTACTCTTGTCGAAGTTTTTTTGACATTAGGCATTATTGGAATAATTGCAGCAATGACAATTCCAACTATGATGCATGTTATAGCCAAAAAGGCTACTATAGAGCAACTAAAAAAATCTGCAGCCACACTCAACACGGCCATTTATAATGCAACAATTACAAATGGTGAAGTTTCAACGTGGAGTTGGCAGAAAGATGATAGTATTTTAGACATAATGCAAAATATCATTTCTCCAAGACTGAATGTTGGATATTTGTGCATTGGAGACGTTGGCCATGTTAGCAGGCAATGCAGATATACAATAGAAGGCATTGATGGCAATGAAGCAGAAGTCATGAATGATTTTGACATCAAAACCAGAGTTGTTTTGAATGACGGTTCATTAATAGCCTTCGCTGCTGGCTTTAGCGAAGAAACTGCGGGTGGCGCAACAGGCGGTTCAGGCACCGCAGGCACCGGAGGCACCGGAGGCTCAAGCGGCTCTGCTGGCGGTGATGATGAAAAAAAACCAACCAGCCCCTGCACCTGGGGTGCCGATAGCCAGACAATATGCGGCATATTTATGATTGATGTAAATGGAAGCGAGAGGCCAAATGTTATTGGAAGAGACGTATTCTTCTATGCGCTTCATTTAAACGGAGCCGTGCTTCCTTATGGTGCAAATCAGCCTCAGGAATTCATTGATACTAATTGTGCAAAAGAGGCCGATGGTGTTAGTGGCAAAACATGTGCTGCCAAGCTTGTTAATGGCGGATGGGATGTTTGCTATACATGTGAAAAACCTTATCCTGTATTATTTTAACCATATCTATATTTCATAAAATATTTTTGTGGTATTCTCTAATTAATGAAGAATGACGTAGTTGAACATATATTTAACCAAATAGAAAAAGCAAAAAAGATACTTATAGTGTCCCACGTTAATCCTGACGGGGACACTTTGGGTTCAATGTGTGCCTTAAAACTTTATATAGGTGAAAAAGCCGATACCTTGATACAGACGCCGAATGGCGCACCTGAAACATATAAATTTTTGCCTGAAATAAATCAAAGTAAAAATTTAAATAATGTGGAAAATATTTATGACCTTGTGATTTGCATGGATGTTGCTGCAATTGATAGAATTGTGCAGAAGGCAAGATACATTTTTGACAGCGCCATGATGACAATAAATATTGACCACCACAAAACAAATAACGGTTATGCTAAAATTAACTGGATAATGCCAGGTGTTTCAAGCGCAGGCGAGGTTTTGTATAATCTGTTTAAAATGCAGAATATTAAAATTACAAAAGAGATAGCCGAATGTTTATATGTTTCAATTTTAACTGACACTGGGGCTTTCAGATATGAAAATACAAGCCCTGAAACCCTAAATGTTGCTGCTGAGCTTATAAAAGCCGGAGCAGATAGTGCGGATTTAACAAAAAAATGTTACAACAATAAACCAAAAAATATGATTTTGTTTCAGGCTGCAATAATTTCAAAAACGCAGTTTATGCTTAATAACAGAATAGCGATAGCGTCTATATCGCATGAAGACTTAAACAGGTTTAATGCAAATAATGAGTTTACCGAAGGAATTGCAGAAACCCTAAGAACCATAAAAACGGTTGAAGTTTCTGCAGTTTTAAAAGAAGGTGAAAATCAAACCACTAAAGCTAGTCTAAGAAGCGATAATGTAGATGTTTGTGAAATTGTTAAAAAATTTAACGGAGGAGGACACATCCATGCGGCCGGCTGCACAATCAAGAAGCCTCTTAAAATAGCCAAAGAGCTGCTTGCATGTGAAATAGAAAAATGTTTAGACTTATAAAAGAATATTTTTTAAATCTTGTGGATAGCATTATCCATGAAGATTTTCCGAACGCTGCTGCTGAAATGGCGTATATGCTTGTAATAGGCATTTTTCCTTTTATGCTGTTTCTAACAGCTGTTTTTGGCTGGCTCGGAAAAAATTTTTTTATGGGTAAATTGCTTTCCGCCCTCTCTGCTGTGGCTCCATCTGATGTAATAAATATGTTAAGAACCGTCTTAAAAGAAGTCACACTGTTTCAAAATGGCGGAATTGTTGGAATAGTGGGTTTTTTTGTAACACTATTTCTTGTGTCAAATGCTATAGCTGTCATAATAAAAGGCTTAAACCGTGCCAATAAGATTCAGGAAAACAGGTCATTTATCCATGTTAGATTATTGTCTATAATTATGGTTTTAGTGAATACTTTTTTTCTTTTTATATCAATAAACCTCATTATATTTGGCAAAGTAATTTTATATTTAATATCCGCATACATACATCTTCCTGAACAGTTTGTGAATACTATATTGATTTTAAGATGGCCTGTTGCCTTTATGATGCTTTTTATTCTTGCAATGATTAACTATTATGTTCTCCCAGCAAGAGATTTTTCTCTTAAAAGAAAAAGCATTGTGCCTGGTGCATTGTTTTTTTGTATATTTTGGCTGCTTGGAAGCTGGCTGTTTTCTTTGTATGTAAATGAGCTTGGAACCTACAATAAGGTTTACGGAACAATTGGAACGTTCGCTATTTTGATGGTTTGGCTTTATTATACATCCATAATAATGCTGATTGGCGGAGAGATAAATAATCAAACCCTTGATAAATTAACTAAAAAGAATAAAGAAAAACCATAAGTATAAATAGCTGTTCTATAATACATGCATCTTTACAAAATTTAAAAACTGTCATAAAATTGTTGAATGCTAGACCTAAATGCAAATTATGAAGTAATGGGATATAGTGTGGGCGATACAAAAGCCGGCACTAAAATGGGTAAACTTCAATTAAGAAATCTTAACGAAAATTCAACCCTAAACTGTATCTTATGGGAAGAAACCCTAAACCGCCTTAGCCCTAAATTGTTTAGAACCGGAAATGTCGTAAAAATTACCGGCGCAAGTTTTAATGAAAAATTTAACAACTGCCTTGTAAGCAATATGGAGCTTATTGAAGAGGCTGTTCTTGGCTTAGATGAAGACACAAGGGAAAATCTGTTTAAAGATATCCTAAAAACAATTGATGACTTTAAAAATGAAGATTTAAAAGCATTTGTCCGCGATGTATGGACTAAAAATGAAGAATTAATCAAAATTTCACCTGCTGCAAAGCTTATGCACCATAATTATCTTGGCGGGTTAATACAACATATTTATGAATGCTTGCAGTTTGCAGAGTGCATTTTTCCTAATATGCACAAGAAAATCAATAAGGATATTCTTCTTGCAGCCTGCATTTTACATGATATAGGCAAGATTTTTGAATATAAAATTGATTTTGAAACCGGTTTTGTTGAATACAACGAGGAATTCAAAAAAGATTGGATTAGCCACTCTCAATACGGTTATTCCTTGTGTATGGCAAATAATCAAATGCAGATAGCAAAAATGATAGCAGCTCATCATGGCAGAAGTGATTGGGGTGCTATGATTGATTTAGGCGAGAAAGATTTAGAAAATTATTATTATATAGTACACCACATAGATGATTTATCTGCCAAATTTGGAAAAATCTACATAAGCGACCTAAAAAAAGTTTAGAGGAATTTTATATTATGAAAAAAATTGCAATTTTATTGGCAATGTTATTTGCCTTCTTAATGATACAAAATGTTGAGGCATATCAAATAAAAGCCGATGCCCAAACAAAAAGAATACCTGCAGGCACAAAACTGGAACTTGAAGCAGTAAACACTGTTACGACTGAAACCCTTGATGCTGGCGATATGTTCAGTGCTTATCTTACAAAGGATGTTTATATTGATGGCTCTGTAATACTTCCAAAAGGCACAATTATTCGAGGAAGCTCTGCCAGTATCACAAGACCTAAAATGCTCTCTCGTGCCGCTGTATTATATTTAAATTTTGATCATATTGTAGCCCCGAATGGCAAACAAATACCTCTTAAAGCAGGAATTAATTCATCTTTCAGATTAACAGAAGATGGCGGTATTGATGGCGGCGGCGGTTATGGTGAAGCACTTGCTGATAACGTAAGCAAATCAGGTGAAATTATTAGAAAATCAGCTCATTGGGGTGTAAAATCCGGCGAAGATTTATTTACAGGCGGTAAATACCTTGTAACTCCGATAGCTGCAATCGGAGGAACCATCGCAGGCGCCGGCTATCTTGTTGGTGATAGCATAATAGACCTATTTAGAAAAGGCAAAGATGTAGTAATATTAAAAGGGCAAAGATTTGGAATACTGCTTATTGAGCCTATAGACATCCCTCTTTTCTAATGAATGGTTATTAACAATGAAAAAATTTTTTAATGATATTAAAGAAATATTAATAAAAAATAATCTTAAAATATCAGCCGGCGAATCCTGTACTGGCGGGCAAATCAGCTCTTATATGACTGACATTGACGGTGCATCAAATTTTTTAGAGCAAAGTTTTGTAACGTATGCCCCTGAAGCTAAACAAAAATTTCTAAATGTAAAAAAGAAAACTATTGATGAGTTTGGTGTTGTAAGCAAGGAAGTTGCACAAGAAATGGCAAAAGGACTCCTTGAATATGCAGATGTGGCCGTTTCAACCACGGGTTATGCAGGGCCCACAGGCGGTGATGAAAAAAATCCTCTTGGTACGGTTTATATCGGGCTCGGTTTAAAAAAGAACGGTCAAAATATTGTAAAATCTGTTAAATATATTTCAAAATACAAAACAAGATGTGAAATTAAAGAAGATTTTACAATGACTGCTTTTAAAGAATTGTTAACATTTCTTAATGAAAATATATAAAAGGTTTATTGTAATAGCAATTTTTTAAATTCAGTGGTTTTTTTATAAATAAAAGCACCATTAACCCTAAAAGGATATAATCCATGCCGGTAATTTCAAATCCAGTAAACGCAATAACAAAACCGCTTGATATTAAGCAAAATAATACAGCAAAGCTTGCAGATACTTACTTGCAAACCTTGCCAAATTCTGTAATGTCATCCGAAACTGGTAATGATGAATTTATAAAAGAGCAGCAAAGTTTTACCGGTAATTTAAATGAAACTGGACAAACACAAGGGACAAGTGTTCTTGATAATCTAAAAATTTTAGGACTAAAAATAAAAAACAATACAATGAATTTTGTCGCAAATGATAATACCGGCATTTTTAAGGGCATTGCAACTGGCGTGGTAGCAGGAAGCATAACCTACACGGCACTTTCTATTTTAAAACATGCAAAAATGGCAAAATTTTTAGGTATAACAGCTACTATTGCAGGTTTAGCCGGACAAATATGGAATGCAAATAAAAATAATAGTTCTGATATCCAAGCCTGATGTTGTGTCCTGATGACATAAAATTTTAACAGGAATCTCAAGGCAGATAAGCCTTTATATATTATTACAGGTTTTTTGTGTTTTTAAATGCCTTTATCTGCGGTATTGTTTGGATATTAGATTAATAAATAAATATCTGGTTTAATTTTTCTTCAAATTACTTAATTATTTCCCTTGTAAACTAAAATATAGTAAAATATTTGTGTGGAATTGTATTGAATTTTATGAGTATAAAGAAGAATAAAAACCAGTTAATTATTTCAATATTAGTCGGCATAGCAATCTTTGCCGTTACTTATCAGTTTGTAATACGCCAGCATCAGGAAAATCTCAGGCAAAAAGAAGAAATCGCAAAGCTTAAAAGCGGTATTGGAGTTACCGCTCCCGTAAATGATGAAAATACTACAATTTACGTTGTAGCTAAAGTTGATATCCCAAAAGACCACACCATAACAAACGATGATGTGGAGCTCAAAGACCTGGGCATGAAAACAAAAGGTGTTTTTACTGATTTAAAAACAGTGATAGGCGCAAAAACAACCAAAGAAATAGAGGCAGGACACCCTGTTGCAAAAAATAGTCTGGATGTTGTTGTATCTGAAACGACAAGCCTGGACGAGCCTCGAGCTGGATATAGGGCAGTCGCTGCAACAGTTGCAGCAAATAGAATGGCTCCGTTTATAGAAGATGGCGCCTATATTGATATTTACACTGCGAATAATACAATTCAGGCAACAAATGTAAGGGTTTTAAAAATACTAGACTCAGGCGGAAAATCAAATAAATTAATTCTTTTCGAGATTAAGGAAGAAGATGTCGGGCCGTTTATATATGGCATGACCGAAGATAAACTCATTCCTGTGCAGAAGAATAAAAACGATAAGACAGAATATTCTTTTGCCTATGACCCGTTTAAATATTCTTCCTACACTGTTTCAAACGAAGATATGACAGATGGCTTTAATTCATCAGAAATACCGCAGGATGGAGGCGGAAATTATTATGTTCCTGTAAGCAGTACAAACAAGACTGAAAGCGTTGAAGTTATTCAGGGAAGCAAAAAAGAAACATTGGATTTTTAATAAGATGAAGAATATTCTTAAATTCATAACTTTAATATGTTTAATTTTTCAGGCAGGCATAGCAGGCGCTGAATTTCGTGATGTTAATACCGACAAAATTATAGGTGATATACCTGTTGTAAATGCCTCTGTTCAAAATACCATTCCTGCTGCCAATAACGCTGTTAAGGATAACAACAAAAAACTCTATGGCGTTGTTGGAAAGTCGCAGGTTTTAAATTTTGATACAGGAATAAAAAGGGTCTCAATAGCTGACCCGAATATTGCAGATGTGGTTGTAATTTCTCCAAGGCAATTAATTGTAAATGGCAAAAAAGCAGGCTCAACAAGCCTAATCTTCTGGAGTAAAAATTCAACTGCGCCGGTATTTTACAACCTTACCATACAACAAGATACTGACGGTTTTCTTGAAGCTGTAAACTATATTGCGCCAAATGAAGATATAACCATTATTTTCAACAATAATGGTGCCGTGATGAGTGGTTTTATAAGCTCTTCAAATATAAAAGAACAAATTCAAAGTCTTGCAAAATCTTATAATGTCAACCTTACAGATATGACAGAAAGCCCCACAAAACAGGTTCTGCTTGAAGTAAGGGTGACAGAAATTTCTAAAAACTTCACAAGAGATTTAGGTGTTCAGTTTGGATACGGTAAGGACGCAGCAAGCTTGAGCGATTATCTTTCAGGCCTAATAGCTTCAAATCCCCTGACAAGACTCAACCAAATATTTTCAAATTCCGGATTTAGCTATTATTTATATGATAAAAGCAGCAAAATTGCCGCGACAATAAATGCTGCCGAAGAAAAAGGCGATATAAAAATACTCGCAGAACCAAAATTACTTGCAGTAAATAACGAAGATGCAAGTTTTAATGTGGGCAACGAAGTGCCAATCCCCTCAGAAGTAGGCGACAACGGCAATGTTTCTTATGATTTTAAAGAAACAGGCGTTATATTAAAATTTAAGCCTACTATTATGGAAAAAACAGGAAGAGTCCGCTTAAAATTAAGCCCTGAAGTTTCTGAAATTGACCGGTCCGCAGGTATTATAACAGGCGACAGGACTCAGGTGCCGGGCTTTAAGACTCGCAAAGTAGACACAACCGTTGAATTAATGGACGGCGAAACCCTTGTAATAGCAGGACTTTTAACAAGTACAACCACAAAGAATAAAACCCAGGTGCCGGGCTTAGGAAATATTCCAATATTAGGTGTATTGTTTAGAAACTCAAGTGATGTTACAAATGATTCAGAGCTTGTAATATTCATTACGCCAAAGATTGTGGATAATATGTCCCGTGTGGATGATATTTAAGGTAAAACAGATATGGGAATAAAAATAGATACCGTAATAATAGATCCTGAAAATAATTCCAGAGAAATAATATTGAATTATCTTGCCCAAGTGCCGGATATAAATATTACTCAGGAATTTAATGATGTTTTGACCGCTATGAATTTTATTATCGAAAGCAGGCCAAACCTTATTATTGTAGATATTTCCCAAAAAACGCAGATGGCACTTGACATCATTGTAAAAATATCAAACTCTCTAAAAAATTCTAAAATAATTGTCCTCTCATATGACATGAGCCCTGAAATTGTAATTAAAGCACTAAGGGCAGGAGCCAGGGAATTTTTAACAAAACCTCTTATAGAGGCGGAATTCATACAGTCTGTTGAAAAACTAAAAGATTTAATCTTAGGCAATATAAACGATACTACAAAATGCAAGGTTATAACAACGTTTTCAAACAAAGGCGGTATTGGAAAGACAGCTATAGCCACCAATCTGGCTGTTGAAATTGCCAATATGACAAAAGAAAGGGTTGCCCTTGTAGATTTAAATATGCAAATGGGAGATGTTACAACCTTTTTAGACCTTAATCCATCTTTTGATACAGCTTATGTTATTAATAACCTTGAAAGAATTGATGAAGGGTTTTTATTATCCACCCTTGAGAAGTACCATAATTCAAGCCTTTATGTCCTCGCTGACCCCCCTGATTTGGAGCAGGCAGAGGTTATAACGTCAGAAAATATTACAACTTTGATAAATGTTTTAAGAAACGTTTTCTCATATATTATAATTGACACAACTGCAAGTTTTGACGGCAAAACTATTACAGCCCTTGACAATTCAGACCTCGTTCTTTTGATTACAATAGTAAACCTGCCATCTGTAAGAAACTGCCAGAGATGCTTTGATTTATTCAAAAGACTTGGCTATACAAAGGATAAAATAAAAATAATCGTAAATCGTTATATGGAAAATGACGAAATAAAAGCAGAAGATGTTGAAGAAGTGCTTGGCCACCCCGTATACTTTAAGATTCCAAATAACTATTTTACAATCATAAATGCTATAAACAAGGGACTTCCTGTCTGTGAAATAAATCCCCATTCAAATATTGCAAAAAGTTTCAGAGAGCTTGCAGCCTTATTATCTGATAATTTTACATATACAAACAGCCAAAAACCGCAAAAACGCGAAAAATCATTCAACCTTCTGGATATTTTTAAGAAAAAGGAGGAAAACTAATTGTCATTAAAAGACAGACTAAGCTCCACAGGCGGAATCAAGCAGCCGTCCAAAAAAAATGAAGCCGATATTGTAGGCAACATACCTTTGAGTGAAGAGTTTTCATCCTTAAAAGAAAAATTGCACTCACTTCTTATTGAAAAAGTAAACTCAACTCCAAGCTGGTCTTCATACAATGATGATGAGCAAAAACAGCTCATCCGCCAGTTTATTGAGGGACAGCTTAATGCAAATTTTCGCTCTGTTCCTTTAAATAAAGATGAAAGAGAACAGTTAATAAAAGAAATCATTCAGGAAGCAAAAGGCTTTGGGCCATTGGACCCCTTGCTTGAAGATGCAAGCATAAGTGATATTTTGGTTAACGGTGCAAAAAAAGTTTACGTTGAAAAAGACGGCAAACTATATAAAACATCCATTGTGTTTAAAGATAATAATCACCTCAAGAATATTATTGAAAGAATTGTTTCAAAAATCGGAAGAAGGATTGATGAAAAATCCCCGATGGTTGACGCCAGACTTGCAGACGGCTCCCGTGTTAATGCTATAATTCCTCCTCTTGCAATAGACGGGCCCTCGCTTTCAATTAGAAGGTTTAAGGCTGATGCCGGAACTATAGAAAGCCTTCTTCGGTGGGGTTCTATCAGTAAGGAAATGGCAGAAGTGTTAGAAGCTGCCGTTGCGGCAAGATGTAATATTGTAATATCAGGCGGAACGGGTGCTGGAAAAACCACACTCCTGAATAGTTTATCCGCAAAAATTCCCTCAGGGGAAAGAATTATAACAATCGAAGACTCTGCTGAGTTAAGTTTGCAGCAAGACCATGTTGTAAGGCTTGAAACAAGGCCCTCAAACATCGAAGGGCAGGGCGAAATTACAGCAAGGGATTTGGTTATAAACTCTCTTCGTATGCGCCCTGATAGAATAATAATCGGAGAGTGCCGTGGCGCTGAAACACTTGATATGCTCCAGGCCATGAATACAGGCCATGACGGCTCTTTGACTACGCTCCATGCTAATTCGCCAAGGGATGCCCTCTCAAGGCTTGAAACCATGGTCATGTATTCAGGAATTGACTTGCCTGAAAGGAACATAAAAAATCAGATAGCCTCTGCCATTAATATAATTATACAGGCTTCAAGGCTTCAGGATGGCTCAAGAAAGGTAACAAAAGTTTCTGAAATTGTCGGCATGGAAGAAAATGTCATTACAATGCAGGATATTTTTGTGTGGGAGCAAACCGGCGCAAGCTTTAAAACGGTTATGGGAATGCATGTTTCAACAGGTGTAAGGCCCAAATTTGTTGACAGAATCAAAGCAAGAGGTATGGATATTAATCTTCAATACTTTGATAAAAATCACCGTCATACATATTTAACAAGAAATAATCCGCCTTCAGGAATAAACATACAGCCCAAAGAACAGCCGGACCCGCGTCTCCAGCCGAAAGAGTCCGCTGCAAGAAAAATGTCTAATACTGATTTAGATCTTTTAAAAAGGCTTAAAAGATGATTGCTTTTTTAATTTCATTGTTACTTGGTTTTTTATGCTTTATATTTGTTGCAAACCTTTATCAGGTGCGTATTCCAAGGGCACCTGAAATTGAAAAGCGTCTTGAGGGCATAAAAAAAAGCTCTGAACAGCAAACAACCGATATTAACCCTGATTTTATGATGGTTGAGACCGAGTTTAAATTTGGTTTTTTAAGTAAATATTTAAAAGATTTTAAGCCGGCAGAATATCTTAAAAATTTGCTCTACTATGCTGACTTAAACATACAGGTTGATGTTTTCATGCTCATTTCTGTTTTATGCTGTCTTCCTTTTGCATTGATTTCTATCTTTACAACGCCTTATATAATCGTACTCGGCATATTGTGTTCATTTATACCATTTGTTGTCGTAAAGTTTTTGATAATGAAGCGCACAAACCTCTTTACGCAGCAATTCCCGGAGGCGCTTGATTTATTGTCAAGCTCTCTGCGCGCGGGACATTCTCTATATAGCGCATTCGATGTAATTGTAAAAGAAATGCCCTCGCCTATAAATCAGGTCTTTAAAAGCGCTGTTGATGAAATTGCATTCGGTATAGACACAAAAGACGCAATCCTTTCCCTTACAAGGGTTATGCCCTTTAGTATGGATTTAAAATTTTTTACGACAGCTGTTATTTTGCAAAGAGAAGTCGGCGGAAACCTTGCCAAAGTTTTAGACAGCCTGTCTGTCACGATAAGAGAACGTTTTAAAATGCTTGGCCAATTAAAGGCGCAAACCTCCCAATCAAAGTTTTCAGGAATCGTCTTAACCCTTGTGCCGCCATTAATTGCCATAGTTTTATTCTTTATATCACCGGGATATATGGACCCTCTTCTCCATACGACGCAAGGCAATATTGCAATAGGAATAGCTGCAGCAATGCTCAGTATCGGAATCTTTTGTATAGTTAAAATTCTCTCAATTGAAATATAAAAGGATAATATGAACTACCTATTAATACCGACATTATTTGGCCTATGGGCTGCATATGTAACCTTTGTTCTTATCCAAAAAGAAGATAGCTTCTTAACAAAAAGGATAAAAAATGCAGGGAAAAAATATAAAACCTCTTCAAGAAAATTTTTCGACAACCTTCTTGAAGTTTTAAGACCCCTAACTGCAGGCAACATAAAGAATATAAATGTTAAAAATAAGATAAAAGCTCTGCTTGTCAGGGTTGGCGCGCCATCATCAGAAGATGATATTCTCGATTTTGAAAATAGAAGGCTTATGGTTGTATTATTCGTTTCTTTGTTTTGTGCTGTCCTTTTAACTATCTATAAGCTTAATCAGGTAGTATTATGCATAAGCTGTGTTGCAATCTATTTTGCCTATAAATACCCTGAAATAAAGATTAAGCGCCTCATAAATATTAGAGAAAAAGATTTCTTAAAAAATTTTCCTGATGCCATAGATATGCTATCCGTTTGTGTAGAAGCGGGTCTTGGCCTTGATGGAGCTGTAGAGCGTGTAGGAAGAGAGTTTCAAGCCTTTTCTCCCACCATAGGATATGAATTTATAAGGCTCTCGCAGGATGTGCAATCCGGCCTGCCCAGAGGCGAAGCCCTTAATAATCTTACAAAAAGAATTCACTGTAAAGACCTCCAATCATTTGTAGCACTTATTGTACAGTCTGAAACCCTTGGTACAGGTATAGCCCAGCCATTAGCTGTTTATTGCGACACTCTAAGAAGCAGAAAAAAACAAAGAATTGAAGAATTGGTTCAAACCTCCTCTGCCAAAATGACCATTCCAATGATTTTATTTATGCTTCCTGCCATGTTTATTGTAATCCTCTATCCATCCGTAATAAAACTTTTAGAGGCTCTAAAAACAATGCACTAAACATCCGGATATATTATGAAAAAAAACTACAATAAATATATAAAAAAATGTTTTATACTTGCAAAGAAAGGCAAAAAAGAAGCTCCTCCAAACCCCCTTGTGGGCTGTCTTATCACAGACAAGGATAATAATATAATAGCGGAGGGATATCATAAAAAATTTGGCCAAAACCACGCCGAAAGAAATGCCCTTCTTGGTTTTGAAGGCAAATGCCCTGATGGCTGTACACTATACGTTAATCTTGAACCATGTTCGCACTACGGAAAAACCCCTCCCTGCGCTGATTTAATCATTGAAAAAGGCATAAAAAAAGTTGTTATTTCAATGAAAGACCCAAACCCCATTGTGTCAGGAGCCGGCATAAAAAAGTTGCAAAACACAGGAATTGATGTAATAACAGGAGTCTTAGAAGAGGAAGCCAAAGAACTGAACAAAGTTTTTATAAAAAATATCACGCAAAAAAAACCTTATATCCTAATCAAAACAGCAATCACGCTTGATTCTAAGATTGCGCTTGAAAACGGCGAATCTAAATGGATAACCGACGATTTTTCAAGATATCAGGTAATGAAATTAAGAAGCGATTATCAGGCAATTATGACAGGCGCAGGCACTGTTTTAGCGGATAATCCGAGCCTTGCATCAAGAATTAAAAACGGCCGAAACCCAATAAGAATAGTGTTAGACAGAGAAGGCAAAATTCCCCTTGATTACAATGTTTTTAAGGATAACACGGAAAAAATTTTTGTTGTGACAAATTCAGATAACAAATACCCAAGCCACATCCAAAAAATCAATTTTAAAGACTATGACAGCCTTTTTAAGGAACTTTATGATTTAGGTATATTCAGTATACTAATTGAAGCTGGTGCGGGCTTAAATTCAAGTATAATCGCCTCAAAGGAGGCAGATGAAATTACCGCATTTATGGCTCCAAAAATTTTTGGCGGCGGATTGCCGTTTATAAAGGGTTTTAGCTTTAATAAGCCGGATGAGTGCATAAAACTAAAGGATTTTACGTGTAAAAAATTGAAAAATGATATTTTAATAAATGCAAAATTCCTGTATGATAATAAGGAAGGATAAAAAATGAAAATTCTTATAATTAATGGGCCAAATTTAAATATGCTCGGCAGAAGAGAGCCTGAAATATACGGCAGCACAACACTTTCAGACATCGAAGCCGAAATTTTGGAATATTCAAAAAAGTATGATGATGTTCAAATTGAATTTTTCCAGTCAAACTCAGAAGGGCAAATAGTGGATAAAATCCAGGCATGTCTTGATAATTTTGACGGCATAATAATTAACCCTGCAGCCTACACCCACACCTCTGTTGCAATACGGGATGCCATAAAGGCTGTAAACCTTCCTGTGGTTGAGGTTCACCTTTCAAACATAAATGACAGGGAAGAATTTAGAAAAATATCATACACAGCACCTGTCTGCATAGGCCAGATAACAGGTTTTGGAAAGGATGGCTACAAGGCAGCGCTTTTCTGTCTGATTAGCCATATAAAATGTAACAATTGTTAAGAATTGTAACAAAAAATCGATAATTGCAGCGGCAAAAATGAACAAGGAAGAAAAATTTTTAGATATAATAGCAAAAACCCTCTCTAATAGCGGCTTTATCGGGGATGATTGTGCTTATTTGAAGGCGAAAAACCTTGTCATATCGCAAGATACGCTGGCTGAGGGCGTGCATTTCAGGCTGGACACTATTTCTGCCTATGATTTAGGTAAAAAAACCCTTCTTGTTAATATAAGTGACATCTTGGCATCAGGCGCAAAGCCTCTCTGGGCAACCATTTCAGTATCTGGAAAACTAAAGGAAGATTTTATTAAAAATTTTTATAAAGGCATTAATGAAATCTGTAAAAAGTATGATGTAGAGGTTATTGGCGGAGATTTAACCGGTGGAAATGAGCTTGTAGTCTCAGTTTCCATCTTAGGCGACACCGAGGGCAGAAATATCTCCTCAAGAAAGAATGCAAAGCCAGGATATATAGTGCTTTTAGCTGGCGAGCACGGCTCAAGTGCAGAAGGATTGGCTATTTTAACGGATAATAATCCTGAAAACCAGGATTACGACAGCTCTTTACGGGGATATTTTATAAAAGCCCATATTGAGCCAACCTTGTACCCCAAAATCAGTGAAACCATTGCTATAACTGCAAAAGACCCTTATGCAATGATGGATACATCAGACGGCCTTTATGACGCGCTTAAAAAGGTCTCAGAGGCCTCAGGAGTAGGCTTTGAGGTTGATTTTAATAAGGTTCCAAGACGAATAAACAATGCTAAAAAAGTGCTTTTTGGCGGGGAAGATTTTGGGCTTTTAATTTGCCTTAGCCGTCAAGATTACGATAAAATAAGACATTTGGGCCTTCCTGTCATTGCAAAGGCAACAGAGGAAAAGAAAATCCTGATTGACGGAGCCCAAATACAGGAGGATGAGCGGTTTGCACACTTTCAAGATTAGTACAATCATTACAGCAGGCGGCATTTCAAGCCGTTTCGGCTCAAATAAGCTGCTTGAAGAAATTCAAATTGATGGCAAAAAAACATCTGTAATCCTTGCAAGCATTGAAAAATTTGTTCCTTACTCGGCTGAAATTATTGTGCCATCTCATAATGACGTGAGAGAACATATCGAAAACTGCGCCCCAAAAGAGTTTCTCGCTAAGATAAAATTTGCAGATTTTGGAGACACCCGCCAAAAGTCTGTTTTTAAGGGTTTATTAAAGTGTAATGAGAATCCGCCTGATTTTGTTCTTATTCATGACGGCGCAAGGCCTTTTGTGGAGCGGGATACGATAGAAAAAGCCATAGAAAAATTAAAAATATATAAAGGTGTGTGCGTGGGAGTTTTTGCTGTGGACACAATCAAAATTACAGACAGCAAGGGCATTATCACGCGCACAATTGACCGTAACGCTGTATTTCAGGCGCAAACGCCTCAATGCTTTGATTTTAAAACAATTTTTGAAGCCCATTTTAAGCTTAAAGATGAAAATTTTACCGACGATTCCAGCCTGCTGGAGCACTTTGGGGTGGATGTGTACGCCTTAAAGGCAAGTGCCGCAAATAAAAAGATAACATTCAAGGAAGATTTAGTGTAAAAATTTTTTAGCAATTTTTTTGCCGTTTTTGTTTTTATTTTATAAAAAGGCATAAAAATGAATAATCTAAAAGGTTTGAGCCAGGCTAATACAGCTAATATACAGAATATAAAGCAAAATGTGCCGCAGCAAAACGCTGTGACGCAACCCCCTGCTTCATTTCACGCTAAAGAAGATGGTGAAAACAAGCTTAAAAAGGCTATAACAGCCCTGTCTATAGCTGGTATTACGCTTGCTGCCGGGGTTGGAGTCTATTATTTAACAAAAGGAAAGGCAAAAAAGCCCTCTGCTGTTGATTTTAAGAAGGGTTTTGCCTTCAAAAAAGGCTCTAGTAAAGAATTTAGCGGCAAAATAAAACATAAAACAAAAGATGGCGACAAAATCACTTTGGTATACAAAAATGGAGTTTTGCAAAGTTCAAAAAGGCGCGGAAAGATAAATTTTGATAAGACTTTCAGCACACTAAACGGCGAAAAGTTTGTAAAAACAACATCTGAGGGCATAACAACCGAGGTCAATATAACAAAACTTCATGACAATGCCCTGAAAACCAAAGTGTATTCTGTTAAAAAGGCTAAAAACGGCAAAATTCTCGTTCGCTTCCAAAAGGGCAAAAACATAAGCAGGCCGGTCGAATTGCCCGAATATTTATACCATATAACATCAAAAGCCTCAATGGAAAAAATTGAGCAGTCAGGTGTTCTAAAAATCTCCCAAAGAGAGCAATTGACGGGGCTTTACCTTTTAGACAGCGAAAATTTTCTAAACAGCTATGGTAATACAAAAGTCGGCAATCAAAACAAAGACCTCCTAAGTGCCATATTCAGGCAAGCAAATAAAGGAAATAAGGGCCTTCCGGCCTCTGAACAAAAACTTGTGGTGATAAAAATTCCAACAGAAGACCTCTTAAATAGCGGCAAATTAAGGATGAGATGCCAGGAAGATTTTTTCAATTATACAAAAGAAATACGGGCTGTAAATCAAAAGACGGGAAAAAAATATGATTTAAGGAGTCTGTGTAATGACGCGCTGAGAGCGGAATTCAGGGATATTGTCCTATCTCAAAATATTATGAATGAAGCGCAAATAGACAAATTTATAGATGAGATGACCTCTAAAATCCACCAGGGGTATAACTTAGGGCATGCCAAAAACTTGGCAAAAAATCACTCTGTTGAATATATTTTTAACCATAATATCAATCTATCGGATTATCCTAATATCAGGGTGCAGACAATTAAGCCTTTAGAGTATCTTTCAAATAACGACAAAACCTTTGATAGAGATAAGGTTCAGACTATTTTTGATGGAAATTTTGAAGCGTTGCAACAGACTGCCTAAAAACCTTGCAGCATAAGGGATATAAGGGGTTGCACGATATATATTTTGCATTTTTTAGAACGAATTTTTAGGGTGTCTTAATGTTTTGAAAACCCTTGCTATATCGGACTTTTAAGCGAAAAATTATATAACTTCTTTCTCAAGGTCGGCTAAAAACCTGCTTGCAGGCTCATAATCAGGGTTTAAAGACAGACAATAGCTCATATTTGTTTGGGCTAAATCAAGCTCCCCAAGCATCATATCGGCAATTCCTCTGTAATAATAATATGTGTAACTATAATTATTCACAAAAGACGCTATATACAAAAAATTCTGCATTGGTTTTAGCTTTTTGCTTTCCGCCAAATACGCCATATACTCGCTTCTTGCGCCTTCAAAAAACAAATTTTGCCCCAAAGATTTTAAGAGATATTCCCGCCTTTGTTTTGTATCATTCTTCAAAACCGTTATTGCGGCTATGTAATTTTCATAAAATAAATTTTTGTTGAGCGAATTTATCTGTTTTTCAAGTTTTGCAATATTTTTTTCGCTGCCCGGAATATTTTGGTATGCAAGGCTTAATTTTAGCATTATAACGGGGCTCTGCTTGTCGGTTTTTTGGGCTTTTTTATAATATTCAAGCGCCTTTGTGTAGTGTCCCTCAATAAAAGCTATATCGCCAAGTCCGATAAGGGTTGGGGCGTAGTTTTTATTCAGTTCATAGCTTTGTTCAAAATTTTTCTTTGCAAGCTCGTCCTTGCCTGTATTTAGCTGGCTTTGTGCCTGCAGTGTTAAAATTTTATAATTTTTTGTAAAATTTAAAATATTCTGACATTCGTTAATTACCTTGTAATAGTCGCCGTTTAGGTAATTTATGTAAATAAGGTGGAATTTTTTTTCATTTTCATTAGAGGCCATATTCGCAAGTATAGTCTCTTTTTGCGCCGTTATTTCATTTTGAAATTCAGCCGTGATAGCACCTGTTTGCTCTGCTTTTTCTAAATATTTAAGCGCCTCTTTGTGCTTGCCTGACCTGTCAAGTATTTTTATCCTATAGCTTATGTAGGAAGGGTTTTCAGGGTTTCTTTTTATAGCTTCATCAATAAACATCAAAGCCTGCTGGTATTGCCTGCTCTCTAAAAGCGCCTGAGCCATCACAAAATTGGCATAGTCTGATTTTTCCATAAGGCTCGTTTTTTTGTTTAAATCAAAAGCCGTCTCTTCGGGCGTATTGTCAAAATATATTGATGCATAGGCCTTTGCAAGGTAAATTTCTTCCTGCTTATCAAGAGGATAGCTGTCTTTGTAACTTTTTTTTAGGGTTTCAATCTGTTTTGCAAAATATGTCTGGTTTTTTATCTTTGAAATTGCAACATCGCCCAGGGTGAAAAACCCTATTTTATACATACTTTTAGAGAAAATCAAAAGTGCTATGTCATTGTCCATCTCTGAAATTATTTTTGAATAATCATTGTATGCGACAGAAACATTTCCCTGGTTAAATCTTCTTGTTGTTTCAATGAATTCCTGCCTTTGTCTGGCCTTTTCATCCAGTGAATCATAGGCGCTTTTTGAGTCTCCTTCAAGGTTTAAAAAATTATCCACAACCGTAATTAAATTAAAGGCCTTAGAAAATTCTTCAGCTGAATATGAAGGATTTTTTACAAAAAAAACAGCGCAGAATATTACAAGGGCAAAGAATATTTTTTTGCCTTTTTGTAAAGTTTTATTAAATTTCTTTATTTTTTTATCTATCATCCTTGGCACATTCTGTGTTGTAATATTTTAAAAATGTTGAAATAAATCTCTCCTCTTCAAGCGTGCGCTCTCTGTCCTTATGCAGAGCCATTAGCGTATACAAATTCAAAAGAGAATATTTATTTAAGATGGCTCTGTCATTTATATCAAGTTCAACAGAGCCTGTCAACATAACATCGATGATTTTATCTGTCTCAATTGAAAGAAAAGCATCGGCCATATTTTTATCAAAGTGTGTCCCGGAATCTTGAACTATTATATCAATCGCCTTTTCGATTGGCATCTTTGAGCGGTAATGTCTTTTTGATGTTATTGCATCAAACACATCAGAAACCGCTAAAATCCTTCCGCCTATCGGGATATCTTCGCCTTTTAGCTTTCTAAAATATCCGGAGCCGTTATATTTTTCATGATGTGATGAGGCTATTTTTGCAACATCCTTATATTCTTTTGAAAAATAAATTTTACTTAAAATATCATCAGTTATTTTAACATGCTGCTGGATGTGTTTATATTCATCCTCTGTAAGCTTCCCCTCTTTTTGAAGAACAGAGTCTCTTATGCCGATTTTACCTATATCATGAAGAAGAGAAGCTTGGCGTATAATTTCCTTTTCTCTTGAATCAAGGTTTAATTTATCGCAAATTAGCATAGTATAAAGGGTGACGCGCTTTGAATGACCTGCTGTAATTTTGTCTCTGGCATCGATTGAGGCTGAAAGCGTATCAACAAAGCTTGAAAGGAGGAGTCTTTGTTCTTCAATAAATTTTTTCTGTTTATTAAAAAGTGCCGCGTTTTCAAGCGCAATGCCCGCAGACGAGCCTATTGCAATAAGTAAATCTTCATCCTTTTCTGTAAAATATCCGTCTTTTTTGTTTAAAACCTGAAAAACGCCCACTATTTGATGGCTCATATTCCTAATCGGCATACAAAGGATTGATTTTGTAACATATCCTGTCTGGTTATCAATTTCTTTGTTAAACCTCTTATCCTTATAGGCTTCCTGAATATTCACGGTTTCGCCCGTTGTCGCAACGTGTCCCGCAAGCCCAAGGCTTGAATTAAACCTTATTTCTTTAGTATTCATGCCAAGTGCTACCTTTGACCACAGCTCATTCTTTTCTTCATCTAAAAGAAAAACTGTACACCTGTCAGCATCAAGGGCAAGCTTTATTTCCTGTGCCACAACGGTTAAAAGATTGTCCATATTTGTTTCAAGCGCAATTGTCCTTCCCACCTTTAAGAAGGCAATTAAAGGGTCCTCCGTGTGGTGTTTTGGAATAAAGCTTGGTTTTTCGCTTGATATCTGCTTTTTTTGGTTTATTTTTTTAATCTTTTCTTCAAAATTAAATATTTTTTCATCAAGGTCAAATTCTTCACTAATGGCAATATTTGACGCTCCGTGGATTAAATCTAAGGATACATCAATGTTTTCTTCCTCAAACTCAATCAGGCCAAGAAGGAACATATTTATTTTTTGCGCCAGATAAGATTCGGATGAATTTGCAAGGTATTTGGCGTCGTTTAATATGGCAAGGGTTTTATAATAGCTTAGTTTGTGCGTCTTATACTGTACATATGCAAAAAGCGACATTGAAAAAGATACTAAATCAAAGGCTTTTATTGCAATGGAGGTTTTTCTTAAATCATCAATTGTGCCAATGTTTGCCCTTTTATTGTCATCAAGTGCAGTATTAAGCAAGGATATTAAATTATCCTTAATCCCCTCATAGTTCTTATCTTGTATATATAAAGTGTTGTTCAACATAACCCTTCCTATAAGAAGATTATACTACATGTTTTCATTAAACAAAATAAAACATGTTGTTGATTTTATGGCCGCATAATTTTTACACAAATTTACCGTTTTTTCATACGCGTTGCGAAGGGCTGGAACATTATTTTTACCTTCTAAAATTTCCTTATTAACATTTTTGACAAAAAACGTTAATAAGAGATTGCATTATTAACGTTTTTTGTCAAAATTTGTTAATAAGAAGGTTTATTCAATGGAGGATTTTATGGTGTCGAGGAAGGTTTCAAATTCTTCGCAATTTTTTCTCATCTGTTTGCAAACTTTATAGCCAAGCTCTGAAAGCACTACCATATCTATTTTTTCATAACTTTCGCTTATTTTTTTAAAAAGCATTTGCGCTTCCTGTGCGTGTTGCGCCATATCTACCCTAAATGCTTCAAGCGCTTCGTAGTTTGAGGACATTTTTGTGTTACCTTAATATTTCTACATAAATTTTGTTTATTTTTTATAAAACCGAAGCCTAAAAAAGCCTGCTACATAAGATATACAGACTCAGGCCCGATTTTTATACAAAAAGTACGGCAAATTTTTGCCGGAGTTGCGTTTTTATGCTAATATTCGGACGTTAATTGATGTATAAATGTTACTACTTAATTATACATGATTCTGCATAATTATCAAGCAGAAATGTGTATAATTTACAAAACTTTGCAAAAGGAAACAACTATGTACGCCGACAGAATTAAACAATTGCGAAATAAATTAGATATTTCTGTCGCTAAGTTTTCTAAAAAAATTGGAGTGCCAGAAAGAACAATTACATCATACGAAAGAGGCGAACACGCTCCTTCTTTAGACTTTCTGGCTAAGCTTTGTATGAATCTAAATATCAACGCCAATTGGTTTATCTCAGGTGAAGGTGAAATGTTTAACGGGCAATCATCCCCAGATAAGGATACAAAAGAATTAATCCACAACGAAGTAAGAAAAATTCTAAAAGATGAAGGGGTTATAAAATAAATCGCTGTTTTACTTCAAACCTTGTAATATTTACGCTACTTTCAAGCTATATCCTAGAGTTTTTAGTATCTTTGCCAAAGTATCAACTTTTGGCACCCTTTCGCCCTTAAAAACACTGTACAGCATTGCTCTGTCAATCCCGGCCTTTTCACAAAAGCCTGAAATTGTACCTCTTGATTTAATCACAAGTTCCAGAGAGCGAAAAAAAGAGGCAAAATTGCCATCCTCAATATATTGCGCCAAAGATTGGTTCATATATTCTTTTTGGAATTCGGCATCTTTTAATTGTTCAAGTAAAAAATCATTTAAGTTGGACATTTATTTATCTCCCAAAGTTTTTAAATATTCTTTTGCAATTTCTATATCTTTGCCTTGTCTTTGTTTGTCGCCTGCGTTTAAAAGTAAAACGACAATGTTATTTTGTATTGTGTAATAAATCCTATAACCCTTGCCAAAAACGAAACGAAGTTCGTATAAATTAGGTGTAAGCTGTTTATGGTCGCCAAAATTATCATCATAAATGCGCTCCAGTCTTTTAATGATTTTAACTCTTGTCGTATTATCAAGCGACAATAACCAGTCCCTAACCGGCTCCTTTCCATTTTCAAGTTTATAGAACTCAATTTCTTTCATATTTATATTGTAGTGTTTTCACTACAAAATTTCAAGAGGAGAGTTTAAAAAAAGCGATTAATCCATTCAAAAAATTTGATTGCGGAATATCAACCATAAAGCCAAAAACACATCAAAAAAAGAGGAAAATCCTTTTGGAAATTCCTCTTTTTTCCTTGTGTTTATTAACTTCTACTTGTCATCAAGTGCTGCAACGCCAGGAAGCACTTTACCTTCAATGAATTCTAATGAAGCGCCGCCGCCTGTTGAAACATGGGTGAAATCAGCTGCTTTTGCGAATTTTTTTGCTGCAGAAACAGAGTCTCCGCCGCCTATAACAGAAGTTGCACCATCTTTTGTAGCCTCAACAATCGCTTTAAGCACAGCCTTTGTGCCTTCTGCAAATGCAGGGTTTTCAAAGGCGCCTACAGGGCCGTTCATAAGTATAGTTTTAGATGATTTTAAAACATCTGCAAATGCTTTTCTTGATTCCATGCCGGCATCTACGCCTTCAAAACCGTCAGGAATTTCATTAATTTTGACAAATTTATTTTCGCCGTTTCCTGAAAAATCATTGGTAACAAGTACATCGGTTGCCATAACAAGCTTAACACCTTTGTCTGCAGCTTTCTTTTCAATAGCTTTTGCAACATCAAGCTGGTCATCTTCGCATATTGAATTGCCGATTTTTCCGCCGTTTGCCTTTACAAATGTATAAGCCATGCCGCCGCCTATAATGAGGTTATCAACCTTATCAATAAGATTTTCTAACACGCCGATTTTTGATGAAACCTTAGCACCGCCAACAACAGCAGTGAAAGGCCTTGCCGGGTTATCAAGCGCTTCTGATAAACATCTTAATTCTTTTTCCATCAAAAGGCCTGAAACAGCAGGTTTTAAAACTTTTGCAAGTTTTGCGGTTGATGTGTGGTTTCTGTGTGCTGCGCCAAATGCGTCATTAACATAAAAATCACCAAGCTTTGCCAATTGGTTTGCAAAGGTCATATCATCGTCTTTGGCTTCTTCTGCCTTGTAATATCTTATATTTTCAAGAAGGGCAACCTGTCCGTCCTTTAATTCGGCAACCATTTTTTCAGCATCTTCAACATCTGGAATGAACATAACTTCTTCGCCCAAAACCTTTGATAAATATTTTGCAACAGGCGCAAGGGTAAATTCAGGATTCTTTTCGCCTTTCGGGCGGCCAAGATGAGCCATAAGAATGACTTTAGCGCCTTTGTCCTTTAAGAAGTTCAATGTCGGCATAATGGCCTGAATTCTTGTATCATCTGTTACATTTTTGTTTTCATCTAAAGGAACATTGATATCAACCCTGACAAGAGCTTTTTTTCCTTTAATGTCACCTAAATCTTTGATTGATTTTTTCATAAGTAATTACTCCTTTTTTATCCATTTATTTTTTATGGCTAATCTGGCTGGTTTCAGGCCTTGGCCTGCCCTAAAAGCATTATATTAAAAACACGCTTAATCTTCAATTTAAAATTTAGAAATAACTTATAAACCGAAAAATGCCCGAGCTTCAACGACACTCAAGCCCTGCAAAAATTTATTAAAAGGGCGGAACAAAACATCCCGCCCTTAATAATGATTTTAAATTTGTCAACTCTATTTTGACATACCGGCAGCCATAGCGCCTATGAATATAAGAATTCCAAGGATAATACCAACAACAAAGCCAAGTATCATTAATACAAGTCCTGCTATCGCCCAGGTTTTTTGAACGCTTGTAAAATGTTCAACACTATCCCATTTTTTATTCTGCCATGCCCATTCGTTGCCTTTGATGCCAAACCATATAGAACATCCTAACGGAATAACAAAACCTATAAAAGGAATAATGGAGAATAATGATGCAACAAATATTAAAAGTGTTATATATGTCTTGTTTCCAAGGCCCCAAATCCAGTTTAACAAAAAGGCGCCCCAGTTAAATTCTTTTGCTATTGCTTCAGGTACGGCGGAACATTTGCCTTCGCCTGAATTGTTCATTAATTGTTGTGTTTCATCTGACATAATTTTTTACCTTTCTATTTTTCCGTTGGTTTATAAAATTTATACGCTGATATTGCAGCCTTTAATGCCGTTTTAAAATCCACGTCCTTTGAATCAATTGATTTATCCCTGATGAATTCTCCAAGAAGTTCATTATTTTTTGTACTGTATATTTTAGTTTTTGGAAGCTCGGTCATTTTTGAATAATGCCCATTTGGATTTTTCTTAAGTTTTTGCATAGCTGATGTAGTTGCAGCGTTTTCAAGCAAATCCCTCTTATCTCCAAAGGAATAACCGGCCCAATCACTTGGCAGCACATAAAATTTATTCTCATCTTCGCTGATTTCATATTTTTCAAAGTATATTGTTGAATAGAACGTTGTGAATTTTTCTGCAGCATTCATAAACTTTACAGTAGCCTCGGGGTTCTTTCCGCTTACTGTATCTCCATCATTTGTGCCGCTAAAAGCAAATACTAAGCATAGGACAAAGGCTATGACCAAAAGAACATATATCATTGGAAGGATTACAACTTTTAAAATGACAAAAATAATTGTCTGCAAATCTTGGCTTTTTTTGAATTTTTCATCACTTTCCCATTTTTTGCCTTTATATGCCCACTCATTTCCCTTGAGGCCGCAAACTACAGCATAATAAAGCCCTGCAGGAGTGAGCCCCAATAGAAGCATCCAAAGGGTTTTATATGAACTGTTAAATAAACCCCAAAGCCATGTTCCAAAAAACGCGCCCCAATTGAAATCTTTAATAAAATCATAGGGCATTTTGCCCGTTACTTTTCCTTTTTTAAAGAATAAAACAAGGCTTATTACAGTATTTATTACAGCAAAAATGGCTAAAACAGCAATCGGCATAAAAAATATGCCAAACACTCCGCACAATAACAATATGCTAAGTATTACGTTAATAACGTTATTTGCTTTGCCTAAAATATCATTTGTGCGCCTTATGATATTTGAAATTTTAGTGAACGAAAAAAAAGCAAGGGCCAAAATGTTCCATAACATAAGACCTAAAGGTAATTCACCGTATAATTTACCTATATCTAAAAGTTTTTCCAATGATTCAAGGTTTGAAAACAAATACCAGGTCACAGGAAGTGCTGCAAGCGAGGCTATGATATTGATATATGCAATATTAAGAAGATAATCTCTTCTTCCTATAACGCCATCAAAGCCAATAAATTTAGTATTAAGCCTTAAACTATCCACTGTAAACTCCCGGGCCTTTCATAAAACGCATATATTAGTATTGACAATTCACTTGATTTTATAATATTTCAGGGTGTTTGTAAAGATTCAATAATGTCTATTTTATAAACATTGTAATGTTTTATTGAAAATGTATAATTATTGAGGTTGTTGTTAGGTAAATCAGGACATAAATTAAGATGAAAATCAACTCTATCAGGAGCTGTGTAAATTTCACAGAGCCGCAAATTAAGATTTCTTACGGCAGAACTAATCTTTCTTTGCAAAAAAGTGTGGATAAAATGTTATTTTGGCCCAAAGATACAATAACATTTACGGCAAAATTGCAGCATTCTGATGCAAAACTTGAAGAATTTGCAGAATTTTCTGTGGATGAAGATAATCTTTCAAATGAATTAAAACTATCAAACCTTGCAAGAAAGGGAGGAGTTAATACACCAAAAATCAACAAAGATGGCAGTTATAAAATTTATGGAAAAAATGCGAATGTACAGATAAATCCCATAGAAAAGGGGCATTTTAAAAATGTTTTGGATAATATTTTATTGATGGATAAAATTGGTCTGTACCATGGCGACTTGGAACAATGCCATGTTTTTTATTCCAAAGATTACAAAACAGAGTTTGATTGTTTTAGATTCGGATTCCTTTTTGATGAAGACCCTTCCCGCCTGTCATACGAATTTCCAAAAAATATATACCCATCAAATGCTGTGCAATATGAGAATAATTGCCTTGGGCAGTATCTTGCCTCATTGTCGGATGATGAAAATAAAGAATATTTCTTAAAACAATATCTTGAAACAAGCAGCGGCTTTCATAAAAACCGTGCAGAATTTTTGCAACGAACGGGCAAGGGAAGCGATAAAGAGATAAAATATGAAAAACTTCAGGCAGAATTATTTAAAAATCCCGGCAAAGAACTGGTAAATCTATATATGGACAGAATAGATTTTCAATATAAGCACAGAAAAATGTTTACAGAATGGGATGAAGGATTTGGCGCATGTGGCCACACGCCTGATGAATCAAGGACAACAAATGCTGTATTAATGTATTTTGGTGTTATTCAGGCAAATATTGAATATCTAAAAAATATTGAGAAAATGAAAGATACAACAAGTAGTCCCGAAGTTAAGGAATATTTAGAATACGAAAAACAATACGGCGAACATTGGCTGAAAAATCATAGTCAATCAATTGAAGGGATGAGCCTCTGGACATTAAACTCCGAAAATACTGTTAATAAATCGTACAAAAATGTTGAAGATGAAGAAAAACAAAAACTTTCAGATTTATTTAAAGAATTTAATGATACAGAAACCTATGATGATAAGGCAGATGCTCTTCAAAAATGTTTTGAACAATATGCGGCAATAATAAAGAAAAAGGCCTGAAAAATCTTCAAGCCTTAGAAACTTTCATTTCACTTTATAGAGGAGGAATTTTATTATGACTGTATATCAATATTTCTAATTTCTTTTGAACCGTTTACAATTGTGCCCAGCTGCATTGCCTGCATATTAAGTCTTTGAATTTCAGCACCTACATTTCCTGAAAAAACGTTATCATTTGTTTTAAGGTAGTCAAGAACAGGCTCCCAGAGAGTGCCTATAGCATTTTCTACACTCTTTGCAGTAGCGTCTGTGAAGTTTGCAACTTGTTGTTTATTTGGGATTACGTTAAAACCAAAAGATTTTATGTTAAATTCGCTGACCATTTTATTTTCCTTTGAGTATCCTTATATTATTTATTTCGTACCTAACCGCATAAAACTTTAATGATTGAGTCCCATTTGTAAAGAAAAATTTACAAAATTTAAAAAATGCTGTATAATTGATTTAATGAGAGTTTTCATGTACTGGCAATTGTAAACTTTTGTTAATATTTACTAAATAATTAGCACTTTTTATTTTTACATGTCTTATAGAAAGAGTGAAGGTTAAAATCACCGAAAGGTTAAATAAATGGATTTTAAAAATCTGAAATTTGTTAAAACAATTAAAAATTTAAGCCCTAAAATTAAGTGGTTTATGTTCAATAGCATCCAAGATTACAAAATCGGTTCTAAATACATAGACTACTTAATTCCCGATGAAAAAAAGGGTATTGAAAAAGATAACGAAAGGCTTGAAAATATGGTGAAAGAAACTCTTATAAAAGAATTCGGCCCCGGGGTAAAAGATTTAAAATCCTATAATCTCTTGGTGGATGCGGTTGTTCACAATTTAAAGAAAAAACAATTAAAAAGTCTTGATGATAAAAATCTTGAAGATATCTAAGGTTTTGATTATTATTTAGATAATGGAAACTGAAAGAAAAATTTTAATTATAAGGCTGAGTGCGATTGGAGATATCGTGCACAGCCTTACTATTGCACACTGCTTAAGGCATTTTTATCCGAATGCACAAATAGATTGGGTTGTATCCGACAAATGCAGAGGAATTATTGAGAATAATCCGCTTTTAGACAATGTATATGTTGCAAATGTTTCAAAGTGGCGCAAAAACTGGCTTTTGAATCTTCCTGAAATAATAAGATTCGGCAGAATGCTTCAAAAAAATAATTATGATTTTGCAATTGATGCGCAGGGTCTGTTTAAAAGCGCTGTAATTACGGCAATTTCTGGCGCCAAGACAAAAATCGGGCTTGCTGACGGACGAGAATTTTCAACCCTTGTTTTGGATAAAAAAATTGAACCAAAAGAAAGACGCCCGTTTAAAAATCATCATATCATACATAGAAACCTCGATATATTGACAGGTTCGGGCCTTATTTCAGAAGATGATATGAAAAATTATGAGCCGAAAGCATCATTGCCGTTACCAAGCAAAGAAACTGTTGAAAAAATTGACACATTACTTTCAAATGTTGATAAATCAAAGCCAAATTTTGTTTACGCGCCTGCAACAATGTGGAAGAATAAGCATTGGGATGTGAAAGAATGGCAAAAGCTTTTTAATTTGACTAAAGATAAGGCAAATATTATATTCACAGGCGTTCAAAATGACCTGCCTTTGATTAACTCCATCACACAAGGGCAGAGCGTTTTTATTCTTGCAGGTAAAACCTCAATGAGTGAATATATTGAGGTTTTAAGACGTGCAGATTTAATAATAAGCCCTGATTCAGGTGCTTCGCACCTGGGTTTTGCAGTTATACAAAACAACAAGCCTAAGATTTTTACCCTGTTTTTTGCAACATCAAAAAATGTATACACGCCCTTAGGGAAATTTAACAAGGCTTTTCCCATAAATGAGCCTGTGTGCACTCCCTGTCATAAAAGAAAATGCAGAAAAAAAACAATGGAATGTACAAAATATATTAAGGCAGAGGAAGTATATTCAGCCATCAATGAATTTTTTGATGTATAAATTTCTGGCATGACTTGAAAAGTAATAAAAAAAAGTTGTATAATAGAGGGCATGGGACTTTTTGATTGGATTAAAAATTCCGGCGAAAAATTAAGACGGGTTGAAGATAAAATATATCAACAAAGGACTGATTTTGTTGAGATTTATCAGCGTAATCTTGCTCTTGAAAAAGAGATTACGCAAAGAACAGAAGAATTACATAAAGCAAATCAAACCCTGTTAACACTTGAACATGTTTGGGATATGATGAATTCTTCAAGGCCGTTATCAAGTGTTTTAGAAACAATAGTTTCAAGCCTCCATGGAGAATTTCAATATTTATACAGCTGTATTATGCAAAAACAGCTTGATTCAGATGGTGAATTTTTTGCCTTTAAAACCTATCTGCAAAATGATTTTTTAATGAAGTTTGACGATTGCACAAAGACATCCCTTTTTGAAACAAGAATTAATATTCAAAAAGATTCTCCTATTTATGAAGCAATTGAAAACAAAAAATTTACATATTTTCCTATAAATGAAGATTTTTTTAAGCTTCTTTTTAATGATAATTATTTTCCTGAGAAGATTAATGAATTAAAGATTTCTACACTTGTAAAATCTTTTCTTGTAGTACCCATAGTTTCAAAAGAATTTACAGGTTTTCTTGCGGTATTTTCGCCAAGAGAGGAGCCAAAGGAATCAGAAGTTAATTTTTTGAATTTGTTTGCACGGCAGATTGAGCTTGCAATAACTATAGCAAACCTTTTTGAAACAGTAAAAAAACAAGCTGTTACTGATTCTCTGACAGAATTATTTAACAGAAGATTCTACGAAGACGCTCTTGCAAGGGAAGCAAAGCGCGCATTGAGGCTTAACCAGCCATTTACTTTAATATCGCTTGATTTAGATAAATTAAAACATATTAATGATATGTACGGTCATACGGCTGGTGATATTGCAATTAAAACTGTTGCCAAAGTTATAACAAAAAGCTCAAGATCTGTTGATGTACCATCAAGAGTTGGCGGGGAAGAATTTACAATAATTCTTCCCGGTATTGATTCACAGGGCGGCCTTATAGCTGCAGAAAGAATAAGAGCTTCGCTTGAGAATGAACATGTTGAAATAGTTGGCAAAATCACTGCAAGCATTGGCGTTGCAACGTTTATAGAGCAAACCTCAAATCTTGATGAGCTAATTGAAATGGCCGATAAAGCTATGTATTTTGCAAAACAAAATGGCAGAAACCAGGTAAAACTTGCTGATATTCCAAACGAAATATCCTGGCAGCAGGTTGCAGTTGATGCGTTTGTTCAAATTCTTGATAATCATAAAATTCCATTTAATGCCTCTCTTGCTGAGGATTTGTCCAAAAAACTCCAAACAAAGCAGGAAAAGCAGAACGGTACTTCGACAAAAGATTTGCTGTATGGTGTTGTGGATAGCATATCCAAAAGCTATGCTTCCCAATATCAGGAAGGCACAACAAAGGCTAAAGTTCAATTGGCAAGCACTATTGCAAAGAAATTTGATTTATCCAAGGCTGATGTGGATAAATTAAAGATTGCAATGTTATTGTATGATATAGGCAACATAATGCTTCCAAATGACCTTTTGAAAAAAACATCCCCACTAACAGAAGAAGAAAAAGAAACCATAACAAAACACCCCATTTATGCGGCACAACAAATTCTAAAACCCATAAGTCATGTTTCAAACATCATTCCAATAATTGAGCACCACCATGAAGCTTGGGATGGAAGCGGTTATCCAAGTAAGAAAAAAGGGGATGACATTCCATTAATTTCACAGATAATTCTTATTGTGGATTCTTATTTTGCAATGATTTCAGACAGGCCCTACAGAAAGGCTTATTCTGAAAATGAAGCAGTTGAAGAAATAAAAAAATTAAGAGGCAAAAAATACTCAGAAGAATTAACCGATGAATTTGTACACTCAATAGAAGACTTAAAAAGGATGTAAACTTTGAAAAAATTCATTACGGTTTGTTTTTTACTATGTATATTGTTTATTCAAAATACAGCCATTGCAGAGACTGTTTATTTTAATCTGCAAACCTTAAAATACCATAAATTAGGCTGCACCTATGCTAAAAAATGCACAAAAAACTGTATCAAAATAGAAAAACAAGAAGCAAAATCAAGAGGCGGTGCGCCTTGTAAAGTATGCGGCGGATAAGAAAAGGAGATAAATATGTATTGTCCAAAATGCGGTAATGAAACAAATAAAGACGACTCTTATTGTAAATCCTGCGGAGAGCAAGTAAATCCAAAAGACGCTCCACTGTTTGATTTTGAGCCCAAAAAAACCGGAGTGCAGGCGCTTTTATTGTATCTTGCCTTTAGCGTAATCCAAATTCTCATCTTAACATTCATATCTTTTGTGCTTATGGGTATTTTTGAAGCAAAAGGCATGAGTATTGGTTCTATGGAATATAAAGAATCAGCCAAGAAAATGCACCTGTTCTTTAATTCCTTCTCAACCTGCGTTCTTTGCGTTATGATAATGGGCGCAAAAAATCTATTTAGAGAAAACAAGCCCTATTTTATGATGATTCTTGGCATAATTTGTTCCATACTCTATGGTGGAGTTGTAGGCTTTGTGTTCCCCGCCTTCATGACAAGGTTTAAACCGGTGGAAATGGACTCTACATCAGCCACACAGCCTTAATTCAAATTTACTCAAAACAATAAAGATGGCTTAAAAACAGGCCATCTTTTATTTTCTTTGAATTTTTATAATACAAACTGTTTGCGAAAAAGCATCATATATGGCTATATATGAATTTAGAAACGGTTTAAATCCGGCCTATTATTTTAAGTTCAAATTCAGGCGTAATTTCTTTTAAGCATATTACCGGAATGTCTGTGTATAATTCAGATACCAAAACAAAAAGCATGTGCCTCAAATGGTCTGGCGCCACAAGAACCACATCTTTTTCTTTTGAAATTTTTTCTATGGTTTTTGTAAATTTTTCAAATTTATCACCGTCTATTTTTATAACACCTGTCGCATCGTCAATATTTTCTGACTCTGCTTCAAGCATTTTTATGATTTTATCATTTACTTCATAGCCGACAATTTCTTTATTTTCATTACACAAAGACCAGCAAATCTGTCTTGCAAGTGAAACCCTTAATTTATCCAATAAATCAGCCTTTGAGGTATCATCTGCAAAATCATTAATCTTTTCGAAGATGTATATTAAATCCTTAACGCTCACCCTTTCTCTGATTAATGAACAGAATAGGTACTTTAGTTCTGAAAGCGAAATAAAATCACCAAGAATATTATCCACTAAAAGTGCGTTATTTTCGCTAACTATTTCTATATAGCGGTTTAAGTCGCTATAGTTAAATATTTCATTTACACACTTAATCGAAAAATATTTTAAATACTGTGCGATGTACTCGCAAGGATTTAAACCCTTTAGCCAGTAATCCTTCGCTTCATCTTCAGGAATCCAGACAATTTTCCTTCCTGACATTGCGTCTATATCTTTAATTGTTTCTTTAGGATATTCCTTTAAGTTTAATTCATCCTCAAAATATACAATATGCTTTGGATAAGCCTGTGCCTTAATTACCGGTATGGAGTGAATATTAATTGTGAAAGCGTATTCTTCAAGCTCGGGGTTTTCTAAAAACAGAACCTTGGGTATTATGTATCCTACCTCATTTGTCAACTCTTGTCTTGTTTTTACGGTTTCAGCCAAAAGGTTTGTTGCATTTTTTGGGTCGTTTAGTGAATATATTTCTTCGCTTAAATGAATCGAAAGCCGCTCTTCGCCAAGGGAAGACGCCATTTTAGAGGGAGACAACAAGCTTTTTAATTGCTTTTTAAGGTTATTTAATTCATTAACCTCTTTTGCTATTTCTTCATTTAAAACTTCTCTTTCATCTTCTTTGGCATTTTCAAGAAAATGTTTTATATCCTCAATTTTCTCTCGTTTTTCCCTTATCTTTCTTTGAAAATTCAGGCACAATTGATACGGCTCTTCCTTTGAATAGAGCATTTTTTCCATCTTTGTCTTATAGCCCTGAATATCTTCAAATTCGCTCTCGGATTTTGAAAATTCAACCTCTTTTACAAAAATAACATTGTATACGCTTTTATTATCCGTTTCACCTTCATGAAGAGAATACAAATCCCACCCTTTTCTTGACATTGAATTCAAGATATTTTCAAGCGCCTGAACATCATCAAACGGGCATGTTTTTATTAAAAATTCTTGTCTTGTACTTTTATACATATCATTATTTTAACATAAATTTGAAGTTTGAAGGCATTATAGCATAAATTCTCTTTCAATTATAAAAATTTTAAGCAATTATATGCAATTGTACACAAAAATTTGATTTAACTTTTTTCTTGCAATGGAGTGTCATATACATATAAATGACCGTTCCGATAGGCTTCTGCGGAGCCTGAAGCCGTAAACCGGTCATTTATATGTATATGACACGGAATGAAAAGAAGACATTTAATGAGCGGGTGTACAAAAGCATATATTTTAAAATTACTTCTTTGTCTCTTCTTTATAACATTCATCCCAAAGCTTTGATATGCGCAAAAGATAATATGCAACAACTGCAAAGCCTATAACAGCAAGGTAATTTATAGGGTTGTTTAAATTTTCAATCATAAATATTCATTTTAGTAGAATCATTGCTTATTTTAGTTAGTTATACGCCATATTTAAAAATTTGTAACTAAATATAAAACTCTCCATTCCCCTTCTATTGATTTTCTTTTTTTAAAAATTTATTAAAATACCATTATGAAAAAAATAATGTTTATATTAACAATTTTGATATTTAATTGCCTGTTTGCAAATGCCGAAACCCTAAAAGGCGGAACGGTTTATGATGTTGTTCCAAAAGGTTTTTTTGGAACCTGGCATGTTGCATCTAAAATGCAGAGTTCAAACAATCCTAAAATATTCAATAAACTAAGTGTAGATATCTGGAACTTATCAGGAATGGGAAACGTCTTGATATTAGAAAACGCATTGACCGGCGCAAAATCTTCAATTCAAGTGCAGCCAAACAAAGGCGGCTATGACGGCAAAACTTTAAAATTTCAAAGAGTTAAAGAGGAAAAAGAGGGTAAATACAAATACATTCAAAGGGAAAGCCCGGAATTTGTGCTTGATGGAAACGTTTTTAGAGGATATGATACTTATATTATTGAAAAATATGAAGATAATAAATTAATATCAAAAGATGTAGTAAAATATATTGTAATAGGGCAAAAAATATCAGGAGAGAGTAAATTTAATGACTGAAAAAATATATGATTGTATTGTATTGGGCGGAGGGCCTGCCGGCATGAGTGCCGCTTTGTATGCAAAAAGAGGAAATGTTGATGTAGCCATACTTGATATTTCAACACTTGGCGGACAGCCTGTGAATTATCTTGAAATTGAAAATTACTTGGGGTTTGACTCTATTGAAGGCTGGGAATTGGCGGAAAAGTTTGAAAATCACCTTGATAAATTCAATGTTCCAAAGTTTATGATGGAAGAAATTACAGAAATAGACCTTGTTTCAGACATTAAAACCATAAAAACCCTAAAAAATGAATTTAGAGCAAGAACTGTAATTATTGCAACGGGTGCAAGTGCCGCAAAACTTGGCATAAAGGGTGAACTGGAGCATATAGGAAAGGGTGTCAGCTATTGTGCTGTGTGTGATGGTGCTTTTTATAAAGATAAAACCGTTGCTGTAGTGGGCGGCGGAAATGCTGCAGTTGAAGAAGGCGCATACCTTACAAAGTTTGCAAAAAAAGTTTATATAATCCATAGAAGAGATGAATTGCGAGCTGATAAGATTGTGCAAAACCGCGCATTCGACAATAAAAAAATAGAATTTATATTTGATACCATACCGCTTGAGATTAATTCTAACGACAATGGCTGTGTGGGCAGCATAAAGCTCCAAAACGTTAAGACAAAAGAAATTAAAGACATCAAAGTAGACGGGGTATTTCCATATATTGGTTTCACGCCGAATGTTAAAGGCTTTTCAGGGCAAATTATGCAGGATGAAAGAGGCTTTATAAAGGTTGATGAAACTATGAGAACAAGCACTATGGGCGTATTTGCCGTTGGTGATGTGCGCATAACTCCGCTAAGACAGGTAATTACCGCAGTAAGCGACGGGGCAATTGCCGGTGTTAGTGCTGTTAAATATATTGAAGAACTAAAAGCAGCACCGGCCCAAAACAGAATATAGTTTAATTAGAGTAGTGAGGATAGAAAGAGTAGATGAAAGCATTAATTTATGATGACGGACTAAAGTTTGTAGATAACTATAAAGAGCCTGTTTTAAAGGCCGGAGAAGCCCTTATAGAAACAACAATGGCGGGTATCTGCAACACAGATGAAGAAATCACCAAAGGATATATGGGCTACAAAGGTGTTCTTGGCCATGAATTTACTGGAATTGTAAAAGATGTTTTCAACGGTGCCGATAAATACTGGATAGGAAAAAGAGTTGTTGGTGAAATTAATGCAGGATGTAAAAAATGTCCATATTGCGCAAGAGGTCTTGAAAGGCATTGCCCAAACCGTGGAACCCTTGGCATATGGCAAAAAGACGGCTGTTTTAGTGAATATTTTACCCTTCCTACCTCAAATTTACTTGAAATACCTGTAAACGTTGCCGATGAAGAAGCTGTGTTTATCGAGCCTCTTGCAGCAGCATATGAAATAGTAGAACAGCTTCATATAAAGCCGACTGATAAGGTCGCACTTATCGGCGATGGCAAATTGGGCCTTTCAATAGCCCTTGTTTTGGGTGCCTTGAATATAAACCTGCATCATATTGGAAAACATGAAAATAAACTCGCTATTTCAAAAAATGCAGGCAATAAAACTATGCTGTTATCAGAAATAGAAGGCCTTGCACATTATTTTGATGTTGTAATTGAAGCCACGGGCTCAACAGGCGGTTTTGAAACATCATTAAACCTTACAAGGCCAAGAGGCACGCTGGTTTTAAAAAGCACAATTGCAGCAAAAGAAGGCCTAAACCTTGCCCCTGTTGTAATTAATGAAATAACTGTACTGGGCTCGCGCTGCGGGCAATTTGCCCCTGTTATGAATCTTCTAAGAAGAAGGGCTGTGAATACAAAACCTTTAATCACAAAAGTTTTGCCTTTTGATGAAGCTATAGAAGGTTTTGAATTAAATCGTCAAAAAGAAACCATAAAAGTACTTTTGAAATTTTAACCAAACTGTATAGTTAACAATAACTGTGCTATAATTCAGGCTGTAAATAAGGTTGCTGTTAAGGATATAATTTATCTTTAAGCTATATTAAAAAAGGATAATAAAAAATGAAGTCATTCATGAAGGCAATATGTTTAACTTTGTTATTCTGTGCATATACGTTTTTCCTTTTGGTCGGCGGAATGTGTATCGAAAAACATAATATAGATATGGAAAATGCTGAAAAACAAGCTCTTGAAGAGCGTCAAAAACAAAATGAGCTGAATGCAAGATACAATAAAACAGCCTCAGAATACCACAGGTATTATGAAATTGTGGTGTCAAGAATTAAAACTGCAGACTTGCAGGGGGTAAACAAAGAGGCGCTTAAAGAATATATGGCAGGCTATGACAAGAGGTTTAAAGCCTTGGCTGATTCATTTTTCCCTGACAGAGAAAAACCGAATAACGGCTATGGTGCAAGCTTCCCTACTGTATTTAATGAATTTAAAAAAGCCTTTGATGAAAGCGAAATTGCGGCATACAAAAATATAATTAAATCAACAGGGCTCTCGGTTTCAGAAGAGGATATAAGCTATATCTTTGAAGAACATCTGCCGGATGGTGTAGAAGCTCCGAAGGCCCCGGCACCTGCTCCTTTGGCCCCTTCTGTTGCGCAGCAAATGCCCGCACCTGAACCTGCACCTCAAGCTGCAGAACAACCTGCCGTAGACCAAAGCCAGGCAAATGAACAGCTGCCGCAAAAACCCAAAAGGGTTGTTGAAAAAAGAGAATTTGACGATGAACCCTTTAAAGATGTAGGCTATTACTAATCTTTGTACTAAAAAGTTATGCTAAAATGGCAAACCATCGCCATCGAGGCTTTATGCTGCTACAAAAACGGCTGTTTTGGGCTTTGTGGTCTTGTAGATAAGACTTCCGGAAACCTTAACTTTTATTTAAAGCTATCACTTTCTTTTCACCGGCACCAAATCATATCCTAATGCGTCCGCCAGAATGTAGGCTTCCGTAAATCTTAAAGTATCCTTGTAAACTTTACTGCTAAAAGATGTCTTTGTATAGTGCTTTCCGGTTTTTTCCGCCAATATTTTAGCGGCTTTTTCATATGTTAAAGCCTCATGGGCAAATAAAATTTTAACAAGCGTTTTTGAGTTCATTAAAAAATGATATATTTATTTGACAAAAATTTCCATATTCACTATTATATTAACTATATAGCAGATAAATAAATGATATAGCTAATAATTATTAACAAATATAAATAATATTGAGTGGATTTAATGGATAAAAATAAACTAAACAAAATGGATAAAATTATAAATGCCAGAATAAGCGCCATGGACGAAACCATTCAGCAAACAAGAGAACTGCTTGCAGATTTACAGGCTCAAAGTTATCTTGTTCAATACCTCATCCTTGTAAGAGAAGAGTTTCAAAAACCGGATGGAAAAATAGTTTAATCAAAAAATGCTACGCCCGGCTAATAAAACCAGAAAATGGCAAAGTTACGATTTAATAAAACATGACAAACGCCTAAAGCCTTACTGCACTAAAAATTTTGGATTTAAAGCAAGCCATGTAAATGCATCCTCTTTTGGCGGCACCTCTATAATAAATATACCGCCTGTTTTACCCCTTTGGCAAAACAAAATTCCCTGTTTTGATAATTCTTTAACCGCACGCCTTATAGTGTTTGTGCTCACATCAAGCGTCATAGCAAGACTTTTCATTGATGGCAGCCTGTCTCCTGCCTCATGGTTTGTAATTATATATTTTTTAATTTGGTCTAAAACCCTCTGCCAGCTGTAAGAATAAGAATTTTTAATCTCTTTTTGCCCCTTTGGTGCAGACATAAATTTTGATTTTTCTCCGCCTTCTTTTTGTCTGGCAAGCCTTTCAGGCTCATTAATATACCTTGTGCCGTACTGTCCCCTCAAAGATTTTACAATTTTTTCTTTATTTAGCCTCTTCATAGCGTCGTTTATAGTCCTTACGCTAACATTAAAAAGCTTTGCAAAATCTTCATTCGGCATAATTTTGTCGTTTATTTTATAATTTTCTGCAATATAATGTTTTATTTTAAGATACAGCCTCTTAGAAAGGTTTTCGCTCTTTAAAGAAGCCCCATCCCTTGAAATTTTTATCTCATCATAATCTAAGTTTAATGTCTTAGTTGATTTTGGGCTGTTTGCATTATTGTGGTTAATAATTTTTTCGCTGACTAAAATTTCAAGCGCAAGCCTTATAGTATTTTGCGAAGTATCAGCCTCAATCGCAAGCTCTCTTGCTGATGGCAGTTTGCTTCCCTTTTTTAGTTTATGCTCAATTATATATTTTTTTAGAAAATAAACCGCCGCATCCTTTTTGGATATCGCTTTTTCATCAAAATCAGTCTGACTCTTGTCTGCAATCATTGTACCAACGCACTGACGCGACCTAAAATATCCTATATCCTCAGCATATCTTACAGCGTTTTGTATAGTCCCTGTGCTGACATTGTGATATTTAGCAAGCTCTGCCTTTGCAGGAATTATATCGCCCGTATAAAAAAGATTTCTGTTAAGCCCGTCCTCTATCCAGCTTTTTAGCCATTCAAAAACAAGCCTGTCCTTTGATATGTTTATAAGTGCCCCCTGTTTTAAATCCACAGGCGGCATATGAATTTCAGATATTAAAATCTTCCTTGCTGTCATTCTAAGATTATATAATAAAATAATCTTTCCTGTTCAACCTGCGGCTAAAAGCCTAATTATAGGCCTTTTTGTTAAAAAAGTCCTCTTTTAAATAAAAAACATTTCATTTTTCAAAGTCATGGTGTAAAATAAATATAATATTTTGGTGTTGGATGAAAATTAAACAATTAAATTTTTCATTTTGCGACTTATTTACAAGGCGAAAAAAGGCCCAAAGAATGCTTGGCGCCTCTAATGAAAAGACTTTGCGCCAAAATGGAATTTTTGTCAGGTCAATCAAAACAGATACGCTGCAGCAAAATACTATAAACCGTGCCCTTGTTGAGCTTTCAGGCGCAGAATTTGCCCCAAATGACACGGAATATATAAAAAATCTTGGTGTTAATCTGCCATTTGAAAGCGGGCTTGAAGCCGTAAATTATCTTAAAAGTCAGAATGCCAAAATTTTATACGCCGAATTCTCTGACCCCAAAGTCCATGCCTGTCTTGACACCACAGGAAAAACCCCGTCAATACTTATAAATGCCAGCTACAAAGACCTGAATGAATTTGATGATGTTTTGGCCATATCAGAGGCAATTGCCCATGAGACAGGCCATATGAAAGATAATGACATCCTGAATTCTATTTCAGAAGAAATAGACTGCCTTGCGCTAAATGTGCTCGTTCATAAAAGTCATAAGAAAAAATACCCCGATTCTATGGAGGATAAGTCATCCCCACTCTATTCAGAAGGCGTTAGCTTGTATTCAACGCTTTTTTTTGATTCAAACCCTGATAAAACCGCTCTAAAACAAAGAATCAGCGAAAAATACGGTTACTTGGATATTTCCTCTCCAAACCATCCAAAAACCAAACTCGCAAAAGAAATTAAAAAAATTTCAGCCTAAAAAAACTGAATGAAGCTGTAAACATTCTGATGTAAATTTTTATTAACTATTTTCATCTTCATTGACAAACCTTTTCTTTCATAAGTTTATCTTAATTTATGGCAAAATACACACAAGATGGCTGGGTATTGTGCGAAGAATAGCAAAACCCGCTTCTTACACGTATTTTTATCTCAATAAAATTTTATATAATTCAAAACCAAAAATAATGCCGCAAGACAATGCGCATTAAATTTTAATGATTCAATTTTAAACATCAATATTCCATGCCTCAAAATTTACAAAAATTTACAAAAAAACGGGCTTTTTCGCGATTTTTCTGGCAAAAAAATTCTTTTACGGTGTTTATAAAATCATACAAATATGCTATAATATTTTATGTTGTTAGCTAAAGTGTGCAGTGTGTTTAAAAATGGGAGGTGCATCCATGACTACTCTTGCAGAAAAGCTCAGTGTTAAGGCGCCGGGCAAATCAAAGTTTGATAGTGAATTTGAAAACTATCTAAAGAAACAATGTCTTAAAACCACATTTAACGGGATTGAACTTGAAACATTCAGCTGGTACAAAAAAATGCTAGGGCTGATGTAGCCTCTGTGGTTTTGTTTAGCACCCAAAGATGCCTAAAAACCTTATTTAACGGCATTTTACAAAAAGATTAAAAGAATTAAAGTTTAATTTTAGTTTAATTCAGCAAAGGCGGGAATACATTCCTGCCTCTTTTTGTAACTATTTTTGATAAAAACAGTTTAAATATTATTAACCGGCAATTTATATTAGCAGGCTGGCAACGCGCCTTTTGTGACAATTATAAGGCGGCAAATCCTTTACTGCTGTTTGTCGTTGGATTATACTGTAATTGGTTTTTTGGCCGTATTTTGCAAAGTAAAGAAAGACATATTATGAAATATTGCCCTGAGTGTTCTGAAAAATTAATATTAAAAGAATCCTTTAATTGTGGCATTTCAGATGGCTTTGTTCCATACTGCACAAAATGCAGCAAGTTTCATTTCCCTATGTTTAATGTGGCTGCAAGCTCTGTTATCTATAATAAAGATTATTCAAAAACGCTTCTTATTCAACAATACGGAAGGGGTGTCAATATTCTAGTTGCAGGCTATGTAAATAAGGGCGAAACCCTTGAAGATGCACTCATTAGGGAAATTAAAGAAGAAGTAAACCTTGATGTATCAACATATCATTTTAATGCAAGCAAATATTTTGGAAAATCAAACAGTTTAATTTGTAACTTTATCGTTACAACAAATAATGAAGAAATAAAATGTAATCCCGAAGTTGATTTTGCAAAATGGTATTCAATTGAAGAAGCTAAAAATGTTGTCCTGAAAAACAGCCTTGCAGAAGAATTTTTCTTAAAATCCCTATCTAAATTTCCACAAAAGGTTTTCAATTAACAAACTAACCATCTTCTTTATTAATTGTGGTGTGTATTCAAATTGCCATACGCTATAAAGCCCAAACATACAAGATTTATTAAGAAACGTAAATATATTTTCAAAATATGGCAATTTTTATAATTCACAAAGCTTAAACAAGATGTATCAAATATACGATTAATAAAAAGGAAGGGAATAACATGCAAATTAACAACAGTCTGGCGCAAATTTCAAACAATCAAAGATTAAACAATGCAGCAAGGGTAAATAACCAGCCCAGCTTTAGCGGTACAATAAAGCCTGCAGCGGCTGACGCTTTTATTAAGGAAACTAAAAAGTTTTCTTCTAATGTGGGTGAACAGAATCAAATTGTAAAAGCGTTTACTAAGATAATAGACAGGGTAAAACAAAGCCAGGTTCTTGATGTCGATGGAATTAGTAAGGCTAATGGTTTTGACTTTACATTTGTTGATAAAACCAAAGTAGGCAAGCCTATTGATGGCAAACTTTCCTTTTCACTTAAAGGTTTAGAAGAAACACCGGAAGGCGTAATGGCAAAAATAGATATCCCAGGAGGCGGTAAAGTTCAATTAAATGACCCTGAATTGCCGATCAATGGTTTTGTTGATGTCTTTATAGATGAGCTTGACAAGCAAGAAGCAAAAGTTTTAGGTAAGGCAGTAAAATCTTAAACTCCGGCACTTTTTAAAAGGCCAGATGAGCCTAAACTTAAACATAACTAAATAATAATTAATTAAACCCAATGGGCGCGCACATTTTATTGATTGACACGCGCCCATTTTAAATTACTGGTAAACTCTTTGAAGAATTTCTGTTAAAATCCTGCAAAAATCAATGTGCAAGCTTTATGCCGCCTGCAGATGCGATAAAAAACATTTAACAAGAGATGTAAATTTTATACAGCCTCCCTATTTTACTATCTCCATAACCTCATCTAAACCCTTCTTTGGCACTCTGTTTGGGTTTTCGGCGTACGGTTTTCCTATTGTTAAGATTGTAACAATTTTTTCATCTTCGCGAAGGCCAAGAATTTTTTTAAACTCATCATGCGCTAAAACAGGCGCCACCATCCAGCAGCTGCCAAGGCCAAGCGCATTTGCTGATAAAATCATATTTTCAATAGCTCCGCCCATACTTAAAAGATAAGAATCCGGGCGCATTTTAGCAACTTCTTCCTTTGAATAATCAGCCTCTTCTAAAACCCCGCCCATAAAGGATTGCGCCTTAATTTCAACACAAACTATCACAACAGGTGCATCCTTAAAAAACGCTGAATGCGCCTTATATCTTGAAACACCCTCTTTTGTTTCATCCTTAATCCTTGCCATAATTTCATCATATTTTGTTAAGACTGCCTCCGCCATTTCATTCTTAATTTTTTGATTATAAACAGCTAAAAACCGCCAGTTTTGCACATTCATAGCAGCAGGCGCCAGCCTTGCAGAATTAATTATCCTCTTGATTTCATCGTCTGTCGGTATATAATCAGCATATTTTCTGATAGTTTTTCTTGTATCAATACATTCAAATATTTCCATAATAAAACTCCTTATAGTAGAATAAATTTATGAATAAAATTAAAATCTTAATTTCTATACTAGCTTTTTTTCTTTGCTTTGTAAACTGCCTTCATCCGCAATACGCCAAAGCTAAGCAGAATTTTGAATACAGCGTTTATACACCTGAAACCTTCCAAAGGCTCAACCAGGAAACTCCCCAGTTTGAGGCCGGCTCAAACATTCTATTCATTATGGATTTTTCAAACTCTATGAATGAAAAAATGGGTCAAAAGACTAAACTCCAGGTGGCACTTGAAACTTTGACCATAATTTTGCCAAAAATTCCGGAGAGTGTAAAAACAGGCCTAAGAGTATATGGCCACAGAGCCGGTTTTACCTATCTTCAAGGCTGTATGGCATCAAAACTTGTAGTACCCTTTGCCCAAAGAAATGCTGATAATATCCTTGGTGCACTTTATCACACCAGTGCAGTCGGCTGGACGCCTATAACTTATTCCCTAAAACAAGCCGTAAATTCTGATTTTGCAGCTATTCAAGGCAAAAAACATATAGTATTATTGACAGATGGCGGTGAAAACTGTGATGAGAGCCCCTGCACATACGCTATAGAGCTGATGAAGCTGAGAGATGACATTTCAATAGACGTGATAGCATTTGATATCAATGATGTTGAGGCAAATAACCAGCTAAGATGCGCTGCAGTTACTACAAGAGGCAAATTTTATACCGCAAATACGCCATATCAGCTGTTAGACAGCCTTTTTGAAAGCCTAAACATAGATAAAAACGTAAAAGGCACAATAAAAATGAATGAAAATTAAGGAATTTTAGGAATTATGAAACTCTCTGAAAGCCTGGAAGACTATCTGGAGGCGATTTACAACACAATCTTAAATAAAGGCGAGGCGAAGGTTACAGAAATCTCAAACATTTTAAACGTCAAAAAAGCTTCTGTGACGGGTGCTTTGATAAGTTTAAAAAATAAGGGATTGATAAATTATGAGCCCTATTGCGCTATAACCCTGACAGAACAAGGAAAAGCGCGCGCCTGTGAAATAATTGAAAAGCATAAAGTCATGAGCGAATTTTTGGAAAATATCCTAAAACTTCCCAGAGAAGAAGCCATCGAAAACGCCTGCAAAATGGAGCATATAATGTCAGAAACTATGTTTTGCCGGATGACAAAATTTTCTGTTTTTATTCAGGATTTATGCACAAAGTCCCCCGAACTCAAGGCAAAAATTGAACAATTGTATAAATAATTGCGAAAAACCATTACAGGCTAAAGCTTTTACAATCATCAAAACAAAATTCTTCCGGATTAACATTTTTAATACGTGCAGATTTTATATTGCTAAACATAATTTTTGGCAATTATATACAATTTTACACTTGCTAATTAAATGATTATTTTTTTCATTCCGGGCCTTATGTATAAAAATGAGCAGGATAAGTTTCACTTTGCTTTGAAACTTATTTGGAACACCCTTTTTATATATAAGGACTTCCATTGCAAGAAAAAGCCAAATATTTTTGTATAAAATTGCATATTATTACCCATTTTTTAAAGAGAGAATGTCATAAACCCGCATAAAAATGTATAAAGAAGGATGACTGTCAAGAACACTACATACAATTGGATATAATAAGTTAGGCTTGACAAACTTTTTTGTTTATTTTACAAATTAAATTTGTTAGGCAAAACTAACAAAATCTATAAAATACAAAACCCGCTACACAAAGCCTTTTTGAAGCTATGGCTTTTTATAAAAGCCTATGCTGCAGCCAATACAAGATATAAAAATCAGTTAGAATAAGGACATTACTATGAAAACATCCGTCATTGGTAAATTTTTAGACCAGCCTCTCATTATAAGCAAATTAAAGGATAAAACTCCAAAACTCTTGGCGGGCGCAGCTTTTGCCTATGGCGCATATGATACCTTGAAAACAAAAAAAGAGGATAGAAAAAACCGCGCCATAAAAAATACAATTATATTATCAACCGTCACAGCCACTTCTTTAATTAGCGCCTTTGGGCTTAAAATAGGCAAAAAACAGCTATTTTCAGGCCTTGTAAATGTCAAAAACCAAAAAGAAATTTTGGCCGGTCAAAAAAATGTAATTGACAATTTCCTAAAAGAAAACCACGTTGATAAAAAAACACAAGAAGCGTTAAGTAAAGCAAAAACAGGCATTTTGGGACTTAAAGATACTAAAGAAGTCCTTAAATTGGCTAATTCGAATGTGAAAAACTCTCAAAACGCACAGTATAATGGCATAGACGAACTTTTTGATACACTATTTTCTAAAAAAGAAAATTTGAATGCGAAAGAAATATTTAAAGAAACAGGCAGATTGTCGTTTTTGGGCCTTATGCCTGTGGCCTCAGGCGTTATTAGCGGTATTTTGGCTGAAAAAATTACAGACGAAAATACCCCAAAATCCTCATCCGACAAGATAAAAGAGGGTGCTTACCAATTTTTAGCTAACATTTTTATGTGCAACGTAGGCGCAGCCGGCGCATTGTTCGCTGCTGAAAGATTGCAAAAGGCAGGTAAAATAAAAGCTTTAACCCCAATTAAAAAACTCGGCGTCATTATGGGTGGAATATTTATAACAGGCATTATGGGGGGCAGCTTTGTGGCAAATTGGATAGGCAAAAAGGTTTTAGACCCGATTTTTGATAAAAAATACAAACATCCAAAAACCCAGCTGCAACAAGGCTTTGCTTTATATTCACCCCTGGCGTTTAAAGGGGATGAATTTAACAAAATCACTGGCGGCAAAGCCTTGAAAGTCACACAGGACAAACCTTTTAAACCTAACCAGCCCGCCGTGCCAACAAAAACGCATATTTCTGGCGGTAATGAACCCATAATGCACGCAAACTCCCCGGACATAGAAAATAGCTCGCGCGTGAAACCTGCTCATTGCGGGCAAATTACAGATACTCATCCGCTAAAAACTAAGCATAGTGCGCTTTATGCTGAAAGAAAACCCGAACTTTTAGATATGGCGCTGCATACAGACGATATTGCAACAGCAGGCATATTGTCGGGCTTTAAATGGATTGAGCCCATGCTGCCCCTAATGTACACTATATCAGGCTATCGGGCAGGCATAGGCTATAGAAATAACGCTAAATAAGCATTTTAGGCTAAAATTCAACCTTTGGCGCTTGTTTTTCAGTCTCTGTTATTTCAAAATAATCTCTCTGTTTAATCCCTGAAACCATCGCTACAATTGAGGTTGGGAAGGTTCTGATTACGGAATTTATAGATTTTACGCTTTCGTTATAGTCTCTTCTTGCTGTTGCTATGCGGTTTTCAGTGCCTGCAAGTTCATCCTGTAAAGCCACAAATGACCTGTCAGCCTTTAATTCCGGATATCTTTCAACCACCAAAAGAAGCCTTGAAAGCGCGCTGTTTAACTCGCCCGTGCTTTGCTGTACAGCCTTTACGTCCTTAGAATTTATCGAGCCTGCTAATTTGGACCTTGCTTCCGCTATGTTGGTAAAAACCTCCTTTTCATGCGTAGCATAGCCTTTTACGGTGTTTACAAAGTTTGGAATAAGGTCATTTCGGCGCTTTAATTGGTTTTCAACCTGTGCCCAGTTTGCGCTGACATTTTCATCCATCACCTGCAGCCTGTTGTATGTGCCGGCAAAAACCGAACCTATCGCAAGAATAACCGCCAAAATCCCTAGTAATATTGCACTTTTCATATTTTTCTCCTTTTATACGTCCTTTTACATTGTATTTACTGCTTTTTAATTATTTCACTTTCTGTAAAGCTTCGTCATTAGTATATTTTACGTTTGTAAATCATTAAAACCTTTACTCTGGGCTGTTTTATAATATTTATTACGCTGAAAGCCCCTTCTATCTTGCCTTTAGCGGCTCTATAAATTTTACCATCCTCTGGATGAGCCTCCCCCGCCAAAACCGCCCCCTCCGCCAAAGGAAATTTTGCCTCCTCCGCCAAATCCGCCGCCAAACCCTCCGAAACCGCCGCCAAAACCCCTTGGGCCAAATAAAATCAGAAATATTATTATGATAAGCAATATTGTCCCAAAATCATCCTCTCCTCCTTCCGGAAGAGGCTTTTGCCCGGATAGTTCTACATTATAGCCTTTTGCAACCTCATGTGCAACAGCCAAAACTCCGGCCACTGTGCCCTTTTCGTAGTTTCCCTCCCTAAAGTAGGGTATCATATAATTATCTAAAATCCTTCCTGCCTTAGAATCAGGAAGAATGCCCTCAAGGCCGTAACCCACTTCTATCCTTGCTTTTCTGTCATTTGGCGCCACAAGAATAACAGCCCCGTTGTTTAATTTTTTGTCCCCGATTTTATATTGCCTGCCTATTTCAAGCGAAATATCTTCTATTGGCCTGTTATCAAGGCTTTTAAGGGTAACAAGAACCACATCAGCCTTTGTTTTATCCTGTAATTCAAGCAATATCTGATTTAGCGCCCTTTTATTGCTTTCTGATACAATGTTTGCATTATCCGCAATAAAACCCTCAAAATTTAAGGCCTCAAGGCAGTTTCCGCCGCATACTGAAATTATTAAAAACAAAAATATTAAAATTATTTTTTTTATCATAACCGCCGTACAGTCAAATATTTTAGCATTTTTTTTATTCAAAAAAAGTATAATTTAAAAAACAAAAATCACAAGCCCCCGGCTGGTGCCAGCCGGCATAAAACATTTCAAGGCTTCTTGCCAAATGCTGATATGACCGCCATATAGGCTAAAGCCTTATCTCTGCGGGCGCTTATCCTGCCTTAATACCGCATGTCAAATAAAATTTTGCCTAAAATTCCTAATTTACTTGACTTTGCCCCTATAAATCTATAACATACAAAATATGAAAGAAATTTTTGTGGTTTCGCCAATAAAACATCCTGAGGACATTTTAAACTTTACAAAAAATGTAAAGTGCAGAGAATTTTACGTTTATCACCACCGCTTTATGAAAAATACTCCAAAGGGTGATTTTCAGTATATTAACGAATATATTGATGCCGCAAAGCAAACAGGCTCAAGGATTTTTGTAAATTTTAAGCATTCTATAACAGAAGAAGATGTAAATGTTACAAAAAAATTCATTCAATTCCTTGCAACCACAGACATTGACGGCATTTTTGTAAATTCCTACGGAATTTTGGAAATCATAAAAACGATGGATTTGCCCTTCAAGGTTATAATTGATTCATATTTTGATATTCATAACCTCTCAGGCGTTGAGTTTATGGAGATGTTTCATAAAATTGACGGCCTCATAATTACAGAAGAAGTTTACCTTAAAAACATCGAAAAAATAAAAAAATACGCTAAAATTCCCCTCTCAGTTGATTCAGATAACCTTCCCTACTTTGCCGAGGATTTAATAAAATCAAAGGCAATAAGCGCTGTTGTAATAAAAGGCAAATTTTCAACGAGCGAAGAAATTTTAGACGGAATTAAGCTTGTTGAAAAGATTTTGGCTAAACCAAAAATGTTTAAGGAGCAAAAACTTCCCTTTAAACACGTTAGAAAAAGTTTTTACAAAACCATACATTTTTCAGGCGAAATCGTCTCAGCAACAGGCGAAGATTTTAAGTTTGCAAATTATATTCAAAAATATGACTGGAAACTAAGGTGCAAAAGGCTTAAAAAGTTTGATTATTCAAAACTTCAACTGCCAAGGCTGAATTTAAGGCTCTCAAGCCTGGAACAGTTTAAGGAGCTTCGAAAATTTATTTATACTATGGGCTTTAACCCCGTTAACTCAATTGAATACGGCGAAGTGGCATCTACGGCCGATTTGGCAACAATTCCTTTTGAGGAATTAGTAAACCGCGCAAGGGATTTTTGTGATGAATTTGGTATGGATTTAAATATTTCAACCCCGAGAATCCTTATAGAAAGAGACTTTGAGAGGGTTTATGAAACAGTAAAAATGCTTTGTCTAATAGAGCCAAGGCCAAAAACGGTTGTAATCAATAATATCGGTTTCTTCTGGGCAAAGATGAATGATAGCGAATTTCAGACAACGCCTGTTGAAATAGGCGCCGGTATTAATCTTTTAAACAGTTATTCAATTAAATGTTTGTCAAACCTGAATCCTATTGATACGCTTGATTTTTCAGCCCTTGGCGATGAAGAAAATATTATAAAATGCATTAAAAAAACAAAAAGGGTAATCAGAACCAAAAAAATCCGGATTGCGGGCGCAAAAAGAGTAGAAAGCCTTGGTTTATGTCCCTTAAATTGCAATTCTGCTGTGGTATCAAGGCTTATGTGTGCAGCCCCCTGTCACAAAGGCCATTGGTCTGTTAAAGACCCGTCTTTAAATAAAATTTTACCCTTTGTTGTTGATGGTTTTTGTAAAATGCATATGTTTGAAGCAGATATTGAAGAAAATTTCGATAAAATTCCATATTATCAAAGCCTCGGGTTTAATGAATTTGTGATAGATTTCCTTGCAATCCATTCTGCCTTGCTTCCCAAGCTTTTAAAGAACTATCTTTGTTTTTGGGCATCTTTTGAGGGTTAATTTTGCCAAAAAATTTTTTAAGATTAAACCCCTGTGTATTTTCATTTTTAAACGGTCTTCAAACACATACAACAAACCGCCGCACCGCCTTATATATAATTAAGGCCTGAACAATTTATTTAATCATTCCCTGAATCTCTTTAAAATTAGGGTTTTTAGCGGTTTTTAGCCATTCAAACAGTACAATTTCAAGGCAGGTAATCTTTGCGCCGAGGCTTCTTAACAAATCCATCGCACATTCAAACTCAACCTTGTTTCTGCTGGCGCATAAGTCTCTTAGTACAAAAACTTCGTATCCTTCCTCTAAAAGTTTCACTGCTGTTTGATAAACACAAATGTGCGCCTCAATTCCGCATATTATCACCTGCTTTTTACCCAGAGACTTAATGGTTTCAGCGTATCCGGGCTCCATAAGCGCACAAAAATCAGTCTTTTCTAAGGGGTGATATTCGCTCAGTTCTGATTTAATCGCTTCAATAGTGCTTCCAAGGCCGCTCGGGTATTGCTCTGTCACAAGCGTATTTACACCAAGAAGCTTTGCAGCCTTCACAAGCTTTGGCGCCTTATTTAGCATCTGCTCTTTAATGCCCTGATTCAGGGCTCCCATAAGTTTTTCCTGAATATCAATAATTAAAACCAGGCTGTCCATTGTTTTTAGCATATTTTTTCCTCTTGTTATTAATGTGTTTCAGTTAGCATATAAGTCTTTGCCAAACGGCCCGCGCGGTTTTTCAGCCGGAAGCAATACCCTTGGCAATATTTATTATATTTGCTCAAAAATAATTAGAAAGATTTTTTAAAAAATCATCCGATTGATATACCTTTCTTGCCCGAATGCAATAGGGGTGGTATAATTGCCTATATGAAAAAGATTATTATATTTACAATGTTTTTATTCGCTGTGTTTTTCAGCCTGAACCCTTCGTTTGCGGCAGATAGCAAAAACAAGGTGGCTGTTGAAAGCTTGAGCGATTTTTCGTTTAATCATCAGGTAGATACCGTGAGACTTAAGGTTTTAGAAAAAAATAAGTTCAAAAACGGTGTAAAGTTTGAAAAAGGCGCCATACTTACAGCAAAGGTGGCAAAGGTTGTAGATGCCAAAAGGGGCAAAAGAAACGGCTATCTTGTGGTTGACCCCCTAAGCTACACTGTTCCATCAACCGGGGCCTCTGTTCAGATAGATGATGAATATTGGCTTGCAAATGTTTTAGGGTATAAACCCTTTGATGCTAAAAGTACTGCAGCAAAGGCAGGTTTATCCGTTGCAGGTTTTTTTGTAAAAGGAATAGGCCAGATTTTTTATTTTGGCAAAGGCGTAATTTCACCTGAAGAGGGCGAAGGCCGCCTTAAATCGGGTGCAAAGAATGTGTATGAAAATTCTCCGCTTGCATATATTGAAGAGGGCGAGGAAGTGGACATAAAAACCGGCGATATACTACTCTTAAAGTTTTACCATGAGGATGTTCCAAAGTGGAAGTTTTGGGAGAGAAACAACTAATTGTTTTACTTTAAAAATGTTATGTCTTTATAATAAAAGAATACTGTAGACGTTTGATAAAAATTAAAGAAAAACTTTTATACAAATTTGTTTGAATAAGCCCCATAAAGGGGCTTTTTGTATTATGGCACAATGAATGATAGCCATGTTTTATATCATCCTTGCGCCCTAAAGTGTTTTGCAGCTTTTATCTTGCCTTTAATTAAACGCAGGGCATTTTTAGCTCGCAAAAAATGCTGCAAACGCTGAATTTAAAAAATATGTAAAGTTATGTAACAGTTTTTTGCTTAACTATAAAGTTTAATTAAAAAATATCCGATAGCTAAAACATAAGGAACAATAAAAAACTTAAATAAACTTTAAAGAACTTTTAGACGAAGGAGAAACCGGCTATGAACAAAATCAATCTTAATCTTTATGCCCTGAATTATCAAAATCAGGTGGAAAAGAAGGCAGGACAAAAGGCGGAAGAAAAACAGGCGCCCATTGAGAATGCGGGCCAAAAAAAAGCTGAATCCGGAGCAATCCTAGACGCCATGGCGCTTTCAGGCGCTCAAAATATGGCATTTGCAGGTATAAACAAGGTAAACCCTAAAGATTACCTTGATGATGCTTCAATAGCAAGGATTCAGGCCTCAATGCAAAATTTTACAGGCGCTGTAGAAAATTATACTAGTGCCATTCAGGCAGAACTGCCGGGCATTTCGGCTAATCAGGCACAGGCACTTGCACTCCGCGCGGTAATGAAGGACGTCTAAAACCCTTGCAATGGTGGTACTTAAACCTTAACGGCAGTTTAAAAAGAGTAGTTTACAAAAATACATAAAGTCCAAAATCCTTAAAGAACGGGCTTTTAAGCCCAAAAGCTAAATTTCTCCTCCTATATATCTCCATAGTTCTTTAAAAGTTTTCCCTCCTTTTGTTCACAAGGAGGGATTTTTTTAAGCTATAAGCGGGTTTTGGACATATATTGTTATAAAAGCGTGCAAATTTGTAAAACATTTTTATAATTAACAAGATGACCTAAAGCAGCTATTAGCAATCTTTTTAGATTTCAATGCAGCCAAAAGCCTTATGACTGTTCTCTTTCAGGCATTATGCCCTATAAATACATACTTTCAGGCGTTTAAATTATGGATGATTTTCTATGCTAATATGCCTAATATCCTTCTATAATGCACATTTTAGCCTGATTGTCAAAATTATATATAAAGGGCAATTGGTAAAATTTGAAAAATTTGCTAAAATCAGGTTATAGATATGAAAAACAAAAATTTTTATGAAATTTTGGGCCTAAACCCTGATGCCACAAAGGATGAAATAAGACTTTCCTTTAGAAAGCTTGTTAGAATCTATCATCCGGATGTAAATAAAACCAAAGAGGCGGAAACTTTTTTCAAAATGTTGAATAATGCCGTCGAAACGCTGCTTGACGACGCAAAGAGGCTTCAATATGACCGTCTGGCGGGCATTTCTACCTCTCAAAATGACCACGTGCAAAAAAATAATAATACGTCTTATCAAAAAAGTGAAACTGATATAAATAATCTTGCTAAAAAATCATCTCAAAACAAGGAGCAGTCTGTATTTTACACTTATAAGACAGGTAAAAATACTATTAACACTGCTTTTTTAAATAATCAAAACGCCAAAAATACAGAAAGACAAGCACTTCACGCCGATGAAAGCCTTAAAAACCAGTCTACAGGCCCGAAACTGGATGGTAAAGACATTGAAACCGTAGTTGAGATATCAAAAACTGAACAAACACGTGGAACAATTAGGAAAATCAATGTTCTTCATACTGATAAATGTCCAAAATGCCTGGGGCGCAAGTATATTAACGGCACCATATGCGCTCTTTGCCGCGGTGCAGGGGAAAAGTCAGACCATAAAATAATGAACGTGAAGATTCCGGCTGGCATAAAAAACGGCGTAAAGATGAAAATAAAAAATGAGGGCGAGTATGGAAAATTTGGTGGAAAAAATGGCGATTTATATCTTTTAATAAAAATTTGCGCTGATGTCAATACAAAATATCAAAAAAATGAGGTTGTTTTGGAGGTTGTAATTCCGCCCTGGAAGGCAGTTTTAGGGGGTGAAGCCGAAATTTTTGTAGAGGGTAAAAATGTTAAGTTTGACGTGCCGCCTTTGACAAAATCCATGACAAGATTTAAACTTAAAGACAGGGCTCAAAAAATGCCGTCATTGACTCAAGAAGCTGATTATACCGTAGTTTTGAAGGTAGAAATTCCTGAAAACTTAACCGGGCAAGAGGTTTTGCTTTATGAAAAATTGAGGGAAATTGACTGGCGAAAGTAGTTTTTAAATAGGCAAAAACCAGCACAGCTAGAGGATTTTAAGGAAAAGATTTTGGAGAAAACTTGTAAAATAGCAGAAATTTTTGAATCAATTCAGGGAGAAGGATTAAATATCGGTGAAAAACACCTGTTTGTAAGACTTTTTGGGTGCAACCTGGCGTGTGATTACTGTGATACAAGGCTTTCGGATGATACAAAATCTGTAATTCTTACAAAATCAGCACTTTACGACGAGATAAAAAGCTATAGCGCAGAAATAATAAGCTTTACAGGGGGTGAGCCGCTTTTGCAGTCAGAGTTTTTGGCTGATTTTTTAAAAGAATATAAAGGCTCAATGAAGAAAAAAATATACTTGGAAACCAATGGCAGCCTGCCATACAGGCTTCGCGATGTCATTGATTATGTTGACATAGTTGCAATGGATATAAAACTGGAATCTGCAACAGGCCAAAAAAATGACTTTGCAGTAAATGACGAATTTCTGCTTGTAGCAAGGGATAGCAGGGTTTTTGCCAAAGTGGTTTTTGATGAAAATATAACAGATAAAGAAATTTCTGAATTGGCGAATTTGGGGCTAAAGCATGGCATTGAAATTATTTTACAGCCCAAAATGCCAATAGCTGAAACCCTTGATATACCTGGAGTTTTTCAAAAATTATACGAAAAATATAAAAGAATCCGCCTCGTTCCGCAGATGCATAAATTTTTAAATCTGCCGTAATCCGCTGTATTTATTATTTTTGCTGGTTTATTACTCTAAAAAATCAGATATATCGGCCATTTTGCATATATTATATAGCTAAAATCCGCTCATAGACTAATTTTTACGTTTAAAAAAATTAAGGCGGCAAAATTTTCACTGTGAAATTGCATAGCCCCAAAATCATTATAGCACAAGGATTTATGGCATATTCACGCTGCAAAATGATGCAAAATGTGCGCAAAAAAAGGCATACAAGGGTATCAAAATGCATAAATTCTATCTATGACTGTGTTCTAAACTTATTTTTAATCTGATATTCAGTATCCTTAATGCCGCGCGCGTCTTTGCTTGCCCTGAAAAGCTTTAATTTCGCCTCATACAGCACCCTTTCATCCGGATATTTGCTTATGCCCTCATCCAAAATTTTTATGGCATGGTTTGTATTTTTTTTGTCGAAATAAATTGTTGAAAAATCCAGATAATCCTGTACAGTCCTTGGTTTCAGGCTTGCAATCGCCTCAATTTCCTTTGTGTATGAATTATTTTTGCCAAGGCTCTTATAGGCCTGCGCCAGGTTATACAGGTATATCGCCCTCTTAGGGTCAAGGTCTCTGGCCTTTTTGAACATATAAATTGCCTTGTCCGTATCAAAATTTTTATACTGAATAAGCCCTAAATAATTATATATATCAGCCTCTAAATCAAACCCTAAATCCAGGTCCATAGCCTTTTTAAAGGCATTTTCAGCAGATGAATAATCCTCATTGTGAAAATAAATTTTACCAAGTTCAAAATAATAATTATGATTTTCATTTTGCCTCAAAGCCTCTAATAGATAGGTTTTTGCCTCTGCAAAATTTGCATTTGCAACACAGATTTTAGCAAGGTAATAAAGCATATCAGGGTTTTTGGTACCATTTTTTTCTGCGGTTGAAGCTTTCCTTAAAACCTTTATCCCGTCTGATAAATTGCCCTCTTCGACATAGCTTATTCCAAGCCCCATAAGCGCTTCAAAGAAATTTCCGTCAATCAATACAGCATTTTTGAAATTTTCATTGGCAAGCGCGTACTCTTTGTTTTTAAGGTAAAAATTTCCAAGCTCTAAATAGGCGTATTTACTGTTGGGGTTTACTTTTACAGCCTTTTGCAGGTATTTTTCAGCCTTATCGTTTGAGGATTTTTTGCCCTCATCCTTTAACATCTCAAGCTTTGCAAGGTTTATATAAGTTAAATTAAAATTTTTATCCGCCGCAATTGCTTTGTTCAGGGCCTTTTTGGCGTTTTCAAAATCATTAAGCTTCATATAGGCTGAGGCCATATTATTATATACAGCAGGGTTTTTGGGCTCCATTTCGGCGGCCTTGATAAAATATTTAAGTGCACCCTTAATGTCTGCTGAATAGTAGTTTTCAAGCCCCTTTATGTTGTAATAATCATAATTATATTCTGGCACCTTTGTTACGTTTAATTTTTTTGCCCAAATGGAATTTATCAGACTGTTATCCACCATTAGAGCCTTTTTAAAGTATATTTTTGCCTGGTTAATATTGTTTTGTTTGTAGTAAATTTTTGTTTTTAAAATGAAAGCATTTGCGCTGTTTGGGTTTACCTTAAGCATCAAATCAGCATATTGAAGGCTTTTTTTATAATCGCCGTTGTCAAAATACATATTTGCCATATCAAGGTAATCATCCTCAGCAGAAACATCATAGCTGCTTGCGGGCGAAACGCTTATCTTTTCAAGGTTTGGGCTTAATTCGTATGCTTTTTGCAGGTGAATTGACGATTTTTTCATTTGATTAAGATTTTTGTAGCAAAGCCCAAGGTAATAATGCCCGTCAGAATCATTGGGGTTGCTTTTTACATATCCCGCAAAGAATTTCAGGGCATCTTCATATTTTTTTTGGTTCATAAGCTCAATGCCGTTATTCAAATTCCAATTAGGATTTGAAAAACTTTGCCCCTGAAAGCCAAGCATCACAAGCATTATAAAAAATATTACAATTTTTTTGTTTAATCTTTTCATAAATTTAAAAATTCCCTGATTATTTTAATGGTGTCATTAAAAACCTGCTCTATATCTTGATTTGCATCCACTACCTTTACCCTTTTAGGCTCATGCTTTGCTATATCAAGATATCCCGCCCTTAATTTTTTGTGAAATTCCATTCCTTCGGCCTCAAGCCTGTCCTTTTCCCCTTTGAGCCTCTTTTGCGCGGTTTCAGAGTCAACATCAAATACAATTGTTAAATCAGGCAAAATGCCATTTATAGCTATATTATTCAGTCTTTTTATTGTTTCTAAATCCTGATTTCTGCCATAGCCCTGATATGCCAGAGTTGAATCAGTGTGCCTGTCGCAGAGGACAATTTTGCCCTCTTCCAGTGCGGGTTTGATTTTGTATTCAATGTGCTGGGCCCTGTCTGCAAGGTATAGGAAGGTTTCTGCTATATTTGAAACGGGTTTTTCATAGTGCAAAAGAATTTTTCTTAAATGCACCCCGAGCTCTGAGCCGCCAGGCTCCCTTGTTAGAATGTTTTCAACATTTTTATCATCAAGATATTTTTTAATAAGCTCTGCCTGCGTTGTTTTTCCGCAACCATCTGCCCCTTCAAATGTTATAAAATATCCTCTTTTGCTCATACTGTAAAAAATTCCATTATATTCAACTATTCTAATAATATTAGATTTTTTGATAAAATGCAAAAAAGTCATTCTGTGTAATATTATAGATTTTTTGGTGTAAATCCGGGATATATTAATTTTGTATTTTGATTGAATTTTATTATTGGTTTCCCTTTTTTCTTGTAATGGAAGTCCATATGTATAAAAAAGAGCGTTCTAAATAAGTTTCCTGTCAAGTGAAACTTATCCCGCTCTTTTTTATACATATGGACTGGAATGAAAAGAAAACATTTAACTGGCAAGTGTAAAATTAAGTGTAATCACCGTAACAAGCTTATATTGGGCCAAAAGGAAAACGCCATGCTAAAAATATTCCCATAAATAGTTTTTGCTCCATTAGGAATAATGAGTTTTATTACAATTTCTTCAAAATTGTAAAGATAAAACAGAAACTTGTAGTTTTTTAAAAAATTTAATTTATAATATTGTAGTAAGATAGATAATAAAATTTGTCTTAAAAAACGGATGACATAAAAGTTACCACATACGTTAAACACTTGGCGAGAAGGATTTGCAGTGGAAAATTTTGAAGTTAAGCAGGAAGATATTAATCAGATGGAAGAAATTATAAGCGCAGGGCAGCTTTTGAAGATTTTAAATTCAAACCCGAAAGAGGTTTCAACGCTCTGCCAAAAGGCTTGCCTAAAGCCAAAAAAGGATGGTTTTGGAAATATTTACTTTTCAAAAGATGACATTGATGTGCTAAAGAAAGTAAAAGAGCTTTATAAACACACAAAAGAACTGCAGGAAGAAAAGAAGCGCGCTGTTGAAGAGGCAGTGAAAAAAATGGCACTTGAAAAAGAGTTTGCGCAGGAAGAAGTAAACAATCAAGATAATTTATATAAGAATGCAAAAGAAAATAATTTCCTTCAAAAAATGAAACATAAGGCCCAAAAACACGAAATGATGTTTGATGAAGAAGAAAATATGCCTGCTGTTGTTAAAAGTACTCCAGCAAGAAGTATTGAAGCCCTTGAAAACAATATAGTTGAGAGGATTTCAAAAGTTTTAAGCGAAAAAATGGACGGCCTTGATGAAATCGTTGTCGAATTAATTAGAACAAAGACTGAAAATGAAACCCTGAGACAGAAGCTGAACGAATTAAATAAAGAAAATTTCACCCTGAAAGGTGAAAATGCAAGCTATAAGGCTGTTGGTCTCGGTTTTTATGTAAAGAAAAATACTGACGATTTTATGATGTAAAATTTATTCAGGCTGTTTGTTTCTAATCAGGCTTGCTTTTAATTATGCCCAAGGCTATTGTTTAGACACCTGTGTTTTGAGCCTGAAAGACACTTAGCTGCTGGTTTTTAAACAAAATAGGGCTTAATAAACTTAAATAAAGAGGAATTATGAGCACCATATTGAGGAATTTTTATCACAATTTACGTGAACCCATAATTATTTGCGACTTTTCCTCTGATGATGAAACAATTTCTCAAAAAACTGATTTTGAGCATACTTTAAGCCGGGCCGATACGAAAAATGCCTGCAGCCTTCAAAATGTGGCCTGCAATGAAAACGCTGCTATCTCATCTGCTGTTCCGATTAAGATAAAAAATGTCAGAAATAATAAACTTTCAAATATAAACGGCATATATTTTAATAAGGCATTTAGGAACATCTTTTCTGATATTTTTATTGAAAATGAAGAGTCTGATGATACCCTGAAATCCTTAAAAAAGCTTGATTATAAGTTTTATTTTGACCTGTGTCTTATCGAAAGTGAAAAATTAAAGACATATTCACCCCTGATAGATGCTATAGAATCACACGGAAACCTTTGCCTATACGGGCTTTACCAAAAGAGCGAGCGGGAATTTTTATATTTTTTGATACAGGCATTTTCACTAAAAAAATACCGAATTCTTTATTTTTATGACATCACAAAAGAAACTATGCTTGAGAGGCTCACCTCTGAAAATGAAAGGCTAAAAATTCAAAATCAGGAATTTTTAAACACTAATTCAAAGGCGCAGAACCAGGCTGTAAAAATGGCCCTTTTGAACCGCATTTCAACCAGTATTTCAAAAACCATTGACCTTAATAATATGATAAATACTGCGCTTAATGAACTCGGTATTATTTTTGGCGCAAGGAAAGTTTATTTTGCAAAAAGGCTGCAAAGCCCGGATGGCGAGGCATTTGAGGTTGAATATATTCATTCAAACCAAAAAAATGACGAAGAAAAATTTAAAGGTCAAATATTAAGATATGACACCATAACGACCGATGAAATTTTAGATAACAAAATTTCAATCTCTGTGTGCCTGAAAGAATTCGAAAACGCTAAAGAACCAATGAAGGTGCCAAATACAAGGATAATTATTCCTATAATAAACAAGGAGAATTTAATTGCAATAGTAGTAATCCTTACACCCAAAAAACACATTGAAGATATTGAAAAAGAGCTTATACTGGGTGTTTCAATGCAAATCTCAAGTGCTATAACGCAAGCTATGTTGTTTAAAGCTGTTTCCGATAAAAAAGAAGAGCTTGAAAATGCGCTTACAGAGCTAAAAGAGACCCAATTGCAGCTTATAAATTCTGAAAAAATGGCCTCTTTGGGTCAATTAATCGCATCTGTTGCGCATGAGATAAACACGCCCCTTGCAAGTATTTGCGCCAACAATGAGATTACAAAAAGGTTCTTTGAAAAGAATACAGCCTTTGATAATGATACAATTGAAATTCTGAAAGACACTAATTCTATTGACACTGAAGCCATTAAGAGGATTACAAACCTTGTGCAGTCTCTAAAAAGATTTGTTCGTCTTGATGAAATGACAAGCCAGAGTGCTAATATCAATGAAGAACTGGATTTAACCTTGAATTTATTGAGGCACAAGCTTAAAAAAGATATTAAGCTTGTAAAAAATTATGGCGATATTCCGCTTGTTGAGTGCTATCCTAATATGCTAAACCAGGTATTTTTGAATATTTTGATGAACGCTATCCAAAGTATAGAAAAACAAGCAGGGATTGAAAATGCAGGCCTCAGTGGTACAAAAACCGCTTGCAGTGTGCTTGGCGGTGCTGATAAAGGGGCCCTGGGGGCTTATCTTGGTGAAATCATTATATCAACAGAAATTATAGATAATATGCTTGTTGTAAAAATTGAGGATAATGGTGCCGGCATAAAAGATGAAGATAAAAAGAAGATTTTTCAGGCAGGTTTTACCACAAAAAAGGTTGGAGAAGGCACAGGCCTTGGCCTTGCAATATGTAAAAAAATAATAGAAAAGCACAATGGCGAAATAACTTTTGATTCAAAAAGCTATAAAACAAAAGAAGGTAAAATCGCAAAAAGCACACTGTTTGAAATAAAATTACCTGTATAATGCATAAACCCTTTGTCACACCCGTCTTTTTGTGTGTCTGATACACATCTTGAATATTTACCGGCGCAAATTCCATCCGCCAATTGTCTTAAACCCTATTCTACACTTATAATTTTGCTCTTTATAGAAAATTTATCGTTATTTTTTTTGATGTTTATTACTTTGTATTCACCGGAAGCGCTTAGTGACGGCACATTTATGTGTTTTATGCCGTTTTCATCCTCAATTTCAAATTCTTCATTTTCATGACCTGAAATAATTGCCCTCACATTATCAAAACCTGATAATAATTTAATGTAGCTTTCTCTGTTGTAGGTGGTTTTTGTCTGCTCCTTCATCTTGACGATTGGGAAATGCTGCACTATTATTACATCTTTATCCTTATATTTAATCAAATACTTTTCAAGGGCTATTAATTCCTTGTCCTTGAAATATCCTCTGGGCAAAGAGGCCATCTCGTTTGTGCCGTCCATAAAAATAAATGTAAAACCATCTATATTTTTTGCATATGGCAGTTTTGAAATTTTATTCTTTGAAAATTTGTTTAAAAGCCTGTAATATTCATCCTTGTCAAGGCGTTTTGCCCTTTGAATATCTTTATTACCAAGGCCTGCATAAACAGGCTTTCTTATTTTGTTGATAATTTTTGCAAACATAACAAGGTCATATTTATCAGCCTTCGCAACGTTATTGCCAAGAAATACAACAAATTTGCTTCCAGAATGATTAATGTCATCCTTTGCCCTTAAAAGGTTTTGTATAGATGGAGTCAGGGCATTTTCCATCTTGTCTGATTTTAAGCACACATCAGATATTGCAGTAAAAGTAACATCGCTGCAATATCCCTCTGTCTGTAAAAATAATATAAATGTTAGTATTAATAATGCTTTCAAAAATTTCATAGAGCCTATTATACATCAATATAAAAAGAATGGAAACATAATTGAAATTTTTACGTCAACAAATTTAAGAAGAGATGGAATTTTAACTTTAATAAGAAGGGGATTTTGGGAAGTGATGAAGGATTCATTAAACAGAAAAGAATTTTATGATGAATATGAATTATTAGAGCAAAATTTTGAGGATGAAGAAGCGAATGAGGATATAAAAACCTTTAATACAATTGCAAATAAGGATGAAATTTTGCAGATGTATTTAAAGGACATAGGCAAGATTAAGCTTTTAAACAGGTCAAATGAAACGTTAATTGGAAAAACCATAAAAGAAGGCACAAAAAAAGAAGCAAAGATAGCAAGAAAAAAGCTTATTCAGGCAAATTTAAGGCTTGTTGTCAGTATTGCAAAAAAATACACAGGCCAGGGAATTTTGTTTATGGATTTAGTGCAGGAAGGCTCTCTTGGGCTTATAAAGGCAGCTGAAAGGTTTGACTACACAAAGGGATTTAAATTTTCAACCTATGCCACCTGGTGGATAAAACAAACAATAATAAGGGCTATAGCCAATAATTCAAGAACAATAAGAATTCCTGTACATATGAGTGATAAGATAAGAACTTTGAAGAAGGCTCTTGTAAAACTGCACGTTGAATTAGGCAGAGAACCATCTGATGAAGAACTGGCGGATTATTTAAAGCTTGATGTTAAGAAAATTAAATCCATAAAAAAGGCTATGATAAAAGAGCCCGTAAGCCTAGATACGCCTGTTGCGCAGGATTTGTGTCTTGAAGATTATATAAGGGATGATTTTAAAAGGCTCCCTGACGTCAAAACCGAGAAGGAATTTTTAAATAGAGACATAATAAAGGCTCTTGATATCTTATCGGAGAAAGAAAGGTTTATAATAATTAATCGTTTCGGGCTTTGCGGCCGCAATACGAAAACCCTTGAAGAATTAGGCAAAATATTAGGGTTTTCAAAGGAAAGGATAAGACAAATTGAAGGCGAAGCCCTCAAAAAACTCCGAAAATCAAAGGATACTAGCGAACTTAAGAATTATTTAACGTAAGCTTTTTATAGTTTTAATTTTTGCCGGGGTGACGGTTTATTATTAAGCATCTTTAAAATTTAAACAATTTAATTGACAGCTCCAATTGACATATATTGCTGCAATCCATACAAGCAGAATATATAATTACCGTCATACCCCGCTTTTTATAAGTTTTTTGTTTAAATGTGGATTTTTAAATTTTTTTGTAACCTTTATTTTAACCTCTGCCTTTTGCAGAGGCATTATTTTGGGCAATTGTATTTAATGTTCAGATAGTGCTCTTGTTTTTTTTGTAATGGAGGGCTTTATGCCACAAGATAGCGTTCTTATTAAGTTTTATAAGTGAAATATTTTGGTAATAAATGCATTTAATGACGGATATAAAACCTTATTTAATTACCTTTGTTAATTCTTTTTGCCGGCAAAAGCTAAAATGCTCTTTCCAGTATTGCAAATATGTGATTATCTGATATTATGTATTATACAAAAAAGATTGTGGCGAGGTTTTTTTATGTTAGGTGTAAACAGAATTGCGGTTGGCCAAAGAATGGGTTTTAAAGGTTCAGATAAGCCCAAAAAAGATTCGAATAAAAACAAGGATAATATATTTAGCGAAATAAGCCGGATACATACTAAATGTATTGTGAGCAATTCAATAAATCTTTCAAAAAACAGAGAAGAAAAAAACGGTAAATTTCTTGTTGCACAAGCTTCTCTGCTAACCCTTGGGGGTATTTTTTATGCTGTTTCTGAAGGGCGAAGCATTATTAAAAAAACGACAAAGCATGGAATTGGTAAGCTTATCGGTCTTATAATGCTTGCAGATGGATTAATGATTGGTGCAATAAACAAAAATGACGCTGATAAAACTAAAAAAGAAAGAGGTATAAAAGATATAGTGACAACGCCTGAAATGGAAAATGCAATAAAAGAACAAAAAGAACTTACACAGAGAATTGACGAAGAAAATTTAAAGGCACTTAAACAAGACTATGATAATATTGTGAATGCCTCTGATGGCGCTGCTTCTGATAACAATATTAAAACGGATGAACAATCAGAAAAACAGACTGATTAATTCTAATATGAGTTTTTTACAATAATGCGGTATATATTTGATTATATACCGCATTATTTTTTATAGGCTTATCTACGCGCTTCAATAACTGCTTGTGCCGCCGCAACTTTTTACCTGTGGTAAAAATGCAGCTTGTCTGCAATCGAAGGCAAGGCTTATTTTTGCGCTTCAATAACTGCTTGTGCCGCCGCAAGCCTTGCCTGTGGTACACGGAAGGGCGAGCATGAAACATAATCAAGCCCAATCTTGTGACAGAATTTAACGCTGTCAGGGTCTCCGCCGTGTTCTCCACAAACCCCGCCAACAAGCGAAGGATTAACCTTTCTGCCCTTTTCCATAGACATTTCGATTAACTGCCCTACGCCTTTTGTATCAAGGCTTTCAAACGGGTTTCTGTCAAGAATTTTTTCTTCAACATATTTATTCAGGAATTTACCCTCGGCATCATCCCTTGAATACCCGAATGTCATCTGTGTCAGGTCGTTTGTGCCGAATGAGAAGAATTCAGCATACTCTGCAATCTCATCTGCAGTTAAAGCAGCACGCGGAATTTCAATCATAGTGCCGAATTTGTATTCAACCTCGACGCCTTTTTGAGCAATTACATCCTTTGCAGTCTTAACCAGAATGTCTTTTACGGTCTTAAGTTCATTAACATGGCCGATTAATGGCACCATAACCCACGGTTTTACGGCATAACCTTCTTTCTTTAAATCGCAGCAGGCCTCAAAAATTGCCCTTACCTGCATAACATTTATTTCAGGATATGTTAAACCAAGGCGGCAGCCTCTTAAACCCATCATCGGGTTAGATTCAGATAATCCTTCAACAATATGAAGCATTTCTTCCTTTTCCTTGTAATCCTGATTTAGTGCCTTTAATGTTGCAACTTCTTTAATTAATTCTTCCTTTGAAGGTAAAAATTCATGTAATGGCGGGTCTAAAAGTCTTACGGTTAAAGGCTTGTCGCCAAGCGCTTTAAACATAGAATAAAAATCAGAGTACTGCATTGGAAGAAGTTTATCCAGTGCTTCTTTGCGCGCTTCGGGTGTTCCTGCAATAATCATCTTCTGTACCCAGGGAAGCCTGTCAGGGTCCATAAACATATGCTCTGTACGGCACAGGCCAACACCTTCAGCGCCGAATTTAAGCGCATTTTCAATATCTTTTGGCGTATCAGCGTTTGCCTCAACCTTCATTGTCCTTATTTCATCAACCCAAGCGAAGAATGTATTCCAGTTCTCATCAATCTGTGCCTCAACCAATTGAACCGCACCCTCCATAACAAGGCCCTTTCCGCCATCAAGCGAAATAATATCATCCTTGTGATAAATTGTGCCATCACAGCCTGTCAGTGTTTCATTGGCAAGGTCAATCTTTAAATCTTCACATCCTGATACGCAAGGTTTTCCCATACCTTTTGCAACAACGGCAGCATGGGATGTTGCACCGCCTCTTAAGGTTAAAACACCCTGAGAAACTGCCATTCCGTGAATATCATCCGGGCATGTTTCAATTCTTACAAGAATTACCTTTTCACCGGCTTCACCCCTTTTTGCTGCTTCTTCCGTATCAAAAACAATTTTACCTACAGCAGCACCCGGTGAAGCATTTACGCCGCTGCATATTTTATGTGCAGCCTCAAGCGCCTTGTTATCAAAGCATGGAAGAAGGATTTGATTAACCGTATAAGGATCAACAATTTCTATCGCCCTTTCTTTTGTTATAATTCCTTCTTTCTGCATTTCAACAGCAATTCTTATGGCCGCTGCAGCAGTTCTTTTACCGTTCCTTGTCTGCAATATCCACAATTTGCCTTTTTCAATGGTAAATTCCATATCCTGAACATCTTTATAACGAAGTTCAAGTTTTTTTGCTATATCAACATATTGTCTGTATAAATCAGGCATTTCTGTCTCTAATTCTGATATCGGCTTAGGTGTTCTAATGCCTGCAACAACATCTTCGCCCTGTGCGTTGGTTAAATATTCACCATAGAAAGCGTTTTCGCCGGTTGCAGGGTTTCTTGTAAATGAAACGCCTGTGGCGCAGTCATCGCCCATATTTCCAAACACCATAGTTTGAACATTTACAGCAGTTCCATAATTGTGGTCAATTTTGTTCATATTTCTGTATGCAACAGCACGCGGAATATTCCAAGACCTGAATACTGCTTCAATTGCCTCTTGAAGCTGCACATAAGGGTCTTGCGGGAATTCTTTTCCTGTCACCTCTTTAATAACGTTTTTATATACAGGAATTAAAGATTTCCATCCTTCTGCTGAAATTTTTGTATCTTCCTTAACCCCTTCTCTTTCTTTAACCTTTTCAACCTCTGATTCAAAATATTTTTGTCTGTCCATATCCCACGCAACAGAGCCAAACATTGTTAAAAAGCGGCGATAGCTGTCATAACAAAAGCGCGGATTGTTTGTTAATCTAATCATAGCCTCAACAGTTTCATCATTTAGGCCAAGGTTTAAAATTGTTTCCATCATACCTGGCATTGAAAGTCTGGCGCCAGACCTAACGGACACAAGAAGCGGGTTTTGGCTGTCGCCGAATTTTTTTCCTGTCTGCATTTCAACAATGGTCAAAGCTGCCTTTACTTCATCCATTAAATCAACAGGCATTTGATTTCCGTTGTTTATATAATCCATGCAGGTTTCAGTGGTAATTGTAAGCCCCGGAGGCACCGGAAGCCCTGCATTGGTCATTTCGGCAAGGTTTGCACCTTTTCCGCCAAGAAGGTCTCTCATTTGAGCATTTCCTTCACGGAAAAGCCATACGCGCTTTTCTGTCATAACAGCATTTTCTCCTTTTAATCTTTTTCATAAAAATAAAATATAAAGAAATATTAACATAAAACCTGCCTGCATGACAAATTTTTATACCTTTGTGTTTTATATAAGCATAAATTCGCATATTGTGCATATTTAATTATTTAAATGGTCTGCTTTAGGCTCATAAAGTCGTATTCCCCAACAAATAATATTGGTTTAGAAAGCAAGAAGGAAATATTTATTACAATGAAGAAAATTCGAATTTTTGTAGTAGAAGACTATTCGCAGCTAAGAAAAATATACACCTGCGCCTTATCTCAAATGAAAGATTTTGAAGTAACGGGAGATTTTTCAAATGCAGAAGAGTGCATTAATTCTCTAGAAAAAACTCCATGTGATGTTATATTAATGGATTTGGGGCTTCCTTGCATGAATGGTCTTGAAGCAACACAAATTATAGCCTCAAAATATCCTGATAAAAAGGTTGTAATCTTAACTTCCCATGAAGAAGAGCAGGAAGTGCTTGCTTGTATGGCATCAGGCGCATCGGGGTATCTTTTAAAGGATGTTGACCTTGATGTTTTAGAAAAGGTTATTAAAATTGTTAATTTCGGCGCGCTCTGGTTTGACCCGCAGATAGCTCACGTTGCAAAATCCGCCTTTCCAAAGCCAAATTCAACCAATTTTGAAAATCTTTACTGTAAATATAATCTCAAAGACGTTAAAGACTCTTTAACCAAAAAAGAGCGCGAAGTTTTAAAACTTGTATCCGAAGGCAAGTCAAATACTGAAATTGCAGAGATTTTAATGGTGAGCGCAAACACAGCAAAAGTTCACGTCGGGAATATCTTAAGTAAATTATCCGTAACAGACAGGGTTCAGGCAGCTGTTCTTGCAGTCAAGGCAAGGCTTTTTTAAGCGCTCCACGGTTAAAATGGCCTGTTTAATGTGTTTTTGCTCTCCGAATAAGTCTAAAACACTTTAATAGTATCATTTTCACGCCTCATGAAATTTTTAGCATTTTTACTGGGATTTTTGCTTAAGGCCCTGTGCAAAAAATAATAGCAAATAACGGCACTAAAATGCCATTCTCAAGTGCATCATAGTTTGGATTCAAAGTTTAACCTTGAAAAACGCCATCCAAAAAGCGCACCAAAAAAGAGCATTGCCGCCCCAAGCAGAATAAAGGTGTTTGAAATACCTATAAATTCTGCAATAGAGCCTGCAACAAAGCTGCTTATAGATGTTGTGCCAACATAACATATTGCATTCAGGCTCATTACTCTTCCTCTTTTATCGTCATCCACAATGGCCTGTGTTAAGGTATTATCAGGCGTTATAGATGATGTCATACCAAGCCCCACCATAAACATAGCAATTATTGATATAATTTTTGTATGCGTAAGACCCAATGTTACAAAGCCGATACTGAATACAACAGCACCCGCAAATAATACTCTCCTTAAGCCTATAAGACTTGTTTTTGCCGCCAAAAATAATGAAGAAACAAGGGCGCCAATACCTGCTGCAGCCATTAAAAAGCCAAGAGTATCAGCATTTTCAGCCAAAACCTCCGATGTATAAATCGGCATAAGCATAGGATATGTCATTCCAATAAAGCTAAAAACCGCAAGATATAATAAAAGTGTACTTATCTGGGGCGTCTTTGCCGCATACTCAAACCCTTCTTTCAGCCCTTCAAGTATGCCTTCATTTTTAACATGTTCGCACTTCACATCCTTAATATTTAACATCTTTACAAGAAATATTATTGGCAGAATGCAAACAAAGTTTACTAAAAAACAAACCTTAACACCGGCATGGGCAATTAAAAGCCCGGCAATTGCAGGCCCTAATAGTCTTGCAACATTAAAACAGGTAGAATTCAATGATATTGCATTTCCAAGGTCCTTAGAATCATCCACAAGACACACAAAAGTTGATTGCCTTAATGGTACATCAATCGCCGCAATGCAATTTAAAAATATCCCTAAAAGAATAATGTTCCAAATTTGAATTATGCCAAGAAATGTAATTAGTGTTATTAAAAATGCCTGAATTGCAAATAAAATCTGGACAATTATTAATAGTTTGTGCCGGTTAAATTTATCTATAATTACACCCGCAAAAGGCGTTAAAACAAATAATGGTATAGCATTAAAGAACATAACAGTTCCCATAGTTAACGGGGATTTTGTCATATCATAAACAAGCCAGCTTATTGCCACATTCTGTATCCAAAGCCCGATTTGCGATATTGCAACGCCCGGAAAAAATAATCTGAAATTTCTGTATTGAAGCGCCCTAAAGGCTGATGTTAATGTATGCATTGTTGTTAATCCTTTTTATTTTCTGCAAGCCGCCTGCAATAGTGTTTTGCCCTTGCTGTATAGCGGCTTTTTGTTTTGCACGGATTTTATTATATCCTGCTTAATATTGCCTGCACGCCAGCTGCAAGCAAAATATTACTACAAATGTAGAAAAAAGTTAATATTATTTTTTATTTCTTACATAACTTAATATAGCATTAATAAAAGTTAAAGGATGGACAGGACACCCCGGGATATATAGGTCAATCGGGTATTTTAAGAGGAAATTCCTGTCAATTTCTGTGCTGTTTTGAAAAATGCCGCCTGAAATTGCACATGCCCCGCAAAGGATAACAATTTTAGGCTCCGGCACGGCCTGATAACAATCTTCAAGCGCATATGCCATATTTTTTGTGATGGGCCCCGTTATTACAATGCCATCCGCATGTCTTGGCGATGCAACAAAGTCTATTCCAAACCTTCCCATATCAAAGTTAACATTAGAGCAGGCGTTTAATTCCATCTCACAGCCATTGCAGCCGCCTGCTGAAACCTGCCTTAATTTTAATGATTTTGAAAACAATGATGTAATTTCTTCTTTAACTTTAACGGCTGTTTTTTCGTATAATTCTTCTGTTGTTCTCTCATCAACCATAAGGTTTTCTCTTGAAGTCGAGGCTAATTTATAAAAGTTTGAAAAATTTATGGCATTTCTGCTGCAGATATTTTTGCAGGCCCCGCAAAATGTGCATTTTCCCATATCAATTTTTAAGGGATTTAAGCTTAATGCGCCTGTGGGACAAATGTTTAAACATTTAGAGCAGTTATCGCAATTTGTTTCTTTAAGGAGCGGCAATCCTCTAAACTGTTCCCTCATCGGTGCATTTCTAATATCTTTTATAAACTGGTTTCCCTGATATATTCTGCTTTTTAATGTATCAAACATCTTTTTTTGTTTCCTTTTTAAAACTTTATAAATCGTTTCCTGAATATGAAAGGTTAAAACTCTTGTTGCACAAGGGAAAATCTGAAACACCGTTATTTCTGACAGCAAGCGCAAGCCCGTACCAATTATTAAATGATGGGTCTTTTATTTTGTATCGTGTCAAATTGCCTTTGTTATCCGTCATTGCAATGTGGACAACCTCCCCGCGCCATCCTTCAACAATTGATATTGCAAATGAATCTTTTGAATTTTCCTTTGTTAGCGCTTCATATCCGCAGTTAACAGGCTCATTTGTGCACTCCCTTAGTCTTGCAAAGATTTTTTTTATGATTGAGAATGACTGTAAAATCTCTCTATACCTTAATTTAAACCTTGCATTAACATCTCCCGTACCCTTTATTTGCACAGGTTCAATGTTTAATTCATCAATCCATTTATCTCTAAAGTTAAACCTTGAATCAAGATTAAGCCCTGCTGCTCTTGCTGCCATTCCAACAAGCCCGATTTCCTTTGCTCTTTCTGTGCTTATCGTCCCTGTTTTTTCAAGTCTTGAGATCACGGTTGAATTTTTGAGCATAGTTTTAACCATCCTCTTGACATCAGATTCAACCTTCTCGAAAGTTTTTTCAGCCCTTTTGATTTTTTCATCGTCAATATCAAAATTTACGCCGCCAATTGTAATAAGACCGCGTCCAAAACGGCTTCCTGAAAATTCAAGCATAGTGTTGATTACAAGGGTTCTTGTTGCCCCAAAAACACTGGCGCCCATAAGATACGCTATATCGCCTGCTATAGCTCCAAGGTCTCCTATATGTATCGCAGCCCTTTCCATCTCAAGCGCCAATTTTCTTATTAATTGGGCCTTATTTGAAACAGAAATACCCTTTAAATTTTCCATAACCTGTGAATAAGCAAGATTATAAGCAATAACACTGTCTCCTGAAATAGACTCTGCAAGCTGGTTTGAAGGGCGCTGGGCCATTAAATTTTCAATTCCTCTATGCTGATAGCCGAGCATTATTTCAAGATGATAAACAGTTTCGCCGTTGCACATAAAACGAAAATGCCCGGGCTCTATAACACCTGCATGTATGGGCCCCACTGCAACCTCATGAACTTCTTCGCCATCCATCTTAAAGAATTGGTAATTATCCTGATTTTTTCTTAATGGCTTTAGCCAAGGGTGATTTAGAGGTTTTATGTTAAAATCTTCGTAAAATTCTCTCTCGAATATGTGAAAAGCAGGAATATCAGGCGTTAATGATTCATAATTGCTTGCCGGAAATTCAAATATACTTGATGAAACATAGAGCGCGCCATTTTTATCATCGGCAAGCGCAACAAACAATTTTGTGGTATTATTCCCCCAATCTTTCCCAAAAAAGCCGATTGGGCGCATATCAAGCTTGCACAGCCTAATAATTTCTTCCCTCAAAACCTTTATTTCAAGGGTTGGAATGCTGTTTAAATCTATCTTTTCATTATTTTTTGTTTTTATCCAGTTTGACATTGTGTTTCCTTATACTTTTGGATTTTTGGCTCTATTTAATGTTTACAGGGCAGATAGTGTATTCTGTATTACTTCATTTAAAAATGGCGGTATATAAATTCCGAGAACAAATACTATAACAAGCATAATGACCTGCGGAATATACATTGAAGGAGATATTTTTTTTGCATTTTGCGCTATCATCTCATTCTTTTCTTTGCTTAATTCGCCAAATGTCATCCTGAGTACAGTCTTTGCCATGCCGTATAAAACAACCGTAAGCAGGAGTACAAAAAGAATACAAAGCACGTAATATCCTTTTTGGAACATTGTTTTTATTATAATAAATTCGCTGATAAATAAAAGAGATGTCGGAAATGCACATATGGCAAGGAATGAAGCTATCCAAAGCCATCCTGTTTTTTTATCTGCATAAATTAAACCGCTTATCGATTTTATCCTTTTTGTTTCAAAAATTTCTAAAATATTTCCAGACGTTAAAAAGAATGACGCCTTTGCAAGGGAATGTCCGATTAAATGCAGAATTACAGCATAAAAAGCAGAACCCCCGAGAGCTGTTCCTATTGCAAGAATGCCCATATTTTCAATTGAAGAGTAAGCAAGCATTCTTTTGTAATTTTTGATGTGATATACAAACACTGCAGTAATAAATATTGATAAAAATCCCATAACAGCAAGCATTATTTTTCCATACCCGCTGCACTCTGCAATACTTAATATTTTAAAAATTCTTAATATAACAAGAAATGCTGAATTAAGCAGTGTGGCGGATAACAAAGCAGAAATCGGGGACGGAGATTCTGAATGGGCGTCAGGAAGCCAGAAATGAACAGGTGCAAGGCCCATTTTTGTTCCAAAACCAAAGAGTATGAATACAAATGAAAGTTTTAGCCAAAACGGGTTGAATAATTTCGCGTTCTGTAATAATGCTTCATAGTTAAGGCTGTTTATATTTCCTGCTGATATGTTTAAAAATATTATTCCGATAAATGCAAGTGCAATACCTATTGAACACATAAACACATATTTCCAGGCTGCCTCAATTGAGCTTTTTGTTCTGTGAAAATATATAAGGTATGCACTTGTAAGTGTTGTTGCCTCTATTAAAATCCAGGCTATTCCTAAATCTACAGTTAATATGGCACCCGTCATTGCCCAGACAAAGCATGTTGTCATAACAGAATAAAGACAAACCTTTTTATTGCTTAAATTTGTCATTGTTTTTGAATAACCGTTGTTATAAATTGCTGTCATTAAAAATACTAATGATAGAACAAGAAGAAAAACTTTATTAATGTTATCAACCGCAAAATAATGATTTGCATTATCAAAATTATTACAAAAAACAATACCAATAGTTGATAAGAAATGAACAATGGCATAAAGATTTATCATAATATTGCCAAATGTTCTTTTTTTAACCAAAAGTATCAAAAGGGCAATTAGTGCCGGAAATATAAGAAGCGATATCAATAAGGCATTTGTCATCTATTCATAATCCTTTAATTCTGAAAGGTGTGAAACTTCAAGGTCTTTAAATTCTTTGTCAATTTCCCTGACAAAAAGACCCAGTATGTACACTGCTATAAATACATCAAGCAAAACGCCAAGGTTTACAAGCACTGGCATTTCTTTTGCAACAGAAAGAGATAGCAAAAATATCCCGTTCTCCATCGTAATAAATTCTATAACGCTTGAAATTATTTTGTGCTTAATTGTAATGAGCCATAAACTTATGATAATTACAGAAATTGAAACCCCGAAACACAATGGCGATACATTTTTTACAAGAAGCATAGAATTTGACGCAAGGAAGCCAAAGAGTAAAATAAAGCTTGAAACAAAAAGACAGTAAAAATGCGGTATATTTGCTGCATCGTCTCTTTTGATGTGGGTTTTCTTTAAAATTTTGTATAAAAATGCAGGAATTACAATGGCTTTTACAATTAGCGTTTCAATCACAAGGAATGCTATATTAAGAATTGATGCTTCCTTAAACCCTAAAAGGCAAATCAAAAATAGCAAAGCCCCTTGAATAACAAGCACTCTTATGTGTGAAATTATTCTGCTTGTTGAGGCAAGATAGAGCATTGTGAGCCCAAATAAAATTATAAAACCATTCTCCATTGTGTTTCCTCCCTAGTCCCCAAAGCCTTCAAACATTCCGACACCGCAAAGTGATAAAACAATCAGGGCAAGCGAGCTCATAATAAAAATAAATTCAAAAACCCTGGACATCCTTATTCTTGCCATTGATGACTCAACCGTTCCTATAATCATTGAAATTATAAATATTGTAACAAGATAATACAAAGGATATAAAATTGTACCGTCAGGAATTATAATTTTTGCAATCAACGATGATATTAATAGCATTTTTATTGAAGCAGCCCAGGTGATAAGTGCTAAATCAGGGCCTGAATTGTCAAGAATCATAACCTCATGAATCATTGTCAGCTCCAGATGTGTTGCAGGGTCATCCACAGGCACGCGGCAGCCCTCTATTAAAACCATTAAAAATAATGCAAGTGCTGCAAATATTGCAATCAAAATGCCATAACTTCCAGAGGCTGAAACCAGCTTTGACAGACTTTCAAACGAATAAATTCCTGATAATGCCATAATGGATGCAATTATTATAAAAAATGCAGGTTCTACAATCGTTGTAAAGCAGGCTTCTCTGGATGCGCCCATCCCTTCAAAGCTGCTCCCTGTGTCCATTGCACCAATAAGTGAGAAAAATTTCACTAAACCAAGCATATAGGCAAAAATTATTAATCCGCCGGCTACATTTAAAAACGCGTTTCCTGACATCAAAGGAATAAATAGAGAAGCTGTAAATACTCCTGCAATTGAGATTACAGGTGTCAGACTAAAGATTGATGTCGTTGTTTTGCTTATAACAAGAGATTTTTTTATAAGTTTTATAAAATCATACAAAGGCTGAAAAATTGAAGCACCTTTTCTTCCGCCCCAAAAAGCCTTCGTTTTTTTGATTATCCCGGCCATTAAAAATGGAAGGAATAATATTGCAAATATATCTATTAAAATGTTAAATAAAAGTCTTATCATAACAAAACACTTCCTATAATTGCAAACGCCAGAAATATTAAGCCGTATTTTATGTATGTTTGAAGGTTTCCATTCTGCAGCTTTTCAAATTTTGACAAAAACCACTCATCAAATTTTAAAACAGGATGTAAAATGTAGGCTTCTTCTATATCCTCAATCTTAAGCTTAAAATGGCCTTCATTCGGGAATAAATTTTTTGGTTTTTTAATATCAAATACTTTCTTAAATAATGGCTTTAGCATTGATAAAAAAGGACTTGCATAGCTTGAGCCTGTATATTGCATACGGTTATTAGGCTTGTTGTACCCGCAGCCCCAAGTATTTTGCAAAGTAATTTTTCCTTTGGCAAGTTTTGATTTTAAGAGTATAAATATTAAAAGGAAAATAATAAATGCTGTAGTACATGCTGAAACTGCCATTAACAAAGGCTCTGCAGGATGAAAAACTTTTATCTGATGTTCAATATTTATAAGTGAAAGCACGGGTTTTAATAAAATTTTGTTAAATATAATTTCGGGAAATACTCCTATCGCAACTATAAATATTGCAAGAACCCTCATAGGCAAAATCATTGATAGACTGCATTCTTCCTTTGCATTTATTTCGCTTCTTGGCGTGCCAAGAAAAATAGTACTGTATGCCTTGGTAAAACATAATATTGCCATTGTGCCAACAAAAGCAAGGCTGGAAAATGCAAACATTAATATTATAAAATTAACGAAATTCCCTATAGCAAGGCCCTTTAGCATTCCATAGTAAATTAAAATTTCACTGACAAAACCATTAAAAGGCGGTAGGCCGCATATTGCAACCGCACCTATTAAAAATAACCCAGCACTTTGCGGCATATATTTTGCTAAGCCGCCAAGCAATTCCATATTTCTTGTGTGGGTCTTAGTATAAATATTTCCTGCCCCAAAGAATAATAATTCTTTAAATATAGAATGGTTTAAAATATGTAAAATGCCGCCTGCAAAGCCAATAAATGCAATATTAAAATTATTATGGCAAAGTCCTAACATTCCAATGCCAATGCCTGCGCCAATTATTCCAATGTTTTCAATTGATGAATAAGCAAGCATTTTTTTAATATCATTTTGGCCGATAGCATATAATATTCCATATAAGAATGTGATGGCTGATATTATTAAAACCGTGTAGCACATTATTTTTGACGGGGTTTGAATCAGGGCCAGCATTCTTAAAATACCATAAATTCCTGTTTTTATCATAACGCCTGACATTACTGCACTAACATGGCTTGGCGCTGCAGGATGTGCCGATGGAAGCCAGTTGTGAAACGGCACAAAACCGGCCTTAATGCCAAAACCTACAAATGCAAGTAAAAATACAATATTTGAAAGTCCGGGATTATTTTGAAGAACAACCGCAAAAGACTGAAAATCATAACTTCCTGATTTAATCGACAATATGATAAATGCAGCCATTATAAAAAGCATTGAAATATGCATAAACACTAAATATTGTATGCCTGCTTTTAAAATTTCTTTATTTTCATTTTCAAATATTACAAGGAAAAATGACGATAAGGACATTATTTCCCAGCAAATCAGGAACATAAAAGCATTCTGGCAGGTAACAACCGTAAGCATTGAAAGTATGAGTAAAACAAAGAAAAATATATGGCTGTTAATGCTTTTACCCTTTTCTATGTAAGGCTTTAGGTATCCTTTGGCATAAACCATTGAAATAGCGCCCATTATTAAGATTATTAACATAAAAAAGGCGCTTAAAGGGTCAATTACAAAATTCACCTGTCCAAATACAGGGCTGAATTCTAAAATTTTCACAATGTTTCCATTGCCCAAAAGTATGCTAAAAACAGGCATGAACAGTGAAATTATGCTAATTAAAAGTATTATTATTCCAATAAAATAACAAGTCATATCTTTTTATCTTCAAGCTTTATATTTAAAATATTGCTAATTAACTGTTGAGGCTAAATACACAATGCTTAATATTCTGACCTCAACAAAGCTCAATGTCAAGATGTTTTTTGACTGGTGTGGATTTTTGCACAGGTGCTGTATGTTATAAATGTAGTTTGGCTTTTTTCTTCCCTCTTGCAATCAATGGTTTTGTGTATTCTTCGTAGAGTGAGAATAAAAATTCTATTCTTTCGCGTTCGGTTTTAAATGCAGCTTTGCCGTAGCATTTATCTACTGCTTTGTCTAATTCCTGATGAGCTTTCATTAAATCCGGCGGCATTGTTTCGGGGTTGTATAATATTGCAAGAGAGCATTTTTCATCGGCCTCAAGATATTTTTCTCTGATATTCAATATATTTTGTGCCCTTTCTTCAACATTTTTTCCGTTCTTATCCGAAATATCTTTTGGAAATGGAAAGTTGTTGTAAACAATGTTTGCAGAGTATCTGTACCCGCTGCCAAGTCTGCCGCATACATATTTTGTCCATATCATATGCATTTCAGATGACAGTATTCCTAATAACATTAAGCTATCGCTTGGAATTACCAAGCATAGATTGCTTACTATTGTGCTCTTGTATTCTAACCCTATTGGAATATATTTTCTTCTTGATGATGTTGCACTCGGGATGATTATATAATCGCAATTTGGCTGTCTTATTTCGCCAAAAAGCGTAGGAGTTTTTGCAAGCTCTTTAGTTTCGTCCCGTCTACTTTTTAATCTGGCTTTCTCTACCTCTTTTATCCGGTTGATTACCAAAGGCATTTTGGCAATTTCAGCGGGGTTTGCATCTTTTAGCCATATGCAATAGCGCTCCTTGTTGTTTATAAATTCGTCTGCACCGATAAATTTTCTAATATATTTTTCAGCGGACGGCTCTTTAGATATAAACTCGTTCTTTTCTTTTGATGAATTTAATATTAGATTGCCTCCATCATTTGGCATATTTCCGAATATAATTGGTGCAGTATTTTCTATGGGTTTTGTGCGTTTTGTTATTAATACATCATTATAATCAATCAAATACGGATTTATATTTTTAACCTCTGTTTTATGTGGTTCGCCCTTTATATCTTCATAATCAAACAGATATTTTTTATCACAATCAAAATTTGCAAAACCTATTATTACACAGTGAACATGCGCGTTTCCTCTTGCTTCATTGCACCAGTCAAATGTTCTGTGGGCAAAATGTATTTTAATATTATAATTTTTTAATAATTCATTCCATAAAATTCCTACCTGCTCACCCTCAGTTATGGAATTTGTTGAAACAAATGCACATTTTATATGTTGCCAGTTTTTTATATATTGAGCAGATTTTAAATACCAGGCTGATACATAATCCAATACCCCGGCGCCTTTTACATTGATAAATACTGCCTTTAATTCATTCGATTGCGTTTTTGTTTGCATTTGTTTGCCGATAAATGGCGGATTTCCCAATATATAGTTTAATTCTTCGGGCTTAATAATATCTTTCCAGTTTGTGGTTAGTGAATTTGCATTAATAATTTTTGCAGATTTCTTTAAAGGAATTCTTGAATAAAAAGACCCTAATTGCTCTGACAATTCCATATTCATTAAATGATCCGTCATCCAAAGGGCAACTTCTGCAATTTTACAAGGGAATTCTTCAATTTCAATTCCGTAAAAATTATCCACATCAAGTTTTGACAAGCTTGCAACGTCAATTCTCATTTGTCCTGCGTCTTTTTTGAATTCTTCCAATGCAAGTATAATCTGTGTTTCAAGCCTTCTTAATTCTCTGTATGTTACAACAAGGAAATTTCCGCAGCCGCAGGCCGGGTCAAAGAATTTCAGGTTTGCAATTTTATTTTGCAATTCTTCAAGTTTCTTTTTGTTGTGTTTTGCCTTTTCAAATTCTTCGTATAGCGCATCCAAAAATAATGGTTCTACAAGTTTTAGTATATTTTGTTCTGATGTATAATGCTCGCCTAATTCTCTTCTTTTTTTGGAATCTGACACAGATTGAAATAACGAGCCAAAAATTGCAGGAGAAACCTTTCGCCAATCATAGTAGCAGCATTCTAAAAATACTTCTCTCATCTTTGAATTGAAATCAGGAATTGAAACCATATTAGAGAAGAGTCCGCCGTTTATGTATTCAAATTTAGCCAAATGTTCATCAAGATTTTTGGAACGTTTTTCTTTTGGTGTGTTTAAAATCTGAAACAGATGTGCAAGTTTTAAACCAAGGTCAGAACCGTCTTTTGCAGTTCTTTCTTCAACATATTTTGTCAAAAGATTTTTTTCCCAAATGTCACTGTCATCCGCAAAAAGGCAAAATAGAGCGCGGGTTAGAAAAATTTCTAAATCATGCTGGGGATAGCCGGATTTTCTTAATTCATCATACAATTTTCCCATTAATTCAGATGCTTCAATGTTAACAGTTTCAGTGTCTTTGTAGCTTTTCTTTTCATATCCTGCTATAAAAGAAAATATTCCGACATTTTGATATAAATCTTTAAGGTTAAATTTATGCTCTTCGCCAGATTCAAGGTCATAAAGTTCAAAAGTTTGAAAATCAGAAAGCAGGATATATTTTGGCAGTTCTTCATCTTTTAGGTTTGGAAAATATTCAAGAGCCTGTGTTTTAGCCTTTGTTAGATCTCTGCCTTGAGATTTTTGTTCTACAAGTAAAACACCCTTCCAGAATAAATCTATAAAACCCTGTCTGTCGCCAAGTTTTTTTACAGGCTCTTCAAAAGTGGCAACGCGCCTTCTGTTTATTCCGAATACATTAAAAAATTCATTATAAAATGTCTGTGTCTCGCCTTTTTCATAGTGTGCATCTTTAAATTCGTTTGAAAATTTTAATGCCCTGTCTTTGATTTCATTCCAGCTTAATGCCATAAATTTCTCCTGTTTTAAAAATTATATCAGTTTATAATAATACTGCAATGCTATCCTTTAAGCCAGTGCAGTTTTTTATGGTTTTGTAATACAATTTATAAAAAAGGAAAAATCATGAGCGAAAAAAATTATAAAACATACCTTGATAACGGCATATATGATATTCAGGATGGCAAATACAAAAGCGCTATTGAGAATATTAATAAATCATTAGAATTAAAAAGCGACTGGGAAATACCATATTTCTACAGGGCCGTAGCTTATCATGCAATGGAAAATTTTAATGAAGCTATGCTTGATTACACAAAAGCGCTGCAAATGAATGATAAAATGACAGACGCTTATTTTAACAGAGCAAAAATTATTCTTTCAAGAAAAGATATAGAAAATCCTGATATCAAGGCTGCTGTTTCTGATTTAGAAAAAGCACTTGAACTTGATGATAAATTTATTGACGCCCTGTATGCTATGGCCTGCGCACAAAAGAAGCTTGAAAATTATGAAGATGCAATAAAATATCTTGATAGACTTATAGAAATTGAGCCGGATGCTGTGAATGCAAAGGCCTTAAAAAAATTAATTTTGCAAAAATATATGTAAATTAAAATAAATCTTTCACCGCTATATCAAGGGTTTTAGCTATTAAAAACAACAAATCAAGACTCGGCTTCTTAATGCCGATTTCAATGTGGCTCAAATGTTCTCTTGTAATTTCAAGCTTCATTGAAAGCTGCAATTGTGTATAGCCTGATTTTTTTCTGTATTTTGCAATATTTTTCCCAAGCCGTTTATAATCTTCATTAAAACTTGCCATATAAGGTTTACACAAAAAATACTGGTTTCCCTTTTTTCTTGTAATGGAAGTTCCTATGTATAAAAAAGAGCGTTTCAAATAAGTTTCCTTTTAAGTGAAACTTATCCCGCTCTTTTTTATACATAGGAACTGGAATGAAAAGAAAGCATTTAATAAGCAAATATAAAATTAAATATAATTACTAAAATTGCTAGCTGTGAGGTTACAAAATTATATATAAAATGATGTAAAATAATAAAAGAATTATGGCACAAGGAGTTTTGAGGGTTCAATGTTAAGTATATCAGCTATTTCATACAAAACATCAATACCTGGAAGCATAACCGCGCGCTCTATCCTTGAAATATATTCAGAACTCTTATGTATTTTTAAACTCAGCGCAGTTTGTGTTAAACCCGCAATTTCTCTGTATTTTCTAACATTCTTAGAAATTGTTCTCTTGGCGTCGTCTTTATATTTTGTCATAGTTTAATTGTAATGTTAATATTATTAAGCAGTTCGTATTTAAAATACGAAATATTGTAGGAGTTATAGAAAAAATGGATGATGAAAATATTCTGGAAATTCAAAATCGTGTGCGGGAAATATCTTGTTTGATTTATGTATTGAAGATGGCATTGATAAACCATGGCAGTGAAAGCTTTGATACTCTTCCTTATGCCTGCTATGCAGAAATGCTTGAAAACAAAGCAAATGCCTTATTGTCAGCAGTCGATATTTGATTTATCGTAATATTTTGGCAAGCCTTAATAACAAATTTTAATTATAAAAAAAGGTGCTGAGGTTACAAAAAGAACAGCACCGAAAAAGTTGTTTTGTTTTATCGTTTAAATCTTAGTGAGAGTCGAGTTTAGCCAGACTTGGCTTAACGAGACCGAACGAGCCTTAGGCTCCCAAAGGGATGAACCCTATTCGTAACACTCGCAAGCTCGCGTAACGACTACGGCCTTGTGAGGGCGAACTGGCGCTGATGAAGCGGCAGACAGCCCGACACTGGACTGAATATGCTATTAAGTGTGTGAAGCCCGGCAAGGGCAGGCGATGAGCCTGACCGATAGGGCGACCGTTCTGTTGTGACGAGGCCCTAGTTGTTAGGTGATACGGAGTAGAGCCTTACAAATAGGGTTCATCCCCTTGGGGATGGGAATCTTTGATTTCCAAGAGGAGCCCTTAGTGAGAGTTGAATTGCGGTACTTGGCTCAATGAAACCGAACGAGCCTCTGGTGTGTGATGGCGTACCAGCAGCGATGAGCTGGTGGTTAGCCCGCTACCGTACCCTACTAATTGCGTGAGCCGTGTGTTCCTAATGACAGCGGCGTTAAGCCGGCAGAATGGAACTGTACGAGCCTTAGACTAACAACCAGAGCCTTGCAACCACGACCCTAACTCCAATGTAATACACTCAATACAATCATCCCCCCCCAAAAAACTATCACCTCTTCGCCTCCTCCCACTCAAGTATTATCTTCCCATTAGTACCATTACCACCAAGAGTAGGATTAGATATAGTCTCTCCATTATTTAATACACCAAGATCTCTTAAACTTCCTCCACCACCACCTGCTCCATACCCGTCAGCACTAAATCCATCCGTTGTACCAACCCCTGCATTCCTTACATTACCCCCTGTACCAATAACATTTATCTCTGTTTTATCATCTTCATTAACTATCTTAATCCCAATAAATGAAGCTCCTTTTCCTCCTTTATTCATAACAGGATTTTCCCCTGCTATACCTTTTTTACAATACTTCTCATTATCAAGATATTGACTGCTATTCCCCCTGTAACTACATACATTAGATACACTTCCCCCAACTCCGTTAATAACATTACCACTTGAATCAATACTAGGACTACTACCCTTATTTCCACCGCCTGCTTTTATTTCACGCGTTGCTCCATATGCAAACACACTACTTCCCCCATTCTTTGATTCAACAAGATTATTATTCAATATATATCCTCCACTACCCCCTTTACCTATCCTTATCTTAATCTTTTCATTAGCCCTCACATATACTGTATAAGACATAACATTGCCACTAGCTCCTCCACCACCAGCTCCAACACTAGCTAACCTATAACTATTACTTGCTGTATCCCAATACTTATTCCAAGATATCCTAGCATAACCTCCAGAACCACTTCCCCCATTAGCTAATCCATATCCTCCACCTCCACCGCATCCATAACCAGAAGCATTCTTCCCATTAGGAGAACCACTTGTTCCTCCTGCCCCTGGTGTACAGGTGCCTGTGAAGGGTGTAGTAACAGTACCTCCATTGCCTCCAATAGTACCATTAGCATAGGTAGCACTTCCTACGGTTGAACCATTGCCTGCACTTTTGCCATGGGTATTAGAAAAACCAGCTAAAACAACCTTATTAAACGCTCCTGGTTTTCCATTCGTGATGGAGCCCAACACGCCGTTATATGGACTAACTGTTCCATAGACACAACCTGTTGGTGAACCGCCAATTGTTCCATTGCTGTCATTATCAGGCGTTGTCAATAAAACACCAGAACCTCTTGATATTTTTGTAATCATATTGGGACGGGCACTTGTATTTGCCCCGTTTCCTATACCGGGATTAATAATACTGCCTCCGCTATTTATTAATCCTGCGGTTCCGCCACCCATACCAGAACCTATTTTTACGCTAAGAGCTTCTTTCTGGTTTACAATCATTGTCTGTAATGGAACGATTTGTGCAGAGCCCCCGCCAGAGCCACCGGAGCCATAATTAAGGTATGAAATTCTCATAGCTCCGTCTTTACCAGCTTCGCCGTCTTTCCCGCCATTACAGTAATTATTTCCAAATATTGTGGAGACTTGTCCGCCATTTATGCCAGAACCAGCTTTGCCCCCAGTACCCCCGCCGCCTGGTGAGCCTGCTTTATTTTGGCTGTTGCCGCCATTGCCTCCATTTCCACCTTGTGCGCCGCCTGGAGCACCAGCTCCTCCGCCTCCGCCGCCACCGCGTCCTTCACGGCCTCCGCCGTCTGCAGAGTCGTATCCCATTCCACCACCCCCGCCGCCACCGGCTGCCACAAGATATCCATTGCTCATGTATGCATCTTCATTAAATCCTGTTTTTCCACCCCCACCACCCCCGCCACCACCGCTGGCTCCGCCTCCGCCGCCACCTTGGTAAAGACTTCCACTACCACCCCCGCCTGCAGTATCGCCACCGTAATTTGGATAGGCGTCTCCGCCTTTTCCCCCGCCATTGGTGCCCGCGCCGCCAAGAACCATGCTGCTGTTAGAGTGTCCTACTCCATCTTCTCCGTTGACACCCATATAAGTTTTACCACCATAGCCATCTTTATCATTTATACAATGTCCACCCACTGCACCAAAACCAGCATCTGTATTTATAGAACCTGACAATGCAGCGTAGTTGGTGCCCGAACCACCACCACCTGCATCATACATGCGCCCCTTGCCACCATTACCATTGTCAGTGCCTCCAGCTCCGCCCCCGCCACCAAGGCGAATATTTATGCTGTTTGCAGGCATTTTCATAACATGGTCAACAAAATACCCGCCGGAACCGCCACCGCCACCGCCGGTAACACCCCATCCTCCTCCGCCTCCGCCACCGCCGCATGCTGTAATGAGAGCGTATTTACTTTGCGCTATAGCTGGTATACCCCAATTGAAGTGCCCATTAGCATTCACCGTCAACAAATTCGTCTCATTCTGTGTAACATTCCCATTACCATTAGTAACAAATGTATGATTAACCCTAACTTGTCCCCCAGCTCCACCACCAGCCCCAC
>CAJTXZ010000012.1 GCA_910583725.1 uncultured Vampirovibrio sp.
GCTGATGGTAAAGAGCAAGTTTCTGAGCAAAAACTTTTAGAAGAAGAGTCTGAAATAATTGTTCAGGAAGATGATTTGTTCCCGCCCTCTGAGGTGGATTCTGCCTTTGGATTTCCGGAAGATACCCTAAAACAAGGTGCGGAGGCTAGTGAAAAAGCTGCTGCTGCCACACTATCCGCAGATTCTTCTAAAAAGATTCCGGATGCTACTGTACAGCAGGGTGAAACCCAGCCTGAAATTCACTCAGAGCCAAAGCTTCATCGGGTTGCGTGGAATGTCGGGTACAAAAATCAGCTTGCAGCAAATACTCCGATTGAACAATCTGAAATCATTCCCTTGCAAGAATTAATCAAAAAAGACTTTATTTATTCAGAGTATGATATCAGCGGCAAAGAGACTCTTTCTATGATAGATAGGGCTGCCCTGCAAAGTAAAAATCCCGCTGCCCATAAAAAGTACTGGCAAAATCTGGATGATAAATTAGCACAACAACGTGTACAAAGACAGACTACAGATGATTTTGCACAAAGTGTAAACAAAGCTAAACAGCTTAAGCAGCAAGAACTCAATGAGCAATCAGCCGCTGCCCAAAGACTGGAAGAAGAAATGGCAGCCGCCCTTGATGCTTCGGGAGCTGATATCGGAGATTATGCTTCGATTTCAGCAATACAGCGGGCAAAATTCTCAGACGAGCAGGCTCAAAAATATGAAGAAAATTTAAATGCACGAAAGAATGCCAATGCTGCCAAAACAATAGCGGCTGCTGCAAAAGCGCAAGCCCAAACGCAAAATCCAATGCAGGCATCCATGGATGATATGCTAAAAGCGGCAGATAGTGCCCAAGCTCTTTCAATAGAAAACATTAGCCCAGGTGAAGAAACAAAGCTTACGGGCACCCAGACGCTTAAGCTTGGCAAGACATGGTTTGACGAATATCAAAAAAATATTGCTGAAATTGCAAAGAAAAACGCAAGCGCAAGAAATGCAGACTATAGAAAGGCTACAGCACAAGAAACATCTCTTAAGTCCGCATTAAAAACAAAGCCAGTAAGTGCAAACCCCCATGTTCAATTAGACTATCTTAATGAAGATTTGGCACATGCTATGGAAGACACAATTAAGGCTATGAGTGCAGGTCAGACACTTAAGAAGGAATGCAGTATAGAAGATTTAAATGAAATTTATTCAGACATTCAGGAAGCTGTAAATAAAATGTATGCGGCAAAGCAAACACTTGCAGATTTCAATTTAAAAAACGCCAATTCAGACATACTGCTCAATACTGTTAGCGACTATAATACAAGCCTTTTAGATACATACCAAATACTTTATAATTTTGCAGAAAAACTCCCATCTAATGTGGATGAAAAAGCAAAGGCTGCTCTAATGAACCAGCTAAAAACATCAATGGAGCTTGTTAAAACCCCACTAGCTTAAGTAAATATAATCTAAATCCGCTTCTAATGTCCTTGTTTTGTCAAAAAAAAGGCGCCAAAATGCCCTGATTGTGCAAAAAAACAGAACTTACAGCTATTTAATATGCAAGCAAATTATTCAAAATTGGCGCCACAAAAGGCTTCCGGTTAACCCGTATTACCTTAAAAAATATTGGAAAATGAAACGGAAAAATTTTTTTAAAAAACAAAAGTATTTTTTTTTGATAAATAATATTTTTTTAAAAAAATATTTTTGTCGCAGTGGTGATTTTTTAAACAAATATCTTAAAAATTGATGTTCGTGCAAAAAATCATTAATCTAAAAGTTTGTTTTTGCGGTTTTAAATGAATCAAATTGCCTCAAAACACCTGTTGTTACTGTATTGTAAACATGTAATGCGCTAGAAAACCTTATAACTACAGAATTTTAAGAATTAACATAAGCTAAAATCCTTATATTGCAGGTTCTCTACGCTATTTAGAGCCTGATAACCCTTCACCTGTAAGCTTTTAGCTGCAATATCCATAATTAAACCCAGCCGCAGATATTTCTGTTAAATTTTAAAAAACCTTATATAGCATTCTTTTTCACCTTTTCTCACGGTTGAAACCCTTAATAAGCTTCTCTTTTGCCCTAATTTCATTTTAAAACAATACTAAAAACTTTAAGCAAGCTGCTTTCAGGTATATTCATATGCTAAAGTATTGATTCTGCCTTAGTTTTAACGCAAACGATAGACCAAAAATATTACTATGACCGGGCTTTATTTTCCTTTAAACCCTAAAAACATTCTAATTAAAGCATTTCACGGTATCAATATATATAAAAGTTCGACAATACGCCATCTTTGACTAATTCAAATCTTAAAGTGCCCTCATTGCCTATATTTTACGCCTGTTGTGCCTGGAAATTCAAGCCATATCTGTCTTGAAGCTAATCTATATTGTACTGCGTACTTAAAAAAGAATAATTTATATGACTGAATCCTAAAAACCCTTGCAGGCACTGCATCTAAAATATTATAAATTTTCTAACACTTTATTTACAAGGGTTTTGACTAACTTGAAATTTTAACCATCCTCAAAAGCACTGTCTTTTGCTGCCTTAACAAATTTTACACAACTATCTAAAAAATACTTTTTGAATCTTTACATTTCTTTGCCTTCATAAAAAACGCCTCTTAAAAAACTGTAAATATCTAGCCCAAAATGCTTACAAAAAACCTTAAAAATTTTAAAATGCGGCCGAAAAATTAAATCAAAAATAAATAAGACAGGCCTCAAATTCATTTCTTGGCCTGTCTTTTCACCTCTTCAACACAATCTAAACTTGTTTTTAAGCCTTGCCTCTCCCATTCTTTCATATATTTATGCTGTAGTCTTTTTGCTGCGCTGCCAAAGGTTTTTCTCTTGTTTATCATAATAGAAAGTCGCTGCCCTTGGATATAACCATCATCTTAGCTGTATACCCCCTGTTAGCAAACCTTTTAGCCTGAGTCTGTCTTTTGAAATCTACTCTCGTTTTAGAAAGTCTTCTAAAAGACGGGAAAGGCCCTGAATTTACCTTCCCCTTGCCACTTTGGCCCTTCTTGCAAGGATATCATTGGCTTTTTGAAGCTGCGGGTCTCTTTCTGCCTTAACGTCCTCCGGCGTGATATCCACCTCTATGTCAGGCTCTATGCCTTTTTTGTTAATATCTGTGCCATTCGGGGTTAAGTATTTTTGTATTGTAATGTGCATAGCAGCGCCGTTTGGAAGTTTGTTAATTTCCTGAACAAGCCCTTTACCAAAGGATTTCTTCCCTACTATGGTTGCTCTGCCGTTGTCTTTCAAAGCTCCTGATAAAATTTCGCTTGCAGAGGCGCTCCCGCCGTTTATTAATACAACCAAAGGCTGCCTTGTAATGACTCTCTGGGTTGATTTTTGCGTTTCTTTGTATCCGTCTCTGTCAACAGTTGAAACTATTGTCTGTCCGTCTAAAAGCATATCGGCAATAAATATGGCGTTGGTTAAAAGCCCGCCGGGGTTGGATCTTAGGTCAATTATGATGCCGTCTTTATCCCTGTTTTGGATAAGTGCATTTTGAAACTCCATTGTTGCATTTTTGCTAATAAAGGAGCTAAGCCTTATATAGCCTACGTTTGGAGACAGTTTTGCATATTTTGGAATCTTTGTTGAAACTGATTTTAATTCAATATTGGCCCTTTTAATTTTGTAGATTTTATTTGGTTCCTTGTCTCTTTTGATTAAAAGTTCAACTGTGGTGCCTTCTTCGCCCCTAATCTTGTCTGCTGCGGCATCTACCGTTATTCCCTTTGTTGATTTTCCGTCAATTTCAAGGATTTCATCTTCGGCCTTCAAACCTGCCTTTTCGCCCGGTGTATCCTCAAGAGGCGCTATAATTAAGAGTTTGCCGTCTCTGACACCTATCTGAACCCCAATCCCCTTTAAGGAGCCTTGAATGGAGTCATTTTCTTCGCCGTATTCTTTAGGATTCAGGAATTTTGTATAAACATCGTTAAGGCTTGAAACCATTGAATCTATTGCAACATAAGCATCATCCTCTGTCTTAATCACAGAATCATACTTATGGCGCCATCTTGACCAATCCTGATTATTATTTGTCTGGTCCACAAATTTTGTGTCAATTAATTTCCATGCCTTATCATAAAGCGCCTGAGGTGTTTGCGCCAATACAGGATTCAGCGCCGTTGTAACATATGACATAAATAACAATAGTGCTGCTACTGTTATTTTTTTCCAAATATTTTTCATAAAAATGTCCTCCTTGCTCCTTTTTTAAGCTTGGGCAGTTTTTGCAAACCGTTTTTTAAAAAAGAGCCCCATTCTAGTATTCTAGCGATTTTTTGGCCTGATAATCGTTTGTTTGTATATATAATATAATTTTAATATAAAATAATTCTTAAGACAAATTTTATCGTGTTTTTATTTGGCAAAACGCTGTTTATAAAGTAAAATAGGGCTATGGAAATTACACATAAAAAATCTTTAATCCTTTTAACAATAGCATCAATTGTGGTGTTTTTCGTTGTGTACCTTATTGGCCACACTATTTTTCAATATAAATCTTATAACTTTATGATGAAGCAAACATCAGTAAATAAGGCTGCTTCAGACGATATTATCCTTATCGTAATAGATAATAAATCCCTAATCCGCCTCGGCCGCTGGCCCTGGAAAAGAACGCTGTTTCTTGAAATCTTTGATTACCTTGAACACCATACAGAGGCTAAAGTTTACGGTTTTGATGCTGTAATTATTGCGCCGGATACTGATTTTCCGGAATATGACAGAGAATTTTCAAGAAGAATAGGCAGCTATGATAAGCTGGTTGCCGGTGTTGGCTTTATGTATGATTATTTTAGAAGCGAAGCTGACAAGGAATTGTTTGATAAAGTTTTATCCCAAAAGCATGATGTTAATTTTATTGACAAAAGAAGCGCCAAATACCGTATAAAAAGCAAATACAACAGTTTTACACCATTTTTGCGGGATTATTTTTATAACGTTAAAAACCTTGGCGCCGTAAATACATATCAAGATTTTGACGGTTATATCAGGAAAGTTGACCAAATAATTTCCTATAATGACGGGCTGTATCCATCTTTGCCCTTGTTAATGTATTCAAAAGTCACCGGTATAAAGGATTTTACCATAACTGATAAATATGTATTCGGCCAAAATAAAGACTATAAGCTTAAAATGCCCATTATAAATATGGATGGCAGTGTTTACAGCTATCTTTCATATTACAAAACAGACGATGGTGTTTATTCGCACCAAAAAATTTCAGCGTCAGATGTAATTGAATCGTTAAGAAATATTAAGCAAGGTAAAAAACCTGTGTTGGACGCTGAAATATTCAAGGATAAGATTGTTTTTGTGGGCTCAAACGCTAATTCCCAGGCTTTGCAGGATGTTAAAAGAACACCCGTGTCTGATACCTTTGCGGGACTTGATATTCAGGCGACAAATTTTAACAATCTTTACAAAAATGAATTTTTCATAGAGGCAAGTCCTGCATATGGATTTGTTGTAATCCTTACGGTGTTTCTCCTTGTCCTGCTTCTAATTTGCACCCTTCCTATCCCTGCAGCCCTTATGTGCACATCTCTTGTAATGTTTATGTATTTTATCTTTACATTCTTAATGTATGATAGAAGAATCGGTGTAGGGCTGATTTTGCCTGAGGTATTTATGCTTATTGCAATCGGCTTTGGCTATTCTTACAGATATCTTGTCGAGGGCAGAAAGAAGGAAAAAATTCAGTCAGTGATGGGAAAATACATTTCAAAGGACGTTATGCAGAATGTTGTCTCAAACATTGACGGTGTCAGGCTTGGGGGCAAAAGGGCCTGTGTTACGGTTTTATTTGCCGATATAAGAGGTTTTACCTCAATCTCTGAAAGGCTTTCAGCAGAAGAGGTTACAAGGATTTTAAATGAATATTTTTCAGCCATCGCCCCGATTATCGAAAAACATAACGGCATATTGAATAAATTTATGGGAGATGCGGTCCTTGCTGTGTTCGGCGAACCCATTAAGAATGAAAACCATGCTATTGATGCCGTAAAATGTGCTGATGATATGCTAAAAAAAGTTAAGCAATTGCAAACTAAGTGGCTTGATGAAGGAAAGCCGAAGATTGAAATAGGTATAGGAATTTCAACAGGCGAGGCGTTTGTTGGCAACATTGGCTCCGAAGAAAGGCTTGAATACACGGTTATAGGCGATACTGTAAACACAGCAAGCAGAATTGAAAACTATAATAAGGTTTATAAAACCAAGTTTTTAATAAGCGAAGAAACATTCCTTCGTGTACAAAAATATGTTGATGTAATAAAGATTAGAGAAGTTGCAATCAGGGGAAAATCCAAAAAAATCAATATTTATGAGGTTTTAAGGATTTTATCGCCTGAAAAATAGGTTAAAATTGTGAAGTTTGATGACCTTTATACGGCGCTGAAAAAAGCCATAGATGTCGAAGAAAAGTACCAATACATTGATTTTATAGGAAAAACCACCTGTTTTTCCGACTTTGTTATGAAATCATTGAATGATTTTAAGAAAAAATTAGGCAAGCTTGATAAACAGCGTCTGGAGCCTGTTTGCGGGTGTTTTTTGCAATATCGTTTTGATTCAATTTCAGGCAGGATGAATTCTATCAGAATGTTGAATGAAGTCCTTGATTACTTTAAAAAAGCGCAGAATAAGGCACTTGAAGCAGCAAAGATAAAACTTGAAGAAAAAAAGGCTAAAAAAGCTCTTGAAGAAGAAGCTCAAAACCTGGAGAGGGAGAATGCTAGAAAGGTTTTTTCAACAAATATAGACGAGATTGATGTTTCATACGTAAAAGGCGTGGGGCCGAAGCTGGGCGCTGTTTTGAACAAACTTTCAATCTATACTGTCAAGGATTTACTTGAATATTACCCCAAAAAATATGTTGATTATGAAGGCAGAGTGCGCATTAAAGACCTTGAGCCTGGAAATTCTGTGTGCATATTTGGCACAATAAAAAATGTTGAATGCTACACAACAAGGAACAAATTAACCGTCTTAAAGCTTACAATTAGCGATGGCACGGGCAATTTGAACATCGCAATGTTTTATAAAGCCGCAAACAGAAGGATGCAGGAGCATTATAAATCCCAATACCCTAAAGATGCAGGGATTATAGCCTATGGCACGGTGAAAGTAGATAAATTTACAGGACTTTTAACCCTTGATAAACCGCAAATGCAGGTTATAACCTCAGATTTCACAGATGAAGATGAAAATGCTCTCCAGGAGACAAAAATCACCCCTATATATCCCTTGTGTGAAAATTTAAATCCTAAAACCTTGACAAGGGCTATATTTAACGCTGTTGAAAAGTACTCTGATTCAATTCCGGAGCCGCTTCCAGAGTTTTTAAGGGAAGAAATTAACCTCATTCCAAAAAAAGATGCAGTTAAGTCTATCCATTTTCCAAAAACTTCAAAAGACCTTGAAGACGCAAGGTTTAGGCTTGTTTTTGAGGAACTTTTTATCCTGCAGATGAACCTTGCACTTATCCGTGAATCTAATAAAAAACTCGATAGCGTGCCATTAAAAGTCAATAAAGACGGGCTTGTTGAGAGGTTTATAAGAAATCTTCCGTTTGAATTAACAAATGCCCAAAAACAGGCCGTGGATGAGATTAGGCGGGATTTAAGCCGTAAAGAGCCAATGCAGAGGCTTTTGCAGGGTGATGTTGGAAGCGGAAAGACTGTTGTTGCCTGCATTATGCTTCTTTGTGCGGTAGAAAACGGCTATCAGGGCGCAATTATGGCGCCGACAGAAATACTTGCAACCCAGCACTATAAAAACTTTATCGAATGGCTTACCCCCCTAAATCTTTCTATAGGACTATTTTTAGGGAAAAACACATCAAGGCTTCGCCGTGAGATGTTAACCTCCTTAAAGAACGGCCAAACCCATATAGCAGTAGGCACTCACGCTCTTATACAGGATGGCGTTGAGTTTAACAACCTTGGTGCCGTTGTGGTGGATGAGCAGCACAGATTCGGCGTAAAACAAAGGTCTAAGCTTTTAAGCAAGGGTAAGACGCCTCAAATGCTGACTATGACAGCAACCCCGATTCCAAGAACCCTTGCTTTAACCGTCCATGGCGATCTTGACGTTACAACTATTGATGAACTTCCAAAGGGCAGACTGCCTGTCAAAACTACTCTTGTTGGGGCGCAAGGTCGAAAAGAAGCCTATGGATTAATTAGAGAACAGGTGCTTTTTGGGCACCAGGCCTATATTGTCTATCCATTGATTGATGAAAGTGAGACTATAAGCGCAAAGAACGCCACTCAGGAGGCTGAAAGGCTTCAAAATGAAGTATTTCAAAGCTTTAAAATTGGCCTCTTGCACGGTAAAATGCCAAATGATGAAAAAGAAAAGGTCATGAATGACTTTAAAATGGGCAAATATGATATTTTGGTTTCAACAACTGTTGTCGAAGTAGGTGTAGATGTGCCAAACGCTACTGTTATTATGATTGAAAACGCTGAACGCTTTGGCCTTAGCCAGCTTCATCAGTTGAGGGGCCGTGTCGGCCGTTCTGATAAACAGTCTTACTGTATTCTTGTGGCGCAAACTGCCTCAAAGCAAACAAAGGACAAACTTTCTGTCCTTACTGAAACAAATAACGGCTTTATTGTTGCCCAAAAAGATCTTGAAATAAGAGGCCCCGGTGAATTTTTAGGCACAAGGCAAAGCGGCATAGCAGATTTTGGCCTTGCAGACCTTGTTTCAGATGTTAAAATCCTTGAATTAGCGCGTGAAAAAGCATTTGAATTCGCTAAAAACCACAATGTAGAAGATTTCCCTCTTCTTTGTGATGAAGTTTACAAAATGAATATGTTTAGAGGGTAACTTTAAGCCCGTGTTTTGATATCCAATATTGTAACATTTTGTAATAAATATTAACGAAACAGCAAAAATATTTTTTTACAAGGTTTGTATGCATGTTAATCAATATGGAGAGAGAAAATATGATAGGAAAAGTTTCATCAAATTTGAGCTTTGTAAAGTGTATCTTGGCGGAAGAACGGAGCCAGAACAAAGAAGCGAAGCCGAAAAACTGCTGGATTTAGAAAACAATGATATAGATTATTTTGTAAAAGGGTATAAAAATATGCAGAAGACCCTGGACAAAGCATTTCCTAATGAAGATATAGGTATTACAGTAGAAGTTTTAAAAGATAAGGTCCATGCGGCATATGATTCATATAAAATCTATACTGCACTTCAGGTAACAGCAAAAAGCCTTAGAACAATTGACCGTCCCGGGGCAAAGCTTTTCAAACCGGACGAAACAATTCTTAAACAACAGGTTGTCCTTGATGCGCGTATTGATGGCAAAGATAACTTTTCGTTTTTTGCACGTAGTGTTTCGGATCGCATAGATAATGTATCAAAAGAAAAGAAAAAACAAGAGACCACCACAAAAGAAAGACAGGAGGCACTTCAAAACCTTCTTGACAGACTGGCATAATGTTTACCATCTAATTTTGTTGCTAAATCCAGGTAATAATGCTATCTGTTTGATTTAAGCATTTTAAGTTAAACATGAAAAGATAATTTAATATTGAGCAAAATACAGCCGCAAAATAAGCAAAGAAAGCTCTTGCGGCTGTATTTAAAATTTATTTTACTGATATTGGGCTGTTTTGTTTCTTACAATTCAATCACAAGCGTAATTTCGGCTGATTTTGTGCCAAATCCGCTCTGCGGCGGCTTCATATACGATAATGTTTCCCTTACACTCTTTTTAATTATTTCATCAATCTGGCTGGATCCTGATGTTTGGGCTATTTTAAGGGATTGAATATCGCCGTTGTGTCCGAATTTAATATCAACCTTAATCAGACTGCTTTTTGCAGTTTCATTAGATAATAAGAGGTCGTTTTGCAGATTTAATTTTATATTTTTCCCGACAAGCTGGAGGAATTTTTTGTAATTCGACTTGTCTGCAAGGTTTTCAGGCACTTCCCATGAAACTTTGTTGATTGTTGCAATAATGGGCTCTCCGTTTGCTTCGCTTGCAAGGGCATAATCATTGCCTTTGCCGTAATACCCGCTTGTTGAATTATAAAAATCTTCAGGCAATCCTTCTGTTGTGCCGTCCAGCTCCCCTCCTTGTCCTTCATCAAAAGGAAGTTCGGCTCCTTCTGTGTATTCATCAGCATTTGCAATAGGATCCGGTGAAGAACTTGAATGTCTCGTGATTGCAAAGCCTGCAATTCCGACAAGAACCAAGGCGCAAAGCGCCATTGCTATAATTTTTTTCTTTTTATTCTTAACAGGCACTACAACATCTTCGCCGCTGCCTTCAAATTCGGGCCTGTCTCTAAAAATATAGTCTATCGTGTTTTTCTTGAATCTTTGTGCTGCCTTTTGCGCTGCGCTCATCATTGGAGCTGCACTGTTTGAATCCTGTATGGCTTCCTGATTTAATGAGGCTTTGCTTAACATGCCTGTGACAGAATTTTTTCTTGGCAAAACAGGCATATTGGATGGCGTACTAGACATTGTGGCGCCTTTAGAGTCTGTCGCAATCTGCTTTTTATGAAGCAGATATTTATTGTAATACTTTTCAATTGTTCTTGGATATGCTTTTGCATTTTTTGCGGCATTATCAAATTCTATTACATCAACAAGCTTTTTTGTGCAGGTTTCACAGGTTAAAAGATGCTGAATCAGCATCTTTTTATAGCTTGTAGACAGTTCATTATCTATGAATCTTAAAAATAATGACATACACTCAAGATGTTTTCCGATAACTGTGGGCAAGGGCCCTGGTATCTTTATTAATTTTTTAAGGTCCTCGGCACTTCTTAGTTTGTCTTCGGGCGGATAGAAAAATTTATTGTCTTTCTTTGAAGAAATAACATCTGTCGGGTTTAAATATCCTATAATCTTTGTTTCTTTAAGCATGGCTCCTATCTGCACCACAAGATAAAAATGAGGCAGAATGTCAAGCTCAGAGTGAATTCTTGGAACCTTAATTGTTTTTTCCCTGAATACCGTGATAACGTCAATTCTGTAGTTATTATAATAAATGTCCGTTATTTTAAATTCTTCTAAGAGTCTTGGAATTTTATGAAGGCTTTTTGAAACCTGAACCTTTATTTTGCCTGCAAGAAACCAGTTAACGGCACTTGTAATTCCTATTAAATCAATCATTCCCCTTTTTCTTGCAAGGGGATGGGACATCTTAGATGCCACCATTTTTGCATATTCATTTTGATCGTCGCTTATTTTTAATAAAGAGCCTGTATAGGTCATTTTCTCTAGTTCTCTCCCAATAATAAGATGACACACAATTGAAATAATTTCAAATACGTTAAAAAATCGTAGCATGATTTAATATAACTTAATATTTGGTCATTTTTTAGCAATAAATCTTATTTTGGTGTTTAATAATATATACATCCAGCATATAGCCGGCGGAATTATATTTTTAAACAGAAAAGAGCAAAATTTTGAACATCTCAAAAATTCAAGGCGTAGGAGCAGGCATTGGTAAAAAATTAGCAGGCGCAGTCAAAAAAGCAGCAGACTTAATAAGAGCAGATAAGGCAATATCAAACAACACCATACCATATAAGGCAGCTGCTAGACATGCTGAAAAGAATGATAAAATCAGCTATAAATTTTTGGATAAAAACATAACACCCTTTTATTCAGACACTGTTGTAAACAAAGGAGCTAAACACTATAACAGAGTTTCACCTAAAGAAGCAGAAGCGCCGAAAGGCGGTGTATCATTTTTCTCTATTATTGAGGGCGGAATTAAGGATGAACCTCAAAAGCCCATAAAACCGAAGTTTGTTGTAATAAGGCCTGAAGAAAAGATGCAAAGAATAAAAACCACCTGGATTGAAAATACAAGCATGGATATAGCGGAATTTATGGCTTTTGGAGTTGATAAAAATTTTAATTTTGAGCCGGTTTTTAATCATTTAAATGCAACGCTAGGTGTACCTTTGTTTGACTGCAGTAATGTGGAAAAAATCGTAGTTTCACCCGATGCTACAAAAATGACATTTATTACGCAAAATGGTGTAAATGCAAGTATGGATTTTAAAACAGGCGGGCGCTATATAACTTCCGTTACAAAAGAAGGCTTAAGCATTCCTGTTGTAAACGACAAAAAAGGGCTAATGCTTGATGATGTCTTTGATGACAACTTTACGGATACAATATTACAAATGTAAAAAACTTTTCACATTTTCTTTTTTGTAATAGAATTGGCTTATGAAAAACTTTTTATTTGAAATTTTAATACAGGAAATGCCCTATAAATTTATAGATTCAGGGCTTGAACAGTTGAAAAATGCATTTAAGGTATTGTTTAATGGGAATAACCTTGAATATACCGATATAAAAGGCTATGCTACGCCAAGAAGGCTCGCTGTTTTAATTACAGGTCTTTCTGAAAGCCAAAAAGACGAAACAAAGGATGTAAAAGGCCCTATTCTAAAAGCTGCCATTGATAATGACGGCAAATACACCATGGCTGCCCTTGGTTTTGCAAAGAAAAACGGCGTCAATGAAGATGAACTGTATCAAAAAGACGGCTATATTTTTGCAAAGGTAGAAAAAAAAGGCAGAAAAACCAAAGATATCCTTGAAGAAAATATTGAACATATGGTTTTAAAGCTTCAGGGGCCGCATTTTATGCGCTGGAGTAATTTTGATGAAAAATTTACTCGCCCTATAGAAAATGTCCTTGCCTTATACGGTGATGAAGTTTTAGACTTTAAAATCATAGATAAAAAAGCTTCAAATAAAACAAAAGGCCATAGATTTTCAAAAATAAACAAAATTCAAATCACAAACCCATTGGATTATATTGAAGACCTCAAAAAAGTTAATGTTTATGCCGATATTGATGAGCGCAGGGAATTAATCGTATCATCCGCGAATAAAATGGCGGCTGACAACGGCCTTAAAATTGAGTTTAATAAGCTTGATGATTTATTGGATGAAATTGTATATATAACAGAATATCCAATTCCTGTGTTGTGCGAATTTAATGAAAAATACCTTGATATTCCTGACATTGTAAGCACAACGGAAATGTCAAAGAATCAAAGATATTTCCCCCTTTATGATATCAAGACAAACAAACTTTCAAATAAATTTATCACAATGGCAAATTTTGTTGGCACAGATGAAGAATCTTTCAATAACATAAAGGCTGGAAACCAAAGGGTTGTAAGTGCGCGTCTAGAGGATGGTATATTTTTCTATAATGATGATGTAAAAACCCCGTTAATTTCAAAAGTTGAAAACCTAAAGGGAATGACCTTCCAGAGAGATTTAGGAACATTATTTGATAAGACTGAACGAATTGTTAATATTTCAGAATATTTATGTAAAGAATTAAAACTGTCATCAGATAAAACAGCCGATATCAAAAGGGCGGCAAATCTCTGCAAGGCAGATTTAAGTACAAAACTTGTGTTTGAATTTACTGAGCTGCAGGGCTTTATCGGTGAAAATTATGCCCTAAAATCAGGCGAAAAAGAAAATGTAGCAACGGCGATTAAGGAACATTATTTCCCATTAAATGCAGGCTCTGAACTCCCGACATCAATTGAAGGTGAAATCGTTTCAATAGCTGATAAAATTGATACAATTTCTGCCGTATTTTTATCAACCCAAAAGGATAAAAAGAAAAAACGCCCGACAGGCTCTAATGACCCTCTTGGGGTAAGACGTGCTGCAATAGGAATTTTAAGGATTATAACTGAATCAGGCCTTGATATTGATATTAATAATCTTATAGATTTTTCTGTTAATCAAATAGCTAAAGAATTCAGCTTGGATGTTGAAAATACTCTTAAGGCCGAACTTTCTGACTTTATAATCGAGAGACTTTTTGTAATGTTTGAGGATGAATTTGATATTGAAATCCTTGAAGCACTTAGAAAAAATTGCCCGCTTTCTAATCTTAAGACTTTTAAACAAAAATGCCAAAATCTAAAATTAGAAAAAGATACTAAAAACTTTAAAGATTTTATAGAGCAGGCAAAAAGAATTTCAAGAATAACAGAAGGCATCGACAATACTCTTTTAGAAAAGGATATAAACCCTTCAAATTTAAAAAGCAATGAAGAAAAGAACCTGTTATCAGCATATGAAGCCATAAAAAGTATTGATTCTGTTCAGGATTTTTATCCTCTAACACCTGTAATAAGTGAATTTTTTGAAGCTGTCCTTGTTAATGACGAGAACGTTGAAGATAAAAACAACAGATTGTCTTTGCTTCTTAAATTAAGGAAAAAATTCGAATCTTTTGCAGACTTTACCAAGTTTAAAAAACAATGAATATTCTTCTTGCAACAGATTTATATCCATTATTTGAAAACGAAGTTGGAATTCCTTTAATAATAAGGGATTTTGCTCTTGGGTTTGAAAAAGAAGGCCACACTGTAAAAGTTTTTCGCCCGAATTTTATGTTAAACGTATTTATAAGGGGCAGAAAACTTTATAGAAACGGTAAATATGCTGATAAGGTTTCAGGTGTGGAAGTTTATAACAAAAATTTCCTTTTTCCGTTTAGAAAAAATAGCGTGTTAAGGGCGTACAAAAAATTTTTTAAGGATGAAAAATTTGATATCATATTGGCCCATATGCCATCAGGAATTCTCTGTGCAGATATAATATCAAAGGCGCTGAATATCCCCATGCTCTCTGCTGTGCATGCTAGCGATGTCACAGTTTTGTCTGATATAAAATATGTCCTCTTTAAAAAAAGGATGGTTGAAGCATACAAAAACGCTAAGTGTATTCTGCCAAGGTCTTTTTGGCTAAAGGATAAAATTAAAAAAATAATACCAAACCTTGAAAAGCCTTGTCAAATCATCTATTCGGGTATTCCAGCTAAAATAATAGAACAGAATGAACAAATTGAGCCCAAAAAATTTAACCCTAAAAAGGCTAAAATCTTAACTGTTTCAAGCCTCATAAAAAGAAAAAACATTAAACCTTTGATTTTGGCCTTTAAAAAAATAAAGAAAAAATACCCGAACATTTCTCTTGAAATAATTGGCGATGGCAAATTAAGAGAAAAACTTGAAATTTTGAATGTTAAAACCAAAGCAGGTGCTAAGTTTTCAGGCAGTCTTTCAAAAGATGAAGTAATGCATAAAATGAAAGAAGCAGATATTTTTATTCTTCCTTCAAAAAATGAAACATTCGGAATGGTTTATATGGAAGCATTATCGGCAGGCATGGCTGTGTGCTGTACTAAAAATTCAGGCATAGACGGCATATTAAAAGACGGTGAGAACGGTTTTTTGATGAAGCCTGATAAAAAACATATTCAAAAGGTGCTAGAGAAAATTTTAAAACTAAAGCCTAAAGAATATGCTGAAATATCTAAAAACGCTTTTATCACGGCAAAAATGTTTTCTTATGAAAATTCAATAAAAAATTATCTGGAAAAAATTGAACTTTTTAGGCTATAATAAATATGCACAAAATTAGACTGATAAGGAATATTAAATGCAAGCAAGACGCGCCTCAAGAGAATTAGCACTTATAATATTTTCCCAAATTGGGAAGGACATACATAAATACAATAATGACGACTTTGGACAGATGGTTTTAGGCTCTGTCAGAACCCTTATAAGCAACTGTCAGGACGAAGTTTCGATATTGACATCCGGGCTTTCAAACCTTAAAGAATTTGTTGATGATTTTGAAAATAATCACCCGGAAAACCTTGCAAGGCCTATTGATGCCCATAATATACCGGTTGAAATGCCTTTAACATCAAAGATGAGGGAGGATATTAACCTAATTATGGATGTTGCAGAAAAATCTCTTTCTGCGCTTGATGTTGCAGAATTAAGTATTTTATCCGGCCAAAGCGACGTTAGGCGCTACATTCATAAAATAATTAAAACCTACAAAGAAAAAAATGATGAAATTGATGGTGTAATAAAAGAATTGGCCTCCGGCTGGGATATTGAAAGGCTCTTTAAAATTGATAAGGATATTTTAAGGATTGCAATCGCAGAGCTTTTATTCATTAAAGATGCACCTGTAAAGGTAGTAATAGATGAAGCGCTTGAATTGGCCAAAAAATATTCAACAGATGAATCTCCTTCATTTATAAACGGCATTCTTGCAAAAGTGGTTGAGGTATATGTTTAATTTTTTTAAAAAAAAGCCTGAAAAAAATACATTAGACACAGCTGAAAACGAACAGATAAGCAAGGATAAAGCCCCGGCGCCCTCCCAAGGCGGTTTCAGCCTAAAAAATGCACTGTCTAAAACCTCATCATTTCTTGTAAAGAATGTTTTGGATGTGGTTTCCGGTGAAGAAATTAACGAATATGAACTTGAAGATATCGAGGCGATGCTCATCAAAGCTGATTTAGGGCTTGAGCTGTCAGGTGAAATAACCGCTGAGATTAAGAAAAAGAAAATTAAAGCATCAAACCTTAAAAGTTTTTTGAGAGAAAAGTTTCTTGAAATTCTTCATTCTGCTGGCAGTAACAAACTGCAATACGATGAAAATAAGCTCAATATCTACTTTGTAGCCGGCATAAACGGTGCAGGTAAAACTACACTCATAGGCAAATTTGCCCATAAATTGAAAAATGAAGGGAAAAAAGTGCTTTTAGCAGCAGGTGATACTTTTAGGGCAGCCGCCGAAGAACAGCTTGATATTTGGGCGCAAAGGGCGGGTGCTGATATTGTAAGAAAAGACAAGGCAGACAGTGCAAGTGTAGTTTATGAGGCGATTAAAAAAGCGCAAAGTGAAGGTTATAACGCATTAATTATTGATACGGCAGGCAGACTTCAAAATAAGTTTAACCTGATAGAAGAACTAAAAAAAATCAAGAATGTGATATCAAAAAATGCGCCTGATAGTATTGTTGAAAGCATTTTGGTTTTAGATGCAAACCTTGGCCAAAACGGCCTCAGCCAGGCTAAAGTTTTTAGTGAAGCAATAAATATTACATCTGTCGCCTTAACAAAGCTGGATGGCTCCGCAAAAGGCGGAATTATCCTTGCTGTTGCAAAGGAATACGGCCTTCCTGCAAAATTAATCGGTGTTGGTGAAAAAATCGACAATTTAAAAGATTTTAACCCGGATGAATTTATTGAAGCAATATTTTAGTTCTCATTATCCAATGCAAGCCTTATTTCAACTTTTACAAGGCATAAAATAAGAAAATACGCAATTTCATAAACCGGCCTTAAAAACCACCTGGAGCGCTTTTTATAAAAACCGCATTTTTGCGCAATTTCAAAAAGTTCTATATGTTTTGGGCTTAATCTGTCTATATCACTATCTTTAATGCCTAAAAAATTATATAAAAGCTTTGTGTTACCTTCTTTATAACTCATCTTATGCTCCTTTGTTAATCTTTAAAAAAAGAGCAGGAAGTTTTTTATCCGATTGCTCCAGCCTCCCTGCCCTTACTGTCTGGAATTAAGTCTGTATTGTGTTCTATTATATGAATTTGATTATACCACTTTTAAATCCACATTTCAATTATTTTTTGTGGAGTTAAAAGTTGTTTTGTTATTGTATCTAAAATACTACTATTAAACAAGCATGAGGAAGTATGACAAAAATAGATAAGTATTTCGGCAATAATATCAAAAAATTCAGAAAAGCTAAGAAATTAAGCCAGGAACAATTGGCCGAAATGGTTGATATTGCAAGAAATACCCTGAGCAAAATAGAAAATGGCAAATGTTTTGTATCCTCTGAAACACTTGAAAAGATATCTCTTGCTTTAGGCATAGATTCATATGAACTATTCCTTTTTGACACCATTGATATGTTAGATTTTCCATACTACAAAAAGCTTATAGAAAATTTGAAGCTGGATAAAATTAAAACAAACCCAAAACTAATCAAAATCTTATATGATATAACGAATGAATTTATTAACAAATAATCGCACCCTTAACGTAACCCATCCTCCACATCTTTGCCAAAATAAAAACAAACCTGCCCTTTAAAATAAAAGGCAGGCGATGTCTTAAACTTTTATTTTTATGCATTCTTGATGTTTGCAAATTGATTGCCTTTTGACATGGCAATTTTTCCGCTTCTTACAAATTCTTTAACGCCATATGGCTTTATTAATTCAACAAGCGCCTGTATTTGTTTTTCAGAGCCAACGGTTTGAATTGTGTAGGCTTTGTCTGTCACGTCTATAATCTTAGAGCCAGTCGCCTCAACAATTCTTAAAATGTCGCTTCTCTCTTCATCTTTGCAGTTTAATTTAACAAGTGCCACTTCACACTCCAGCGCCTCGCTCAGGCTTAAATCTCCAACCTTTATTACAGGAATAAGACGGTTCAATTGTTTGTTTATTTGTTCAATCGCATCGGAATCTCCGTCTGTTACGATTGTTATTCTTGAATACAGCCTGTCGACAGTCGGCGCCACAGTAAGACTTTCAATGTTGTAGCCCCTTCCTGAAAATAAGTCTACAACGCGCGATAATACGCCTGATTCATTCGTTACAAGTATTGAAATAGTATGAAAAACGCCCATTTATAAAAATTCCTTATTTTGCTGCACAATCATTAGATAATAAAACTTTTGTTAAAGGCTCGCCCGCAAGCACCCACGGATAAACCATCTCAAAGTTTTCAACCACAAAGTCAATAAATACAGGTTTTTTAACCTCAATCGCCTTTAATATTGCAGGTTCAATCTCATCCTCTTTTTCAACCCGAATGCCAACAGCGCCGTATGCTTCGGCCACTTTAACAAAATCCGGTCCTGAAATTTGGGTTTCGCTGTAATGTTTGTTAAAAAGTTTTTCCTGCCACTGACGCACCATACCAAGATAGCCGTTATCAATAATACAGTTAATTACATTAAAACCGTAATCAACACAGGTGGCAAGCTCTTGAATATTCATTTGTATTGAGCCGTCGCCTGCGATGTTTAATACAAGCTGCTCCGGCTTGCCGGCACATGCGCCAAGTGCTGCAGGAAAACCAAAGCCCATAGTACCAAGGCCGCCTGATGTTATTAATTTTCTTGGTTCGTTAAACTGAAACAGTTGCGCTGTCCACATTTGGTGCTGTCCAACCTCTGTACACACAATAGGATTATATTTTTTTGTTATTTCATAAAGTTTTTGAATAACTGTTATTGCACTTAATTTATCAGATGTAAATGGCGGTATAGCGCGTTTTTGCTTCCATTCATCAATCTGTGCAAACCATTTTTTCTTATCATCAAGATAAATATTAGGATTTTCCTTCTCAAAAAGTTCAATCATACCGAGAAGAACATTCTTAACATCCCCGACAATCGGAATATCAGCCTTGACGTTCTTTGAAATTGAACATGGGTCAATATCAACATGAATAACGTGCGAATCCCTTGCGAATCGTTTTAAGCAGCCTGTGATTCTGTCATTAAACCTTGTTCCGAGTGCCAAAATTACATCAGCATGGACAACTGCATAATTTGCCCAGTAATTTCCATGCATTCCAAGCATGCCAAGGCTTGAATCTAAGGAATCAGGATATGTGCCTGTTCCCATAAGAGTGTGTGTTACAGGTGCCTGTACAAGTTCTGCAAGCTTTTGCACCTCTTTATGCGCACCGGACATCAAAACGCCGCCGCCTGAGATAATAGCAGGTCTGTGCGCTTCGGCTAGCATTCTTACGGCCTTTGCCATCTGGAGTGGATGGCCCTTATAATTAGGGTTATATCCTGCTAGCTTAATTGTTTCAGGATACTCAAAAGTGCTTTGTGCCGTCTGAACATCTCTTGGAAGGTCAATAACAACAGGGCCGGGTTTTCCGGTTGTTGCTATATGAAATGCCTCTTTTATAACCCTTGGAATATCCTTAATATCTTTTACAAGATAATTGTGTTTGCAACAAGACCTTGTAATGCCAACGATATCGGCCTCCTGAAATGCATCATTTCCTATTTGCGCCAATCCTACCTGTCCTGTTAAAACAACAATCGGATAACCATCGTAATAAGCGTTTGCAATGCCTGTAATAGTGTTACATGCCCCGGGGCCTGATGTTACAAGTGCAACGCCGCATTTTCCTGTTGCCCTTGCGTATCCTTCTGCCGCATGTACTGCAGCCTGCTCATGCCTTACAAGGTAATGTTTTATTTCATTTTGATTATAAAGAGCATCATAAATTTTAATTACCTGGCCGCCAGGATAGCCGAAAATTTCCTTCACGCCTTCTTTCACAAGTGATTTTAATATGATTTCTGCACCTGAATACAATTCTTTTGTCATACTTTTTTTCTCTCGCTCCAAAAAAATAAATTTTTGCTATAATCAAATTATACTATGAATATAAGAAATGTGTCAGGAGATTTAATAGGCGGATTTATCGGGGCTACAATTGCCTTAGGGCAGGCGCTTGCCTTTGGTACAATGACTGGTGCCGGCGCACTTGCAGGCTTGTATGGGGCCATGTTTTTGTGCCTGTTTTCCGGCCTGTTTGGAGTGAATGTTCCAATTATTTCTGGTCCTACTGGTCCGACAGCCATTGTAATAGCCTCTGTTTATGCGGCACTTGGCGGAAATGTTAACGCGCTTTGGGCTGTATTGTTCCTTGCAAGCGTATTTCAGATAATTTTATCATTTACAAAAATTCCGAATTTGGTTAAATATGTGCCATATCCTGTAATTTCAGGATTTATGAATGGTGTCGGGGTAATTCTTATAATACTTCAAATCCCTCCTCTTTTGGGTCAAAAAGGCTTTGCCACCCCTGTTTTGACGTTTCAAAATCTTTCCCAAATTTTAGTAAATATAAACACTGACGCTTTTGTTGTAGGTCTTTTAAGCCTCGGAATATTGATTTATACCCCAAAAAGGGTAACAAAATATATTCCGGCAGAAATTTTTGCGCTTATTTTTGGTACATTATTCGCATTCTTTTATAAGCTTGATGTGCCGACAATAACCGGCATGACGGGTGAACTTCCAAATATTGTTACGGCTGATTTTTCAAACATTGTGCAGATTTCATCACTTGCATTAATGGTTGCAATCATTTGCTCAACAGAAAGCCTTATGACCGGGCTTGTAGTTTCATCATTAACCAAAAAGAAAATTAATAATCAAACCCTGATATTTTCTCAGGGTGTTGGTAATTCTATAGCTGCCTTATTTGGCGGTATTTCAGGTGCTGGAGCCACAATGCGTTCTGTGGCTGCCATAAAAACTGGTGCCACAACAAAAATATCCCCCATTTTTTCGGGTCTTTTAATATTATTCATAATTTTATACGGGGCAAGTCTTGTTAATCTTGTACCTATGGCGGTCCTTGCGGCTATTCTTATAAAAATAGGCTATGGCATTATTGATACAAAATTTTTAAAGGTAATTCGCTATGCTCCTAAAGAAGACCTGATTGTAATGTTTTTAGTATTGTTTTTAACCATTTTCCATGATGTCATATTTGCTGTTGGTGTAGGCATTACTCTTTCTGCAGCACTTTTTGCAAAACAATTGGCCGATAAGACAAAATTAAACATTAAAGATGTTGATAACTCTGATATAGCAAGGCTTGAAAAACAGATTCACGATGAAAGCCATTATAAAATAAGGGTTGTGCATATTCAGGGCGAGTTTTTCTTTGGCTCTGCAAGTCAGATAATTTCTCAATTCGAAGAACTTTTAGGTACAAAGCATATAATAATCTGCTATGATTCAGATAGAAAACTTGATATCAGCGCCGTTTTTGCCCTTGAAGACATCCTGACAAGATTAAAATCTCAAAATATTAAAGTTTTTCTCGTTTTGAAAAACGAAGAAATATTAAAGCAAATTAATGAACTGCATATAGAGCGTCAACTAACCGATGATGAAATTTTCTATGAAGAAATTGAGGCCATAGAAAAGGCAAAAGAAGAATGCAATAAATAATTCAAGCACTTCGTAAAATCTTTTCGCATTTATTTTTTAAAGAAAATATGTGAATTTCTACTTTAAATTTTACCCCAGGGTTTTTATTAGGATGTTGCTTTTTTATACTATTTGGATAGTGCCTTTCAGGCTAATTAAAAAATATGTATTTTTATTCCATCTTAGACTAGAGACATTGGAAACTTGTTTTTAATAGTTTCCTTGTTGTTTTATTCTAAGAAGGAACTTAAAATGACACAAAAACTTGAAATTTTTAGGTGCAATGTTTGCAAAAATATTGTAGAGGTAATTCTTGAAGGCGAAGGAACACTTGTGTGCTGCGGAAAGGAAATGGAGTTATTAAAGCCCGGCACAACAGATGGAGCTGAAGAAAAACATGTTCCTGTAATTGACTATGATTGCAATGAAGGTGGAGTAAAAATCAGGGTTGGCGAATTTCCTCATCCAATGGAGGTCGAACATTACATACAGTTTATTGAAGCCATTGCAAATCAAGGCAGAACGGTTCACAGGGAATATTTATATCCTGGCGAAAAGCCTGAAATCTGTATAAATTGCAGAAGCGACCTTGCTAAAAGAAAAGGTTTAAAAGCAAGGGAATACTGTAATATCCACGGCTTATATAAAAGTACTGATGATGAAAACCAAGATGGAGAATTTTAAGATGAAAATGGACAACACCCTTTTGGAAGATATTAACAAGCAAATAAATAGAGAATTTTATGCCGCCTATCTTTATTTTGCGATGGCAACATATTTTACCGAAATTAATATGGAAGGCTTTGCGAAATTAACCAAAAACCATGCAAAGGAAGAACTTGAGCATGCTAAAAAATTCTATGATTACCTTATTTTAAGGGATGAAAAAGTCACACTTTTTGCTATTGAAGCACCTGATACAAACTGGAATAACCCGATTGATGCAATTAATGCAGCACTTGACCATGAGAAATTTGTATCAGAAAACATTCATAGGCTCTATAAAGAATCAAAAGAAAAAGGCGACTATGCGCTTGAAGTATTTATGGGCTGGTTTGTAAACGAGCAGGTTGAAGAAGAACATCTTTTCCAGTCTATGCTTGATAAAATGAGCTACATTAAAGACTGCAGCTGTGAAATTGTTAATATCGATAGAGAACTAAAGATTGAAAACGAATACGTAGAATAATTTTAAAGCCCCTAGATTTAGGGGCTTTTTAGTCTTTAAATATATCTAGAGAATTATATTTAGTGCAAAGATAAATAACTGCTGATTATATCTTATGCAGTTAGAAAAATCTGCTCAGAATATCATAAAGTATTGCAACCTTATCCTCATCATCCTTTATGAATTCTATTTTGTCATAGATAGCTTTGAGGTTTTGTTCCTTATTATTTGTGTTATCGAAATTAAACAGCTCACGCACCTCGACACCTAATGCTTTGGCTATTTTGTCAATGTTTTTATATTGTGTGAAGAAAGAGCCTGTTTCAATATTGGATAATGTTGAAACACTGACATCAATTTGTTCTGACAGTTTTTCTTGCGATAGCCCCTTAAGTTTTCTTAATTTTGCGACACGTTCGCCAAAAAGTACTTTTAATTCCTTGTACATAGCATCATTATTCTTCTGTATATTTATTTATAATATCTTTTAACTTAAATGAAATTAACAGAGTTAAGTTTATATATACACGCAACTAAGTTTGTATATTTTTGTAAAAAAATAAATTGAATTTATTGTTAATATAAATAAAGCTGCTATAATAAAAATATAGAGGGGTTGAAAAAACAGTTTTCACCCTTTTTGACCTTAAAACGGCATGTATTTTTATACATGCCGTTCTCTTATAACCAGACATTATAAGACAACATTATCCCACAGAAACTGTGGGATTTTTTTATAATAAACACCTTAAAACGCCTTAAATAGAGATATATCGTTAATCATAATGCTATAACCTCAACATCATCAAGGTTTACACGTTGCCTTGCCTGCCAAAGATCATGCTGCGTCTGCATATCAAGCCAAAATTGAGCAGAAACCTTAAAGGCTTTTTCAAGCTTGAGCGCCATTTCAGCAGTAACTCCGTTTTTACAGTTCACAAGTTCAGACGCTGTTGTTCTTGAAACGCCGATTTTTAGTGCAAAAGCTGAAACGGATAAATTATAATCAGGCAGGTAAACTTCTTTTATCATTTTGCCTGGATGGCAAGGATTGTACATTTCCATAATTATTTCCTTTCTGCTTTACACTTCAATATTGCTTCATTGGATTAATGATTAAGCTAGTGATGTCCTGATAGTCAACAATATATACACTTGCTGTATCTTTGTCGAACTTAAAAGTTACGCGCCAGTTGGCTTGAACTGTTACAGACCAATAATTCTTTAAATTACCCTTCAAAGGATGCAAGCCAAACGTCGGGGCTCCAAGAGGTTCAAGGCTTTTCATAATATTGAGAGTAGTTAAAATAATCTGCAATTTTCCCGCATGCTTTGCTTGTATCCCTTTTGTGGAGCCGGTTTTGAAAAATTCTTCTAAGCCTTTGTGCTTAAACGATTTTTCATATCTATATTATAAACTGTAAACCATTGGTTGCCAATATTGAAATCATATTAAAACCTGCAAATATTTATTAACCAAAATTTTATGCATTCTCTATGTGCTGCTCTAGCCTTGCTATGCCTTATTCTATTTTAAACTGTCCTATGCCTGCGCTGCTTCCGCTTGTCTTGCTAGTAAAATAACCAAGACTTTTGTATTGTTTAACTTTGAAGACCTCAAATTTTATCAAAATGTGAAAACTTATAAAACCTTCATACAATATTTTTCAATAGAGCACTCGGAACATTTTGGCTTTGTAGGTTTGCAGATGTTTTGCCCATGGGTTACAAGAAGTGTATTAAAATCTATCCAATATTTTTTTGGAAGTTTTTTTCTGAGTGCAAATTCAGTCTCCTCGGGGTTTTTGGTTTTAACATATCCAAGCCTGTTTGAAATCCTGTGCACGTGTACATCTACGCAAATTGCAGGTTTATTAAATCCTTTTGTTAAAACAAGATTTGCCGTTTTTCTGCCAACGCCCTTAAATTTTATTAATTCTTCAATCTCATCCGGCACCTTAGAATCATATTTTTCAACCAATTCTTTTGAAAGCTGAATAATTTGTTTTGCCTTATTTTCATAAAAACCCACAGGATAAATTGCCTTTGAAAGCACATCAACATTAAGTGCTGCAATTTCTTTGGGCGTCCTTCCAAGCTCAAGCATTCTCATAGAGCAGGGATATGTTGTCTTGTCATTGGTTCTAAGGCTTAATATACAGCAAATTAAAACAAGATAGGGGTCATTTACCCCTTCCATAAATTTTACAAACTCTGTCTGAACTACTCTGTTTGTCGAATTGTCTTTTTTTAAACTTTCAACTATCTTATCTATATTCATACACTGTTTTTAAGCGCCGTAATACTGTTTTTGGCCGGTCATATATTTAATATAATAATTCTTTGACATACAATAATGTCATGATTATAATACAAAATGAGAAATAAAGGAGATTTTTAATGAGTAATGCTGTTGATATAACGGATGCTACATTTGAAAATGAAGTTTTAAAGAATGATTCAATCACAGTGGTTGATTTTTGGGCACCCTGGTGCGGCCCCTGCAGGAAAATGGGTCCTGTTTTAGATGAAATCGCAGGCGATTTTGCAGGCAAAATTAAAGTTGCAAAGATAAACACTGATGAAAACCTAAAAACCGCAAAAGAATACCAGATTTCAGGTCTTCCAAGTATTGTAATCTTTAAAAATGGCGAAGCAAAAGAAACCCTGGTAGGCTTAATGCCAAAATCCGCCATAGTTCAAAACATTGAAAAGCATTTGGTGTAAAATATTTTTTGCAAATAAAAAGAGGACTGGACAAGCTTTAGGCCTCTTTTTATTTATCATTTCTTTTTATTAATTTTTTGGCACAGCAGATGTTTTGCGGTATTTGTATTCATTTATACTGGAATATTCTCTCCATCCGGGGCTTGTAAAAGTGACCATTGCAGTGTCCTTATCCAAGGTGATTGTGCCGTTCAGTTTTTTGCCGTTTGGTGCCGTTGTTGAAAAAACAAGCCTGCCATTTTTTAACTTTCCAATGCCATCATCAAGGAAGACAAGTCTAAAAATGCCAATTTGAATTTTATACAAACCATCCTGCCTCTTTTGAATTTCAAGGCTTGTCTCATTCATATCAAAGTCATTATAAATCCCTGTGTACATATCAGGCATTGAATTATTTACCTGTGCGCATACAAATACAGGCAAAGCCAAAGTTATACATAATAATATTGAATATAATATTCTCATCTTAAAAACCCATAATCAGGCACCTTAAATTCTCTTGTGTCAATGCCGTTGTTTGCATAAGAATCATAAAGTTTCAAAGATTTTTCTTTTGATGAATTCACAAAATCTTTATCCATATATTTTTTGTATGTATTATTTAAATCTCCTGAATAGTTGCCCAAAGTTTTAGACCATACAGCAAGAAGTTCTTTATCAGAACCCCCTGCATATGCTTTTGTTTTTGCGTCTGTTCCAGATGGCCTTATTTCAATAAATTTATCATCAAAATCAAGATATGTGCCATCCCCTGCAAATTTTACGGCTAAAAGGTTTGAAAAATCAAGCGCAGGGAAGGTTTCAGCCAAAATTTCTTTTGCATTTTGAAGTGTAATTTTACCTTCTTCAAGAGCTATCGCAATAGCAAGATAGAATAAATCATTCTTTGTCCTCAAAGCCTCGCCTGAAAGCTTTGCAGCCTTTAGTTTTTCAATATCGGGCTCTGATTCATTGTAATATGATATATCATCCCTCACATCAAATCTGGCCTTGATTTTATTCTCATCATAAACATTCACAAGGTGTTTCCACAGTGGAATATTTAGGCTTGCAATAAGCCCGGACGCTGCTATAATAGCCTCTGTTGCGCTCTTTTCCCTCATTGCAAGAGCACACCTGCCATTGATGGATTTAATTATACCATTGGAGCCTATTATCATTCCGCCGGATTCTTCTCCGCCAAATATCATCCTGGGGCCGCCCGAAACAGCACTGCCAAGTTCAATCTTGTTTTTAAATATATCTTCAACAACGATATTATCGACACCCTTTTCAAGCTGGAATTCTATTTTTTTAATGGTATTTGCTATCTCCTTAAACCCTACAGGCGTGTTAATTATCTTAATACCGTTATTCTTCGCCCACTCATCCCAGCTTTTAGAGCTTGCTGTTGTCTTAACTATAAACCTTGCGTGTTTGTCAAATTCACCTGCCTCTTTAAGCTGTTTTGCCCAGAAATCCATTATCATTAAAAACGCCTGGTTTGCGCTGAATATACAAAGAATTCTGTCATCATCAAGTTCTGCAATATCAACTCCTACCTTAATTACAGCCTCTTTATTAGCCTTATCTTCAACCTGCACAACGCTTAATCTGTCATGGTCAGGGTCCGTTACAAGACAAACTGTGCCAATCGGGTAATTTGCAAGCTTTTTGTCATAATGAAGTGAATCTATCACAGGAAAATAAGGTTTCCCCTCCTTATCCTTCGCTACAACCGTAATATCAAGCGACCAGTCATAAAATGCGCCGTTTTTAATATCCTTTCCGATAGAATGGAAAAATGGGTCTTCTTCTGTGTTTAGCCAGTCATAGGTATTTGAAATATTAAGTTTTGTTAATATTTTTGATAATGTATTATATGCAGCCCCGCCAACCGCATCAATCACAATCTTTTTGTCAAAATTTCTTATCTTATTTAAAATTCTGTCATTTGCAACGTTTGACCTTAGATATTCAACGTATAAATCAATGCCGTTATTTAGCCTCTCCATCGCCTTTTCATCAATCAAAGCATCATCTGATGCTGAAAATTCAATCTTGTATTCACCCTCTTTTTCGGCCGTGTCTAAAATTTTTTCAATCTTATTCACAAATTCAAGACTTTCATTTGGCAAAAACTGCGACCCCTGGTTATTAAGGTCTTTTGTTGCATTCTTAACACTTATTCCATGAGAGCTTGTAATGTATTCTGCCCCAACCAAATCAAGCTTAAACGCTAAAAATGAAGCAAGCCATATAGGAATAGTCTGTCTTTTAGTGGGCACAAGTGTTTTAATGCCAAGCGCCGCTTGAATTCTTGCTATTATATCAAGATATGTTTTACTGTTGTATCGAACTTCGCACCCTGCAAGCTTTACAAGCTCTTTATCAGGATGCTTTTCTTTTAAAACAAGCGCCTTTGCAAGCGTTGCAAGAGTAATTCCTATAGTATTAATCGGAAACCTTGTGTCATGCGGATATATTATGTTTTGAGGCCCCCTTATTCCTGCCGTTGAAACAAGTGCCTCCTTTTTATATCCCTCAAACCACTTCCATAAATCAAGCTTATGAACTAAATCCTTTGTCAGCCTGAATGCAAACTTGTCTTTATTTGTATAATCAAAAACTTTATCATTCTTCACAAATTCGGGCGTATTCTTTTCAACACCTTCATATAAAAGCTTCTCTAAATTTTCCATCAAAATTTTTCCTTCAATATGTAATTTTAAAAGTATTTTATCATAAAGAAAATATTTGTTTTACTTTTGCCTTAAAAGACGGCCTAGAAAGGTATTTTTAATTTAAAGAAGCAGCTGGTCTGCTAAATATGTATTCGACTTTTGCTGTGCAATTGATAAGACTTATTTCTTATCCTCGGCCTTCTCGCTCAACATCTTTTTGCCGGTTATTTTTGCCATAAGCCTGTAATAAGCCCCCACTGGGCCTTTCTTTTCCATATGTTTCCTTTCATACTCGTCAATCGCCTCCCTTGATTTCATTTTGCGCAAAGGAACACCAATTGAAGCCCTGACGCAGCTTTCATTAGTAACCTCTGTTGCAGCAGCAACAAGGGTTGCTCCTGCAAGGCTTCCAAGATAAGCTTTTTCAAATGTATGGTTAAATAAATTCATAAAGAACTGGTTTAATACAAAGTTTGAAACCTTATGCGCTGTGCGCTCTTTGGTCACTTCAGCAGCCTTTTGCGTATTCTCACCGTTTGATTGTATCAAAACTTCATTTCTAAAGTCATTAATGAAGAAATAGCTTGTAATAAGGGTTACAAATGTTCTTGAAACAGAAGCCAGAGAACTTTGCGGATAGCTTGGTGTCGTATCTGTATTTAAAACCTTTGTATTAACATCATTTATTAAATAATCAGAGAATTTTTCTTTGCTTATTTTTCCGTTTTTATACTTTTGGAACATAACCGAACAATCTCTGTATAATTCTCCTAAATCAGGCACTTCATATGCACTTTTTGCCTTTTCTTCCTTACCCACTAAAAGTGGTTTTATTGGTTTGGATGGCAGCTTTATCAGGTTTTTAAGTGCATTAAAAGGATAAGTTATAGCATCAATTAAAACCTTCCTTCTTCTGTTCTTTATGTGGCCGAAATTAAATACAGCCTCCTGCATTGTATAATATTCATCCCCGGTGTCGCTTTTTGCGTTGTTTAACTCCAGTTTAAAATCAATTGTGTTGAACCTTTGCCTGATTTCGCCATCAAGGTTTTTATTTATTGCATAATTGATTTCATTATCAATATCATCTGTCCTATTGAAGCCTTCCATGTTATCAAGATATTTGCCAATGCTTTCTTTGGCACTTCTTTGATATGCATTGTTAAATATCTCATTATTTTTATCAATATGAATAACGCCGTCTTTAGCTGATTTTAAGAGCTCTTCCGCTTCGCTTTTTGTGAATCTGACATTTATTATTCTTTCATAGGCATCTTTTATAGAGTCCATTCTGCTGTCATTAAAGCCCTCAAGGAATTTTCTTAAGTCCTTTTCATCCACAATCAAATTCTTCTTCGTAAGTTTTTTGTATCCGGCAATAACGCTGTCATTGAATTTTACAACAGCATTATTAAAACTGCCCTTTCTTTTCATCAGTAAATAATAGCCTATATCAAAAGCAAGTGCCGCAAGTGCTGCAATACCCACCCTCTTTAAAGTAACAGGATTCTTATCCTTTTTATTATCAATAGCGCTCTCTTGTGCTTTATTTGTTATATTTTTGCTATTTGCTGCAGATTCTGCACTGTGTTTAATGGCCATCTGAATTCCAAATGATGGTTTAAAGGGCTTAAATACTTTTTTACTTTCATCGTTCAAAAACGCTTCACTCAAGGAATTCCCGGTCTGTCCTAAAATATTACCAACGTTTTCTTGAATATCTGAAATTCCTGCCTGATTGAGTGCCAAAAAGGCTTGCTGCTGCGATATTTGACCGGTTTGTTTAAAAGCGGGCAATGTACCTCCTGCAATTTTTGTACCGCCCTGCAAAATCTGTCCTCCGGCATTTTGCGCATTAGCCTTACTATCCCCTTGCCCTTGCACTGCGCTGTTTGCCGCTCCATCTTTTGTTGTACTGTTTAAAACTTCTTCTTTGCCTTTTTTAAAACGTGCAAATAATCCGTTTTTTCTTCTTTTTGCGCGTTTTTCATTATATTTCTTTGCGCCCTCCGGGCTTAATGGCGTAAGCGGCGTGCCTGTTATCACCCTTGTTATAACCTCTGCAAATAAAGCAGAGCCTGCCAGTGCAGCACAAGCAAAGCTTTTACTTTTATTAATATAGCTTGAAAATGCTCCAAGTATAGAATAGGACATAAGTGCATTGATTCCTATCCTTGCAAGTTCCCTGTTTCTGCGTTTCTTTTCTGCTTTTTTGGCTTCTTCCTTATTATTCTTTTCATACATTACAAGGTTATAAAAATCCATTCCCGCAGCAACTGATGAAACTGCGCCCGTTGCAAGCCTGTTTGACGCCCTTTCATCCTTTGTATTATAATTCCCCACAGGCTTTCCCGCCGGAATGTTTAAAATTTTACTTCTTAATTTATATGGTTCATCCTTGTATTCTGCAAAGCCTTTAATCTTGTAAAATAGCTCCATTGCCTGCTTTTCGGTGCTTCTTTTTTGAAGAACCCCAAGGTTTGATAAGCCTTTAACAACACCTGTATCCTTTATAAAAGGAATTTTTTCTAACCCCTTGACACACGCACCCAATATATCTACGGGAAGCTTTGCAACATCCGATAAACCCCTTAAAATCTTCCCTGTGAGGTTTTTTTCATGGATTGTGAGTGTGTCATTATTAACCTCTATAAATTTTGAGGCTTCTTCCCCTTTAATTTTTTGAAAATCTTCTATAAAGCCCCTGACAAAGCCTTTCCCTATATAACCATCCAGCTGCTGTTCAAAGCTTTTAAAATTTTTAATTACAATATCCTGATTTGCACTTTTTCTAAACGCACTCCCTGCTAAAGACCCAACAGAAGAAGCAATGCCGCCTGTATTTAACCCCTGAAAGCTGATAGATTTATCCAAAATCCGGTTAAAATTGTTTCCGGACACCTTGGACATATATAAGGAAGAGCCCGCTTTAGAGTCTTTCGCGCTTCGAAAGGCACTCTTCTGCCTGCAATCGTTATCTATCAAACCTAATTTCATGCTTCCCCTATTGTACCACGCTAAAAAGTCATGCCCCTGCCGTATAATACAAAACATGTAAACAAAATTTTTTGCTAAATTTGTATAGTTTTTTGTATTTTTGTAAACATATTTGTCTAAAACATAAAAATACCTTATTCTGTAAGTATGTTAATCACTGGAAAAATAGCCATCATAGACGATGAAGAAATGGTAACAAAAACCCTTAAAACCCTTCTTAAAATTGAGGGCTTTTCAAATGTTGATACCTTTAACAACCCCAATCTTGCACTTGAAGGTATCAGAAATAATTCCTATGATTTAATAATTTCAGATTTTATTATGCCGGATATGAATGGCATTGAGTTTTTATCAAAAGCAAAAGAAATCCAGCCCGATACTACCCAAATTCTCCTAACGGGCTATGCAGACAAGGAAAATGCAATAAGGGCAATAAATGAGGTTGGAATCTTTAAATATATTGAAAAACCCTGGAATAACAGTGATATTATAATTAACATTAAAAACGGCATAGAAAGAACAAGGCTTAAAGCCCAATTAAAAAATAAAATTGACGAGCTTGAAATTGCAAACCGCAAACTTGAAGAATACTCTAAAACTCTGGAAAAAAAGGTAGAGGATAGAACAAAAAGTCTTAACATTCTTAACATAAAATTAAACACAATAATTGAAAACCTCGCTGACGGGCTTGTTGTGTTTAATGCAAATAATGTAATATTGCAGGCGAATTCCACCGCAAAAAAACTGTTTTGCGAAGCTGAAAATTCAATTATAGGCAAGAATTTCTTTGAGCTCATTATTAATGAGAAAAATCAGAAAATTACAAAAAACGACAAAATCCTTAGAGATTTCAGCATCATAGACTATAATCAAAACAAAAAAATTCCAGTTGAAATAAGCCTTGCAAACATAGATGTAGATAGTGAAAACCTTTGTGTGGCGCTGGTTAGAGACATAACTTTCCAAAAAGAAAACGAAAGACTTAGGGACGATTTTATTGCAACCCTAACCCATGACCTTAGAACGCCGCTTCTTGCCTCAATTAATGCGCTTGACTTTGCCCTGAATGGCGAACTTGGTGCCATAAACGGCGAACTTAATGAACTTTTATCCGTTATGAAAAAAAGCTCCGAAGATATGCTGGGCCTTGTAAACGCCCTGCTTGAGGTGTATAGATATGAATCAGGCAAATTATTCCTCTCTAAAACGCATTTTTGCCTGAATGAGCTCATTGAAGAATGCACAAAAAAATTGGAGCCTCTTTTAAAGGAAGATAATTTGGGTTTTGAAATTTTTGCACCCGAATATGTTCTTATAGAGCCTGTTTCAGGCATGATACATACAGAAAACGCTATGACGGCTGATTCTGCCGCTGAAATCCTGATAAATGCCGATAAAAATGAGCTTAGAAGGGTGATTACAAACCTTTTGGGCAATGCCGTAAAGCACAGTAAAAAAGACGGCAAAATACAGATAAAGACTGCGTATGACCTTTCAAAAAAGGCGCTAAGGGTTGATATTATTGACTTTGGCGAAGGCCTTAATAAGGAAGATATAGAAAAATTATTCAAAAGATTTTCACAGGGCACAAGCAAAAAACGTTCTGCCTCAACGGGTTTGGGCCTTTATCTTTCACGGCAGATAATAGAAGCACACGGCGGAAAAATCTTTGCAGACGGCAAACCCGGTGAAGGCTGCACTTTTAGCTTTATTCTAAATAATTCAGTCATCGAAAATCAGGCGGTTTTATGATAAACACTACGGCTCAAAACGTTGATACCATTAAAATACTCCTTGTTGAAGACCATATTATGGCAAGAATGGGCACAGCCCTTTTTATCAAGAATAATCCCGATTTCACCCTTGTGGGACAGGCTGAAGACGGCCTTATGGCTGTGGACTTAGCTAAAAGACTAAAACCTGATGTAATCCTTATGGATATTGGCCTTCCAAAGATTGACGGCATTGAGGCCACAAAAAAAATCAAGCAAAACGGCTCTGATTCTGCAATTTTAATGCTCACATCAAGAGAGGCTGAGGAAGATGTTTTTGCCGCCCTGAATGCCGGCGCTGACGGGTATATAATGAAGGGCTCAAACCTCGAAAGCCTGACTAACGCTATAAAATCAGTCAATCAAAAGGCAGGCTGGCTTGATCCTATGATTGCCCGAATCGTCCTTGGCAGTATCCAAAACAGTGCTTTGCCGGTGTCAAGAAAAGAAAAGGGTGAAAATAACGTCTATGGCCTTACAAAAAAGGAACTTGAGGTGCTTTCCCTGATTTCTGACGGCCTTTCAAACCAGGAAATTTCCCAAAAACTTGTTGTCTCAATATCAACCACAAAAGCCCATGTCCACAGCATTTTGCAGAAACTATACTTAAAAGACAGGACAAAGGCTGCAATTAAAGCCCTAAAAGAAGGCCTCATATAAATGCTTACCCTCTTTTCACGCCCAAACAAGCTGCTATTCTTGCTTTTTGCATTTTTATTAACCGCAAAAACCGCTCAGGCTCTTGATTTACCGTTCGGTCTGCATTTTGATGCCCCATGGAGCGAGGCTTATAAGCAAAAAAAGCTCCAAAAGCAGCAGGAAAAAGAGGTTGAGCCTATGGTGCAAACCGTTGAGGAATGGATGGAAAGGGCCACGGACATTAAAATGCAGCACAGGGAAGTTGAGCCATACAAGGAAGAAGTGAATGCAAAGCTCCTTGAAAAGGCTGATTGGCCTGTGTTTTTCGAGAAATATAATAACCGCCCCGGCTCAAGGGAATTTAATTTAGAAAAATTGCAAAAAAATAAAAACGCCCGCTCTGAGGGCGTTATAAGCCCAAACTTTAAGCTAATGACCTACACAGAGTGCTATTACCACCCCTCAAGCCAGCAAACCTCTTCTGCCTTCTTCATTTACCCCCTTGATACCTCAAAAGGCAAGAAACAAAGGGTTTTAGAGGCTAATGTATTTGGCGGCGCAAAGAAAACACCCCTTATATCCTCTACCCATGAGGCTTTGAAGCAATATTTATTTTCATCATTCACAATCGTCGATTGGTCAAAAGACAGTCGGGCTGTGCTTTTAAAGGAAAAAGTTGGCTCTTCTGTTGAGGGTATTTACCAAACCTATATCTGGGTTTATTTTTTGGAGGAAGATTCTTTTGATGATGATTTTGGCAGCGCATTTAGTGCTTTAAGTGCGTACGGCAAGCGTTTTGATGGTTTGAATGAAACCATAAAACAGTACTGGTATTCAAAAAATAAACTAAATTTGAACCACTACAGGTGGGATATTAAGCCCCTGGGGTTTCTTGCAAGCAATGAAAACATAGTGATATCAAGCGCTTACACCTATGATGAAAAAAATAAAGAACACATTTTTCTTGGCAGCTGGAGTTTAGATATCACAACCGGCGAAATGGCCATCCTGTCTGAATCCGCGGCCGACAGCTTTGAAATTTCAACAAACGGCATTGTATTAATAAAAAGGTTACCCTAAAAACCTTATCTGGTGCGCATTTTACGGCACTTGTATGAAATTTCAGCATGGGTATATTTGTGGTTTAATAAACTCTGAAGCCGTAACCCCCTTATTTATATGGATATGGCGCGAATAAAACATTTAATGACCGGGTGTAAAACAACATATAAACACCAAAATTTTTCCACCGGTTCGAGTTTTTATAATGATGCTAAAAACGTATAAATTTAGCGTAAAATGTAGACTATGCCTGCATTTCAAGGCATTTTACACTTCCTGTGCTCAAAGCTTAATACCCTAAAGTAAGCTTGGGCACGCAATTGTAACCAAATATCCCTGCGTGCAATTTTTAATAAAGGCTCTTAAACCCTTGTTATACATGCTTTTCTGTCAATTTCGCAATTCTCATATTAGCATTTTTTCTCTTCCTGATACTCTGCAACTCTAATAATCCTTACCCTGTCTCATTTTCAGCTGGTTTATTGCGTTAAAAATCTTTATCTATGGCACTTTTACCATTTTAATGCCATATAAACCCTTGCCTAATCATTATTTAACCCTATTTTCTATCCAAAATACCCTAAAACTCTTTCTCTTCAAGTATTTTAAGCGTGCCTAACCGTATAAAACCCTGTCTCTGTGTTTTTATTACCCTATATAAAATTGTTGCATGTCTTTTGCGTCTAAATCAATCCTCTTAAAACCCTTGCCCTGTCATTATTAGAGCCCATATGGCTCCGTAAAACACTATTTATGACAGCAATATCCAAAAATCAAAACCCTGAAATCATCTATTTCAGCCATACCAGGCCGTTATTTATACCTCATAATGCCATATGTCAAGCATTCTAAAGCTTTTTCCCCTTTAAAAAAATAAATACCCCCTTCTTGTACTCTTTGGCTATTTGCACGTACAAGCCTAAAAAAAGCCGTAGTATATTAAGTTTACGTAATAAAATAATCAAATCTTGTGTAAAGAAATATTACATTGCTTCTTAAAACCCTTGTTAAATCTTTATTTTGCCATGACCAATCTCTATAAACCCCTTTAATTATCGCAAAATTTCTCCCTTATCTTCCTAAAATCCTTATATATCAATAAAAAAAGGGTGCTGAGGTTACAAAAAAACAGCACCCGAAAAGTTGTTTTATTGTTTTAAAATTTTTTATAAGCCTGATACCCTATCTATACCTGCCTTTCCGGCCTTTCATTTTGCTTTTCGCCTTTGCATTGCACATTTTCTCCTTCTGAATTTCTTTAAAGCTCCTATTTAACAGGCTTTTTACCTTGTGACAAATTTTACCGTCAAATTTTACCATGCCTAAAAGCCTTTATCCACGCCTATTTTACTATTTTTTCTAGCCTGAAACCCACTTATAATAGCATTTTTGCTTTTATTTTAGATTTCATTTGTCCTTAAACCCTTGCGCTGCTGTTAATATCGTTTAATAATCGTCTAAAACTCTCTATTTGTAGGCAATATGGGCTTATGGTGTGTCAAAAGGCACCCCGGGCGGGCTAAAGACCCATCCCGGGCGTATCATAGGCGGGAGCGTGAACAGACTTTACTCCCACCACTCCAGCACTATTTTGCCGTTTGAGCCTCTGCCGCCTTCGTTTTCGTTCTTTGTTATGTTGGCTTGGGAGGTTGAATTCACCTGCCCGAGGTCTTTTATGGCCGCACCTCCGCCCCCTGAGGCGTAGCCTGCACTCTCAGCGCTTTTCCCGCTGCTGTTATCTCCTGGAATGCCGCCCTCTCCGCCAATTCCGCTGATTATTTTTTCGACTGTGCCGGAAGCGCTGCTGCCATCAGTGTTTGAGGTATTTGTTACAATTTCTACCTTGATACCTGCAAAGTTTGCGCCTTTTCCGCCCGTGAAACCCTCTGCATCACTGCCTTTTGAGCCCTTTATGCATTTTTTATCACGACTAAAGTCTTTGCCTGTGCCGACTGTACAGATTTTATCCTCGGGAATTCCGCCTCCTGAGCCATTTTTCAGGGTCCCGTCAGAATTCACGGTGACACTTCTGCCTCCGTTTCCACCAAGGGCCTTAATGTCTCCAAACACAGTATTGCCGCCTTTTTTGGCTTCTATGAGCGTGTTATTCAATACATATGCGCCTCTTCCGCCTCTTCCTATCCTGAAAGGTATCATCTGCCTGCTTTTTGCCTGCATTGTATAGGTGAAAACGTTGCCGCTGGCGCCTCCGCCCCCAGCACCCGTGCCGGCTAATTTGTACGCATTTGAGGCAGCGTCCCAGTATTTATTCCAGCTGATTCTGACATACCCCCCGGAACCCGCACCCCCTTTGGCTAAACCGTATCCGCCTCCGCCTCCGCAGCCATATCCGCTTGCATTGCCGCCAGTCGGAGAGCTTGCTGTACCGCCCTTTCCGGGGGTACAGCTTCCTGTAAACGGTGTCGTTGTTGTGCCTCCGTCTCCGCCAATTGAGCCGTTTGCAAAAGTGACATTTCCTGATTGTGTTGTATTACCGGCGGTTTTGCCCCCAGTACCGTTAAAGCCTGAAACCGCAATGTGTCCATACCCGGCAGGATTGCCGTTTGTCACAGCACCCGGCAGAGAACCGTACGGGTTGTAAATTGTGCCGTTCCAAACCCCTCCAAACAGGCCATGTTGGCTATTTTGCGGAGTTGTTAAGATTGCAGTGGCGCCTCTTGATATTTTTGTAACAAGAGGTGTTACATTTGTGTCAGAACCCTGTCCTGTGGTCGGATTTACAATCGTACCGCTACTGTTAATTAAGCCGGGCGTGCCGCCTGCTGCGCCGCAACCTATTTTTACACTCAGCGCCTCATTTTGCACCACATTTATTTTTTGAATAGGTACAATATGCGCAGCTCCGCCTCCAGAGCCTCCAGGACCATGGTCAAGATAAGAAATCCTTAATGCACCCGGTTTTCCACTGTATCCTGTCCAGTCAATAAGTGTATCTCCGCCGTTGCAATAATTGTCTCCAAAAATTGTAGATACTTTGCCGCCTGAAACAGATGAACACAGGTATGTTGAGTTACTGCTACCGTTTGAGCCTCCATATCTCCGCCCCCACCCCCGCCGCCTGCGCTGCAATATGTATTGCTGGCAACGATGCACCAGCCGCTTGTGGCTGATGAGTGTATTCTTGTCGATACCAACCCGTTTTTTCCATTACCTTTACCAATAGCATTCGTCTTATAACCTGCGCCATAACCTCCACCGCCAAGGCCATTATAACCACCGCCTCCACCCCCGCCGCCTGCGCCATAACCTCCACCCCCGCCTCCTCCACCGCCTGCAGGATAGCCATAATCGATATTTCCACCCCCGCCTCCTCCGCCGCCACCAATCTGAAATATTATAGAGTTTTCATTGGTTCCGGCTGAGGTTGTAATTGTCGCTGGGCCGCCTCCACCACCTCCAGTACCAGAGCCCCCATTTTCGGCATTCCAGTAGGTGCCCCCGCCTCCGGCACCAGCCCATACTGTACCATTTCCACCCCCTCCGGAATAATTCTTTCCGCTGTTTCCATGGGCTCCCCCGCTGCCAGTTGCAAAAACTGTACCAACTATACCATTGCCGCCGCTGCCGCCATTTGTACCAATCCCCCCAGTGCCTCCTTTTCCGCCAAATGTTCCGCCTGCACCTCCTGCGCTTGTCCATGCTCCTCCGCCGCCGCCTGCGTAATACCCGCCTGCAGTAGGATTACCGCCGCTTCCTCCTCCACCCCCTCCGCCGGGAATTTTTATATAAATGGTGCCAGGTATCATAACGGGTATATTCTCTACATAGCCTCCGCTCCCGCCGCTTCCTACCTGAGCACAGCCCCCGGCTCCTCCGCCGCCAGCACCTCCGCCTGATCCGCATGCTGTTACAAGGACATTTTTATTTTGCGCAATAGTGGGTACATTCCAGGCTGTTTCGCCCTGTGTTTTAAAATCAACATCTGTGAGAGTTTGTCCCCCGGCGCCTCCGCCGGCGCCGCCTGATATCAGCGTTGCTTCAATTTTTCCTGTCATAGCCGGCACAGTAAAGGTATTTGTGCTTCCTGCTGTTGTGTATTCGGTAAAACCTGCAGTTGGCGCCGTACCTCCGCCTCCGCCAGCGCTTATTACGGTTACTTTCAGATATCCGTTAAATTTGTTCCCTGGAACCTCGAATTCGCCTTCGCAATATTCGCTGCCATCAGTGTCTGTCTTGATTTCAGCGCAATCAGCAGAGCCAAATTCAATCTCCTGAGTCTTTTTAACAGTATCTGCCACCCCGATATTGCCCGTCACGCTTATGTTTTCACTGAATTTCTTCGTCATAACGGGCGCCAGTGCTGCAAGCAAAAGTGATGCTACAAGCAGTGCCATAAGCATTTCGACAAGTGAAAAAGCTTCTCCGTATAGCCGTTTAGGCTCTTCTTTTGCAATATACATTTTGTATTCGCCTCTTCTGATATTATCTCCTGTATTAGGCGGCTGCCCTGGTAGTTTTGGTATCTTGCCGGGTGGTGATTTTATCATTTTAGTGGTCATATTTTATCCCTTCCATTTTTCGTCTAATATCTTTGTTGCCGCCCTTACCCATGCTTTGCCTGCTGCCTGAAAATATACAGAATCAGGCTGCCAGGGCAAAACAAAGCGCGCCCGCTGATATTGATATTTCGGGCGTTATGGCTTTTTAACCTGCAGCAGTAAAATGAGCCTCAGACAGTGCGTCAAAATTTAGGATTTTGAGTGCACTATGATGGTGAAAACGCTTTTGCTGTCTTTAAAACAAGCTATTTATTACCTAAGCTGTAAAAATATTTTTGAGGCATGTGCACAAAAAAGTGTACGTAAAGCGGATGAACTTTTCTTCATTTTTAAGTAACCTTTATTTAAGATAAACAAAACAAACGGTTTTAATTTTGCTTTTCCTTAAAACGCCTGATGGTAAAGGTTTTTAGGACAGCCAAAGAGTATTCGAATTAAAACCTTGTTATTATCTTACGACTTATTAAGTATAGTGTCAACACTTTTAAGTCGTTATTTTTTGAATGAATACAAATTACCATAAAAAATAAGGCGGAATAAGCGTGAACGGGACTGATTTTAAAAAATATATAGGCGAAAATATCGCCAAAATAAGAAAATTTAGAGGTTACAGCCAGGAGCACATGTCAGAAATTATTGATATGGCGCCAAATTCTTACAGTAGAATTGAAAGAGGGCAAAATTTTCCATCAGCTGAAAGTTTCGCCAAAATCATTGATGCACTTGACATTAAGCCTGTTGATTTATTTAATTTTCCAAATGAAGAATCAGACGCTAAAATTAAAAAAGAGGTTTATAGAAAACTTAAAATTTTAGAAAAAGACCGCGAAAAAATGGTGAATATCTGGCTTTATATTAATTCAATCATTTAATGACAGGTCTTCTTAGGGCGCGCGCCTCACTTTTTCAGTAGAGTTTATTTATGTAAAGTTTTATTAAGATTGTTCGGCATCTTTCTCTAAAACGCACCAATTTTAAGTTTTGGGCCATATTTTGCTACAAATTTTAACATATTTTTAATTCAAAATTTATCTATTTGCCAAAATTTTTATTTGCAGCTAACATGCTGTTATTCCCTAAGAGTGCCGAAGTTTACGGATTTCGGCAGAATGGGGCTTCAAATCGTCGGCAATGTCATTTTTTATGATTCAGCTTTGCGCGGATTTTTTATCCTGACGCAAATACCGCCTGTTAACGTATATTTTATCAGGTTAAAGTTTTTGCCGTTTTTTATAGACACAGTGTGCCGGTGCCGGTTATAGCTTGCTTTGGCTTTTCGGCTGCGCCTCGGGGTCAATGTTTTGTACATTGATATTATTAGGTTTATGCTGCTATGCGCTTTGATATCTGCCTTACTGTGGCAGCCTGCTGCTTATGCTGCCGCCGTTTGGGTTTGCGTGTGGGTGTTACTTTCTGTGCGACGCCCGCACTGCAGGCTCTGTGCGGTGTGACTGGGCTCCTGGCGGCTGTGCGGGCGCTGCTGGTGCTCACTGCTACCCGCTTGTGCGCTGTGGCGTTATGGTGTGCAGGAGGTATGTTGGGCCGCGTCTTGTTTGTCCGGAGGTTTACGTTCTTTATGGTATCCCGTCTCCCTGTTTTCGGCCGGCTCGGCGCCTGTGTCGAGGGTTTGTATATCATCTTCTTCAAGCACTTTTTGCTTTTTTACTGTGTTTTGTCTTCAGGCTTTGCAAGGTTCTGTTGTCAGAAGTCCCAGTATGGTATAGAGTTTTATGCGATGCCAATCTACCTGTTCTTTTTTTAGGTAGTATCTTTGGTCTGTTCCACCTTTTCCTGCCGCAGTTTTGCGATTTTCCTGACTGTAGATTGCTGTGCGACCAGCTTGCTGCAGGCTCTGTGCAGTGCAGTAGTCTGAATGGCAGGTGTGCTGGCGCTTCTGGCGGTGCAGGCTGGCTTAATAGCTGCTACCCGAAGCATATGTGGTCAGGCACTTTGTCTTCCGGCAGTGATTACTATGACTGGCACTTGGATACAGGTGTCTGGCGTCCGCAGGTAATAGTATCCACCTATGCCTTTTCGGTGCCTGTGCTTTGGCTTTGGGGCGTGTCTTATAAGGACGGTCAGGTTGATGGGCTGGTTTTTATCGCTGCTTTTGTCTTCCTAGTGTGCTGCATATATCCCTCGTTTTTTTGTCATGCTGTGCGACTGGGGTGCTGCAGGCTCTGTGCGGTGCTGGTATCGCGGTAAGGGCTGTGCGGGCTCTGTCGATGGCCACTGCTGGCCGTACATTGCTTGGTCAGGCGGTATGCACTCTTCTAGTGTATATTTTGCCCCTATTCACTTGGCTTCCGGTAGTGTAGGTGATAAAGGCGCGTGTGATACCGGTTATTGCATTAGTACTGTTGCCGTTTCGGTGCCTGTGTCTTGGTTTTGCTCTCCAATGCCTGGTTTTCTTGTCATAAGGCGCTTTGTGGCGCCGGATTTTGTTTAGACTGTGCATTTTGCTGTGCTTTTGGCAGTGTTTGAATCTGCTTGTCTTTGGCGTACTGCCTGTTCTTTAACCATGTTTTTTGGCGCAATTTTGCTTACTGCTCGGGCCATATATCTTTTGCGGGCACATATCCTTATTTGCTGCAAGTGCGCTGCCGCTTTTTTCTTCTGCTGTGCAGCTTTTAGCGACATTTTGTTTACTGGGTTGTATGCTTTGCTCCTTGTTTTGCGGGTGTATTTGCAGGCAGTACTTACCTTTATATGTTTAGGATATGCGCGGCATATGCCCTTTGTTTGACGCTTTTTGTATGATGCACTTTTGTGTTGTATCCTGCTACTGCTTTATAGTTTGTATTGGCTTGCGGGACTCTTTTGTTATAACAGTGCGCCTTTCACGCTGTGCGACCAGCAGTCAGCAGGCTCTGTGCGGTGCACCAGCTCTGGCCGCTGTGCGGGCGCCACAGGTAATGCTTGTTATTTGTTTGATATTTGGGGAGGGCTGCAGAGTGTCGGAATTTCACACGGAGGACAGCTAATGGGCAGTTATTTTTATCGTAATCAGTTTGAGCATACCTATGCCTTTTCGGTGCGCTGTGTCTGGGTTTTAAAGGGATTGATGAGTTGCTATTCCAAATTGCAGCCGGATATGGCGTCTATGATTAATGTATTAATGCAAGAGTGCCACAAGGGATGGGCTTAACATAATTTCCATTCAGCATGGTTTTTTAAAGAAAATGAAACAGTTGCATCCCTCTTTCCTGACAAGGTTTACAGCTGTGTGACCAAGCAGTGGCAGGGTCTGTGCAGTGCTACTACCGGGGTCAAGGCTGTGTGGGCGGTCCTGGGGATTGTTGGCCGTCTCATATGTGGTCAGGTAATGGCGGTGGAGCTAACAGTGTCACCAGCTGGCTTGCGGTTACGTTTGGATATGGCGAGAGAAGCAGCCTTTACGGCTTTTCGGTGCGCTGTTTTTAGTTTTGCAAGTATGTCTGCATGTGTTTTGTCTGTAGATGGTTGCGTTTTTTGCCCGGCACTTGTATTTGAAGCGTTTAGGCAGAGTTTGCTTTGTCTGAAACCGCAGTACTTATTTTCTGTATTTTAAAGTGTTAGCTTTTGCTTTTAAGACTGCTGTTTGTTTGAAGACTAACGGGCACAGACAGGCTTTATTGTAGCAGGCTCTGTGCAGTGTGCTAATTTAAAGGCTTGTGCAGGCACCATAAATGGCTTGTGTAATCCTTATGCTGTTTGGTCAGACAAGTCTGTTTTGGCTACTCTTCCTTACGGGTATGACTTTGCAGGCGGCAGGCTTTATTTGCCTTTTAATGGACATGCACTTACATATACGCTTTCGGTGCGCTGTGCTTGGTTTTAAAGGTTTAGCCGGCTTTAAGGATATACTGACTGATTTTCTGGGGGATATGGCATATATAAGCTGTTATGCTTTGCTATGGCTGGCGCTCGTTTGAAGATTTTCACAGGATTTACGTTTGGCAGTGTTTTTTAAAAAGAGGCTGTTTTTGGTATTACAAGTTCTGTGCGGTGCTTATATAGAGTGGGCGGCTGTGCGGGCTCTATAAACGGCAACTGTTATGCTTATCCTGTATGGTCAGCTACGTTCGTGCAAGGCTTTGACTACTATGAGATGGAGCTTGTAGGCGGTGGGTGCATTAAGTCGCTTATTCGAGACCGCATCCATGCCTTTTCGGTGCGCTGTTTTTAGTTTTGGTATTGAAGTATATTTTATTTCATCCGGCTGTGCGACCACCAGCCAGCAGGCTCTGTGCAGTGCAGCTTTCTATATGGCTGTTCCGGCTCTACTGATAATTACTGCTTGCCTAATCACATGTGGTCAGGTTTTGCCAGGGTTGCTGATGTTTATTCGCCGCAGCTTACCGGTGGGAGTGTTGCTTTATACGGTTCTTGTGGCGCGGGCTATTGCCCTTATACCCATGCCTTTTCGGTGCGCTGTTAGCTAATTTTGGTGTTGGAGTATACTTTTTCCAGACTGTGCGATGCCCGTGCAGCAGGCTCTGTGCAGTGCACTGAGGGCAAATACTGTGCGGGCTCTGCCGGAGGTTTATCGCAGGATGGATGGTGTTTCCCGCGCAGCATTTGGTCTTCTTCCCTTTCTGCAGACTTTGTATTCCACACAGGATTACTCAATTCTGGCAGACTGATTGATGACGGTTGTCACTCAGGAGGTGGCTGTAGCGGACTTTTGAGCTTTTCGGTGCGCTGTATACCGTTATCGTCTTTCTTTTGGTTTTGATTAGTGTTGTGCCCCTTGGGCTGCGTATTTTACTATGACTGCATTTTAAGTATATAATGTATAAGCAGCTTTCTTAATTGCTGTGCGACGCTAATGCTGCAGGCTCGGTACAGTGCCTTAATTCAGGCGCTTGTGCCGGCTCGCATAGAGATTCCTGCTGGCCGTATCATACCTGGTCGGGCCCGTGTTTGGCTGGTGGGGTATGCAGTGATATATTTTTCCTGAATGGAAGCGTAGGAGATATGCAGCATAGCACTCTTCCTGCCTTTTCGGTGCGCTGTTGTTTTAGGCTCTGTGCAGTGCGACAGTCGGAGTGGCGGCTGTGCGGGCGCTGCCGGTGACTACTGCTGGCCGTATCACGTGTGGTCGGGCTCAGAAAAGTCGTCCGGTGTCTATTTCGATGCCTGGCTGCATTCCACGTTCGATATTCTTTCGTATGAACCTTCTCTTGCCTTTTCGGTGCGCTGTGCGTGGCTTAGTTGTTTTACAGCTGTGCGATATGAATACTGCAGCCTCTGTGCAGTGCCAGTGGTGGTCTGGCAGCGGTTGCGCAGGTTCTCATGATGGCTGTATTCCCCATGCTCTGTGGGCGTATACATTTTATCTGGATAATCGCTATTGGGATTACTGGCTTGTAGATGGTATTTTACACACGGACGCTACATCTTTGACAAGAGCCTTTTCGGTGCGCTGTGGCTTTGTTATACAAGGGTTTTAGAGGTATTTTATATATGGTTTTTGCAGTACACGGGTTTTTTGAGCTTCTAGACGCTTAATATTTTGCTGCAGCCGGTTTACAGCTGTGCGACTACATTGCAGGTTACGGCTCTGTGCGCTGCGACGCACTAAGGAACAATGGCTGTGCGGGCTCCATAGATGGCAGTTGCTGGCCAGCGGAGCATTGGCTTAGCACAAGCAGTAGTGGAAAATATTATAGATTCTATTTGAAACAGGGCACTCTTCTTTTTAAATCATACGTTTCAACCTATGCCTTTTCGGTGCGCTGTGGCTGTTGGGTTTGGTTACTGTACTATGTTTTACAGTTATGCGGTATATCGCTAGGAAGTTTTTGAAGTATGACAGACGAGCTGTTAGAATATACAAGGGCTTGCAGTTGTGCGATATGCGTAGGTACTACAGCTCTGTGCGGTGCCTTAATTCAGGCGCCTGTGTGGGCTCTGCTGATGGTTGCCATCCTTATCAGTTTTGGTCCTCTAGTCTTAGTGAAAGTCTTAACTATTGGGATTTCTGGCTTACTCAAGGCAGTATACATACCGATGCGAGCGCCTGCACCCGGGCCTTTTCGGTACGCTGTTGTTTTAGGTTTTGGGGCGCATATGTTTTTGACTTATAAGGATGCTCAGGTTGATGGGCTGGTTTTTTGCCGCTGCATATGTTTTACCTTCCTGGCGTGCTGCATATATCCCTTGCTTTTTTTGTCGCGCTGTGCGTATCAGGGGTTAGAGGTTCTGTGCAGTGTGCCCCGGTTGGCGGCTGTGTGGGTTCGTCTTTTGGCACGGATTGGGCCGGTGTGTGCTACCCTTATCATTTATGGTCTTCTAAGTTGCACTGTGATGCTTGGTATTGGGTACCGTATTTTGGCAGAGGGTGGTTTAGCATCCTTAATGCTTGCGGCAGCGGCTACTGTCCGGTATCTTTTGCTGCTTCGGTGCGCTGTGTGCCAGATGGCTTTGTTTTAGAAGGGCTGTAGTTTTTTACCATATATGTACAGGATTCACAGTGCTAGTGCTCATGCAGGCTCTGTGCGCTGCAGTGTACGTTCTGGCGGCTGTCCTGGCGCTGCTATCGGTACAAGCTGGCCAAATAACTGCTACCCGTATATTGCGTGGTCAGGCTCAGCACACTTTGACGGCGTATGGTGGGCTCCTTTGGGTTTATACACTGGCAGAGTGAGCTTTACAGGTGCTTGTCATACCGGTTACTGCGCGAGTTCTCTTGCCTTTTCGGTGCGCTGTCTGTCTATTATTTGGCTTTAATGTTTGACAGCATAGCGTGTTTATCCGCGTCTGCAGTGCGTTTTAGGGCTTTGTGCCGGGCGTATAGTTTATTTTGCCAGCTGCACCTCTCTTATAGAGGGTTTGTATGAGGAGGTTGCTGCAGGCATGGTTTGCTACATTAAGGCAGCTTTGCTGCTTGCGTGTGTTTTTAAGCTGGCGTATGTTTAAAGATGCTAATTAGCTGGTAGTTGCACTGTCTCCTGATACAGGGCTGTGCGACGGCAATGTGGCAGGCTCTGTGCGGTGTGGTGTGCGTTCTGGCCTCTGTGATGGCGGAGCCAGAGATTGCTGGCCGTCTCATGTATGGTCAGGCAAGGGCGGCGGGAGTATGAGCGTTACAGGCTGGCTTGACACCACTTTTGGGCAGGGCGAGAGAAGTAGTTTTTTTGCCTTTTCGGTGCGCTCTTTTCTCCTCGCATTTTCATATGGCGTTAGCGCGTGTGGCAGTTGAGCTACTTTGGCAGTCTCAGGCTGTGTGGCACACTGTCTGTCTTGCAGGCTTTCAGTGTATTTGACGGGTATTTTCATACGCCTGGTTTTCAGCTTCTGTCTGCTTATAGACTACGGTTTAAGAGTATAGGTGCTTACAGCTGTGCGACTGGACTGTTGCAGGCTCTGTGCGGTGCAGTCCTTATTATGGAGGCTGTGCAGGTGCAGACTATCAGGCTTGTTACCCGCCGCATCTTTGGTCCGGTACTTTTTCTGTTGGCAAAGAGTGTTATTTAGACCACACTTTAGGCGGTGATGGTTTCACTGGTGCCTGCTATATTTCCACCTATGCCTTTTCGGTGCCGCCAGTCTTGCGTTTTGGCTTTTAGTATGTTTTATCATGTTGTTTGGCAGCTTTCTGTAGCACGGTTTTTACTGTACATACGGTTGCTTTATAGGTTTGGGCAGCACCCTGGTGTTTAGGTATAGCTTTGCTGTTTCTCTATAGAATATTTTGCTGTACTTTTAAGGTCGGTTTTCCTTAGGCGGGGCAGGGTTTCTAGCGTGTGACGCCTTATTGTAGTATGCAGGCTCTGTGCAGTGTCTGAATTCCGGACGCTGTGCGGGCGCTTATGATGGCTGCCATTCTTATGCGCTGTGGTCAGACACTTTTAGTGCGGGTAGTAGCTATTGGGATTTCTGGCTTCATCAGGGTGTGCTGCGCACTGATGCCACTTCTTGTACCAGGGCCTTTTCGGTGCGCTTTGCCTTTTTTGGTATGCCTTTTGCAGCCAGGATTTGAAGTACTCTGCACGTAGTTTTGCCGCTAAAGATACGGGTTTTCCGGCCTGATATAGGCTGAAAACCTTTTAACCACACGTTTTTACGCTGCACACTGTTTAGTATATACACAGTCCTGTAAACCTTTGCATGAAAAGTTCGCAAGCTATGCTGGCGGAGTGGGCAGCCGGTTTCTTGCCGGATTTCACAGGTAGCTCTGCATACTTTTTCTGGTTAGCCCCATAGTAGCTAGTTTGGAGAGTATTTGGTATTTTTGCTTGTACTTGCTGCTGTGCGACGAGGTTTTGGGTGCCTCTATAAGGTGCTTTGAGTGGGTTGACGGCTGTTCTGGCTCTAGCAATGACTGGTGTTATCCCTATCTTCTCTGGTCAGCTACGGCCAGGTCGGATGGCAAGCTTTGGGCTCCATATTTGTATGGTGGTGTCTTGAATTTTGAAGGCGCCTGTGGCGTGGGCTATTGTTCTGTTCACTGGGCCTTTTCGGTGCGTTCTTTGTCTATAGGCCTGGCGTGTGGTTTTGTGTTTCTTAGTTTGATTATTGGTGCGGTACTTTGGTTTGCAGCTGTGCGACCACGAGCTAGCAGGCTCTGCGCGGTGTATAAGCGCAGGCAGGTGTGCAGGCGCAGGCAAAGGAAGTGGTCTTGAGGGAGCATGTCTAGCACATGTTGTATGGGGAAGTGTTCCACGCGGCAGCTTTCCCGCTTCTGGACATCTTAATTACGGAGGCTTGGGTGTGGGAGCTGAGTATGACAAGCCTATTGCCTTTTCGGTGCGCTGGTGTTTAGGCTTGGATATATTCTATTGCTTTGTGTGCTGCTTTGCTGTTGTTTGCAGCTGTGCGACTATACTGCAGGCAGAGGCTCTGTGCGGTGTGCTCCTTCGGGTGATGGCTGTGCGGGGGCAGGCAATAGCTGGTGTCATGCTAGTCATTTGTGGTCTGTGAGTCCACAGTCTGATGACCTCTACTATATCAGGGCTTTAATTACCAGTGCTTTTGCTCAGGAGCAGCACGGTCCCGTCCTTGCCTTTTCGGTGCGCGGAAGCTTTGTTTAGCCGGTGTTATTGGGCCTTGACAGGATTTGTTTTCAAGCTGTGCTTCTGTTTGTACTGTCTTATTACCTGTATATTCTCTAAGAGTGGGTGCATTACTGCAGATAGGATAGAAGCCATGGCTTGTTTTGGCTTATGTAGTTGCTGTTTGGTGGTTTTATGCAGCATAGTGCACTTTACAGCTGTGCGCTCAGATACAGGCAGGCTCTGTGCGGTGTGATGGGCTCACTAACGGCTGTATGGGTGCCACTCCTCCGGTTTGTTATGCGCATGTTATCTGGGGAGGGTTTTCAGGCAGTATTCCTGTTTCCGGACATTTCGGCCATTCTCTGGGTGTTTCTCTGGCTTATGAGATATACCGACCCTTTTCGGTGCGCTGTGTTTGGGGCTTTGCAGGTTTTATTTGCTTTATATACTGCTGTAGGTACTTTATACTCTTACAGCTGTGCGACTATACTGCAGGCAGAGGCTCTGTGTGGTGTGCGCCTTCGGGTAATGGGTGTGCCGGTGCTACTAACAGCTGGTGCCATGCTAGTCACTTATGGTCAGGTTATGTCTCCTCTGGCAGTCCATACTATAGTGGGACGTTAATCGGAGGTGCTTTTGGTGAGGAGTCACATGGGCCTGAGATTGCCTTTTCGGTGCGCTCTTTTCTCCTCGCGTTTTCATATGGCGTTAGCGCGTGTGGCAGTTGAGCCACTTTGGCAGTCTCAGGCTGTGTGGTGCGCTGTTTGTCTTGCAGGCTTTGTTTGCTCTTGCGGTTTGCAAGTTTTATTAGGTTGTTTACAGTCTTGTTTTTAGTCATTACCTAGTCAATGTATTCTTGCCGTGCAGGGTGCGTTTACTCTTGCGTTTGCTGTATGCTTCTTATTTGCAGGCTGCAGCCAAGCAGGCTTTACACTGTCGCGGGTGGAGGTGTCTGCTTTTCTAGTGCGGCCTGGTGAGCCTGTAGTGCTTAGAAGAGAGTTTAGTGCCTTGCGTCTGTATATATAGCCGTGTATGGCTCCGCTAAAAGAAGTTGACTAACTGTCGAGCTTTACAGGTCCAGCAGGTAAGTACAGCTATCCTGGAGTATACTGTATACATAGGTTAGCAGGCTCTGTGCAGTGCTCTCATGCGGCCAGCTGCGCGGGCTCTTCCCCTGCCATGGACCCGGGTGTTTGCTGGCCGAAGGCGGTATGGGCGTCTGATTTTAAGTATGGGCAGAGCTATAATGACTATTCTTTTGACAGCGGCCGTTTTTATGTACAGGTTTCAGCCTCCACCTATGCCTTTTCGGTGCTTGTGTCTAAGGCTTTAAAGCGTATGCGGGTCTGTTGTTTATATAAAGCCGTCTCTGTGCAGTGCGGGCCTATTGCCTGTGCGGGCGCGTATGAAGGCAGCTGCTATGCTTATTCTGTGTGGTCTGGCTCAGAAGCCTCTGTGGGTCATAGTTTTAGCTATGATTTACTTGGCGGTCGTTTTTATGAGTACTATGGAAGTGCAGGCCACTCCGTTATTTTTGCGCTTTCGGTGCGCTGCTTCGGCGCTGTATACTAAACTAGTATTGGGTTTTTTGAGCTTGGTATTGTTGTCTTGGCATATGGCCCCTGTATTTGAAGGTGTACTCTCGTACTTTCTCTTGTATTTGGTTTTAGTACTTTTTACTGCGTCTATGAGCTTTAGAGTACTGTCTTCTAGCTCTCTGTGCGCTGCAGCACAAGGGGTGGCGCATGTACGGGTGCTAGCGGCAGCTACTGCCACCCGGGTGACTTTTGGTCAGGCTCATTAATAAGTAGTACTGCGGGCTATAAGGATTTTTGGCTGAGTAGTGGTACTGTTGGAGGTGCAGGCCGTGTCGCTGCCTATGCTTTTTCGGTGCGCTGTATAGGTTTAGAAGTTATTTGCAGCAGTTTTATGCGGGCAGTTTATTTATTACGGCTTGTCTATAGTACTCTGCACTTGCTGTGCGGGTTCTAGTAATGGCTACTGCTACCCGCACCACGTATGGTCAAGTACTGTTTCTGGAGACTCGCGTTATGCTTCCTGGTTTGATACAGGCGATCTTGGCAGTGGCTTGTACCCTTATGCTAATAGCCATTCGGTGCGCTGTTTACTTTGGGTTTGAAGTATATGTATTGGCAGTGTTTAGTAGTGCATAAGCCTGTTCAAAGCCCGGGCTTGTTGTTTAAGGCTTGCTCGCGTATATACGTGTATGCTGCTATCGCTGCTCTGGCGGCTGTGTGGGCTCAAATACTGACGCCTGCTGGCCAAATGGTATTTGGTCTTCCACTGTAAAGAATACACCGCTGTACTTCGATTACGCACTTAGTGCTGGCAGTTTTGTGCCAGATAACTGCAAGGGTGTTGTTGGTTGCAGTATCACCTATCCCTTTTCGGTGCGCTGCTCGCGTTTTTGTATGGTTTTACACTCGCACGGTGCTAAGCCCTGTTGGCGCGTTCGGCTGTGGTACACTGTCTTAGGCTTGATGTCCGTGTAATGCTTGAGCACTCTTGTCCTAAGTCCTATATCTTCTGGTGAAGTCTATTCATAGCAGCATTTTTTATGTTAAGTATGTCCCTATCGTTATCTATGCCACAGTTTGTTTAGAGGCTTGTCCTGTTATACATATGTTTGCACCTTATTGCATATACATATGTTTTAAGGTGAGACGAAGCTATTCATACGTGAGGGTTTAAGCTATACGTTCTAGGTGCTGTGCGACACATATACACCAAGCGGCTCTGTGCAGTGCGTCGGGCTTAATGCCTGTGCGGGCTCGGCGGCAGGTACCTACGATGAAGGCTATTGCTATGCAAGTACGGTTTGGGCTGAGACTCATACTAGCACGCAGTATAGAGACTTTGCACTTAACAGCGGTGTACTTGGTGTTGAGTATAAGACTACGCCAGGCTTTGCCGCTTCGGTGCGCTGCTTGTCAGGCTTTGCTTTGGCGGCGGCTATTTCTGGCAGGTTATACGCGTAAAGTTGTTATTTGTATTGGCTTTCGGCTTTATGTATAGGCTGTTATCCTGGCTATATGAGGGTTTTACGTTGTATTTATGTCCTTATTATGTAATGTCGCTGTTTGGGCTGTAGTATTATTTTGTTACTGGTTTGCCTTTATAAAGCCCTGCGCACTATAGTAAGGAAGTTCATATATAAAAGGTATGTTGAGCCTCAGACAGTGCTTTACTGCTGTATTCTATACTACACAAGTCAAGTGCATGAAGTGCATACAGGTTGCTCTGTGCAGTGCCAGAGTGCGCCGCTTTGCCCTGGCACAGATGCTAACTACTGCTACCCGAAGCATATGTGGTCAGGCACTTTGTCTTCCGGTAGCGATTACTATGACTGGCACTTAGATACAGGGGTCTGGCGTCAGCAGATAATTGCCACTACCTTTGCCTTTTCGGTGCGCTGTCTCTGGCTTTAGAGGCTAGCTTGGTACTTCTGTTCCAGGGGGTTGTTAAATGTCAGTTTTGTATTACTGTGCGACGCCCATATTGCAGGCTCTGTGCGGTGCTACCCTTTTGTTGGCGGCTGTGCGGGCGCCGGTGCTGATGGCGGATACCTTAATGATTGCTATCCTTATATTTTGTGGGGTGGCTATACGTCTAGCTCTCAGTATTGGCGGTATTGGTTAAACACCGGGAAATTGAGTACTAGCAGTTGGCCCAGAGGAAGTGCCTTTTCGGTGCGCTGTTATATTGGCGTTGTTTGTATTAGCGGGGTTTTCTTATCCGGTTAAGTGTTTTAGCATTGTTGCGGCAGTTTTTGTCGTAAACCTTTGCTTCATTTTTCTGGGGTAAGGTTGTTTTATACTATATCTTCTATACTTTAGAGTATACACTATGGCGGCTGTGCGGGCGCAGCTCCCGGTTTTATCTGGGATAGCCACTGCTACCCGTATCACGTATGGTCGGGCTCGGAGAAGTCTTCGGGTGTGTATTTTGATGCCTGGCTGCATTCCGCGCTCGATATTCTTTCATACGTACCTTCTTTTGCCTTTTCGGTGCGCTGCTTACTTCTTGCGGTTCGTATGGCTTGCAGGTATGAGGGTGGGGTTACCTTGGCGTTCCTTCTTATACTTGTTTGTTCTGTGTCTTTTTGGCGCGGCTCTGTTGGTTTTGAAGCTTTTCACTATGTTTTTGTAGCAGTCTTGGTTTTGCTTCCAGAATGCATTACAGCTGTGCGATCATGGTGCGGCAGGCTCTGTACAGTGTGAAGAGCGGTATAATCACTGTGCGGGCGCATGGATTGACGCTTGCTACCCGTATCACGTGTGGTCCAGCGCAAAGGCTTCAGAGGGAGTCTATCAGGGGCCGTTTTTATGGTCGGGTGTTATTCACTATGAAGCCATAGATTATGTCCGCGGCGTTTCGGTGCGCTGTGTATGCTCTATGGTGTAAGGTTAGGCATAGACTCTCTGTGGATTTGTACTGTATGTTTTGTATGGACTTATTTAGCTTCTCGTCATAGCCTTATAGGCGTGCTGCCGTATTGGTTAGTCTATAAGGCTGTCTGTGCAGTGCAGCCCATACTATAATGGCTGTGCGGGCGCTGCAGCGAGCAACTGCTACCCGGAAGATGTATGGTCGGGCATGAGTGTTGGGGGCAGTGTTTATTATGACTATGCGCTTCTTTCTGGTGTTTTTAGGTCTGACCCTTGCGGTAGCTCGCTTGGCTGTTCTTATTTGTATGCCTTTTCGGTGCGCTCCTTCCTTCTTGCCCTATTTGTATATATTTTGCGGACACGGTGGCAGAGCCACCTTGGTACCCTCAGTTACCGTACGCTGTGTCGGGTGGATATGTTACGCTTATTGTCTTAAGCAGTTTTGGTCCGTCTTTATATTCTTATACTGCAGCATTTTGCAGGCTCTGTGCGGTGCTCAAGAGGGGATGGAGGCTGTGCGGGCGCAGCAGCGAGCCACTGCTACCCTAATCATTTCTGGGATAGCTACTTTGATGGCTCGTATTACTATTATACTGACCTGTCAGGCGGGAAGGTTGCTGACCCGCTGCACAGGTATAATCCTCCTACCTATGCCTTTTCGGTGCGCTGTGGTTGGGTTTGCGCATTGGTTTGTTGTACTTTCCATACGTCGTCTGTACTGCAGGCTCTGTGCGGTGTGACTGGGGTCCTGGCGGTTGTGCGGGCGCTGACACTGGTGCTTGCTACCCTTATCCTGTTTGGTCAGGAAGTCCCTTGGATGATGAGAGTTATTATAATGTGGAGCTTGTGAGGGGGAGTTTTGGCAGCCTGCTTCGCCCTCCTACCTATGCCTTTTCGGTGCGTTGCTTATTCCTCGCGCTTTCGTATGGACTAAGCTCACATAGTGTCGAAGTCGGCAGGGGTTTTTGTTCCAGTACACTTAGCCCTCTGCTTGTCGTTTATAGCCGGGGTTTCAGGGTGTTTCACGCCGGTCTTCTCTACTATATGCGGGTTTTCAAATATGGTATAGGTTATATGCCCTTTAGGAATAAGCTTTCACGCTGTGTCTTTGGGTTTGCACAGGTATTTTGTTAAATTTTTTGTCAATGCAGCCGGCCGGCAGACGCTTAATGGAAGGCTGTTCGGGCGCTAACGATGGCAACTGCTACCCGTATGTTATGTGGTCCTCTACGCCTAATACACAGGCAGACTATTATCGCGGGCACTACTTGGATGGTGGACATTTTTACGATAGTCCGGGAGGCCCTCACAGGCGTATGTCTTATTCGGTGCGCTGTGTCCAGGCTTTGATGTTATGCCGTATATTACATTTAGCTGCATACATAGTGCTTGTTATACTCTGTTTGCTCCATGTCTTTGGATAATTTACAGTTGCTTGCTGTGCGACTTTAATGTTGCAGACTCTGTACAGTGCTACGTGCGCGGCGGCGGCTGTGCGGGCGCATCTTATGGTACACTTTGGCCTAATAACTGCTACCCGAGCCATTTTTGGTCTGCCAGTCCGCAGTCGGATGGGGTGTATTGGTCACCAGTGCTGCTTGGCGGCCCTGTTAATTTTGTTGATGCGTGTGCAGTAGGCTATTGTCCCGTTTCTCTTGCCTTTTCGGTGCGCTGCTTTGCTTGATGCTGCTGGTTTATAGCCCGTTGTACGGCACAGTGCCCTGTTTAGCAGTAGTTTTCAGGTTGTCGTACTCTGTTATTTATTTGTATCAGAGGTTTTCACGCTGTGTCCAGACTTTGGGCTATTATGTGTATGTTTGCATACTTTGTCGTTCCTTATAGAGCATATCTCTACTGCCGCATGCTGTGCGATCACGCTTCGGCAGGTTCTGTGCAGTGTCAGGATTCGCCGGGCCGTTGTATCGGCGCTGCTCCGGGTTTTTCCTGGGATGATGACTGCTTTACTAACCATATATGGTCAGCAAGCCCGAGAGGTGATGGCTACTATCAAGGATTTCATTTGTGTGCAGCCTCTCTTAATCCCTGGGTATGCACTGATTCAGGACGTTGTCCTATAGTACAAGCCTTTTCGGTGCGCCTCTTACCGCTCTCTTTAGGGACCTTAAGCACACTGTGTGCCGGATATGAAGTCTGGAGAAAAGTTGTTATTTAGAGACTTACAGACTGTTTAGAATTGCTTATATACGACTCAAACAATGCATGACTCCTTTTGGAAAGCGTACCGCAGCCAAGGGCGATAGCAGACTTGCGATGAGCAAGGACGCGCGCCCGTTTATGGCGAGGAACAAGCAGCGTACCGCAGCCAAGGGCGATAGCAGACTTGCGATGAGCAAGGACGCGCGCCCGTTTATGGCGAGGAACAAGCAGCGTACCGCAGCCAAGGGCGATAGCAGACTTGCGATGAGCAAGGACGCGCTCGCCAAAACTACATATAGTGCAAGGAGCAAGCAGTGACTAAATGTCAAGTTTTATAGTGAAGCAGGTGAATCGACAGCTGTGCGACTGGAACACAGCAGGCTCTGTGCAGTGTATGACTAATTGGGGCGCCTGTGCGGGCGCTGCAGATGGTTTGTACGGGGATGCCAATAATTGTTATGCTATGTACATTTGGTCCCCTGCCCAAGAGTCAGGTAAGCATTGGAGTGCCAGGGTTGTTAGCGGCTCGTATGGCTTATTTCTCTATAATGACACCCTTGCCTTTTCGGTGCGTTGTGTCAAGGTTTTGGGGTAGTATTTTATCTAATGGCAAGATATAGAGCTGATTATAGTATTTTGGTATGGTATTTATATTACTTATTACGGCACTTTGGCGGCTGTTCCGGCGCTGCTGCTGGCATAGACTGGGGTAAAGACTACTGCTACCCGTACCCGTTGTGGTCCTCTCGGTTCGCAGGCGATAGCAGTTATTATAACCAAGAGCTTATTAGCGGCAGTTTTAGTACAAGCTTGATACGTACTAATACCTTTGCCTTTTCGGTGCGCCTCTTGCTCCTCGCCTATTTGTATGCATTTGGCGTGCCGGTGGCGAAGCCACCTTATAGCACTTGACTGCTGTCACTGTTTTATTGCTGTTGCCTGTTTGCAGACTGTTGCGCGGCCTATTCTCTCGGTTGGCGGTAGTTTTGACGCCAGCGCACTCTGCGGTATTTTTATGTGCGAGGCTTTCACGCTGTGTCCAGGCTTTGTAGCTGGTTTGTAGCTATATAAGCCCCTGTTGAAAAGAAAAGTTGACTAGCGAAAGCAAGCTAACCACCTTTAAGACAGCTTTGCTGCTGTGCTGTTATATGCAAGCTTTCAAGATGTACGTCAAGTTTTACAGTGGAGTAAGTGAATCGACAGCTGTGCGACTGGAGTATAGCAGGCTCTGTACAGTGTGATAACGGCTGGAGCTTGTGTTTGGGCTCTGCTGATAATAGGTGCGTGCCGTTTGATTTATGGAGCAGCACTTTTCAAGCAGGCTCAGACTATCATAGAGGCCATTTGGCAGGCGGAGTTTATAGTACGTGGTATTACACTGCTTTATTTCCCTTTTCGGTGCGCTGTGCAGTGGCTTTGTGAATGGTTCTAGCGTGCATTATCTTTGTGTAGAGTACCATTCCACGCTGTGCGACGAGCATTCTGCGGGCTCTGTGCGGTGCACTACTGCTGTGGGCTGTACTGGCGCCGGTGTTCCTAACTGGATTAATGCTTGTTATCCTCAGTATATATGGACACATAAGCCTGATGCTACGGGCGGGGTTTACTTTGCCTTATATAATAGTATATTTGGTGGCCAAGCTTGTGCTGGCGCACTTTGTACAGTTACACCTGCCTTTTCGGTGCGCCCTCTAACCTTTGTTTGTTGCGTTCTTGTGTTTTGGTCTTGGCTTACCTTCCCTTTTAGCACCTGTATCGGCTTTGGATTTGAAGACAGTTTTTATAGTTTTATAATATTTGTTTCAAAATTCAATTGTTGTTTAATGTAAAAAGTCTTTTTGCGAGTTATAAATTTTTTAAATATATTCTAGTAAAGCTTTTATGGCAATTATTTTGTCCTTGTTTAAAAGCTTCGATAGTCTTAAACGTGATTAATATTATCTTCCATGGATTGGCGGAGGCTGAATATACATAGGGTTTAGGTTGTGCCACAAAAAGCTCTCTCTATCTGTATGTCCCGTAGTTTCAAATTGTTTTTTTGCAATCTTAATCAACGACCCTGAAAGATTTACATTATCTTCTTCAAAATTAATTAGCGTCAAATCCTTGTCTGGTGCTTGTTTGGAGAAATACTTATCATCATTTGACTTGTCTTGCAAAGTTTTTAAGTGTGCAATGGCAGAAGTGTCACATATAATGTGGTTTTTAGTTATATGATTTAAGATTTCATTATAAGGAATAAGTTCAATTTTGTTATTATTCCTGAAATAAAACATTTCTTTTCTGGCGTCAAGAATAATATCCGGATTAATGTTTTCATAGGTTTTATACAAAATATCAAGTGAATTAATGCCGACAACATTTTTATTTAGCTCTTTTGCCATAGTCTTTGCAACAGTTACCCCGACGCGAATTCCTGTAAAGCTTCCAGGACCCTTGTTTACAGCCATTAAATCAATATTTTGAAGCTTTGCATTATTATTTTCTAAAATTTCTTTTATGCCTGAAATTAAATAAGCGCTGTGGTAATTTTTTGTATCTGTTTCAAAAATTTTTGAATCAATCTTATCATTAATTAAAAGGCTTATATACGTTTTATTTAGGGTTGTATCAAAAGCTAAAATATTCATTTTAATCCCTCTTTATTAAACTCTGCCTTGATTTTTTGTACCAAAACTTCATATTTTTCGCCCACAGGTTCAAATTCATAATATCTTGTATCATCATAATTATTTTCTTCATAATAAACTTTGATGTTAAGCCTGTTATAGGGAAGTTCATCTGCACCAAAATCCGCCCATTCAACAAAGGTTAAAACACCATCTTTAGAATACTCTCTAAGTTCTTCTTTTATGGTTTTAAGACCTTCATTTTCAAGCCTGTATAAGTCAAAATGATAAACAGACATCTCATTTGAGCGCATTTTTGCGCCTTTATATTCGTTTAATATTACAAAGCTTGGGCTTGTGATTTTTTCTTTTACGCCCAAGTTTTTTAATACAAACCTGACAAAAGCTGTTTTTCCAGCACCAATGTCGCCAAATAATGATACAAAAGCCCCTTCTTCTGTAAGGTTTTGCGCAAATATTTGAGCAAGTTTTTGTGTTTCATTGGTATTTTTAGTCTTTATTTTCATAATTTTATATTTTTTAAAGAAAAGTTTGGGAATTTGTATAAAATTAATTGTAACATAAATATACAAATCAACCTTTTTCTTAAAGTTTTTATTGTTTTAAGCCGATTATATTAACGAAAGAACATGACTTGGCGATATTTGAAAGGAAAAAATAATGGCGGTAAATTCTCTAAATTTGACAAACACACTCAATACAAATAAATTAGCAACAGACAATACAAACAAAAAAACAAACACTTCTGCTAATTTATTTGACAAAGCTTCTTCGGATAAAACTGCAAATAAATCAGATAATCCTGCAGCCGCAGCCTCAAATTCTAAAAGTACTGTTTCAGCTGACGGACAAAAAACAAATAATGAATCAAATAAATTATCAGAGTTTGAAAATACACAAAAACAAGTTGCTGATTCAGAAAAAAGACTTCTTGAAATACAGCAAAATATGCAGACAAAGGCAGCAGAGCAAGAGATGCTTTATATGCAAATGAGCGAACAGCAAGGTATTTTAGAAAGACTTGTTGCACAAACTGAGAAAAAATATAACCCTATAGAACATGGTGACAATATGGATGCTTATGTGCAGTCACAGCTTTCCGAGAACCCCATGTATGCTGCTGCGTCAAAGGTTTTAACAGAGTTAAAGAATAAAAATCAGGATATTGTAGAAGCTCTTGGTGTTATGAAAATGAATTTTGCAGATGAACAAACAATTTATACTGAAACCAGTCAAAAATTAATGACCCTTTATAATGAAATAAACGCTATGTATGCTGCCGATGCGGCAAGTTCAGAATCTTATGATATGTTGATGTGATTTATAAAATAAAATTTTTATTTGCGGCACCTCAATTGGTGCCGCTTTTTAGTATATTTCCATATTGAAGAGCTAAGAATAATAAAATTAAGTAACGACAAGTTTTGTTTGCAGCTTGCTTTTTATTGCCTAAAAGATTATTAAAGTACGTAATTTAAGCTCCTTGTGATTTTTAATTTATTTTATTGTTACGATTTGTAAAAAATTAAGTTGAATCAGCTCTTTTAAATAAAGTTTTTAAAAGGCATGGACGACACATTAAATATAAGAAAAAGATGACAAAGGAAGTATTTATGGAAAACAAAGAATTTGAATTTGATTATTTTGACCCTGTTTATTCAGAGTTTAATCCATTAAGTGATGAAATCAAAAAAGAAATTCAAAAATTAATTGAGCCTAAAAAAGAAGAAGATAAAGGCTTTTGCCCTTTGGTTATAAGAAAACTTATGCCCGTTCAAATTATACAACAGGGATAATCAGCTTTGAGTATATTTAAGATGCGTTAAAATCTGTGAGATTAACCCGGTTTTATCTTTAACGTGTGCAGTTTTTTCTGACGCAACAATGGCATTGTTTATTAAATAATGCTGAAAAAACAAGAACAAGCTGTAAAACATTGCTAATTCGGCCCAAATTAGATTTTACTTTTGTTCGTGGAATTGCCCGCCGGCACAAATAATTTCTATAACCTTTAAAAGAAAGTCTCTTGGCGCATCAACATGTGATAAAAAATGCTCCTGGTTGTCTTTATGGCGTATTGTCATAATCACACTCTGATTCTTTTCAGCAGGTACATAAAGAGATGCAACCTCATTATCTAAAAGCACTTTCATTTGGCTGTCAGCATCATGCGCATCCTTCATAAGTACGTTATAATCGCCATTCAGGGCAAAAATTCTTCCGCAAAATAATGGCGGCTGGCTTTCTCTTGGAATTGCCTTTGGAGAAGCATTAAACCTGTTTGTAAAGCTTATTGTATGCCATAAAATATTGATTGTGGCAATTGTTTTTGTGGAATCAACACTTACATATATATTGTTTGCAGGAACGTTTCTAACACTAAATGATTGCTTTAATGATTCTGCAACCTGTTCCATAATATCTGTTATCTTTATAAATGTTTCAGCAGTATTATGGGTGGATTTTTGAAAATCTAAAAACTGCTTATACATATATACGGCAACAAGTCCGGTTCTTTCCTGAACTACGGACGATTTTCTTATATGATCTTCAAGATTATTTAAACTTTCAAAGTTATTTTGCAATTTTTATGAAATCCAAATTTTTGTCATGAGTATAATAACTTAAATATGGGGTTATTTAACACCATCATAATATTTTTTTTACAATTTAGAATACTTGATTTATATTAATTTTCTCTAAAAATTGTATAATTAAGTAAAACAGGTAATTTTTTATGGGCGTTAATCAAAAATCTAAATCATATTTAAACAGTTTTGAAGAATATCTTAAAAGTGAAAAAAATTTTTCATCCCACACTATAAGAGCCTATCAGGCTGATGTTTTGACGTTTTTAATATGGGTAAACGAAGCTGATATTAAAGAAATTGATACAAAAAAATTTAGCGAATACATTTATTTTATCGGCCAATTGAATTATACAAAAACTACGGTTGCAAGAAAAATTGCCTCAATCAGGGCATTTTACAAATTTTTATACAGAGAAGAAATAATTGATTTTAACCCGACAGACACTGTGCAGGGCCCAAAAAGAACTAAAAGTCTGCCAAATTTTTTATCTGATGATGAAGTTGAAACAATCTTAACAAATGTAAAAATTTCAACGCCAGCAGGATATAGAAATCGTGTAATATTTGAATTATTGTGGGTTTCTGGCATGCGAATAAGCGAATTGTCCGGACTGAATTATGAAAATTTGAACTTAAATCAAAATGAAATAACAGTTTATGGCAAGGGCGCAAAGGAAAGAATAGTCTTAATTCCAAACAGAACTAAAGAATCTCTTGAGTATTACATTGAAAATGTTTCTGATTTAATATGTAAAACAGATAAAGCCCCATCAAGCCCTGTCTTTATAAACCATAACGGCTATAGGCTGCAAAACCAAAGTATTCGAAAAGCGCTCAAGGAAGTACTTAACCACATAGAAATTTCAAAAAAAGTGACTCCGCATGTTTTTAGGCATTCTTTTGCAACAAGGCTTCTTGAAAATGGTGCTGATTTAAGGGTTGTGCAGGAACTTTTAGGCCATTCAAGCATTGCAAATACACAAATTTACACCCATGTATCAATACAAAGACTAAAAACCGTATACGAGCACGCTCACCCAAGGGCATAGATTTAGTATAAACTTATAAAAGACTAAGGGCTTCCATGCCGAACGGGCATGAAAAAAGCTTCCATGTTCGGAAGCTATCTTAATATTTGGGCCCGGAGACTTTGCCGACGAGAAAGTTGCAAAAGGACACATGAATTGATTATTCTTGACAGATAGTTTGACTATTTCGGCAACATAAATAATGCAACTTTACGTTAATGTTTGCATTTTATTATCTGAAATTTATTATAAAAAAGCAAGGATTTTCTGCGCCTTTTTACAGATTTTTTCCTAATTCATAGGCTTGTTTAGTATATTCTGTATTATTAATCGCACCTTCTTGCCAAACCCCCGGACAAACAATTTGAGCAACATCTTCCCAACCCAAATAATCTGTTAAAACTTTATAATGTTTTCTAATTACATCTTCTTTGACTTTGCTGTTATCGGCATAAGTTAAAAACAAAGCTGCTTTTTTGGGAGTATGAATTTTTCCATTGATTGAATAAAATCTATCAATTACAGTTTTTAATTGAGCACTTATACCAAAATAGTACATAGCTGTTGCAAAAACTACCGTATCAGAATCAACAATATTTTCTTTCACAAAATTAAAATCATCGTCAAATATGCAATCACCATCCATTCCGCATTTATTACAAGCAGCACAAGGATGAACCTTTTTAAATGCCGAGTCAAAACGAACAACATTGTGTCCTTTTTCTGTTGCACCTTTTATAAAATTATCAGCTAAAGTATTTGAGTTTCCGTTTTTTCTTGGGCTTCCTGTTAAAACTAATATCTTCATTTTTTATCCTCCTTTTTAACCTTACTTTGCTCTTTTAAATATCTTATCAAAATTTTCGGGACAAAGCTGATAAGCATCAACTAAATCAAGATGTTTTACCATATGCAAAGTTCCCTCTTTGTATTTTCTAAAATGAGGGATGCAATATGTTTTTTATAAGCATCTTGATTTTTGTAGATTTCTAAAATTCTAATTAAATTATTATCTTTAATCACAGCCATCGGATAAATTGATACAACATCTTTTTCGTTTTTTATTGAATCTTTTGCAACTTCCCTTGCATATCCTAAATATTCTTCCAAATATTCAGGATAAACTTCAATTTCAGAAATTCTAACAATCATTCCGTTATTGTTATCTTGCACTATTTCATTTGCCAATGTTGGAATTCCTCCTATAAAAAATAAAATTGTAAGTATTAATAAAAATCGCATTTTTACTTCCTATTTTAATTTATTATACTCATCATCAGTAACGGGTTCAAGCCAAACATTCTCGGTTTCCTCACCATCAATTTCAACGGCAATATGTGAAAACCAAAAATCAGATGCTGCTCCATGCCAGTGTTTTACATTTGCAGGAATATTTATAACATCGCCGGGATTCATTTCAACAGGCGCTTTTCCCCATTCCTGATAATATCCTCTGCCGCCTATTACAATTAACATTTGACCACCGCCTGATTTTGCGTGGTGAATATGCCAATTATTTCTACATTTTGGCTCAAACGTTACATTAAACATTTTGACTTGTGTAGTTGAAATCGGGGCAATATAACTTTGTCCGATAAAATATTTTGCATACGCATTATTAGGTTCACCTATCGGAAACATAATGGTTTGAGCGTATTTATCTTTTTCAGTAAGGGCAAGAGTATTTTCATTCCATACTTCTTTGGCTAAATTAAACGCAGCCCAAGCCTTGGGCCATCCTGCATAAAAAGCTGTATTTGTAATAATTGCTGCAGCTTCTTCTTTTGTTACGCCATGATTTTTAGCATTTTGAAGGTGATATTTTAAAGAATTATCGGTTATGCCTTGTGAAATTAAAGCTGTCATTGTAATGATACTTCTTGTTTTAGTATCAATATCCTGATTGTTCCAATTTTCACCAAATAAAATATCATCATTAAAATGTGCAAACTCAGGGGCAAAAGCTCCTAATTGAGTTCTTCCTGCTGTTTGAGTTATTTTTTTCATTCTTTTATCCTCACAATTTTTTGCTAAAACAAAACCGTTCTGAAATATAAACAACGCTAAAATTAATATTGCCAAATGTCGTGATAATTTTTTAAGCAATTTTTGTTACCTCCTGTTCTCTTAATAAAACTTTTCCATCACATTTCATAATCGCATCTTCTCTGATTATTTCACCAACAGAATCAGCAGCTATTGTTCCTGATTTCGGATTTTTAACAGAAACTATATGACCGTTTATGGTAGCTTCAACATCGGAATATTCAAATGACAAATCGGTATTTTTCATTTCGCAATTTATTAGTTTTAAATTCTTACAATAACAAAGCGGTTGGGTTCCTATGATTTTGCAGTTAATCAAGGTAAGGTTTTCAGAAAACCATCCCAAATACTCACCTTTAACAATAGAATTTACAACAGTAATATTTTTACTGTGCCAAAACGCATCCTTAGTATCAAGGTTTGAATTTGTAATATGCAAATTTTTCATATATTGAAAAGAATATTTACCCGTCATAGTCAAATTGTCAATCTCGACATTTTTAGATTCAAAAAGAAAATATACAGAATCAATTTTTGAATTGGTTATATTTGCCCCTTTGCATCGCCAACCAAATTCGGCAGATGCAATGTCGGAATTATTAACTACTATATTTTTACATTCTCTAAGGCATTTAATCCCTGTAATATCGCAATCTTCAATTGCTCCGTTATCGCAATACCACAAAGGTGCTCTTGTAAGTTCATCCATAGAAGATTTTTTAAGGGTAAACTTATTTGCATGCCACAAAGGATATCGTAGAGAAAATTTGCAGTTTTTAACTTCTACACCTCTGCATTCTTTTAAAACAGATTCTCCGTCTGCTTCACCTGCGAATATGCAGTTTAAAACCTCGCTATCAATAAGATTATACAAAGAACGTTCTTCATCAAATGTTTGGTTAATTATTTGTTTTTTCATTTTTACCTCCTTTGTTTGGGATTTGTGAAAGCACAATGGCAAAGAGCATAATGATACATCCAATAATTTCTTTAATGCTTAATGTTTCGCCAAGTATTAAAACTCCGCCAAGTACCGCAAATACGGCTTCCGAACTTAAAATCAATGTTGCAATAACGGGTTTTGTCGCTTTATGTCCAAAGATTTGCAGGGTATAAGCGACTCCTGTCACAATTACGCCGATAAATAAAACCGGTTTCCATCCTGCTAAAATCAGATCAAGAGTCGGTTGTTCATTTATCATAAAAGGCAATGATAATACTCCTGCTGTTAAAAATTGAAGTGTGGAAAGTTTTATTGCATCGGATTTTTTAGAATAATGACTAACGATTATAATATGCAAGGCAAAGAAAAAAGCGGAAACCAGAAGAAATATATCCCACATTTCAAATTGAGCGATACCTTTAGCACATAACAAATACAAACCGACAATTGCAATTAAAATGCTTAATATAACATTTGAAGTTAACTTGTGTTTCAAAAATATCGCAATAACCGGTACAAAAAGTATGTACAAAGATGTAATAAAACCTGCCTTTCCCGCCTCTGCGTATATCATACAGCATTGGTTTACAGAAAATGCAATGAATAAAACTATTCCTGCTAAAATTCCGCCTTTTATTGAACATTTTTGATGTGTTGAAAACAAATACATTGCAGGTAAAAGAGCTATTGCTCCTATAAAACATCTTAAAGTATTAAAAGTAAACGGCCCTACATAATTCATTCCAAGTTTTTGAGCAACAAAAGACAAACCTGATATGAACGCTGCAAAAACAAGCGAAATATTACAATAAATAAATAATTTTCTGAAAGCTGTTTTATCCATAAATATCTATAAATTTATATTTTTTGTTTTAAGTTGAAAACCAAAATATCAAGAAATTGATTTTCTTTTGATTTTCGTGCAACAAATTAAGAAGTCCTGTTCTGTGTTTTGCAAGCAAATTTAATGCCGCAAATTTATCACCTGAATTTAAAAGCACAATAACTCTATCTGTTATTGTTGAATCACAGCCGGCATCTTTTAAGTTTTGCAAAATATCATTACTAATATTTTTATTATTTACGATGTTTATTGAAATAGCAAATACTTATATCGTATTGCTTGCAATACTTGACAAGCATATCTAGAATGCATATTATCAAATGATGGAAATAAGAGTTTTAAAATATTTTTTAACAGTTGCAAGAGAAGGTTCTATAACAGGAGCAGCTAATTACCTGCATTTAACACAGCCAACTTTATCAAGACAATTGCAAGATTTAGAACGAGAACTCGGTCAGAAACTTTTAATCAGAACAAATCACAATGTTACCCTGACACCTGAAGGAATGATTTTAAGAAAACGAGCCGAAGAAATTTTAAATATGGTTGAGAAAACCGAAAGCGAATTTTCTTCGCTAAAACACGATATTGCAGGTGAAGTCCACATTGGAAGCGGCGAAACTTATGCAATAAAAAGTATTGCAAGTTTAATGAATAAAATTCACAAAAATTATCACAACATTATCTTTCACATGTATAGCGGAATTCATGAGGATATAGTTGAAAAGATTGATAACGGACTTCTTGATTTTGGGATAGTAATGCAGCCCGCCGATTTATCAAAGTATAATGCCATAAATCTGCCTGACAAAGATAGTTGGGGGATTGTTATGAGGAAAGATTCAGAACTTGCAAAAAAAGATTTTGTAACTTTTGCTGATATGGAAAAATTTCCTCTAATTTTATCTCGCAAAGTTTATAGAAAACCTACACCTGACAATGAATTTTACAGATGGTTTAATGGTAAAAAAGATAGTTTAAATATTGCAGCGACTTATACACTTTTTTATAACGGGGCAATTATGGTTGAACAGGGTATGGGGTATATGTTTACTTTAAACAATCTTGTTAATGTTTCAAAAGACTCAAATTTATGTTTTCGACCGCTAAAAACAGAGATGAATGCGAGTTGGTGTTTAATTTGGAAAAAGTATCAAGTATTCTCTCCTGCGGCAAAGTTGTTTTTAGAAAAAATACAAGAACAATTTATAAAATAATATGTACTATTTTTAATATGTAGAAGTTAATGTGTCACTTTCGTATCAATTTAATTTTTTAGAAATATTAAACAAAAAATCGAGGGCATTTTTGATAAAATTTCAAAACGGTCACTGCCAAAATAATCAAACTATTTGTCAAACACCCTGTACAGGCTAAAACATAGGCGGCATCTTGTTAAAAACCCAAGTTGCCGAAATAATACAACTTCCTGTCAGACCATCAAAAGAGTCATTTGACCGTTTTGTTTGACACTTAGTTTGATTATTTCCGACCCCTCAAACCCCGATATATAGCCAACTTTCCCAAATAATACAACTACCCGCCATAATCCATGTAAAGAGTCACATGGTTTGATTACTTAGGTCAGATGGTTTGACTATTTTGGGCAAAACAAACAAAAAATTATTCTTTAATGTTTACATTTTCTTTTGACTTTTAAAATTCATGATGCATGCTGTATGTAGAATAATTTATTTTTGATTAAAAAAAGGATAGAGTTTTGCTCTATCCTTTTATTGTTATTTGACTGTTAATTCGTAACTTTTGTTTTTTATTTCTTCTTGAATTTTTGATATGAAATCATCAACACTCAATGTTCCAACTTGCCCTATTCCTCGTGCTCTAACTGCAACAGAGTTTGTTTCAATTTCTTTATCGCCGATTACACAAACATAAGGAATCTTCTTATCTTGCAAACTTTCTCGGATTTTATAATTCATTGATTCTGAGCGGTCATCAAGTTTTACTCTAATTCCTGCATCACGCATTTTCTTATAAACAGTTTCTGCAAAATCAATATGTTTTTCATTAGAGATTGGAACAATTGCAACCTGAGTTGGTGCAAGCCAAGTTGGGAATGCTCCTGCAAAGTGTTCGGTTAAAATACCATGGAACCTTTCCATTGAACCAAAAACAACCCTGTGCAGCATTACCGGAGTTTTCATTGAACCGTCTTTATCTTGATATTTTAAACCAAATCTTTCAGGAAGGTTGAAATCAAGTTGAATTGTTCCGCATTGCCAAGTCCTGCCAATTGCATCTTTGAATTTGAAATCGATTTTCGGGCCGTAAAATGCTCCATCCCCTTCATTTATATCGTATTTCATATTACGTTTATCGAGAGCTTCTTTTAACCCTGCTTCAGCTTTTTCCCAGTTTTCTAAAGAGCCGACATAACTTTCGGGGCGGGTTGAAAGTTCAACTTCAAATTCCATTTTAAAAATTGCCATAGCATCTTTTACAAAATCAATAATTTCATTTATTTCTTCAACCAACTGGTCAAGCGTGCAGAAAATATGCGCATCATCTTGAGTAAAACCTTGAACTCTTGTTAAACCCGACAATGCTCCTGATTTTTCTTTTCTATAAACTGTGCCAAGCTCTGCCATTCTTAAAGGCAAATCACGATAAGAATGTCTGTTTGCTTGATAAATCAAGATATGGAACGGACAGTTCATCGGTTTTATAATATATTGCTCATCTTCTTCGTTTTCTTTTTGAATGAAAAACATGTTTTCTCTGTAATGGTCAATATGACCTGATATTTCCCAAAGTTTTGATTTAGCGATTTGCGGAGTATGAACAATTACATAACCTCTTTTTCTGTGTTCGCTTCGCCAGTAGTTTTCGATTTGTTCTCTTACGATTGCTAAATTCGGATGCCACAAAGCAAGCCCTGCACCGATTTCTTCTCTAACGGAGAATAAATCAAGTTGTGTGCCTAATTTTCTATGATCTCTTTTTTCAGCTTCTTCCATCATAGTCAAATACGCCTGTAAATCTTCTTTGTTCCAATATGCTGTTGCATAAATTCTTTGTAACATTTTATTCTTTTCATTACCACGCCAATATGCACCTGCAACTTTAAGAAGTTTTATTGCATTGCCTTTAATGTATGATGTATTTGGAATATGAGGCCCTGCGCAAAGGTCATTAAACAAAATATTCCCGTCTTTATCTTTAGTTAGGTACAAAGTCGGATTATCGTTTTTGTGTTCTTCTAATAATTCAGCTTTGTAAATTTCGCCTTCTGATTTAAATTCAGCGATTTTAGTTTCAACATCTTTTACTTCGGATTTTTCAAAAGTAAGATTTTGTTTAATGATATTTTTCATTTCTTCTTCGATTTTAATTAAATCTTCAGATGTAAAAGTATGACCGTCAATTAAATCAAAATCATAGTAAAAACCATCAGCAGTTGCAGGCCCAATCGCTAATTTTGCCTGCGGAAACAGCTTTTGCACGGCTTGAGCCATTATATGCGAACAAGAGTGTCTTAATATGTGTAAATTTTCATCATTCTTTTCCATAATTATTCCTTTCTCGTTTTTGGAAAAAAGCCTGCCTAAACCTGGCAGGCTCAAGTCTTAATCCGGTAAAACAGTTTCTAAATAACGTTTTTTAGTTTCTTCATAAGGCGGGTTAAAAATTCTTTTTTCAGTATTTAGTTTATGAATTTTTTCCATTTCTTTATCAGACAGGCTAAAGTCAAAAATATCAATGTTTTCTTTTATGTAATCAGGATTGCTTGCACCGGGAATTGTAATAAATCCTTTTTGAATGTGCCATCTTAGAATAATTTGTGCAGGTGATTTTTTGTGAGATTTAGCAATTTTATTGATTGTTTTATCCTTTAAAATCAAGCCATTACTTTGTCTGCCGCCAAGAGGATACCAGTTTTCCTGCTGCATATTCTGTTCTTTAATGCGTTTTTGCCAGTATTCTCTTTGAGCGTAAGGATGACATTCCATTTGCATAATTTGCGGTTTAACTTCTACGATCTTAAAAAATTCATCAAAAACTTTTTCGTCTTTATCAAAGTTTGAAATACCAAGAGCTTTGATTTTTCCATCTTTGTATGCTTTTTCTAAATCTTTCCAAGCACCCATAACATCACCCACAGGCTGATGAACATAAACTAAATCAACGTAATCTAAATCTAATCTTTTAAGCATTTTTTCAAACGCCTCTGCGGTTTTACCTTCGCCAAACTCACTCGGCCACAATTTTGATGTAACCCAAATTTCTTCACGAGGAATTCCACTATCTTTAATTGCCCGACCGATACTTCTTTCATTACCGTAAGCATGAGCTGTATCGATATGACGATAGCCTGCTTTTAGTGCTGTAAGTGCTGCTGTATATGCTTCGCTTTCGCCCTCACCTTCTGCAAGCATAAATGTTCCAAGTCCTAATTGAGGAATTTTTGTTCCGTTGTTTAGTTCAATATTTGGAACTTCTGCGGCATTAGTGCATAAAGTTATTGCCGTACTTAAAACAATTGTCGCTAAAAATTTCTTTAACATTATTTATTCCCTTTCAAGTTTTTTCCGTAAAATTCGCTTAATTTTTCTACTGCCTGATTTACATATTCAGGTTTGTAATACATTTCAATATGGGTTGCGTTTGGAATAACCACATATTCTTTAGGTTCAAGTGCTTTGTCGTAGGCTTCTTTGCTGAAATAAGCAGATTCAGCGTTTTCACCGACTATAAATAAAACAGGTCTTGGCGATACAAATTCAGGTCTGTCAAAGGCAGTAAACGCTGCTTGTTCAGTGTAATTTGAAAAGATATATTTATTCTCACTTCTCGGGTGTTTTGCTAAATCAGTTCTGTAGTATTCGTAGCCTTGACGATACATCGGAGGCGCATTTTCAGGAATTTCCTCTAATGAATTTGGAACATATCCGTTGTATTTAATTTCACCACCGTTAACTTCTTTTGTTCTTTGTTCTGCTGCATCTTTTAGTTTTTGGTGTTGCTGCTCGATTGTCATAGAGTCGTTTAAACCCTGACGTCTTGCTCTGCCTAAATCAAATGCGGAAACCGTTGCGACTGCTTTAATTCTCATCTCTGTTTCGGCTGCATTAAAAGCATAACCGCCGCCTGCACAAATTCCCAAAACTCCGATGTTATCTTTATCAACAAAAGGAAGTGTTGTTAGATAATCAACGCTTGAGCGGACATCTTCAACTCTTGATGATGGTCTTTCTAAAAAATGAGGTTCGCCGCCACTTTCGCCTTGATATGCGGCATCATAAGCAAGAGTTACAAATCCTTGTTCTGATAGTCTTTTTGCATATAATCCTGCAACTTGTTCTTTTACTCCGCCTGCCGGATGAACGACAACAATTGCGGGATATTTTTTATTTACGTCAAAGTTTTCAGGTTTATATAATTCACCTGCAATTTTTACATTATTGAATGTTTGAGTGTAAAATATCTTTTCTTTTTGAGCCTTATCTTTCATTGTTTCACCTTTCGCAAATGTTTGTACTTCAAATGCACCTATCAGCAACAGGGCTGATAGAGTAATAATTAAACCTTTTTGCATTTAGCCTCCTATTTAATTTGTTTTAACCAGTTATCAATTTCTTTGTCGGTTTCTGAGTTTCCTTTTTCGTAAACAACAAGAGGGGATAAGACTTTTGAACCTTTTGCCATTTTACCCATATCTTCTGCTATTGTATATTTGCCGCCGCCACCATGGGTGATAAACGGAACAATGGTTTTACCTTCAAAATTGTTTTCTGATAAAAATGTTTTAACAGCAGGAGCCATTTCATACCACCAAGCAGGTGTGCCTACAAAAATAATGTCATAGTTTGAAACATCACCATTGTCTTTAAGAGCCGGTTTTGTTCCTTCTTCGTGTTGTTTTTTAGCAACCCCATAAGCTGCTTCATTGTAATCAGTTGGGTACGGAGTTGCAGTTTCAATTCTAAACATATCACCGCTGGTTTTTGTCTGAATTTTTTCAGCAATTGACTTTGTATTACCGCCCCATGAAAAATATGCGATTAATATTTTTTTATCCATAACGTCTCCTTGTTTTGTATTATTTGCAAATGTACAACCTGCACAAAGTAATAATATCGGTAAAATAAATAATAAAAGTTTTTTCATTTTTTATTCCCCCCTATCTTACTAAATTTATAATCATTTCAACAGTTTCAGGATCGTGATGAGAGAAGAACAAACTTTTTCCTGTATCTAAAATACGAATTTGTGCAAGTTCTTCTTGTGTTAATTCAAAATCGAAAATATTGAAATTCTGTTCCATTCTTTCTTTTTTAACTGATTTTGGTATAACAATTACACCTTCCTGAGTTAAAAATCTCAATGCAACTTGAGCTGATGATTTTCCGTATCTTTCGCCGATTGCAACAAGAGTTTCATTTTTAAACATATTGTTTCTGCCTTCCGCAAAAGGACCCCAAGCCATAATTTGAGTATTATATTTATCTAAATATTTTCTTGCTTCTTTTTGTTGTTGGAAAACGTGGGTTTCAATTTGGTTAATTGCAGGTTTTATTTCAACAAAGTTTGCCAAATCAATAAATCTGTCAGGGTAGAAATTACTTACACCGATTGCTCTTGCCTTACCTTCTTTATAAGCTCGCTCCATTGCTCTGTATGTTCCGTAGTAATCACCGAACGGCTGATGGATTAACAATAAATCAATATAATCTGTTTGCAGTTTTTCTAAAGATTCAAGAATTGATTTATATGCTTTTTCTTCGCCTGCGTTAGAAATCCATATTTTTGTTACAAGAAAAAACTCTTTTCTGTCAATTCCTGAGTTTTTAATTGCTCTGCCTACTCCTGCTTCGTTATGATAAGATTGAGCGGTATCAAACATTCTATAGCCGACTTCAATTGCATCTGTTGCAGCATGCGTTGTTTCTTCATCAGATACTTGATAAACGCCAAAACCTAAAATTGGCATTTCGACACCATTATTTAATTTTACTGTCTGCATAAAATATTCTCCTATCTTATAAAATTAGTAAACGTTACTTCTTCTTGTTTTGGAGCTTCCAATCCTGCTTTTTGAGCAAATTCCTTGCATTTTAAGTGATATGCCATATTGCGTGCAAGAATTCTCATATTCTGCATACCTTCTAAATCCTGTTTGACTTCATCAGGATTTGCACCATGAACCATATTCCAATATCTTCCTGAAATAATCGGCATTTGATTGATTTGGAAATATTTGTTTAATTGGTCTAATGTTGCAGTAGTTCCTGCACGTCTTGCTGAAACAATAGCAGTTCCGGGTTTATGAATAAACGAATTATGTCCTGACATAAAATCGACAAAAAATGCTCTATCCAAAAACGGAACAATCGAGCCTGAAGCTGAACCGTAATGAACGGGTGAGCCAATTACATATCCGTCAAAATTTCTTGCATATTCAACAAATTCATTAACTTTATCGTTTATGACACAATGACCGATTTTCCCGCAAGCACGACATGCCCTGCAAGGTGCAATCGGGTCTTTACCTATATGATAAATTTCTGTTTCTATTCCTTCATAATTAAGCGTTAAAGCAATTTCATTTAAAGCTGTAAAAGTACATCCGTTTTTATTTGGTGAACCGTTTATCAATAATACTTTCATTTTTTATTCACTCCTTATTTACCAACTCTTGCTTGCAGTTCTTTTGGATATCTTGCGCCTATGATTTTTATTTTTTCGATTTCAGAATTGATTTTTTGTACTTCTTCATAGGTTAAAAGAACATCAGATGACTTTAGATTTTCTTCAAGTCTTTCTATTTTTCTTGTTCCGGGAATTGGTGCAATATATGGTTTTTGAGCCAATACCCAGCTTAGTGCAAGTTGAGCCGGTGTAACACCTTTTTTATTTGCCAAATCTTTTACATAGTCAATAAATTTTTGATTAGCCTCAAGATTTTCTTTTTGAAATCTTGGAACGATACTTCTGAAATCATCTTTTTCAAAGGTTGAATTTTTATCAAATCTGCCTGTAAGATACCCCTTACCCAAAGGACTAAAGGGAACAAACCCGATATTTAATTCCTCAAGCAAAGGGAATAATTCTTTTTCAGGTTCTCTCCACCACATTGAATATTCACTTTGTATTGCAGTTACAGGACAAATTTCATTTGCCTTTCTTATTGTGTTAACCCCCGCCTCTGATAGCCCCCAATGTTTAACTTTTCCTTCTTTTATTAAATCTTTTACAGTTTGTGCAACATCCTCAATCGGAGTATTTGTATCAACTCTATGCAGGTAATACAAATCTATGCAATCTATTCTTAAGCGTTTCAAAGATCCTTCAATAGATTTTTTAATAACTTCAGGTTTTGAATTTTGAACTTGTTTTCCGTTTTCCATTTGAATACCGAATTTTGTTGCAATAACAACTTTATCCCTAATGGGTTCAAGTGCTTCGCCAACCAGTTCTTCATTCAAATAAGGTCCATAAACTTCTGCTGTATCAAAAAAAGTTACACCCAAATCAAATGCGTGATGAATCAGCTTAATCATTTCATTTTTATCACAAGCAGGGCCATAGCCATGGCTCATTCCCATACAGCCTAAGCCGATAGCTGAAACTTCTAAATCTTTAAGTTTTCTCTTTTGCATAGCTTTCCCTTATTTTAATTTGTTGTATTCTTCATCTGACACTTCTTCAAGCCACTCAGTTGTTGCACCCTCAGCAGGGACAGCAATTGCAACGTGAGAAAACCAACTGTCGTGCGCTGCACCATGCCAATGTTTAACTCCTGCCGGAATATTAACAACATCACCCGTTTTAAGCTCTTGAGCAGGTTTGCCCCATTCCTGATAATAACCACGACCACCTGTTACAAGAAGAATTTGTCCGCCTTTATGATGAATGTGCCAATTATTGCGGCATTTTGGCTCAAATGTAACATTAGCAGAATTTACACCCTCGCCTGTTAAAGGCTGTAAATAGCTTTGACCGATAAAATATTTTGCATAAGCATCATTTTTTACACCAATATTAAAAGCACCGCTTCTTGCACCTTTTGTCAAATCTAATATTTCATTAATTTGCTTATCACTTAAGCCTGTGTTTTTACCGCATTTAATATGTGAATTTAATTGCGATTCAACTCCTTGCATAGATGAAAGTGCTGCAATTGTTGCAATTTCTCTTTCTTGATTTGTTAAAATTCCACGTGCAAAAATATCGGCAAATAAATGTTCTTTTAAATACTGGTCAATTGCAGGTGCAAATTCAAAAACTGCACCTTTAACAGACTGACCGACAAGCTCTGTTTGAACTTTTGTACCGTATTCGTTTTTATTAGTTTCAGCAGGAAGAACTTTTCCTGCTTCGCCTAATATATCATCATTTCTTGAATTAACTACTTTATAAAAAGCATTAAGAGCATTCAAACTTCTTGGAAATCCGCAATAAGCATACATCTGAACAAGAACTTCTTTAATTTCATTTATTGTTAATTTATCATCCAACGCTTTATTTAAAGATTTTTCAAGAGCATCAATATCGCCTCTTGCAGTGTATGAAGCTACCATTGCAATATCTTGCTGCTTTGTTGTCAAAACTTCTTGTGCCATTGCTTTCCCTCCAAAACTTAATAAAATTGCTGTAATTACTAAATATAAAAATTTTTTCATCTGAAAATCCTCATAATACCTCAATCTATATTATCTATAAATTTAAAAATTTTTTAAGACCTATTTCTGTCTATTTCTTATCTAATTCTCTCATGTTTGTGTTAGAATTTAATTATGAATAAAATTGAACAAATAAAAGAAAAAATTATCAAACTTTATCAAGAACCGGGGTATTATAATACTTCAGTAAAGGGATTTAAGGTTTCTAAAAGAGATGAGCCGACTGAACTTAAAAAATGTTTCTATACACCGCTTGCAATATTACTTTTGCAGGGAAGCAAGCAAACAATTTTTGGCGATAGAGAATTTACATTCGGTGCTGGGCAATATATGGTTTGCTCTGTTGATATTCCGCTTATGAGCAGGATTAAAAACGCAACGAAAGAAAAACCTTGTATCGGACTTGTTGTTGAACTTGATTCTTATCTGATTTCACAGCTTATGACTGAGATGAATACTATTGAATACAAGGAAAATTCAACTTGTTTTGCAGGTGCTAATGCTGCTGATGATTTAATAAACGCATTTTTAAGACTTGCAGAATTATTAGACCAACCGGAAGATAAACAAAAAATATTAGCCCCAATGATTATAAAAGAAATTCATTATTTGTTATTATCAGGGCCGTTGGGGGATTTAATCAAAGCCGCTAATACAAAAGGAAACCAATATAATCAAATTGCAGATGCTATAAATTTATTAAAAGAAAATTACAAAGAAAAAATAAATATGGATGAATTGGCAAAAAGTTTAAATATTGCCCCATCATCTTTTTACAGGTATTTTAAACAAGTTACAACGATTTCACCTTTACAGTATCAAAAACAATTAAAACTCTATGAAGCTCAACGATTAATGCTTTCAGGTGAGCATAACGCAGAATCCGCAAGTTATCTTGTAGGCTACGAAAGTCCTACACAATTTAGCAGAGAATACAAAAAAATGTTCGGCAATCCTCCAAAGACAGATATTAAAAATTTGGTGATTTCTTCCATATAAAATCAATAATTATTTTTGTAATTTAGAGTAAATGTAACCCTACATTTTCGTTACTGGTTTTGTTCAAATTCACTTAATGTTGTACCGTTTTCAAGTTTCCATTCAATTCTACCGTTTGTGCTGCTTCCTGAACTTTGTCAGTCCTGAACAGGACAGACTTTTTTAATCTCTGAAATTATTAAATTAAATGAGTTTTATTTAAAATTATAAAAATTTATGAAATTTGAAAGGCAATAATAACAATATCATTTGTCCTGAAATATGTTAAGAAATATTAAGCAATTAAATTATTTTTTAAATCCTCATACAGTTCTTGGAATTCTTTTTCTCTTCGCCAAATACTCTCTGCTAATCGTTGATGTAAGCAGACTTCATTTTTATTGTGGCTCTCGATTCGTGAAAGGTAACAGTAAACCTTTTTGAAATCTTGGACTTCTGCATCAGTAAAATTCTTCTCTCTATTTGCCTTTAAAGATTTTTTGCTAACAAAGATTTTATTATTGTATGTATAGAAATAAGCGTATTTTTCAAAAAACTTTCTAAATCTGCCCTGCTGTGGATCTATAAAATAATAATTCAGCAATTCGTTTAATTGTCTTTCATAAATTAGATTTCTGAATATCCTATAAAAATCCCCGATACAATTATCGTCAGTATTTACTAAATTTGCGAGTTTTTGAGTCGGAATCAAAGCACAAAAGCCTCTCATTATTAAATCAACGGTTTCGGGTGAATGATACATAAACATCAATTGAAGGTTCTTATTTTCAAATTCACCCTTTCTTGTCGTTTTTTTAATAACAGTATAAACTCCGTCTTTTTCTTGCAAGTCACCTTCATTTATTAAATATATAAGTGTAAGTTCTAAAACCTCCGGCTGTATTTCCATAAGTTGTAAAATGTCATTAAGCGTACATTTTTTCAGTCTTTTGCACAACTTTAATATTTGGTCTTTCATTTAAAACCCCTTTCATTAACTGTTCATCTATAACTTCAAGTTGATTTGTATTTGCAAGTTTTTCTATTTGGTCAATGTGCTGAACCAATTTTCTGAATTGGTTTGTGCGAGTTGCAAGATAATTAATTGCATCTTCTGTGAATCTCAAATCAGTTAATTGTTTTAAAATCTCAGAGATATCATCCTGATTAAAATGCTCAAATCTTAATTTCTTAAAAAGCCTGTCATCAAAATGTTTTAAGCGAGATATTTTTCTATCAACTAATCCCATTCCAACAAGCACAAGCGGCGAACCTGTACAGTCTTGAATATCTCTCAAAATTTCGATTGCGTTTTTACTTCCGATTAAGTAATCAACCTCATCAACAATAATTGTTTGAGGATTGGTTTTTAAATGTTTTAAAATTAACTTGTAATTCTCTTGCATTTGGTAATATGGTCGCTCATCCAATTCCTCAACGATTGCTTTTAACAAACCGCTTTGTGTCATTTCATTATTTGCTCTGACATAAATCGCATCATTCCTTATTGCCCACCACATAATTGTATGAGTTTTACCCAAACCATGTTCGCCATAAACAAGTGCCAATTTCGGAATGTTGGGTGGAAGTTTTTGTAAACTATCCA
>CAJTXZ010000013.1 GCA_910583725.1 uncultured Vampirovibrio sp.
GGCACGCGAGCTGGGTTCAGAACGTCGTGAGACAGTTCGGTCCATATCCGGTATGTGCGCAAGAGAATTGAGTGGAGTCTTCCTTAGTACGAGAGGACCGGGAAGAGGGAACCTCCAGTGTACGGGTTATCCTGCCAAGGGTAAACGCCCGGTAGCTGTGTTCCAAGCGGATAAGCGCTGAAAGCATATAAGTGCGAAGCCCACCACAAGATGAGTTCTCTCATAGCTCAAGCTAGTAAGTCCCCTTGCAGATCACGAGGTTGATAGGATGCAGGTAGAAGAATGGCAACATTTGCAGCCAAGCATTACTAATCGGACGAGGGCTTTTCCTGAATCTTTTACAAGAAAAGGAAAATATATTGGTTTTATATCATTTATGCAATTTTCAGAGTATAGCTCGAGGCTTCAATAATATGAAGTTTGTACATTTTCTAAAGTTAATATTAAGACTTATGGAAAATTAAAAAATGATTTTCCGGTGGCCAGGCGGTAGGATTCCACCCGTTCCCATCCCGAACACGGTCGTAAAGACTACTTGCGCTGACAATACTTGGAGGGTAGCCTCCTGGGAAGATAAGTAGCTGCCGGATTCTATATTTAAAATAAAAAAGCTCTTCAATTTAGAAGAGCTTTTTTATAATGCAGAATTTTGCGTATTTCTTGATAAGTGTTGCCTTTGTATTCTTATAGTGTTGCTTTTTTTGAAAAAATAAATTTTGTTTATTATGCTACAATTTTTCTTATGAAATTATTTTATCAGTATAAAATGCGATCTTTCTGGCTTTTTTAACTTTGATTCTTTTAGGCATCTTGGTATTTTTGGATGCTTTTAAGAATGCGCTGACTGTTGAAAATCAAAAAATTAAAATTGAATGCATAAAGTCTAAAGACACTTGTACTATACAAAAAAGTGCGGAGCCAAAATATATACAATTTAAGAATTCAACGCTTACCTGGGTTGAGAAAAAATATGTTAGCCGTGGATGCTATGATATTAAATTTGTATTTGGAGATGAAAATAATTATCAAAGGCTATATGGTGCAGGGAAATGCTCTGAAAATATAAGCAGGTTGAATTTTGTAATAAACGAATTTACGAATTATATTAAAAATGGGGATGAATACCTGCTTGTTAAAATAGGCGATGAATTTTATCTTTCGTTTAATAGTTGTTTGCTTCCCTTATTTATTCTATTCTTTCTTTATTTATTGTTTGTTCTTCCAAAAAGGCAGGAATTATATCTAAATTTTAAAAGCTATACATTGGTTATTTATAGCTATAATCTGTTTAATTTTTGTCTTAAAAGGCTTATAGCGTTATCTGATGTGGATGAATTTTTTGTGGATACTCTGCACTTGGGCCTTTATCATGTATGTTGTAAGAATAAAAACGGCAAAATATATTTTATTTTGTGGAATATGTATAAAAAGGATAACCCTGATATGCTTTGTAGCGATCTTAATAAAATATTAAATTTGTGTGATATTCATTAATATTGTTGGGTTAAAACCCAACCTACAGTTGCTAAGGCATAGGCAAGACATCTGGTTTATATAAGTTTCTTTAGATGTGCTATTATAATTTTATGGAATTAAAAATTGTATATAAGACAAAACGCCTTTGGCTTAGCGTAATATTTTTTCTATTATTGATTTATTTAGCCGGCGAAAGTTATACTTGCTACATATCTGATGAAAGTGCATCAGGCTTTAATTATAGTACTTATTTTCTTTTGATACTCTCTGTTTTTTTATTATTTTTTTCTCCAAAAAGACAGGAAATTGTGATTAACAAATTAAAAGGCCTAATTATTGTTAAAAAATATAATTTGTCTAACTTTTGTTTTTCTGCTAAGATGTTTTGTCTTTATGAAGTAATGGGATTTGAAACTACTTTCATTAATGTAAAAGGTGCCGATGTATTTTATGTGATTTGCAAGCTTAAAAATGGTAAAAAACAAGATATTCTTAGTACTTTGTATGATAAAGAAGGTGCAGAAGACATTGCTTTTGAATTAAATAAAATTTTCACGGCCTTGATACTATAAAACTACTGTCTTTAAATGTATTTTAGTATGCGATGTGCTTTTTCATTTATGCCGCCCTATGGGCTCTATAGCCGAAAATCAAAAAATGAAATCTAATGTTTGAAATTTTGCGACTTGATAATGAATATCTTGCTTTTATACTGTGTGTGATATTGGACAAACGCATTAAGGCCGACAAGTGTAAATTTATTAGCTTGTGAATATATATAATAAGGGTTCTTTGTATTCATAGGCTAAAGTGCTTCGGTGTTATTTGTTTAAGTCTGTATGTTCAATCCTGTAGGTATTAAAAATACCGGCGGATACAAAAAGTTCTACCGGTATTTTTATTGAAATTTAAAAAACCTCTTTAAAATCTTATTTTATAATTGTATCAATAATTACTTTGAAGGCTTCCGGTTCATTGACAGCAAGCTCTGCAAGCATTTTTCTGTTAACTTGGATATTGGCCTTTTTAAGTAGGTTCATAAATTTTGAGTAGCTGATACCATATTCACGAACTGCGGCGTTAATTCTAACAATCCACAAGCTTCTCATATTCCTTTTTACAACACGTCTGTCACGGTAAGCATATTTTAATGCTTTCATAACAGCCTGGTTTGCTACCTTAAATATACGGCTTCTTGCACCAATAAAGCCTTTTGCAAGCTTTAATATTTTCTTATGTCTTTTTCTTAAAACATTTCCACGTTTAACTCTCATTTTTCACCTTCCTTATCTTGAATATCTCATGTATGGCAGTTCTTTTGAAATTAAGTCCAAATTGCAAGACGGCACTTCAACCATGCCGGTTAATCTATTCTTTCTTGCAGGACTTTTGTGTGCAAGAAGGTGTCCTTTGCCTGCCTGGCGTCTTAAAATTTTGCCGGAAGCGGTCACTTTGTAGCGCTTATTGGCTGATCTGTGTGTTTTCATCTTAGGCATTTTATTTTCTCCTTAATATTGCGAAGGCTCTTGCGGCATACCAAAACCGCTTTGATACCTTATATAAGGTATTCTAAAATAAACAGTACGGGTTGTAAAGGTTTTGTGTTGAAATATGTAGTGTTTTAAGTAAAAACGGTAATTAAATTTTTGTGATGTTGCCGGAAGTCTGCAGCCCAAGACTCAAAAGAAGCCTGTCGGAGTCCATAATTCCATATATGGTACTGTTTTGCGGAAATTTTGGAATATTATATAATCTGCCCAAATAAAGGCATAAAATTCGGCGCAAATTTTTAAAATATAATGATAAAATTCGCGCCGAAATTATAATTTTGAACCTATGCTATATTAGCAATGCATCAATATTTCATAAACTTCATCCGGGCCGATATTGCATTTTTCGCCAAGGACTGTGCCTCTTTGTCTGAATCTTTCGGAGATTTTCTTTGCAGCATCAGCTCTATCTATGCCATAGTCTGCAAGTTTTGTTCTTCTTCCTATAGATTCAAAGAATTTTTTTGTCTTTTTTATTGTAATATCTGCAAGTATATTTTTTGGCAAAAATTCATTTGCACCAAAAATCTCAACCGCCATTTTTGCAAGTTTTCTCATCTTGTCGCATTTTCTATTTTTCCAAACCCTTGGAAGGACAACAGCCAAAGATTCGCCGTGGTCAATGCCATAGAGTGCTGTTAGTTCATGGCCTATCATATGGGTAGACCAATCCTGAACACAACCAAGGCTCATCCAGTAATTAAGGCCACAAGTAGCACACCAGAATACGTTTGCTCTTGCTTCATAATCATTAGGGTTTTTTAATACCTTTTTTCCTTCAACCATAAGGGTTTTAATGAGCCCGAGCATCCATTCATCCTGCAGGGGGGTGTTTACTTCACAAGTTGCATATTGTTCCATTGTATGAACATATGTATCCACAATGCCGTTTACTGTTTGCTTTTCAGGAAGTGAATAGGTTGTTGTCGGGTCAATTATTGAAAATTTAGGATAAACCAAAGGAGACATAAACGGAAATTTTTCATTTGTTGAAAGTCTTGAAATTACAGCGCCGCAGTTCATTTCAGAGCCTGTTGCTGGAAGGGTTATAATATCTGCAAGTGGGATAGCGTCTTTAATTTCGGCTCCTTTAATCAGGATATCCCAAGGGTCGCCTTCAAATTTACTTGCCGCTGCTATGAATTTTGTGCCGTCAAGAGTTGAGCCGCCGCCAACAGCAAGAAGAAAATCGATGTTTTCATTTTTTACGATTTCAACAGCCTTCATAAGGGTTTCATATTTAGGATTGGGTTCAATTCCGCCAAATTCCACAACATTGTGCTCACTTAACGCTTCCATAACTTGTTTGTATACGCCATTTTTTCTAATAGAGCCGCCGCCATAGGTCATAAGGATTTTTTTATCTTTAGGTATTTCATCCTTAACTCTTTTAATTGTGTCTTTTCCAAAGATTAACTTTGTCGGGGCCATAAATTCAAAATTGTTCATCCGTTTTCTCCTAAAAAGCTGTAAAATCTGTTATTTGCCTATATGATTATTGCTCTTTCTGCTAATAACTATTTTTAATAATAACATATATTATCTTTTTGTAGATTATAAGGAAGAATATATTGTTAAGCTTAATTTCTAAAAAAATGACAGCAATAGCTCTTATAGGCTGCGTTTTATATGTTCTTAATATTTTTTCTCCCATCAACAACTATGGTATGGCTTTTGCAGGCGAAGTAAAACTTAAAAAAGAAGCTCCTTCAAGGCTTGATTATATAAATCTTGATTTTTGGAAAAAATTTAATGATGAACTTTTGATAAAATATATAGTTTGTGCTGTTAACAATAATTATGACCTTAAAAATCTGCGCCTTAAAATAAATGAATTAAGACAGACAAAAAATATGGAAATTTCAAAACAATTCCCATCGGTAAGTGTCGGGGCTAATTATTTTGGTCTTAAAATCCCAAGGACTGCTATTCCTTTTCAGGGTTTTAGGGATAATTCATTTGCGCTGCCGTTTATTCTCAATTGGGAAATTGATATGTTTGGCAAACGTAAAAACAAAATAGATATGGCGTGGGAAAACATAAGGGGTGCCATCTATGAAGAAAGCGGTGCTGCAATATCTTTAGCCAGTGAGGTTGCAGCGATTTATTTTAATATTTCAAACCTAAATGCCCAAATAGAGATTCAAAAAGAGGTGATTAAGAATTCAGAAGAAAAACTAGGAAGGGTGCAAAAAGCATATAATTCGGGCGTTATGAATGCAATAGATTTAAATAATGCACAAAAGACAGTGGAATATGAAAAAATTGTTTTGAATGACTATAAAAAGCAGAGGGAAAGTTTTTTATTAAATCTTTCGTATTTAATGGGTGAAAATCCTAATGAAGTTAAGGATTTTGCGTTTTCTGATATAAGGCTGATTGAATACAGAGACAAAATTCCTGAATGCATAAATTCTGATGTAACTATTTATCGGCCGGATGTTTTAAAAAAAGAGGCTGAACTAAAAAAAGCCAAAATAGATGTAACCCTTGCAAGAAAAGAATTTTTACCCAATGTGAATGTTTTTGGTGTCTTGATGTTTTCAACCCTGACACCGAATTTTGGCTGGCCGGGTGCAGTTGCAAACCTCCTTGCAGGGGCGACTGAAAATATTTTTTCAGGCGGAAGAAGGATATTTAACGTAAAACAAAAAAAGATTGCTTACAATGAGGCGCTTAATGAATATTTAAGGACTGATTTGAATGCCATAAAGGAAATAAATGATACATTATACAGTCTTAAATCTGATGACAAGACATATAAGTCAAACGTGAAAAATCTCCATTTTGAGGAAGATAATTTTATAAGGGTCTCAAATTCTTTCAGCTCGGGCGTTTCAAATAAAATTGATGTTTTAGATAATCGGAATAATTTTTTACTTGAAAAATCAAAGGTCCTGAATTCAAAGGTGCAGAGACTTGTTGATATAATCTCTCTTTATAAGGCTGTCGGGGGCAAGCTATGACATTTTCAAAGGCCGGCATGGGGGTTTTGATTGCCGTTATAATAATGACTGCGATTTTAGCTATCGCTGCATATTTTTTTCTTAATAAGCCCGTGCAAACAGAACTAAAACTTTACGGAAACATTGAAATAAGGCAGGTAGATTTATCTTTCAGGGTTTCAGGGCGCCTGAAACATATTTATTTTGAGGAAGGAGACTACGTTAAGAAGGGGCAAACTCTTGCAGAGCTTGACTTTGATACGTTTGAAACAAACTTAAAAGAACTTAGGGCAAGAGAGGCTGATACAAAGGCTGCAAAGATAAATACAAACAGTATATATAGAAGAAACCTTGCCCTTTGCAGGGATTTTACACTTTCAAAGCAGGAGTGCGAAAATCTTTTAACAAATAAAACAAGGGCAGACGCTGAGTATGAGCTTGCCAGGGCGCAGCTTGAAAATGCCAGGATAAGCCTTAATGATGCAACATTAAAGGCTCCGAATGACGGCATAATTTTAACAAGGATAATGGAGCCAGGGACAATTCTTAGTGCTGGGGTTCCTGTTTGTAGCATGTCATTATTTAAGCCTCTTTGGGCAAGGGCTTATATATCTGAAGAGGATTTAGGCAGGATAAAATTAGGCCAAAGTGCTTATGTATCAAATGACTCTATGCCTGATAAGGAATTTAAGGCACATATAGGATTCATTTCCCCTGTTGCAGAATTTACACCGAAAACCGTTGAAACTGTTTCATTGAGGACAGACCTTGTTTACAGGCTAAGGGTTATTATTGATGAGGATAACGGGGATTTAAATCTTTATTTAAGGCAAGGGATGCCTGTTAATATTAGAATTCCGCTTGAAACTGCGGAGGATAGGCAAGATGGGTGAAGTTTTAATTCAGGTGAAAAATTTGACCAAAACTTTTGAATCAAAGGAAGGAGTAAAGACTGCCCTTGAGGATATCAGTTTGACACTCGCCAGGGGTGAAATGGCGGCGCTTGTCGGGCCAGACGGTTCCGGTAAAACGACCTTTCTCAGGCTTTTAGCGGGGCTTCTTTTGCCCGATAGTGATTGTAATTATCTAAAAAGCAATAAGGGTGGCTTTATTAAGAAAATATTCAGTACAAAAGAAATTGTAAAACCTGAGAATTTTTGCAAAACGATTTTAATAGACAATTTTTGTCCAACGAATGATTTAGAGGATGTTAAGAATATAATCGGCTATATGCCTCAGAAATTTGGTCTTTATGAAGATTTGTCCGTTATTGAAAATCTGAATTTGTATTCAGCATTAAATAATCAAAAAAATAATTCTAAAGAAATAGATACGCTGCTTGATTTTGCGGGGCTTATTGATTTTAAGGACAGGCTTGCCGGGAACCTTTCAGGCGGAATGAAACAGAAACTCGGGCTCTCTTGTACTTTGATTTTTAAGCCGCAGCTATTACTTTTGGATGAGCCATCCGTCGGCGTAGATCCGCTTTCAAGACGGGAACTTATGAAGATGGTTGAAAAACTTGTTAAGGAAAATAATATAGCGGTGATTTGGTCGACATCTTATCTTGATGAGGCAGAAAATTTTGAGCGCGTATTCTTTTTTTCGGAGGGTGAAAAACTCTATGATGGCAGCCCCAAGAGTGCTGCAGAAACAATGAGCGGGCTTGTTTTTCTAGCAAAGAAAGAGGGTGAAAATTTAAGGGGGTTATTAAGGAATATATTAAAAGATTTGCAAAATGGGGGAAAACCTTTGGTGGATGGAGTGATAGAGGGAGATAAAATCCGTCTTGTTTTTCAAAATAAGAGATTTGCGGATGAATTTTTTCTTCCTAAGATTGAAGCGAATCCGAGGTTTGAAGATTTTGTAATGTATACCTTAAAGTCAAGACTGGCTGCAGTTTCAGCCAATGCTTCTTTTGATAATGCTTTGTTTAACAACGTTTCAAACGTTAAGGCACCTGAAAACAACGTTACCATAAAGGCAGAGGGGCTAACTAAGGTTTACGGGAAATTTACAGCTGCGGATAAGATTAGTTTTGAAATCAAAAAAGGCGAGATTTTCGGACTTCTTGGGCCTAATGGTGCCGGGAAATCAACCACGTTTAAGATGTTGTGCGGGCTTATTCGCCCAACATCAGGCAAATGCGCCATTATGGGTGTAGGGATGGATAAAAACCCTGTCCTTGCAAGGAGTTTTCTTGGTTATATGGCACAAAAATTTTCACTTTTTGGAAATTTGAGCGTGCTTCAAAATTTGGACTTTTTTGCCGGGGTTTATGGCCTTTTTGGCTTTGAGAAAACAAAAAGGATTAAGCTGCTTATAGATTTTTTTGATTTAGGACAATATAAGGACACTAATGCGGAGGATTTGCCCTTAGGATATAAGCAGCGTCTTGCTTTGAGCTGTGCAATTGTCCATAAACCGCCGGTTTTATTTCTTGATGAGCCGACATCAGGGGTGGATTTAATATCAAGGCGCGAGTTTTGGTCTCAAATAAATTCATTATCAGAGAATGGCACAACTATTTTGATTACGACTCATTTTATGGATGAAGCGCAGTATTGTGACAGAATAAGCCTTATTTTTAAGGGTAAATCATTAATTACGGCTGCGCCCGATGAATTAAAAAATAGTGTAAAAACAGAAGAAAATCCGGACCCTACCATGGAAGATGCTTTTATAGAGCTAATTTCCAGGGAAAACAATAAAGTGATGGTGCCTAAAGATGAATAAGGATGTGGTTTTTGCGCTGGTAAAGAAGGAACTTTATCAGATAATAAGGGACTTTTCAAGTATTTTAATAGCGTTTATTCTTCCTGTAATTCTTCTTTTTTTGTTTGGTTTCGGGATAAATTTTGATACAAATACGGTAAAAATCGGCGTCATTATTGAAGATAAGACGCCAACAACCCTTGAAATCCTTGATGCGATGAGATTTAGCCGTTTTTTAAATGTATTTGTCTTTGAATCAAGAAAAGAGGCTGCAAAAGCACTGCAAAAGGGGATGATAAGGGGCTTTGCAGTTATTCCGAATGATTTTACAAAGAACCTAAAAGCGGCAGGGCGCAAAATGCAGGGGACACAGGGCAATAGCGTGCAGACTGTCCAAAACATTGACACGCAGTCGGTAAAGCCGCCTGAAATTCAGGTTGTAACTGACGGCTCAGAGCCGAACACGGCAAAGTTTGTCAGTGCCTATGTTCAGGGGGCATTGCAAACTTATAAATCAATAAATAACGAGAGTTCGCCGAAATATAACCCGAAACCGCCCGGGATTTCTGTTGTTCAAAGGTTTTGGTATAATCCTGCCCTAAAAAGCACGTATTTTGTGTTACCTGGCTCTCTTGCTATTATTATGACGATGATCGGCACTGTTTTAACTGCACTTGTTATTGCAAGAGAATGGGAAAGAGGGACAATGGAGGCACTTTTAACCACAAAGGTTACAAAAGCTGAGTTTTTGACGGCAAAATATATTGCCTATTTTATTCTTGCGATGGCGTCAATTGTTTTTTGCCTTTTTATGATTATTTTTGTATTCAGGGTGCCATTTCAGGGTTCAATTGCAGCCTTTATTATAGTTTCAGCTTTTTTTATGCTTGGCGCGCTTGGTTTTGGATTTTTGGTTTCAACAATTGCCAAAGACCAGTTTATAGCAAGCCAGATAGCCGGTGTTGTTGGCTTTATGCCTGCGATGATGCTATCGGGGCTTATTTATGAAATAAACTCAATGCCCGCTTTTTTAAGGCTTTTAACACTGTTTATTCCTGCAAGATATTATGTATCTTCAATTACAAGCCTTTTTTTATCAGGTACGATAATGTATACAATAGTCAGAGATTCAATATTACTTGGGCTTTTTGCTCTTTTAATGTTTGTATTAGTGTATAAAATTACCCCGGAGAGGTTTGATGACTGCTAAAAATTGACCGTCAGGGCTTTTTAAATCTATAGCAGGTTCGGTATTAAATAAGGCTTTATATATGTTAAATAATATAAAAACACGTTTTATTAGGCTTTTTGCCCTTATAATAAAAGAATTTTATTCGGTTTGGAGAGACCCAAAAAGCCGCTCGCTGCTTTTTTTGCCGCCAATTATGCAGCTTTTTTTATTTTCCCATGCGGCAACTCTTGATATTGAAAACATTGAAATTGCGGTTTTAAATGAAGATTCTACGCCAATTTCAAGGGAATTTTTAAACCGTGTGTCATCCTCAAAATATTTTAAAAAAATAACTTATGTAAAGAATTTAAAGGAACTAAAAGATAGTCTGGATAGAGAAAAGGTTCGCGGGGCTTTGTATATTAAGAATGATTTTACAAAGAACTATCAAAAGAAAAAAGGGGCTGAAATTGAAGTTATACTTGATGGCAGGCACACAAACGGCAGCCAGATAATCGGGAATTATTTAAGTGAAATTGCTCTTAATTTTAGTGCGGATAGTCCTAACGGTATTACATCGGTAAATCCAAACACGACAAAACCTTTAAAGGGAGGTGATATTCAGATAAGGACACGGAACTGGTATAATCCAAACCTTTATTATCATTGGTTTATAATTTCATCTCTTGTTGGTATCCTTTCAATGTCAATGGTGGTCTTGCTTTCAGCGCTTTCTTTAGCACGCGAAAAGGAATCAGGTACGTTTGATGAATTATTGGTTTCGCCATTAAAACCTTCTGAAATTTTATTTGGAAAGTTGGTCATACCTTTGTTTTTTGGGGTGATTGACGGTATAATAATTTTAATTGCTGCAAAATATGTTTTTTCCATGCCTTTTGAAGGGAATATTTTTCTCTATTTTTTTGCCCTTATTATATTTTTAATGTCGGTTGTGGGTATTGGGCTTTTTATATCATCACTCTGTAAAACCCAGCAGCAAGCGATGCTTGGGGTGTTTGTATTTATGTTTCCTGCCATGATTTTATCCGGATACAGCGCGCCTGTTGAAAATATCACCCCGCAATTTCTTCAAAACCTTACAATAATCAACCCTTTGAGGTTTTTTCTTGTTATATCCAAGGGTATAATATTAAAAAATATTAACTTTTGTGATGTCATGTTAAATTTAATTCCAATTATTTTTATTACGATTTTTACATTGATGATTGCAAATTTTTCATTTAAAAGCAGACTAGAATGATTTGCCAAAATGCTTGTTGTGCTTGGGTTTGCAGCCGTAGTGGTGTTTGTTTTATTAAGATTTGTAAAGTATATATTCTTTAAATACTAAAGTTTTTTTTAAACCGTACGAAGTATTTTATGTGCTTGGAGTTTATTTTTGGTTAAAAATGTAATATAATTAATAACAGAATTTGCCAAGTGCGAAATGTAAATTAGAAATGAATATGAAAGGTAAAAATCGATGAGAAAGAGTTTAGGTTTTACTTTGGCTGAAGTATTAATCACTTTGGCTATCATTGGTGTAGTTGCTGCTATGACTATCCCTTCAGTTATTATCAACACTAACCAACAAGAATACAAAACCGGCCTTAAGAAAGCTGTTTCTGTATTAAACCAAGCAATCACTATGAACATGGCTTTAGACAACCTTACACCAGCTGATGTAACTGCAACTACTGCAGAATATGGCAAGACTAACAACCTTTTGGGTTATCTTGCTTCTAGGTTGAATGTTATTAAGAATACTTCAGCTCTAGAATTTGGTGCTAGCAAGAATGCTGCATTCTATACATCTGATGGTATGAGGTTTGAAGTTCCTGCTGCTGGTGCTTCAGTGGCTACTGTTTCATTCTTCAACTCAGAATGTACTACAGAACACCCTTGCTTAGTTGTTGTTGACGTTAATGGTGATAAAAAGCCAAACCCAAGAAGCTTAACATCTACAGACGCATATGAGGTTCCAGCTTGGAATAGCACAAAAATCAATGATGTATTCCCAATTATGATAACAAGCTCATCTGCTATTCCTTTTGGTACAGTTGCTCAAAGAACAATGTTCCAAGCTGACGATAAGTAATAGATTCAGTTAAGGATAAGTTTAAAACCCGAAGGTATTTTATCTTCGGGTTTTTGTATATGTGTACAAGTTTTTAGTTTTGTATTTGATTAGATTCATTGCAAGGGATTTTTATTAAATATTAAGCTGTATGCGCGGCCCTCACTGTGTGTGCAAAAAATTTTGCCATTCATTTATAAATTGCATTTCTGTCTTTAGGGGTAAGCCTTTGGGGATTTTGATTTGTAAAACAAAGTGATATTTTTGGATTTTTGCCTGTAAAAAACAAAATGTGCCTGGATGGTTGAAATGACACCTGTAAGTATTTTCTCAACATATATTTGTGCAGGCTGTGGATAATTCTTTTTTATGGCATAATGTGAAATATTAATCTTTATTGTATTCTTCGGTTTTTTAAAATTTATGATTTTATTTTGTCAAAAATGTTACACTTAATAAAACCTGCACCAGTATGGCTTTAATATTCGTTTTCCAGATATTTAAACAAATGTTTAAATCTTGGATAGAGTTTTTTCAGCTGAATGGTATCGTCCATTTCAATTGTAATTGTCGGGATATCTCTCTCTGTTCCTGCGTATGTGCCAAAGCTTCCAGGAGTTGGATAGCCTATATCTTTTTCTACAGGATAGTTTGTAATGTCTGATATTATTTTAGCGAGCCTTAAAGCTTCACCATTTTTATTACCGTCGTAATTTACAACCTTATACGGCGAGTGCAATGTTATTATTGCATCAAAAGTTATTTCATTCATTAGTTTGATAATAAATTTTGTTTCTTCTTCACTTACAGCAGACGGCCCAGGGTTATAATCATTAAAATTTGTGTTATCAGATGGCAATATTGTCTCTTCTGTACTGTTGCCATAAGTAAATTTGCCCCAGTTTTTTGTTGGAAAATTCCTGTTTAAATCTACGCCATTTTTATTCACGCGGGTTTTTGCAGAGTTTAGCCTTGGAATATAGTACATATCATTTTTTGGTTGCGCTTTATTGTTCTCTGTTTTAGAAGATGCAGTTATTTCTTCAAGATATCTTTTTATCAGATATTCGCCAGCTTCTTCATCTCCATGAAAAACTCCGATAATAAGTATATTTTTTGCATTCTTATTATCGGAGTTTATTCTTTTTATTAAATCTATCTGCATATAATTTTCACAAATTTTAGGCCGGTTTTGCTTTATCGGTTGGATTTTTTTATTATATTATTTTTTTAATTCAGTATTATCTAAATTATAAATTTAAACGATACACAAGCTCTAAATCCAATGCTACAGAGCCTTATATTTAAATGCGCTCTATTTAATGTTATCTTAAAGATGACAGGCATTCTGCTTTATAAAATTACAGAATCTGTTTTTAGTTTATCCTCTGAAACATATAGCCGATACCTCTTGCGGTTAGGATTAATTCAGGATTTGCAGGGTCTGCTTCAAGCTTTGATCTTAGTCTTGAAATATGAACATCTACAACCCTTGTGTCAATTCGATGATCAGGCGGATAAGCCCAAACATGCTGCAAAATTTCGTTTCTTGAATAAGCTTGGCCTGAATTATTAACCAATAATTCTAAAAGGCTAAATTCCATGCCGGTCAATCTTATTCTTTCGTTCTTTCTGTAAACCTGTCTTCTTGCTGTATCAATTTTGATGCTGCCTGTTGTAATAACGTTTTTTGCAGTTTTGCCTGATGGTATGCCGCTTATTTCTTTTGTTGTTGTACGTCTTAAAACAGCTTTAACTCTTGCCTCGAGTTCTTTTGGGCTGAATGGTTTTATTACATAGTCATCAGCACCTAATTCAAGCCCTGTGATTCTTTCAGAAACATCGCCAAGTGCTGTTAATATAATAATCGGCACATCAGAGGTTCTTCTGATTTCTCTAGTTACGCCATATCCGTCCATTTTTGGCATCATAACGTCTAATATCACTAAATCAGGCATAGTTTTATTGTAAACATCAACAGCCTCTTCGCCATCTTCGGCTGTTACAACGTCGTAGCCAACCATTTTTAGACGTGTCTCTAAAATCCTTCTAATACTGGCTTCATCGTCCACAACTAATATTTTTTGTTTTACTTCACCCGCTTCATTCTGCAAATCATCAGTCATTCTTTTAAAAAATCCTATCTTCCTTAATTATTCTAAAATCTATTACAAAATATTGATTTTTATAAACATATATTAACATACATTAAGTTTTTTTGAAAACATTTTTTAATGTTTATGTAAATAAATCTTAAAAGAAAATAAAGTCAAAATCAATAGCAAGTTTGAAAAATCATCTCTTAATATGGATATTTATTAAAAAAAATATTGCTTAAGTTCTCCATTTTACTTGCTTTTGGGCTTAATATATAAACAGTGTTTTTAAATAAATTTTTTATCTTGTTGTGCTTTATGATAATTTTCCTCTGAAATTAAAAACTAAAAATAAAGCCAATCCGTTAAGATTGGCAATAAGGTTAGATTTATAAGTTTTAGGATGATTAGTTATTGTTAGGAGTTTTAATTAAAATGTTGTTTTATGCAAGCTTTATGGCGTCATTTTTAATGTTTGTATCTACCTGCTGCTGAACATTTTCAAGTTCGGTCTGTGCGGCCTTTAATTGTGTTTCTATCCTTGTTTTTTCGCTTTGTAATTGTTTTTCTTCTTCGTTCATCTGTGCTGTAATTTCTTGCGTGTATTCTTTTAATTCCTGCTTGTAAATCTCGTTGAACAATAAATAAGCCTGTTCGGGGTTTGCAAACTGCGCATTTGTTGAGGTTGAAGCATAATTGTACTGCCCGTTTGTTGCGTTTTGCAGCGCCTGCATTTGCTGCAGATAGGCATCTGTTTTTATTTGGGCTGATTGATAAGCAACGCCTGATGAATTTGCCATAAAATCCATCTGGGTTCCAAATAAAGATGATGGACAAGTTGCTGCCTCGCTATAGGTTACAACCCCGTCGGCGATGTTGTTTCCAAAGCTTGCCAAATCATCAATCCGCTGTTGTATCTGCACTGACTTCATTTCAAGGTTGCTAATCCTTTGTTTGAGCGCAGCTTGTCTTAATGACAACATTACCCAGGACATGTTTGCCTCCTAACCTGTATATCTTCCTTCATTTTGCCTAAACTTTAAATTGCAAGCAGACTTTATCCGTTTTACTAACCTGAAATTTAAATTTAAACTAACCTTACACTATAATAAAGTATTTATCTTTTAAAAAATTGCCATGTTTAGAATGCTTTGTTTACATTTCTTAACATGCTAAAAGCCATGTGCGCCATGGGGTTTGACTTATTTTGGCAGCTCCTCTTTAAAGATAAGCGCATGTATTTTGTATAAAATCTTATTTTTTATACAAAATTGTTTTATTACTATATTTGGGGAATGAAACAAAATATTCTAAACGCAGCGTGTGCCTTGATATGCAGACATTAGATGCAGCTAAAAGCCTCTCTATTTAAGATTTTTAATACTTTGCATTTATTCTATCTTTGTGTGCAAAGGTTTCAATATCGTCATTCAGCTTTAATAGGGGGATGTCGCAATTGTATTTTTTCTTTAGCGCAAGTGAAATTAAATAGTCGCAAAATTCCGGATTTTTAGGTAATACGGGACCATGGAGGTAGGTTCCGAAAACATTTTTATACCTTGCGCCTTCTGTTTTATCTTTGCCATTGTTTCCATGGCCTACTGAAACTTTTACAAAAGGTTTTGTGCCTTTGTTAAGATATGTTAAGCCTGAATGATTTTCAAACCCCACAATGGTTTTGCGCTTTAAAAATTTTGCTTTCGCTGTTACGTTTCCAATAAATCTGGTATCACCGGCAACAGTATAAGCGTCTAAAAGCCCGACGCCTATTAGTTTATCGCCTTCAAGAGGCTGGTAATAGTGTCCTAAAAGCTGATATCCGCCGCATATGGCAAGAAAAACAGCATCGTTATCAACAGCAGCTTTGTGTATTGCCTCTTTATTGCGCTGCAGCTCCAGTGAGGCCATAATTTGCTGCTGGTCTTGGCCTCCGCCTATAAAGTAAATATCATGTTTTTTGTAATTTACCCTGTCGCCGGTTTTTACTTCAGAGATTTCAACCTCAATGTCGCGCCACTTTAGCCTGTTTTTCAGAGCCAAGATATTGCCCATATCTCCGTAAATGTTCAGTAAATCCGGGTATAGGTGGCATATTGAGATTTTCAGCTCTGAAATGCCTGTTGATTTGCTATTTATCGCTCTTATGTTCACGTTATTTTTCCTGTTTTAATCCAACACGGGCCGTAATTTGCGGGTAGTGTATTTGCCAAAAAGCTTATCTGGTGCTATTTTATGGCATTTACTCTTTCTTTTACTATATTTATAGCTTCATCCGGAGTAATTTTTAGCAATTCTGCGTCTTTTCTTGCCTTAAACTCTACAAGGCCCTCTGTGATTGTTTTTCCGACAGTTATTCTAAACGGATAACCTATTAAATCAGCATCTTTAAATTTTACCCCGGCTCTGTCTGCTCTGTCATCTAAAACTGCCTCTACACCGGCGTTTAAAAGCTTTTTATAGATATCTTCTGCCAGATTCATCTGGGCCTCATCATTAGTGTTTACAGGTATTACCACTGCATGATACGGTGCAATTTCAAGCGGCCAGATAATTCCGTTTTCATCGTGGTATTTTTCAACCGCTGCGGCAGCGGTTCTTGTGACCCCAATGCCGTAGCAGCCCATAATATAGGGATGGGTTTTGCCGTTTTCATCAGTATAAAGGGCGTTCATGGGTTTAGAATATTTTGTACCAAGCTGGAATATGTTTCCTACCTCGATTCCACGCGTTACATTAAGCTCTGAGCCGCAGTCTATGCACTTTTCGCCCTTCTTAACAAGCGAAATATCTGCAAATTCCGGCTCTCCCTTGATATCTAAATCTGTAATATCTGAGAAATTATATCCTGTAACGTGTTTATTGGGCTTATTTGCACCTATTACGAAGTTTTTCATACCCTTTGTTGAATTATCAAACAGCACGCGAACACCCTTATCTGCTGTGCCAAGGAAGCTGATAAAGCCTTTTTCAGTATCCAGATATTCTTTTATTTCATCATCAACCGCAATTCTGATTTCAAGGGCATTAACAGCGTTCATAAGTTTTGTTTCTTCAACTTCCTTATCGCCTCGAATCATAACAAGGACGGGCATATCGGGCTTATCTTCATCTGCAAATGACGCAACATATAAGACCGCCTTCAATATGCAGTTTTCTTTAATATTAAAGAAATTACTTAATTCGTCAATTGTCCTAATATTAGGTGTATCAACGGTTTCAAGCTTGGTGAAGCCGCCGTCGGTATTTTCTTCATTTAATTTAGAAACAGCATGGTTTGAATTTGCACTATAGCCACATTTTTCGCAGTAAAATACATCATTTTCGCCGGCACAAGTGTCTGCAAGCACCATAAATTCATGGCTTACGGAGCCGCCTATAGCGCCTGAATCAGACTGCACCATCTTTGTTTCGAGGCCGCATCTTTTGAAAATTTTTGTGTAAGCCTGCGCCATATTTTTGTATTCGGCGTTAAGGCTCTCTTCGCTTGTGTGAAAGCTGTATGCGTCCTTCATTATAAATTCTCTGCTTCTTAAAAGGCCAAACCTGGGGCGGATTTCATCCCTAAACTTAAGCTGAATGTGGTATAAATTAACGGGCAATTGTTTATAAGAGGTGAAAATGCCGTCTACCACTGATGTTATGACTTCTTCATGAGTGGGTGCGAGGCACATTTCATTCTCATGACGGTCTTTCATGCGCATTAATTCTTTACCGTAAACCTGCCACCTACCTGATTTTTTCCATAATTCAGCCGGCTGCACAAAGGGCATTAACAGTTCCTGCGCACCTGCAGCGTTCATTTCTTCTCTTATTATCGTTGAAACTTTGGTCAAAACCCGCTGCATCAAAGGAAGATAGCTGTATCCGCCGTTTGTTAATTTTTTTATATATCCTGCTCTTACAAGCAGTTTGTGGCTCATGGCCTCTGCATCATTTGGAAAGTCCCTCAGGGTCTGGACAAAAAGTTTAGAAGCTCTCATAAAATCCTTCAAAATCCTATTCTTACAAGTTACAGCAATAATTATAGCACTAATTTTTATTTTACAAAATTCAAAACAAATGTTATAATTTTATGCAGTAGAATTTGGGGATTAGATGGCGGAAAATGCCTGCAGATACGGCAAACACGGCCCATATGGATTTTATAGTCATATTTGGGTTTATGATATTTTCGATAATTTTTGCTCTTTTTGTTTATTTTATGAGCTTTATTTTGAGGCGCGCAACAAAAAATTCTGCCCCCGAAACTATTGATAAGCCTGAGTTTTTGCCCGACAAGGATGACGATATAGCCTTTCAGCCTGATTTTTTCAGGTATGCTCTTTATTTTCTCTTTTTTGAAGCGCTATGTGCTTTACTATTGCCTTTTGCCCTTGTAGCAAAGACTTTGGATATTTTTTTGATACTTGAAATTATGATTTTCATCCTAACTATGATTTTTGCAACTTTACAAATTTCAAAGTCAGAAATGTTAAGATAAGTTAAGAGGATAACGTTGAATATTATTACAAGCTCAATTAATCGCATATTAAATACTTCTGCCGCGGAAACCTTGACAGCATTGCTTTTTGGCAATTCCTGCTGTGGTGACGTATTGGCTCCTCTGTCTTTTGGGGCATTTTGCGGTGAAAAAAAATATCCTATAAAATTTACTGATTCGCCAAAACAGGCTGATGTTCTAATTTGCAGCTGTTCTGTTAACGTAAAGTCGGCTTCTATGCTGAAGAATATCTATAATCAAATGCCAAAACCCAAATATGTCATAGCTTTGGGCGCGTGTGCATGTTCAGGTGGCATCTTTTTTTGTTCATATGCCCAAAATCAAGGTATAGACAGCATTTTACCCGTGGATATATACGTGCCCGGCTGTCCTATTGCCCCTGAAGCCCTACTTGATGCAATTCAAAAATTAAAAGATAAGATAAAAGGTATTGATGCGCCTGATATTAAAATTGGTGAAAACCCGTCTAGTGACTGTGATATGACTGTATTAGCCGGCGTAAAAGATAGGAATGATGGGTCTTTAGGGGTGGTTGAAATATGAAAATCGAGGCTATACATATCATTAAGACGTTAAATGAATTTAAAAACAAGGGCTTTATCACTCTTTTGTCCTTGATAGCAGAGGAATTGAGCACTATGGCCGATGATGCAAATTCTGAAAAAAAATTTTTGCTTACCTACACGCTGTATAACCCCGTTCTTAGGGAGTTTAAGCAAATTGAGACTGTTGTAAATGCGGAAATACATAGTGTTTGCACGTTATTTAAAAGCGCAAACTATGACGAGAGAGAGATTTACGACCTCTTTGGCGTAAAATTCAAAAATCATCCAAATTTAGACAGAATTTTTCTTGATAAAAATTTTTCGCGACATCCTCTGGCAGCTGATGTTGAAATCGTTGAAACTCAGGCAGGAGAGGAGTTTTAGCCAAATATTATGCAAAGAATGACAAAGGATAAAATTACAATAAATATAGAACCCAATCATCCTCTAACACGTGATATGATTGGCTTTTCGCTAATTACAGATGGTGAAAAAATCTTAAAAGCTGCTCCAGAGCTTGGATATAGCCATTGCTGTATAGAAAAATCCGCACAGGACAGGCCTATTTGCCAATATCTTCCTATGGTTGAAAAAATCGACTATTCTGCTTCATTTTTCTATTTGCAAGCTTTTTTTTCAGCAATAGAGAGCCTTTCAGGTATTGAACTTCCTGTATATGCCCAATATGCAAGGGTTTTGGCTATGGAACTTAACCGAATAACCGCTCATCTCTTGTTTATTGGGCGTTTTAGCGGCGCTTTACACGCGAACAATGCTGTTTTTCAGGCCTTTTATCTTCGCGATGAGGTTTTGAATATCTTAAAAAAAGTGTGTGGTGGTCAAAAACCTTGCTATTACTATGTTTTGGGGGGTATAAAGAAAAAAAATTCTGATGAAATTTTGGAGCAAATTAAAACTTTTATACCCAAATTTACTGATAAATTCACTGTTTATGCGGATTCTATTAAAAAAAATCCTGTTTTTTCAGACAGCGCAAGAAATATAGGTATAATAGACACTCAAAATGCGCTTGAATATTCAATTACGGGCGTAAATCTCAGGGCGAGCGGACTAAATTTGGATTTTAGAAAAGAAAAACCGTATCTTGTTTATGATAAGCTTGAATTCCAAGTTCCTACTGCATTTGAGGGGGATTGTTATTCAAGATTGTGTCTTAGAATTGACGAAATAAAAATTGCTTTAAATCTTGTAAAACAGTGTGTTGACCGACTTTTGGCCACTTGTGGCGGCGACTGTAATCTTGGAATTAATTTAATGGATTTTTGCCCCAAAAACGGTACAGCGGTTAGCTTTACAGAGTCACCGAGAGGCCTTGTTATGTGTCATATTGTGTCTGAGGGAGGTTCTAGATTAAAGCGCGTAAAGTGGCGTACTCCTTCCTTTTACAGTGTACAAATTCTTGAAAAGCTGCTTACAGGGCATAATTTGACAGATTTTACTGTAATTTTTAACAGTTTAGATATAATTTCATCGGAGGTGGACAGGTGATAAACGGCTCTACTAGCGGGTTATTGACATTTTCAAGCCTATATCAGGAAGTGATATCGCGTTTTTCCGGTTCAAATTTGCCTGAATGGCTTTCTGTGACGATATTTTTGGTTATTTTATTTTTATTTACGCTTACTTTGGTTTTGTTAGCAGTATATCTTTGTGCATGTCTTGAAACGTGCATTATAACTGCATTTTTTGGCTCCGGGACTGTGTTAAAAACAAAAAAAGAAATATTCTTAAAACCGCTTCAATTTGCCGTAAAAATGCTGATTAAGGAGGATTCAAGCCCTAAAAACTGTTCAAAAATCTTGTTTTTTGGTGTTCCAATATTGCTTTTCTGCCCGTTATTATGCGCTTTTTGCCTTTTACCTTCCAATAGTAGTTTTGTTGTTATAAACCAAAATTCTTCAGCAATGCTTTTTTTGGCATTTCTTTTAATCCCTCTTGCTGCAAGGTTTTTAGCTGGTTATTCAAGCAGAAGCAAATATTTACTTAGTTGTTCTATGAGGGTGCTTCAACAGGGAATAAGTCTTTTAATCCCAATGATATTGTGCATTTTGGGGGTTTCAATTATGGCAGGCAGTTTGAATATTAATGAAATTATCCAGGCACAAAGTACATCGGGCGGGCTTTTTGGCTGGTTTTTTATTCCCCAGATTATTGCTGCTATTGTCTTTTTTGTTTGTTGTCTTGCGTTTTTAAATCTGCCGGGTCTTTTAAATTCGCTTACTGAGCCGAATTTGGCATATAAGAGCGAGTATTCGGGCGCAAAGTTTGCAATATGTGTTTTTTGTGAATATTTGTCATTTTTTCTTACTGCGGCATTTTTTGTCTCTCTCTTTTTTGGCGGGTATCTTAGCCCGTTTGGCGCTTATATTCTGCCTAAGGATTTTGTATTTTTGGAAGAGGGCTTTTGGTTTTTTTCTAAAACGTTTCTTATGTTATTAATAATGGCGGCAGTAAAAATTATCGGCTCAAAGCTAAGCATTACAAGCTTTTTAAGGCTTTCATATAAAATATTACTTCCATTATGCTTAATAAATCTTAATATAGCAATTTTAATACAGTATTTTTCAGGTGTAAAATAATGCAAAATAACGATATATATTCGCTTTCAGGCTTTATAAGGGTTTCTGTCTCAATAATAAAATGTATTTTTAGAGTCTTAATCAGACAATGCTCCTCGCTAAAGCCTGATAGAGGCCAAAAAGAGGAAGCGGAAGAAAAGTTAGCCAGAAAGCCTTATCTTGACTACAAGAAGTGCACAGGGTGCGGACTTTGCGTATCAGTTTGTCCTTCATTAAATGCACTTAATATTGACAATCAGTCTAAAAAGCTTGTGTCTCTTGATGTTTCCAGATGTGCATTTTGCGGCGCGTGTGCTGAAATTTGTCCAAATGGCGCATTAAATATGACAAAAGAATACAAACTTGCAACCAATGATAAAAAGGCTTTATTATTAGAATATACAGATGAAGAAACCGCGAAACAGGAGGATACTGCGGCGGATGACGGGCAGAAAGATGACAAAGCCCAAATTGCGGAACTTCAGGATGTTCAGACAGGGGAATAAAAATGGAGACGTTAAATACGGTAATTTTTTATATTTTATGCGCAATTTGCCTTGTTTCTTCTATGGTTTGTTTGTTTTGCAAAAATACTTTTAATGCTGTAATTTCTGCCGGAGTTCTTTTTTGGGCTTTTTCAGGGTTGTATTTTTTACTTGGGGCGACATTTTTTGGGAGTTTACAAATTCTTTTCTTTGGGGTTGGAATTATTGTTTTGATGATGTTTTCGCTTATGATGTCGTCTAAGAATAAGAAGGATGGGTTTTTATTTAACCTTAAAACCATTTCTGCGCCTTTAATCGCTGGAATTTTTATATTTTTAATTTTACCCTTTATTCTGTATCAGTTTGGCGGCTTTTTAACCTTGCAAAGCCATTCTATATCTAATTTTTCAGCGCTTTTGTATAAAAACAATGCCTTTAGTTTTGAATTGGCAGGTGTGCTTATTTTCTGCACCCTGATTGGAGTTATTACGATTTTAACAGCCAAAAGGATTATAAAATGCCGAATGAAATAATGTCTTCACTTAATTCTATAGATTGGAGTGCTCTTGCGCAGCCAGGGCTTTGCCATTATTTAATTTTAGCCCTTATTATCTTTATTTTTGGTATTATGACTATGATTTCGGGCGGAAATTTAATTAAAATTATTATCGGTCTTGAATTTATGCTGAATGCTGTGTGTTTAAACTTTGTTGCGGCAAATTCATTTATAAATTCTCTGAATTCTCCTCTTAATCAGGCTGATATAGTGTTGCCTGCGCAAAAATTGTTAACTCAGGAGGCTAATGCAAGTTCTGGTTTGAATTTTACTTTTTTAAATCCTGAGGGCCAGGTTGCGGCACTATTTATAATGGTAATCGGAATAATCAATATTGCTGCTTGTTTTGGACTTATTTGCGCAATTTATTTTAAGAATAAAAGGATAGATACAAAAATGCTTGACAGCCTGAAATCAAAGGAATGTCCTGAGTTTGAAGAATGCAAGGATGGGGTGTAGAGTATGGATATAGCTCAAAATCTTTGGATACCGTTGTTTTTACCCTTATTGGCGGTGCTTTTTATTATAATTCCAAGTGCGTATATTTCGTTTCCTAAAAAGCGCATTACGTTTGGGTTGACACTTCTTTCGCCTGTTGTGTCGCTTATTTTGTCTTTGTTTTTTATACATTATTTGTTACATCATCCAACTGAAACACTTGAAGTAAACTTTATATTTCTGAATTCGGGCGCTTTTAAGGTTCACATTGGCGCATTTATGGATAAAATTTCAGCTTTTGCATTCTTTGTATTTAATGTAATAGCCTTGTGCAGCGGGCTTTTTGCCTATAAATATATGCAGGATAAGGAAGATTTTAGCAGATTTTTTATTCTGCTTAATTTGTTTGTTTTTTCAATGTCAGGGCTTATTTTAAGTGCAAATTTAATTCAATTTTATATTTTTTGGGAGCTTTGTGGTGTATTTAGCTACCTTTTAATAGGCTTTTATTATAAAAGGCCTGCTTCAGAGCTTGCTGCAAAAAAGAGCTTTTTGATTAATAAAATCGGTGATTTTGCTTTGCTTGCGGCGGTTTTAGTATTTTCATATTTTTTAATACAAGATACTGACGCTATTTTTTATCCGCTTTTGACACTGAATGATGTGAGTACCTGGAGTCTTATGGCATATGTACAGCTTGGCGCTTTTGCCTATAGTGTTCTCTGTCTTTTAGTTGTATTTGCTGCTATGGTAAAATCTGCGCAGTTTCCTTTTCAGGTGTGGCTTGTGGATGCTATGGAGGCGCCGACCCCAGCCAATGCTTTAATCCATGGTGCTCTTATCACGAGTGCAGGTGCGTATCTAATTATAAGGCTTTATCCTGCGCTTATACTTTCTCCTGTTGTATTAAAAACAATTGCCGTTATTGGAATTATAACCGCTATAAGCTGTGCTGTTATTGCAATTGCCCAGAATGATATTAAAAAAATACTTGCTTTTTCTACTGCATCTCAACTGGGGCTTGTATTTACGGCGCTTGGGTGCGGTGCCTACAGCGGGGCGGTTTTTCAGCTTGGAGCCCATGCGCTTGCAAAAACACTTATGTTTATTACTGCAGGAGTTATTCTTCATAAGACGCTGAATAGAAATTTGAAATTTTTGGGCGGTTTAAGAGAATATATGCCTATACTTGCTGCAGCTTGGCTTATAGGTGTATTGTCGCTTTCGGGGGTATTTTTCAGCGGTTTTTATTCTAAGGAGATGATTTTAAATCATCTTTGGGAATCAAGACAGTTTGTTTTCCTTGGTCTCAGTGCATTTGCAGTGATTTTGAACGTGATTTATCTTTTTAGAAGTTATTTTATAATTTTTGAAGGGCATTATAAGGGCTCTTATGATTTTTCACAGGACGAGGATAAAAAATATGACGGCATTGACCGTTTTATGCTCTCTTCACTTGGTGTTTCGGCTTTGCTTACAGCTTTTTTGGGCGGGTTTATCGCTGCTGATTTTCAAAGACATATCTATATAATTAAACAGAAATTTTATCTTGTAAGACATCCCGAGCTTGAAATTTCAATATTTATTGCCTCTGTTTTAACGATATATCTTATGTGGCAAATTTACGCCGTGAGAAAGTTTAAGATTCGAAGAGTGCGTCTGATTTATAGATTTGTGGTTTTGCAGTTTTATTTAAATAAAATATTTGAACTTCTGTATAATGTCTTCATTGGCGGTTTATCCAAGGTGGTGAGGGTTCTTGATAAGTATGTAATCGGGGGGATTTATACCCTTATTATGCAGATTGCAAGGTTTGGCGGGTATTTGATATCAAGGCTTCAAAACGGTAATTTAAATTCTTATATTTTTTATTCGTTTGTCTTTGTTGCAGCGGTGCTTTTATGTGCTGTAATGGTATATTTTAAGGGGTTATCTCAATATGGCGGTTAATTTATTATCAACATTTATACTTGTTTTATTGCCGATAATTGCGGGTTTAGTGGTGATTTCACCGTTTTTTCCAAATAACGGCATAAAAATCAGGCGTTTTGCAAAAGGTTTTTGTGTGTTTAATCTTATTTTTACGGCATTATTTATGCTGTTTAAATCGCCTTTAGATACGGGGTTTGATTTTGTTGAAAAATTTCCATTTCGTATAATTCCAAACCTTGAAGCCATAATTGCTTTCGGTGTTGATAATTTTTCTATAATAATGTGTTTATTAACCTCTTTTATTATGCTTTTAGCTTTGATGGCTTCAAAAAGCATGATAAATTCAAAGCAAAAATTGTTCTACAGCCTTATGCTATTTTTGCTAGGAAGTGTTTTAGGAATTTTCTGCGCTAATAATTTGTTTACATTTTTATTATTTTGGATGATGGCCATTGTGCCTTCGTTTTTTCTTATTTTTATGTGGGGCGGGAGCAATGCAAGAAAAAATGCTGTAAAATTTATGCTTTTTTCTTCTGTAAGTTCATTATTTTTAATGCTTTCCGTTGGTTTAATATATGCTTATTGTACTGATTTAAATATTTTGAGTGATTTTGGCACGCTTATTAAAAAAAGTGAAGATTTTCCGGTTGTTATGCAGATGATTGTTTGCGCCGGCTTTACACTGGCATTTGCTATAAGGCTTCCGTTGTTTCCTTTTCATTCGTGGCTTCCTTCTGTGCATAGCGAAGTTCCTGCGCCTGTCGGTGCGGTGTTTGCAGGGGTTCTTTTGAATACGGCGGCATACAGCTTTATTCGGATAAATTTAGAGATGTTTTATGATGTTTTTCAATTATTTGCGCCCGGAATTATTTTTCTGTGTGCAATAAGTGTCTTTTGGGCATCATATACAGCAATTGCGCAAAATAACATAAGAAAGCTTGTTTCGTATATATCAATCGTCAATATGGGTGTGATTTTGATTGGAATTTCATCTTTTAGCGAATATGGACTTTGCGGGGCAATTTTTCATATGGCGGCCCACAGCCTTATTATCTCTGGCTTGTTTATTGGCTGCGGCATAATATATTTAAAATTTAAGACCGATAAGCTTGAACTTTTAGGCGGAATTGCAAAATATGCACCTATCCTTTGCGGTTTAATGCTTTTTATAGGGCTTGCGTGCACCTATGTGCCTTTAACTATGGGTTTCAGTGGCGCTTTTATGTCTCTTGCCGGGGGATTTAATTCGCCATTGATTGAAAAATCATTCTTTGCATCCTCCCTGATACAGTTATCAGCGGTGATTGCGGCTTTTGGCGGAGTTTTGGCAGGGGTTTATATTTTAAAACTGATGCATAAAACCTTTTTTGGATTATCAGAATTTGATTTTGGGGAAATAAAGCTTGCAAATCATCAGATTGCCGTGTTGATAATAATTTCCCTCGGTATTCTAATTTTTGGGATTTATCCTATGGGAATCGTTGATAAAATCGGAAGTTTTTGCGAGACGAATATTTCAAATATATTGACAGCCATTTTTTAATAAGGATTTTTAAGAAGGAGCAGAAATGGGAAATGCTTTTGAAAATTTAATATATTTTATTCCGGATTTTATATTGATATTTGGAATTATTTTGTTAATTTTTGTAAATTTACAGGTTGGTTCAAAATTATCTCCAAAGTGGTATATGGTGCTTATGAGTTTAGTGCTTTTTAGTGCTCTTCTTGGATTTTTGCCATTTGCCGGAGATTTTTTAAAGCTTTCCGGGCTCAGCCATATTTTTGCAAACCATATAAGTTTTACACCATTTGAGGATTATAATATTGGATTTTTCAATGATGCTATCCGAATAAAGCCTCTTGGTGTTTTGTTTAAGTTTTTAATAATATCTTCCGGGTTTTTGTGTGTGATACTTTCATACCCTTTTGTTAAGAGGCTGAATCAGAAGATTTCAAACTTTACCATTTTGTTTTTGCTTGGTGTTTTTGGTTCTTCTATGGTGGTTTTAGCCAATGATTTTTTGTCGCTTTTTATAGCTTGTGAAATTTTATCTGCCTGCATATTTTTTCTCATTGCAATATTTGATGATAAGAAGGAAAAAACAGCACTTGAGGGTGCTGTAAAATTTCTTATACTAAATGAATTTGCAAGCGTATTTTATTTAATTGGAATAAGCTATATATACTTGAATTTGGGCACAATTAATTTTTCTGATATTAATACGATGGCTTTGAATAAAATTTTGCCATCGAGCCCGCTTTTAAATGTGGCTGAGATATTGACGTTTTTGGCGCTCACATTCAAAATAGGCGCTTACCCCTTTTATATATGGGTTATGGATGCATTTAAGGCGTCAAATTATGCTGTCGGGCTTTTTATTTCAACAACTGCACAGTTTGCAGCTGCTTTTGCACTTACTGAGGCTGCGTTTGTGCTTGGCTATTTTGGCAGTATATTGAGCTTCGCCCTTGTATTATCTTCTGTCTTAACGTTGCTTTTAGGAGCTCTTTTTATCTTTAGAACAGTTGAAAAAGAGGGTGAAATAAAAGATTTTCTTGCGGCATCTTCCATATTAAACATGGGTTATGTTTTTCTTGGGATTGCGTTTTTAACCAAAAATTCAATTACAGCGTCTGTATTTTGTTTAATCATATATATGATTTCAAACTTTGCCCTTTGGGCTGCATTTATGCTTGTTGTGAGAAATTTAAGGAAAACGCCTGTAGAATCTCCTTATGGCGGTATAATAAAGCCGGGCGAGGATATTTCTTCCATTAAAGGTATGGCATACATCAGCCCGTTTTTCGTGTCGCTTATTACAATATGTATAATATCCCTCGCTGGTTTTCCAATTACTGCAGGGTTTGTATCACGGTTTTATTTATTTTCTGAAATTTTAAGAAGCGGTGTGTGGGCTGTATATCCTTTGATTTTTGCTGCAGCTGCAGGCGTTATTGCTGTTTATTCTTATTTTAAGATGATATCGTATATGTTTATGAAGCCAAAAAGACTTAAGATATACAAGAAAAAGCTTCTTTTTAACAGGTTGAATGTATATACTTTTATATTATCTGCCGCAGCAGTGTTTTTATGCGTTTTATTTTTCTTTGGCGCACCTTTTCTTCGAATGCTTGAAAAAATTGTGTAAAAAGTTTTAGTATACGATTTTAAGCCCCCATAGATTAAGAGGATGGGGGCTTAAAAATACATTTGGTCTATTTAGCGTAGTCTAAGCGCCGGCATCAGGGTTTCTTTCAAGAATTTCTTCTTGTGTGCCGTCAAAGTAGATTGCTCCGCTGCCCACTTCATAGAAAGGATCGCCGTCTTTGCTTACCTTGGTGTCATATACAATGCCGTCAGCGGTTTCTGCGTAGTTTATCTTTGATTGTTTGGAGACAAGGACGGTGTCATCTACAAGGGTTCTAGCTGTTGTTATTGCAAGTTTGCCGTTTTCTGAATGTTCATAGTCTACAATGTATCTGTTGCCTTTGCCGTCGTTTGTACTTGTATGGGTAATATTTCCTTTTGCGTCTAATTGTTCATATTTTACTACGGCCTCTTTGCCTGGCTCTTCAATGATTGCAAACCTTGCCACTCTGCCATCGGGTTTTACTTGTTGATATTCATAAGACACTTTTGTGAGTTCATTACCGTCGTTATCTGTTATCACTTTTTGTGACAAGTAGCGGTTTACTCCGTTATATTCATAGGCTGTTGTTTTTATGGTACCGCCCTTATTTAAGGTTTTTTTCGTAACTTTGCCTGTTTCATTATCATATTCTTTTACTATTTCTGTGGGCACACCTTTTATTGTGCCGGAGATTTTTTTATGGGTTTTATGTCCTGTCTCAGGATTGTATTCGACGTTAGTTGTTGTAACGTTGCCGTTAGAGCCTGTTTTTACTATACTTTTAGAATTAAGCTTGCCTTTTGTGTAGTTTCTTGTCACAACCTGCTCAAAACCGTTTTTTGTAATGGTTTTTACTTCAGATTCAAGCCGGTTTTTATCATCAAATGTTTGTACAACAGTTTTGCCGTTTTTGTATTCTATTGTCAAAACATTACCGTTCCTTGTTGCGGCTGTGCAGTTTTTGCCATACAATTTTTGAGGATTTTTAACCTCTGTAACATCATCTTCTAATGAATTAGTGTCTACAAGTTCGCACTCTTCATTTGCAGCATTTGCTTTTGCGCCTAATTCTTCTTTTTGCTGCGGCTTTTTCTTGTTTTCAACAGGAGCGGTATTAACAGAATTTACAGCATTTGCTGTGTTAAATGAATCCACACCGTTAACCATATGTTAGTTCCTTTCACTATGCTACAAGCCCTATAACGGCACTTTTTAGGTAAAACTTTAGGGAATGAAAATTTTTGTATCATTTTATTTACAAAAATTAATATTAATAGCGAGGTGCCGGACACAGCAGGGTTTGTTTTTGTCTTTGGTAATTACGTATAATTTCACCTTGTCTGTTGTATGTTTTCTCTTTATTTTGCATTTTGCACATATAAATCACCGGTTTTGGGTTTTTAGGCTACCAGAAGTGTATCAGAGCGGTTGTTTATATGTGCAAGATACTTTATTGGAAAGATTTTTGTGTGAAATTATAGATGATTATCTCATTTTCCAAGAGGGAAAAAGGAAGGGTATTAAAAAACACCTCTTTAAAGAGGTGTTTTTTTTGATTATATTTTGTTTAATTACAGGCTGTCAACATCGTTAATTGGTGAAGCGTCCTGCATATTTACAGTGTCGTCAATTTCTGCGTGCGTTTGTTTGTTTCTTGCAGTTTGAGCCATATTTTCATCTTTTTGCGCGTCAAATGGTGAATCCATTTCAAACCAGCTGTTTGTGAATGTTATATCGTGTCTGCCGAATAGTTCATCATCTTGTGCTGGGTCAAACCATCTTTTAACGATTGTATACCATTTTCCTCTTTCATCTGCTGCGCCTGCGAGAGGGTCTTTTTTGTAGTATGGCTCAATGGTTTTATTTGAATGCAAATATCTTACAGTATCGGTAACTTGTGTCATACCGGTGCTGAATCCTTCTGATTTTAAATGCGGAACTGTTGAAATGTCTTCAGACTGAATTGAAGCAAATGCACCTGGGGTGATTCCAAATGCACTTAAAACACAAAGGGTTATTGCAAATTTTTTCATAATGTAAAATCCTCAAATTATGTACTTTTATTTTACTAATATTATTATATATTATTATTCATTTTTAACCAACTGTTTAGTGTAATTTTTTTAATTAAAATCTTGATTTATTATATTTTCAAACTCATCAAGCAAGTTTTCTTCCTTTACTTTCTTTATAAGAACTCCTTTTTTAAATATGTACCCTTCGCCGATAGCGCCTGCTATGCCGTAATCTGCTTCTTTTGCTTCATTGGGCCCGTTAACAGGACAACCCATTGTTGCAATTGTAACAGATTGTTGCAAATTGTTAAACTTATTTTTAAATCTTTCCTCCACACGGTGGGCAAGAGATATTAAATCTATCTGACATCTGCCGCAAGTGGGGCAGGAGACAAAGTTTACGCTGTTTTTTCTTAGTTTAAGGGCATTTAATATATCAATGCCTGCTTTTACTTCCTCAACCGGGTTTTCCGTTAAAGATACTCTTATAGTGTCGCCAATGCCATCGCATAATAATGCACCAAGGCCGATGGCTGATTTTATTATACCGCCTCTCATTGTCCCTGCCTCTGTTACACCAAGGTGCAGAGGGTATGGAATTTCATTATATATCATTCTGTAGGCATCTATTGTTGTTTTTACGTCTGAGGATTTCAGGGATACTTTGATAAGATGAAAATCATTTTCTTCCAATATTTTTATATGATTCAAAGCGCTTTTTACCATCTTTTGGGCTAGGGTCAATGAATCATCTGCCATTAAATATTTTTCCAGAGAACCTCCATTAACGCCTATTCTTATCGGAGTATTAGTTTTTTTTGCCATATCTACAACTTTTTTAACATGGTCTTTTCCGCCTATATTACCGGGATTTAGCCTTAGGGCGTCAATTCCTGCTTCCATTGCAGAAAGGGCCAGTCTGTAGTCAAAATGAATGTCTGCAACTAATGGGACATTTGTTTTTTGTTTGATTTCTTTAAGGGCTGCGGCACAGTCTTTATTTAAAACAGCAAGGCGGACAATATCGCAGCCTGCGTCTTGCAGTTCTTTTATTTGCGCAACGGTTTTTTTGATGTCATCGGTTTTTGTGTTTGTCATGGACTGCACTGAAGGTGGCGCTCCTGCGCCGATTTTTACATCCCCTATTTTAATTTGAATCTTTTCCATAAAATTTCTTTCCACATTTATTATTTTTTATGCTAAAATCATAGCATGAAAATTGCAGTAATATCAGATATACACGGAAACAAACTGGCTCTTGATACAGTTTTAGATGACATTAACAAAAATGAATGTGATAAAATATTTTGTCTTGGCGACATTGCAATGGCAGGATATGACCCGAATTACACCATTGAAAAATGCATAGAACTTCAAACCTCTATGGGCAGAAACTTTGAGATAATTCAGGGAAACACTGACAGGCTTATTGCGAATTTTTCGGATTCCTGTTTTTCAACGCTTGTCTCAAAAGCTTCACCCATGGCATATGCACTTCGGGATGATATGCTTATCATTAAGAAAGAAAATATTGAATATTTGAGGCGTTTGCCTGAAAACAAGATGGTGGCTTTGGAATATAAGACAAAAACTCTTAGAATTCAGTTAGTGCACGGCTCTCCAAGGCGTCAGGATGAAAATATTTATCCAAGCCTGACAGAGGCTGAGGTTGAGGATATAACAGGCCGCTCTTATGCTGACATTATTTTTTGCGGGCATACACATTTACCTTGCGGATATGTTTTGAGCTCCGGAAAACATGTTGTAAATGTCGGCAGTGTCGGCAGGTCAATGATACCAAACAGAATGCCTGTTTATGTGGTGCTAAAAATCAATGACAACGGTACATTTGAAATTGAGCACAAGTTTTTAAACTATGATAATAAAAAAGTGAGCAGGCTAATAGCAGAGAGGGGCTTTAAAGAAGCAGACAAGCTTGCAAAAATGTTTTTAAAAGAGGAATAAATAAATGCCAGAAGAATTGCAAACCCTTCATACAAAAGCATCTGAGGCTATGGCTGATGGGGATAGAGAAAAAGCTATTGAACTTTATAATGAGATATTAAAACAAGCGCCCACCGATGAAATTGCCCATGGCCAATTGATGGATTTATATTTTGACCATGATAAGTTTAAGTATTATATAATGCGTGCAAATTACAATGCTGTTAATCAAAAATTCGAGCATGCTATAAATGATACAAAGAAGGCATTGAATGTTAATGCTGAATCAATTGAAGCAAGGGTAAAGCTTGCAAGGCTGTACAGGGTTTGTAATAAGAACCTTAAAGCAATTGATGAATTTAACAAAGTTATTGAATTAGAGCCAAAATTAAGAGATAGCTATCTTGAACTTATAAGCCTTTATACTATTGAAGATGCCAAAGATAGTGCTGTCGGCATTGCAAAGAAGGCGGTTGATGAATTCAATGAAGATGTTGAATTAAAGAATGTGCTTGCAAAATTGTATTTTGATACAGGTTGCTATGATTTAGCACTTAATGTTGTTTGTGATAAGAATCTTAAGGTTAAGATTTTATTGTCTGATGGTAAAAATGATGAAGCCAAGCGGATTTTGGATGAAATTAAGGGCAATCTGCCCGATGATAAGGAGCAAAAAGGTACGTATTATTTGCTTTTGGCTGAATATTTTTATAACAAAAATGAATATGATAATGCATTAAACACCATCAATGATTTTATAAAAATTATGGGCCCGAATGCTGTATCGTTTCAGATGAAGGCGCTTTGCTATGAGGGCAAGGGTGATGATTTTAATGCAAGTGTGAACTTTGGGTATATGAAAAAGGCCCAGGGTAAAAATGATGAAGCTATTGTTGAATTTAACCATGCGCACAGCCTTAATAAGAAGGATAAGAATGTGCTTGTAGAGCTTGCAAATTTATACATGGTGCTTGGCGAAAAATATACGGCAATGGATTTTTGGAATGCCATATACGAATTAGACGGCGATAATGATGCTAAAGAGGTGCTTGGTGAATTTTATTTTGCAGAGGGCGATTATAAGATGGCTGCAAAATATGGCAAGACAAAGGGTGATAACCTTGAGGCTAATGGTGCCGAAAAGAATTATTCAGAGGCTGATGAAGAGGATGAGGGGCTTATTGAAAAAATTATTAAGTTTTTTACAAAGAAATAATACACAAGACGGTCTTACTATACATAAAAAAAATACCATATGTAAAAATTTCAAAAGTAGTGGTGCTTTAAAAATAAGCCAAATTTGCATCAAAGATTAATTTTTGTAACATTTTATGTTTAAAACTAGCAAATAATTTCATTTTAATGTTTTTTAAAAGTATCAGCACATAAAATCAGGAAGGCAAAGCCATGGATTTAAAGGTTAACAATAATATGCCGGCATTTGGCGCAAATCAAACAGAAACCACCCCCCCCCCCCCCCAACAGAAAACCGAGCAGCCTAAAGAAATAGAAGATTTTGACGCGAAATTAAAACCGGAAACACCGGAAGAAGATGAAGCGATTTTAAGCAAAGAAAAAGCAAATATAAAGGGTGAAGAAGATAAGTCTGAATTATCAAAAGAAGAAAAGCAAGAGATATTGCACAAAGCAACAGCTAAAGCTGCAGGCTGGGCTGTTCTTTTTAATGTATTTGATACACTTTATTATGGCTTAAGAAAAGATGAAACTGTGGCAAAAAGATTTGATTTAGATGAAGAAAAAGATAAAGACTTTATCAAACAAATTAAACGCGAGCAGACAAAAGCAACAATACCTGCAGCAATAAGTATTATAATTCCATCTATTGGAATACAAATGCTGCCAAGACTTTTGACTTACGTTTACCAGAAAACCAAAGACCCTGCAAAATTTAACGTGAAAGAGAATTGATAAGCAAAGTATTAACTCGCCTCCCTCGAATTATCAGGGAGACATTTTTAGCTAAAATACCAATATCAATCAGAATATACGTACATTCTTTGGGTGATTGTATGCAATTTTGAATAAAAATATTAATTTCTTTTTTTCTTGTAATGGAAGTCTCTATGCATAAAAAAGCGTGTTCCAAATAAGTTTCGGAGATAATGTGAAACTTATACCACTCCTTCTTATATATGGAATCCGAAAGAAAAGAAAACATTTAATGAACAAGGTAAAATTATATACAATTACCTAAAATTAATCACTTGCCCGATAAGCCCGTGATGTGCTATTATCGGCATTATGGAAAAAATCAATAATGCTATAAAAGAAGATATATTTGACGGCGCGGAAAAAATAAGCACATGCAATAAAGACGAGTGGTTTAAAATATTTAAATCATACGCAAATGTTATTGAAAAACTTTATTGTGATAAAAAATATGATGATTGCATAAAACTTGCCAATGATACAATTAAAATATATGAAGCGATAGCCGAAGTGCTCGATGAAGAGGATATTTTTAACATAACCAATTCAGCAATTGTGCAGAATAAGTTTAGAAACGCTAAAAAAGCTGAAAAATTTTCAAATAAAAAATATGCAGATTTAAAACTCATAAAGCAGGTATATGTTTTTCTTGGTGCAATATATAAAGAAATGGCAGATGAGGCATACGACGGACAGGAATTTATAAAAGCTTTAAGGCTTGCAAAATCTGCATATATTTATAATCCGGATGATATATTTGTTAATTTTACCCTTGCAAAAACACTTGCCGCCCTAAATGCCAATAAGGAGGCGGCTGATTCGTATGAAAAAGTTTTATCTTTGGATAAAAATTATAACGAAGGAAAGAGAATTCTTGCAGAATTATACTCATCTAAAGATTTAGCAGATTTGGATAGAAGCGCATATTATTATTCTGAATATCTAAGGGCCGCAAAGGATGATAAATATAATTGGCTTCGACTTGCAAGTTTGTATTACAATCTGGGACTCCATAAAAAATGCGCAAAAGCTTGTGAAAAAGTTTTTGAGCTTGACCCTGCTTATTATCTTCCGATTGCAACTTATATGCTTAATTATCTTAAGATTGCGCCATACGGTCAAAAGAAAATAAAACAAACGACCGAAAAGCTTATAGAAAGACATATTAGTGCTTCGGGTATTAAAAAATGCGCTTTTAGTTTTGATAACAGAAAAAAAGACCCAAACAAGAAAATAAGAATAGGATATTTGTCGTCTGATTTGTATCATCATGTTGTTTCAAGATTTTTAATGCCAATTATAAAAAATCATAATAAGGAAAATTTTGAAATTTATATGTATATGACATCAAAAAATTTTGATGATGTTACAGAAACTTATCAGGGATTGTGTAAGCAATTAACAAGATGTAACGAGATGCCTATTGATGAGCTTGCGCAAAAGATTTATGATGATGAAATTGATATTTTGGTTGATTTGAATATTCACACGGGCGATACCAGAATTATGACACTGGCTAAAAAGCCTGCACCGGTGCAGTGCGTATATCTTGGCTATCCAAATACATCCGGTCTTGATACTATAGATTATATTTTGACGGATAAGGATACTATAAAACCTGGTGAAGAGGGGCTTTATACCGAAAAGCCGGCATGGATTGAGGCTGGATATGAAGTGATTGAGACTGAGGCAAACGGTCTATTGGAGATTTCAGAAGTGCCGTATATCAAAAATAAATACATCACAATGGGTGTGTTTAATGCTGTTGCAAAGATAACAAATGAGATGATAGGGGTTTGGGCCAGGATATTAAAGAAGGCAAAAAATACTAAAATTTTGTTTCAATATATAAATTATTACACTAAAAATAATCAAAAACGTATATTAAAAGAATTTGCAAAATACGGCATTAAAGAAAACAGAATTATTTTTATGGAAAAAGCTGACGGCTCACATTACAATGCAATAGCCTGTGCTGATTTTGCGCTTGATGTTTATCCTTATTCAGGTACAGGTACTACAATGGACTGTATTATGATGGGGCTTCCTGTTGTGTGTTTAGAAGGATATAATTCAACATCAAGGCCAACTTCAAGGATATTAAAAGCTATCGGCGAAACTAAGCTTATTGCGTCTGATTTTGACGGGTATGTGCAAAATGCGCTTAATCTAATAAATAATACTGAATTAATATTAGAGTACAGAAAAACTTTAAGGGATGAATTACTGCATTCAAAGTTAACGGATTATAAGGGTTTTACGGCATCCCTTGAGAATACTTACAGAAAGATGTGGAAAGATTATTGTAGTAAATAAAGACAACTATATAGAATTTACCCTTGTCAATTAAATGTTTTCTTTCCATTTCAGTCCCTATGTATAAAAAAGAAATCAATATTTTTGTGTAAAATTGTATATAATTGCCTAAATAAATACGCAAGCGTGTAAAACAAAAGTATATAAAATCCCTGTCTTACTTGAGGCAGGGATTTTTTTGAAAATTTTATTTTTTTCATTTTACCAGATACTTTGCATCTTTTATTTTTAGCATAAAATAAGGATTTTCTTTGCCATTTTCTTTCATAAATAATACAAAAGGTTTATCAAAATAGAAAAATCTTGGTTTTTCAGGAGCTATTCTTAAAGCACAAGTTTCAAGTGCCATCAGGGCTTCATTTTTTAGCTTTGCACCTTTGTTGTCAAGTTTGAATTCAACACATTCAAGGACTTTTTTAATAATGAAATCGCTGTTTTCAATTTGTTTATCTGCAAGCTCTTTGTATTCAATCATTTCATTTAAATTAATGAATGGAACCTTAAGCTTATCAATTTCGCTAAAACGCTCTTCATTCTCGTTTATTTGTTTTTTGACATCTTTCCAGATAGTGTCAACCGGTTTATCTAAGTCGCCTCTGTATAAAATTATTTCATCATTTGTTTTTGTGTAAAGTAAAACAGCGTAGTTGTTCTCATTTTTGTAGAATAATGGTTTTATATTGTCTTTCAGCTTTTCATTTTCATCTTTTATGCCAAAATACTTAAATTTATCTTTGGAATTATTGAAAGTTTGCAAGTCTAAGATTTCAAATTCTTTTATGAATTCAACATCTTTTTTTACCATCGCATACAAAACTATGTCGTATTTGCTGCCTGGCGACCATTCAATTTTATCTATGAGTTTGCTTTTTTCTTTGAATTTTTCCCAGATAGCATCTTCTATGATTTTTTTATATTCAGGTAGTCTTTTTGCAACGATTTTATAGTAATATTTTTCATCTAGCCTGTTTGAAGCTGAATCAATACTATTTAGAGTATTAATTATGTGTGAATCATATCCGACAAGCTGAATGGGGCCTTTTACAACTTTGTTTTTTAAATCTTCAAACAAGAGAGGTAAAGCGGGTGTGTACATATCCTTTCCATAGTATTTATCATTGAGCATTATTTTTTTAGCTTCGCTCTTTGCAATTGTCATTTTGCTGAAGCCGCTTAATATGATAATAAATACTGCTATTAAGACTATTAAGATTTTTATTTTCTTATTCATTATAAAACCTCTTTTTATGCTTTATTCCGGTAATTTATCAAATTCAACAAATGGTTTACTTTTTTCTATTCCAAACCTGGAATAGAAAAACTGCATAAGGCTGTTTTTGTTTTCTAAAAGCGTAATATGCTGGATAGCGCAGTTTTTGCCGTAAAGAAAATCCATAAAACTAAGCTGGTAATTATCCTGCATTGCTAAATCAACCCAGAGATTTTCCTGAATTTTATTTGGAACATAGCCGGGCAGATTTTCTTTATAATATGGAATCATATCGACAATTTTGTTGATAAGATTTTTTCTGCCTGTATTCATTAAATAATGTTTTCTCGGTTTTAAATATTCATAATTCATTAAGCCCCAGTGGATGGTATCGCACAAGGATTCTGCACTAAATTCGGGTACAAGAAAACCTCCTTCATCACCGCCCCAGAATATCGGATGTTCATTTCTTGAATATTTGTTAAAGTCTCTAAAGGCTACAATACCCGTGTTGCAGCTTGCCGCTTCCTGAATTACTCTGTTTTTTCCTTCAAATAATGATGGCAGCACGCAGAGTTTTGAACTTGTGTAATATCTTGGCAAATCTCCGTGATTAACGTGGTGCATTATTCTGAGATAGTCTTCAACTGTGCCCAATTCTTCTTCGATTAATTGCATTTCTTTCTTTGAAAGCGCATCATTTGGTTCGCCGCCAGTTATAAGTGTGGCTTTTAGTTTTTTGCCGTATTTTTTATGATAAACTTTTAGGGCGTGTGCAAATATGTTTAAATTTTTAAGTTCTGATAATCTTCCTATACAAAAAACATCTATTTCTTTTGGAGTATTAAATGTGGGTGCCATAAAATATTCATTTGTAAAATCAGCATCCTGAACCGGCAAGAGGATTTTGTCTGCCCTATCCGGGTTTGTTTTTTTAAACCATGCCTCTCTTTTTGGATTGTCATAGCAAACGCAATAGGCGTCAGCAGATTTTGACCAGGGGTATGATGACCACATTGAAAAGGCACATGAGTGAAAAATTTGTCCAATGTCTGGATAACATTCGTAAATATAGTCTGTTCCCTGGCTTAAAAATATACCCTTTGTTACAATGCCGTCGTAGTTTAGGGGCGGCAGTATAATCATCATGTCAACACGAGTATTCTTTTTAACTTCATCGGGAAAAACTTCCATACTAAAAGCATCTATATCGGCATAAATTTCGCCTATGGGCTTGTGTATAACGGGGTTTTTGAAATAGTCGTAAGGATATTTTCCTTTCATCTTAACCATGCTTTCCAACTTAAAATAAAACAAAATAATTATAGCAAAATGAAGCCGTATCTACAAGGTGTTGTTAAGGGAAAATATACATAAGGAAACCCTAATGTAAATGAATACTTAGTTTGATTTCTTTTAACGGATAGTTTGATTATTTTGGAAGACAAATTTATATTTTTATTACGAAGTTAATTCATAACACGCTGTCGGGTATTTAAACAAAAGTGTAGTTCTGCAAAGTAAATTCGTGATATAATTACCATAATAAAGTATGATGAGATTGTTGGATTTGTAATATTTTGTGGTTTTAAAATACCACGCGTATTGTAAAAATATTAGAGAGTTAGAAATGAATAAAAAGAAGTCATTTGTTAGTTTATTGCTTCCGTAATATTGTTTGGTTTAACCGTAATGCCATCTTATGCTGGTCTTGGTTCGCTTTTGGCAGAACATCTTGTAGAGCATTTTCTTGTAGATTATGGTTTGAGTTTATTAGAAATGTTTGCTACTGGCGGACTTATAGAATTGGAACCTTATGAAGGTGCTTATACGAACACAATAATAACCGACAGGGATTTTAAACTGCATGACAGCTCTCTTCTTGTATTTCCAATAGTTGATGTTACAAATACATCCTTTGGCGGAGTTACCACTGCTAGGGATTTTTTCAAAGTAATGGGAAGAGCCACTGTTGTTAACTATTCAAATTTAAAAGTTAACCCGAATATTGTGCAAAATATTACACTAAGAAAAAATGATGTTGAAGGCGATATTGTATACCATGGGATGAATGCAGGTTTTATCAATTTTGGTGAAATTGATTTAAATGGCGGAACGGTAGATATGAAAGGGTATGATGGGACTGCTTCTTTATCAAGAAGCACAAACGGGAAATTCAACCTTAATGATTTATCAACTCTTAATTATAAAAATTTAGCCAAGACCCTGGAGGAAAACATTGACCGGCCAAATGAAGAACATTATATTTCATATTTTATAAATTCAAATCAGGTTGAAGCAGGCGCTGTATCTCCAACCCCTACAAAAGGCACAGTTGATTCTGTTAATGTAAACGGCAGCAGTATTTTTATGAATATATTTGATGCTGATATTGATAGGGATGATTATCGTCCTTATGTTTATTATCTTAAAGCAAGTGGAAGCGGAAATGTCATTTATAATTCAGGCGAGATGAGTTTAGTTTATACGGGCGGAAGTGATTCTGTTTTAATAAACGACAAAAGCCATATTGCTAATCAAAGAGGAGAAGAACTGAGCGAAAACGAACAGACGGCAGGATATATATTATCCCTTCAAACGGGGGACGGGTTTACCGTATTAAACAATGAAGGTGCTTTAATTGATATCTACGAAGCCCTTGATAACAGCAATAAACCTATTACTTATAACAGGGGTGCCATAAATCATATTGTAGATAACTACGGCATTATTGACGGGCTTAATGTCGGTAAAATTGATTTTAAGGTTAAAGATTCTATTAGTATTAAAAGAGGAACAGAAGCCTTAAATCATGGAATAATTAAAAATAGTCAATTAAATGTCGGTGATTTTTTAAGATTTAGAAATTATGGTGAAATTTCAAAGGATAGTGAGCAATCTTCAATAGTTGTAGGTTCGGATGCGAAATTTTATAATGAGCACGATGCATATATTAAAGATTCTCAGATAACAAACAGGGTGTATGCAGATTTTTATAATAACGGCGACATATACTATTCAACAATAGATAATGATGGAACTTTCAACAACGGGGAGGAAGGGGATTCAACAGATATCCTAGGTCAGATAAGTTCTTCCGTAATAAATAACTCTGAAATATTTAATAACTATGGATGAATTGATAATACCATAATAAATAACGATTATAAGTTTTATAACTATAGAGATATAGAAGTTGATGAAATTAACAACTCCTGGCATTCGGAATATTTTAAAAACTACGGGAGTTTAAGGGCAAAAGAGGCGAACAACGATTCATCATTGCGATTTCTTGCAGACATTGCAAACATTACAAGATTAAACAATGAAGGTTCCATTCATATTGAAGACAACGGTTGGTTGTCTGTTATGTTTGGAGAGAATACTGACGGGAATTTATATGTGGAAGATGGCGGAACATTTCAACCATTACCCGGATACGCTGAATCACCTGTTTATATAAATGACTCTAAATCTAAGATATCAGTAGAAAAAGGTGGCTATTTTCGGGATACAACAGTAGAAAACTTTGGTGAATTTAAAAACGAAGGAACAACTTCAGTAAATAAATTTCGTAATAATGAAGGTGGAGTTCTTATAACGGGTTTTAATAATTTGTCTACCACAAGCGGCGCTATTTATAATGATGGTCTAATGCAATTTAGCGCTGAGGGCGATATTACTAATTTTGACATAAAAGGACGCGGCGAAGTTGAAATTGACAAGAATATAAATAATTTAAGAGCTATTCACCAGGGAAAAGTTACCGTAAAAGATGGTAAAATCTTCAATACTCTTGTTGGAAATAAATATATTGTAGATGAAACTGTAAATGACGGAGAGGTAATACTTTCTAAAGGCGGGGATATAATAGGGGGATTTTCTGGAAATGGTAGATTAACTTTAGATTATGATGATCCTATGTCAATGACTGAGTATACTTTTATAGGGAAAAACGGGCAAAAGGTTAAACAAAAAGATATTGACATTTATAGCTCTGTAAGAGTTATAAATAATAGTGTTTTAGAATTTTCAGACAGCTTTAAAATCGGCAATATGTCTACAGTGTATACTCAAGCGGATGATATTATAAGTGCAGAAGGAAACTCTATTACCAACTGGGGTACCCTAAGATTAGAAGGAGGCACAAATCATAACACTATCAAAGGCAGTGGCAAAACCGTTATTGAAGCTGGCTCTGTTTTTAATGAGGCATTAATTGATCAAGAATTAGAAATTGACTATGATACAGAATTTACAAGTGAACTTAAAAATATTGGCAGTTATGAGTTTACAAATACTGGCATTTTTAATCTTCTGGGTGATTTATCGGGAACAATACAAGGAAGTAGCGGTAAAACCATTTTGCAAGACAGTATTGTAAAAGCTTCAAACGGAACTGAAATTGAGGGTATGCTTGATATGAATGGTGCAGTTCTTGATATGAGAGATGGTGGGCTTACAACCGTAAACATTGGCGGACTTAACGGCAAGGGGGATTTGAAAATTGATATCACAGCAGGCAAGGATAATAATAACAGTGATAAAATAAATATCCTAGATGCTTCAAATAACTCTGTTTTAAATCTTACAAATATTAAAATTACAAATCAAAACGATATAACAGAAGCTGATCGCGGCAAATACAATAATGCTCTTACTTATGTTGATGGGAATGCGGACAACATTAATTATAAAATAAAGGGGAAAACCGGGGAAAATGCCATATACAGAGCCTTGGATAAATTAAATTTGTATGAATTTACCCTTGGTGATAAAGGGAAATTAAATGTTAATATCACAGACAACCCTCTAAACCTTGATGATTATATAAACGGTACAAATGGTATTATAACAAGTGTTGATGTTTATAATGTTATTTTAGATACTGAACTTACACCTGTTATAACAGGAAACGGAGGCTTTTTCCCAGAGGATAAAATTTGGACAATAAATCTTAATAACGGCTCAAAAATTTCTGCAAAAGATAATATTAACCAAAATGATGGTGTAACAATTACAAAAGACGCCATTTTTAATATTGATGGTTCGCATAAAGCAGGGGCATCAATTGAAAACTTTAAAACTGCGGTTATAAACAACGGAACTTTGAATGTTAATGATGTCGCATTTAAAAACAACACAACAGATATCGAAAACAATGCTTCATTAAATTTAAGCGGTACAAATAATATTGAAAATATTGCAGGCGATAACGGCACAACATCAATTAATGGCGGGCAGACTGAAATCAGCAATATTACCCAGGACAAATTAAATGTTTCAAAAGATACTGTTTTAAAGGTTTTAAATGCAGATATTAAAACAGAAATTGTAAATGACGGCAAAATTCAGACATCGGATAAGGTTAATAATACTGCAATCACAGGTGCCGGAACACTTGAAATCCTGGGTAATATGACAAATGAAGCATTGATTACCCAGAATAATTTATCTATTGCTGATTTGGCATCTTTAACAAGTGTAATCAGCAGTCTGCATATAAAAAATGATATTTTAAATAACGGAACACTGGAATTAACAGGCAGCGGAACCTTATTTAACAATATCAACGGAATTGACAACAGTCAAACAAAAATCAGCGGAGATATCATAAATAATGCAGTTATTAATCAAGATGTTTACGTATCTGAAAATGGAACACTCACAAGTTCATTTGACGGTTTAAATAAAACCGTAACAAATAATGGCATATTTAATATACAAGGTGATTTGAAAAAGGATATTTCAGGCACGGGCACAACCGTTCTTCAAGATAAGAACGTAAATGTTATAAATAACCGTACCCAAATTGACGGTTCTTTAGATTTGAACGGCAAAACCATTGATATGAGAGATGCCAAAGGTTTGAATCAAAATCTTTCGGTTGGTGCGCTTAAGGGTGAAGGAAATTTAAAAATTGACGTCGATATGTCAAAAGCTCCAACAGCAAATAGCGATACAATAGAATTAATGAGCAAAGACAACAATGCGACAATAAACCTTAGTGCAATAAATATTACAAAGGATATAAAAAATAACGGTTCATTTGAAGATTATATTAATTATGTAAAAGGATATACTAATGGTGTAAACTTTAAAATTGGAGGAAGCGAAGACGGTGAACTTGTTGTTCTTACAAACGGTTTAAAATATACATTCACAAAAGGGGATGACGGATATTTAAATGCTGTTTCTCAAATGCACACAGGCGGTCTAAGCGAGTATATTATAGGTGAAATTATTGCCGAGAATTATTCTGTAAATGATGATATGATTGTGCTTGGCAGCACTGATATGGCGGGAAAAACCCAATAAAAAGAGTATTCTTAAATAACGGAAAAACTCTCTCTGGCGATTTGATTTCCAATAATGACGGTATAACGGTTGCAAAAAATTATGAACTTATTCTTGATGGGACAAATAAAGAAGGTGCAAGCGTTAAAAATTTTAAAACAGCACTCATAAATAACGGTACTGCAAACGTTATGGGAATAAAGTTTGAAAATAATAAAACTGATATTGAAAATAATGGCCATCTGAACTTAAGTGATAACAATACCCTTGATACAATTAAAGGTGATGGTAATTTAAATATTAATGATGGCACAACAAGTGTTAATAAAAGTATTATCCAAAATGAAATTAATATTAACAGTGACACCGCAACGTTAATTACAGATGCAGACGGCTTAAGGGCAAATTCAATTAATAACAGTGGTACACTTGAACTTACGGGCGGAACGCTATCTCAAGCCGTAAACGGCGGTAATATCAATATTACTGGTGATGTTTCTACAAAAGCTGATAATTTGCAAGGGATTACATATGTTGAAAACACATTAAATATAACAGGTGGTTCAATAAAACAAGAAATAAATTCTGGGGCAACTTCTAACTTAAATATTACCGGTGATACTACCCTCAAAGCAGACCTTTCTGGAATTTCAGGAAACGTTAGCTTAAAGAACGGAGCACTAAAACTTTCTAACAAAGGCGTAATATTTACGAATTCTCAAAACTTTACTGCCGAAAATAACACAACAATTGCGCTTAACAACGGTAAATCCGAAGATTTAAATTTTAATAAAGTCTCAATTGCTAAAGGTGACAACGTTAATTTGGAAATAGATTTTGGGGATGTCTTCAAAACCTCAGACAGCTCAAGCGTTTTAGGTAATATAAACCTTGCATTGCTTGATATAACAAAACAAACAGAAGATAAAACTTACAATTTTACCAATCTAAACAATGTAAATGTTGATTTCAAGAATGTGGAAATCCTTAAAAACTCGCAAAGTGTTGATTTTATTACTTATAATTCAGGAGATTTAAATGCTAGGAAAATCGGTAATTTGGGTTCTGCGATAAAAAATACAATGTCAGGAGAAAACCTTTATATTTTATCAGGAGATGATGATACCGCAGGATACAACTTGCTTTCAGGTGGAAATCTTACCGTTAAAGGGCAAGGGCATTTGGTTACGACAACAGGAATTGTTGTGGATAATCAAAATGCATTAACTTTGCAAGATGTAAATGTTAAAAATGTTGTAACAGGTTCTGATAATAAAGCAGCCATTACGGTTAATAAAGGGGCAGTGTTAAATATAAATGCTTCAAAACACAACGTTACAATTGAAGGAAGACAAATACAGATCATATATAAAAGATACAGGATATTATTTAGGTAAAGATACAATATATGAACACATATATAAAACTGGGAATGAGTTAACAGAGTTATTAACAAGAAAACGCGAACGAAGACGAAAACAAAAGAATAAAAAAAATGAAAAAGTATTTAATACCAAATAGAGCAGATATAGATTTAAGATCGCAAGAAGCTGGTAATCGACTTGAGTTTGAACATTTTGAAGTTGATGCAATAGTTTCCTCTAAAGATTCAATCAGCTTTATTGATTTTTGTTCTTCTAGACAACCTGTTCACAATAACCCAAAAGCACTTTTTGATTTTGAAAATCCCGATATAAGCAAAGAAGATTATGCTAATGAGATAGTTAAACGGCTTGAAAACAATCCAGCTTTGCTAAAAACAATTTACAAAATTATAATGGCACTAGATTATTAAACTATTTTTTAGAGGTAATTTTATACCTCGCCGTCCTAAAACATTTCATCATTCGCCCGAGAATGGTTTCATTTTAAAAAATTCTTGGCGGGGTTTTTGACCTAGAGAAAAATTCTACAGTCGAAATCTTGCGTCTGGTAACATGAAACTATTTTTAAATTGTGAGAGGGGCTACCCCGGGGTATTTTTTAAAATTGTTACATTGCTTATTCAATCAGGGCGAGAGTTTCAGTTCATTTTATTCTATTATGTTGTTAAATGTGCTATTTTTCATAAAAAATTGGCTTTCAGGGTTTGCCCAAAAGCCAATTTTATCAATTGGTTGCGGGAGCTGGATTTGAACCAACGACCTTCGGGTTATGAGAAGCCGAAAGCTAGTTATAGCAAGCTTTTTGTGTGAAATAATGAGAAATGAATTTTTAGACACGGCAAGGATTTTAGCTTTTTTATTTTTCACATAATTTCTTATGAATAAACATTTATTTTAGATTTTATGGTGACAATTTGGTGACAAAATTGGATATAAAAAAGATTGTTTTTTGCTTTTTTATTTCAATTAAAAATATTTTGAATGAGTTTTATAATTACAAAATTACATTCCATATGAAATATAGCTGAAATAAAAGCAGTATAATAATTTCAGTTGTAATACAAAAGTAATTTTTTGTAATTTTACTATTGTATTTTGATTTGTATGGCAAATAAGGTTTAATCCCCCTAAAATCAACAGTTTACGACCATTTTTATTTGATTTATAATATTTAAAAAGGCTAAAAAGTAGATATATCTTTCTTTTAGCCGATTTTGTGTTACTTAAATGAGCATTTTAAAAGAATTTTCGCTTAATTGAAATTTATTCTATTTTACTCAATTCAGATTAAAGCAGATTAAACGGAATATTACCCCTATATATAAATACTCATAAAAGATTTTTCGGCTTAACCTGAATTAATCTGCAATTAACCAAAGGAAACATTATGGATTATTTAAAAGAATTTATTTCAAAACTACAAAGTTTAGATAAATCAAAGAACATTGCAACTGTTTTTAAAGATTTTCTAACATTAAGCACCTGTTCATTGGCACAGCCTTTTTGTCGAAGTCCAAATATAGAACAAAAGTACAAAAATACAATATGCAATTATTCAAAAGAGCAAGCAGAAGAATTTTCAAAACTGCTTGCTCTTTTAATTTCAGCACTTGAAGAAAAACACCAAGATTTTTTAGGCAAAGTCTTTTCGGATTTAAACCTTGGCAAATCAAATAAAGGCCAATTCTTTACACCATATCACGTTAGCAAAATGATGAGCAAAATCAATATATCTGATATTGAACATCAGCTTGAAGAAAAAGATTTTGTTACTTTGTTAGAACCCTGCTCAGGAAGTGGCGGAATGATTATAGCTTATGCTGAAACATTGAAAGAAGAAGGCTATAACTATCAACGCCAATTATACGTTGAAGCAATAGATATTGATGAAATATGTTTTATGATGACGTATATTCAACTGTCTTTATATGGAATTCCAGCTAAAGTGCTACTGGGCGATAGTTTAGCTCTTAAATTTCAAAAAAGTTTATATACCCCACTATATTTCATAAATGGCTTTTTCTATAAATTAAAAGCAAAAGACAATATTCCAAAGCCTGATATACCAAAGGAAATAATCCCGACACAACTTTCGTTGTTTAAGGAGGTTTTGGTATGACACTTTTTGGCATAGGTAACCTCGATAATAAAATTAAGGAGGCAACCATGACAAAAGATGATTTGCACAATATATTTGATGAAAATGGACAACATAAGCTAAACAAATTTTCAACAGAACCCACCATTAAATTCAGTATTGATTTTTTTGAAGAAAAGCTAAAAGTTTTTGTAATCATTCCTGAAATAATAAAAATTAGTGCAAACAAGGTTATAGGCTCGCTTGAAAATGCAAGGCGTGAGCTTATCTTATCAAAAGATTTTAAAATTTCATCTGATTTTAACAAGGTAACAATTGATAATATTGAACACGAAATACCTAAATTCTTCAACAGGAAGGCAATGAAAAATGAAGATAAAAACACTTGGGAGATAATTTTTAGGCAAATTTTTCGAGAAAGCATATTTAACGAAATGCAAAGTTATAAAGATACAAATCAAAGAAAGTAAAATCCTTATAATTTTTATTATAAGGAGAAAGATTATGAAAATTTACAAAGCAACAATTGTTCCAACTATTTCAGGCGGTAATATTGAAGTTAGAATTTCAGCAAATAGCGCAAGTCAAGCTATAGGATTAATAAAGACATTACCATACTTTAAAAGCTTTGTTAAACAACCAACACAAGAAGGTAAGGAAAATCATCTTTCAAAAATAAGTGAGCTTATTAAAAAGGCTAATGCTGATGAACAAGTGGATTTAGGAACCATGGGTTAAATTGTAGTTTATTTTAATCAGTGATTAGCATCATTTTATAGCTATTATAGTTCTCGTCATAAGACAGCACTTTGCATTTTACTGTGTCATCTACTTTTAATTCCAAGTACTTTGTTTCTGATAAATTTGATGAACTTTCATTAACTGCTAAAAAACCACGTTTATCATTATTAAAAGTAAGTAAAATAGATTTTTTTTGACATTGTCTAATAACGCAGTCAACTACACTATCAATGCATTGCTGAGTTTCCTGATAATCTTTATCCATATTTGCTATTACTAATTTTGATTCTTCAAGATTATATTGCTGAGTAATTTCTGCCTCTTTCATATAAATGCTGGGTTCGGCAAAATATTGTTTGCGATAATTGATTAAATAATCAAGCATTTCTATTGCGTTCTGAACCTGTGTTTTTAGATTCAAATGACAAGGGGAAGCTAAACGCCTGCTTATTGAACCTTTGATTTCTGTATTATGGTACAATGTAGCCTCAGAGCAAGCAGACAAATAACTTAGATTTTTTAATAACTTCAAATGCAAACTACCTGATGTAGAAATTTTAACTAAATCTTCAATATTTACATTATCAGTTAGATTTTCTTCTAAAATCAATCCTTTATTTATCAAAAATTTAAGTTCTCTCAATATAACATCTTGCTTGTGTCCGTACATTTCCAAGTCTTTTGTTAACTTTCTAATATGATGAAAGCCTAAAATGCCGTTGGTTCCAAGAATATTTTTTTGTATAGAAAGCCAATACAAAATATCAAGTCTAACAAAAGGGTCTGGGGTGTCATCTTTAAAGTCAGATGAAAATATGTTCACAAAGTTTGAATTTAATTCATCGTAATATTTTCTATTTTTACGTAATAACGCATTCATTATTTTATGTGAGGGCATTTTAAATTCAGTCCCTAAAAGCTTCATCCCCAATATTTCATGAGTATTTATATGACCACTTTTGCATAAATCTTCAAATAGTTGAATAGCATATCTTAAATCACCATTGGAAAGCCTGTAAAATATATTTTTTGCCCAATCGTCGGTTCTTACAACATGCAAAATTTGCCTATAATAATCAATCAATTCTTCGGGTTTTATTCGCACTTGAATATCATTGTCCAAAGAATAATGCTTTTCTTTTGCTGCTTTATTTATTCTTTCAATATATTCTAATCTAGATATTAATACTTTGAATAAATCGGGTGCATCAATCCTGAAAACCAAATCCCTAACAAACGTGTCCAATGGCGGTTCATTTTTATACATATCATATGTAATATCACGCATTGGCAAGATTATTATACATTTAAAGCTATCTTTCAGCCATTGTGTAACCTCAAACATTAACAATTGTTCTTCTTTATTTTTTTTATCACAGTTATCAAAGGTAACTATCAATTGTTTTTTCTGATATTCCTTAAGGTAGTTAATTATTGAGGATAGAGTTTTATCAGAATTACTTTTTAATGTTTTGATTAAATTGTATAATTCTTGATTGTAAAGTTCTTCATTTTTTTCAATATATTTTCCCTCACATTTTTTAAAATTTTTAATGTCTTCACTATATAGCTGTTCAACAATTTCAATAGTTTCAAAGTCAATTTTATTGTGGTAAAGTTCTTTGATTTTTTCAATTATTTTATCCTTTACCCATTCATAAATAAGACTTTTATCAAGCGGAGCATTATTCATATCTAAAAATACCCACTCGCACTTGCAAGATAGATTTTCATAATTATCATCCATAATCTTATTTTTAAAATATCTTACAAAGGTAGATTTACCACTACCACGTTTTCCTATTAATAATAGCAGAGGGAATTGTTGTTCCTTTTCGTCAATAAAAGTTTTTATATTTATAGCCAATTCATGTGGCTTATTGGTTGAAATGATAGAAGCATCTTTTAAACTAGAATGTTGTATATTTTTAATTTCTCTATAAATTGGTTCAATATGCTGCTCTCTTTTTCTAGAGTACACATACGCATTTTTAACTATTTCTGTTTTGTCTTGTTCATTTTGTGGGTCAAATATGTTGCGATATCTTGAAACTAAAGCGCTTCCGAAATCATTCATGCACATTTCGGAATTAATTGTATTTTTCCCACCAAGTTCAGAAACTGGGGAAGCATAAAACGCTTTTCCTTTGTTGGTTATATACATATTATTAACTTTCGTCAAAAGTGCATTTTTCGAAAGTTTGTTAATAATTTCAATAAAGTGACTATTGCCACAATTGAAATCTTCAAATAGTAATTTATCAAATGGTGTTTGGTTATCAGTATAGCCAAACCAAGTTTCTTTTCCATTGGATACAATAACATACTGGCATGGATTAGAATTATGAGTATGTTTACAGTTTATCTGATTTGCATACATCTGTGCTTCAGCAAAAGCTTCATCTAAATCAACCTCAGGATTTTTTGCTTCAGCAACTATTACAGGTATCCCCCTAAGTGAAATCAAATAGTCAGGTACATAAGTTTTCTGTTGTTTCCCTTTATTTATTAAGTATGCTTTTATGCTGGATTTTGTGGAAATATTATAATCTTCATAGCCAAGTCCTATTGGATTATCTTTGGAAAACAACTTGTATATAAATTTTTGCTCAACATCACTTTCTGATTTTAGCGACTCCAATGAACAATACAAATTTTCCATTAAAACTCTCCCTGTAATGAGGAGATTATAACACATGTTGATATAAAAATATACTTACAAATCCAAACTCAAATAAACATCGTCCATTTCATCTTGCGTGGTTCCGATATAGCGAAGTGTTACACTGGGGGAGGAATGGTTAAAAAGCCTTTGAATTAAAGCTATATCATATCCATTATTATATGCGTGGTATCCAAAAGTTTTCCTTAGTGTATGGGTTCCAATTTTTTCTTTAATTCCAACAGATTTTGCCACATCATTAATAATTTTATAAGCTTGATTGCGCATTAAAAAGCCCTTATTCTTTCTTGATAGGAATAAGGGCTCATTTTCTTTATAATCTCTTGTTTTTAAATATTCTTTAATTGCTGATTTTGTGTTATTTGATAGTGGAAAATCTTTATACTTACCTGTTTTTATTTCTCTTAACCTAATTCTATCTTTAACTTTATTCTTTTCAATAACATCTGATATTTTAAGTTTAAGCAAATCACTTATCCTTAATCCGGAGTTAATTCCAAGAACAAATAAGCAATAATCTCTCAAATTTTGACTCTTTAAAAGCTTTTTAATTGTTTCAATTTGTTTTAAATTCCTTATCGGTTGCACAAATTCCATAAATTTAAACCTTTCTAAATGGCTGAAATCCAGTCATAATCAATAATACACAATATATTAATTATTATAATTTATGTATTATTCTATGTACACCTTAATATTTACAAGGGTTTACAATGGTTTTAAAAATTAACAAGGATAATAATTACAGCTAATTTGGTGAATGATACAAAATTATATTGTGTATTATTCAAAAATGTTAAAAAAAATATTTGATATCAACTTCAAAATAATTTGCAAGATTATATAATGTCTCAACCGTAGCTAAATTTTTTCCACGTTCAATGCAAGATATATGCTCTCTTGACATATTAACATATTCGGCAAGTTTCTCTTGAGAGATTCCTTTTTCTATACGCAATCCCTTAAGTTTTCTGCCTATCTCGTTTCTAAGCTTACGTAAACCCATATAGGCATTGTGTCATGTAATGTTAATATTACAGTAAGATTGTTCTTACAAAAATAGATAAAATGCTTTAATAACATGGGTTTACAAGATATTATTTTATAATAAAATTTTATAAAAAGGAGGATGAAAATATGAAAAAGAGAATTTTACTTACTCTGATTGCAATTATTGGTGGAGCTGCCGCATTTGCTGGCACTATGACCACGGAAAAAGACATAGGCTCTTGTATTGCAAGAAACATATATGGTTTTTGCGTAGAATCCAAAACACATTATTGTGCATCAGTTGCAAAAGATACGGGTAAATGTAGCATATGGTTTTCAAAATCAAAATCAGATTTTAATAATGCCCAAGAGCAATTTAATGCTTTTAATAAAGATATTCAAAATGCAATAAATAAAAATACATCAACAAAAGATATTAACATAAGAAATAACGCCAAAAAGAAAGTATCTATTGATAATACAATATATGAGACTAGACAAAAATTTATCCAAGAGGCTAGTAGTTATGAAAGAAAAGCCGGTTTTGGAATTGATGAAAAACATAATATTGAAATGGCAAAATTATTAGAAAGCAAGGCTCGAATGCTACAAGAGTTGAAGAAGGGGTCTGAGTATTTAATTAGCGGATATGAAAATTCATTTAAAGCTTATGAAAACAAACAATTAAGCGAAGATGAATATAAACAGGTGCTTTCTAAACTGGACATTAAAAATCAGAAAATTGAAAAAATATATAACCAAATCTTAAACATAACAGAAAATACAAGCGATTATACTTATGAAAAAATAAACCAAAATATATGGATAGCATCACCTATGGGTGATGCAATGAGAGGGGCTTCTGGTTATCCAAGCGAAACTTGGGATCTAAACGAAAAAATGCCCGAAGCAGTTAAGACAAAAATTGATAATGTATTAAATAGTAATGGTGCAATGAAAATTAGAAATTTTTTACAACGGTAAGTTAATTGCTAGCACCAAAGCTGTTTTTCAAAAAGAACCATGTAATTGAAAAGGAAAAGAATAATGGAAAATATGAAAATATGTCAATATTGCGGAAGTGAAATTCCTGCAAACGTGAAAAAATGTAAATTTTGCGGAGAATGGTTGGTAATACAAGAAAAAGATAAGCCTAAAGCCAATTTTCATTTTGCAGCTATTATTGAGGGGTTAATAGCAATAATAATTATAATCTTTATGTTTAATAATTCATATTCGGATGCATTTATGGGTGTTGTACTAATAGCATATATAATATTGCATATATATTTTGCACCGACCTTAATTGCAGATACAAAAAGAACCCAGTACACAGGGGCTATCTTAGCCATAAATCTTCTTTTGGGCGTTACAGTCATTGCGTGGGTAGGTTGCTTGGTTTGGTCTTTAGTATTACCGGATTTAAGTAAAAATGAATCTAAAGTATCTAACGAAAAGAATACTGGCTACTTAGACACTGCAATTAATGAAATCAAAAGTGAAATGAACAAAATCAAGATGAGAAAGGAGCAACAATCTAACAACCCAAACATGCCAAACGACATTCAAAATCAGTGGAATTGGGGCGCTTTTTGGTTAAATTGGATATGGGGCATTGCTAATAAAAGTCTTGGTACATTTTTTGTATTCATTCCGTTTTTTGGCTTTATTTAGATGTTTGTATGCGGAGCTAATGGTAATGAATGGGCATGGAAAAATAAAAAATGGTCAAACGTTGAAGAATTTCAAAAAGTACAGAAAATATGGGCAATTATTGCCAATATCTTAGCAATTTTGGCTTTCATTGTAATAATTACCTTGTGTGCTTTAATAAAAAATGCACCAAATGAAGTTAATGTAGATACTCAAGCTGCTTATAATTCTGAATATGTGCAAGACTCTTCAGACGTCGGTGTAATTGGGGAAGAATATTCAAGAACTTATATGTTTCATGGAATAAATATTTCATATAATCCTGCATTATCAAAGGAAAACGAGGTTAGGAAAGCCGCAAAACAATGCTATGAAGACGGAAATACTACTGAAGAAGATTTAAATCAGTGTATAGGTCTAAAGTTGAGGTGGTTTTAAATCAAATTATTAAATAAAAAGCCCTTAGAAATTTCAGAATAATTACTGAGGGCTTTTTTATGCTTTATTAATATAAAATTATATAAAAGCTGAGAAAATTTAATCAGCTTTATTCTGGATTGCGGTTTGTGCTAAGATTGCAGAATGGAATACAAATGCTTAAAAATTGACGGTTATAGTGGGAAAAAACTATTTGAAGAAGATGTATTTGAATTTTACAAGCTTTGTTATGTTTATCCGTTAATTATTTTTGTTGAAGATAGCTTAATATATTTTTATGGTGAAGCAATAAAACTTGACCCCAAGGAAATAAATTTACTTTCTGTTTTAGTTGAACACAACACAAAAAAACTGGAAACCAACAAACCTAGAGGTATATCGCCAAAAACGCTCTGCAAAAGAATTAATTATAGCCCAAGAAATAAACAAGGCAATTCTTGCTATGATAGCAGATTGACAAAACATAAATACGATATTTTTAACAAAATTAAAAAGGTATTTAAATTGCAAAATGACAATTATAAAAATGTGATTGAACACGATAACGGAAAAGAATTGTTTATGGGACAAATAGTTGAACCTGCCAGCCCTTATTATTGTTTTCAATTTGAAACAGCCCTAAAACACCTGTTGTATAGCGAAAACATAAAGTCAAACAAAAAATATTGTACAGATTTTTCTTTTACTCGCAAGACGGACGAGAAACAAATGTAAATTTATGTAACAATTTTTATCGCCTGTTTGAGAGGGTTTTCTTTTTTTTTGAAAAATTTTTTATTTTTGTTTTTAATAGCCCAATAAAATACAGGGTTTTTGGCATAAAAGAGATAAAAAGTGATATTTTATGATGGGTTAAAAAGCAGTCATATATTGGTTTTCAGCTTTAAATTTATAAAAAAATGTATTATTATATTTTTATAAACAAAGAAGAGGCACTGAAGTACCCCTTCGGATTTTTAAAAGCAATAGTATTATACTATAAAAAATTAAGGAATAGGTAGCTCAAGCATCTTCTTTGTTGATTATGTTAACAGAAAAGGAGAACTTTATGACTTCAAATCTTTTGATTCCAAGAAACTTGCAAGAGTGTGCTGTTTTTCCTTGCAAGAAAAACAGCAAAGAGCCGGCAACAAGGCACGGTTACAAAGATGCGCAATTTGGACAAGATATCCAAAAATGGATTAATGCGGGCTATAATATTGGTCTAGCCTTATCAATGTCGAATTTAATTGCAATAGACTGTGATTTTGATTCAAATAAAGACTATAATGGCTTTGAAACTCTTGAAAAAATGGAAGAAAAGCTTGGCAGGCTGCCAGTAACAGCAATACAAAGAACGCCAAGGGGTGGAGCCCACTTTATTTACAGCTCAAAGGGGGTAACTAATAATCCTAGAGGCAAGATAGGAAAAGACATTGATGTAAAATACAACGGGCATATTATGTTATCCCCCTCTAGTATTAATGGAAATAAGTATGAATTCGTCAATGGAGTAGATGATAATGGCTTTATTTTTGCAGAATTACCACAAGCTTGGCTTGATTATCTAAACAAAGTTGCCAGTGTCTATGATGGCGTTTCTGCCTTAAAAAATTCGAAAAACATCTCAAAGAAAGTTTATACGGAAATTGATACAGACAAGGTATTCAACAACTGTGCCCTGTTGCGCTTCTGTCGAGATAATAGTTCAGACCTACCCGAACCTATGTGGCACTCCATGATAACTGTTTTAGCACAAATTGAAGGCAGTGATGAATTAATACATGAGCTCTCTGCGGATTATCCCAAGTACAGCTACGAAGAAACCCAAAAGAAGATTGATTACGCTAGAAAATTCGGGCATCCTCAAAGTTGCAAGTATCTTTCAAGTAATTATCCTGAAATATGTGGAAATTGTTCTTCAGCAAGCAGAGAGATGGTGTAATTATGAAGAAAACTACCGAAAATGAAAAAGCGCAAGGGGTGAAAAACCCCTTGCAACATGGACAAAAGACTGATGATGATATTTTTGAAGTAAATAAAGGCTGCTTTAATGAGCTTAATTTTATTTCAGAGGCAACTGTAAACTGTGATTATGACAAATACAATCTGCCGAGCCAAAATAATTTTTTGCACAAGCAATGGAGCAAAACTTTTTCAGTTAAGAAAATGAAAAATAAGCTAAAAGTTAGACTTATAGCCAATTTCGTTGTAATTGATGCTAAAGAGTGTATTATCTATTACAATGATAAAAGTAATAAAAAGCCTTTAAAATCGTATATTGCAACACTTCAAAACGCAAATGGCAAAATTGAAAAAGATGTTGAAATTGCCAATAATTCAAAAAGTGATTTTAAACAGTTTCAAACTGATATGAACAGCCACTACAATGATTTTATGGTTAATATGAAAGAAGCCGAATTTAAAACCTTCGTAGCAGAATACATTTCACCAAAAGTTGCTTCAACTGTCAATATTTACACAAATGCAGGCAAAATTGATGATAATAAGGTGCTTTATGAAAATGCGCTAGTAACACAGGAATTAATTATTTGGGCAGATGAAGATGGTTATATTAAAACCGGAGAAAATAGCTATATCAAGCTTGCAGAAACAACTTACCACCCGCCAGTGTTATTAAAAAGTAACAAGACTGGCAAGCAAGTTGCAAATGAGCTTATGACAAACATTCTTGAATGTTGGAGTGAAAATATCGTATTGCCACTTATTGCACTTGGTCACATGGTGATGGCACTATATTATGAAGATTTTAGAAAGCGTTATGGGTGTCCTATATTAATCCTTTATGGTGAAACCGGCACAGGAAAATCAACACTTGTAACCGTTGGGTTATCAATTTTTGGTCTTACTATATTCTTTAACATCGGGTGGCTCATCTCCAAAGAGTAGCGAGCATTTTTGTTCTAGATATAATAGCTTAAATGTTTGCATTGATGATATCAAGGGCGACACTCTGAGTTCCAGTAATTTCGCAGCACTTGTAAAGGGAGCATATCAAGGTATACCGAGAACTAGAATGTTGCCCTATGGCAGAGGAGTAGAATATATAAACATTTGCAGTCCTCTTGCATATTCAACAAATGATTCTTTGCCTGATTTAAAAGAAGTTATTAATCGTATGAATGTTATAGAAATTTTTGGCAAAGTTTTTAAGGCTGATAAATTCAAATATCATGAGCTCAATAAGGAGAATCCTGATAACTTAAAAGAATTATCCCTTATTCTTCCTGAATTTATCAAAATACCTAAAAACGAAGTTTTAGGGCTTTATGAAAGTGTATTTGAAATACTTAAAGCAAATGTGCCCGATACTCAACAACGTGTTATAAATAACATAGCCTATGCCTATACTGGAGCTATATTGCTTTTATCAATAGCTAACGTTCAAGTTGAAAACCTTGAAGCCAAGGTTATTGAATATGCTAAAAAGCAAATTGAAAAATATGAAAACATTAAAACGCCTGTGGATAAGGTATTGGCAGAAATTCCCATACTTTACGAACTCAATGTTATTGAAAAAGACAGACATTTTAAAATTGCTAAAGTTTCAGTTGAGGGCAAGGAAACATTACAGGTAAGATTTAAAAAAGATGTCCTCATCAGTGCGATAAATAAATATTACAATAACGATAAGAAAAAACGCATCGATGAAAGTGCTTTTTTAAGCTATGCAAAAAACCACAAAAGATACAGGGACGATATTACAGCTAGACTAGACGGCAAAATTGTAAATTCGATATGTTTTGATGTCACAAATATGGAAGAATATGCTGAATTTGGTTCAATGATTGAGTCGATGTCATATGCTGAATTAAAAGAAAGTACAGGTAATAACTTGTAATGCGCCCATTATTACACCTGAAAGGTAATCTATGGTTATCTTTCAGGTGTATTTTGTGTTGCTGTAATTTTGTAATTTTAAAATTTATTAGAAAAATAAAAAATAAAAGGAGTAAATAAAAATGGAGAAAAACTGTAAAATACCGAAACTCTATGGACTTAACGAAGTTTCAAGAATATTAGGTATTCCAAAAGGAACTTTATACAATATGAAATGGCGTGGATTATTGCCCTGTTTTAAAATCGGGAAGCATATCAGAATGACAGAAGAACATATGATGCAGGTTATTAATATGGGAGGCAAGCTTTATGGCAATTAAGAGACGCTTTCATATAAATAAAAACGGCAATAAGGTTGCAAGCTGGGGATATGATTTTTATGATATTTTTGGCAAGAGACATCAAAAATCGGGCTTTAAAACAAAGCCCGATGCTGAAAAGGCGCAAGCTGAAGATATACAAGAAGCAAATAGGGGCGGAGCATCAATAAAAGATAAGAATATAAAGTTTAAAGATGTTATAGAAAATTTTATCAAACTATACGTGGAAGTTAATTTAAAACCCTCAACTATAAGAAGCTATAAAGACCATTACAGATTGCATTTAAAAGGCTTTTTTAAAGAAATAAAGCTGAATGATGTTAATACTTTGATTATAAGCCAATTTGTGAAGCAAAAACAAAAAGAAGGTTTATCGGCAAAAACAATAAACAATATTTTAACTTCAATAGGGACTGTATTTAATTGGGCCATAGAAAATGGCTACACTGTGTTTAATCCGGCTCAAAGAATAAAAAAGCTAAAAGTAGAGCATGAAGAAATGAACTTTCTTACCAAAAATGAAATTGAGGCTGTTCTTTCGTATGCGCAAAATAATTATCCTGATTTTTATCCGTTGCTTTTAACAGCCATATATTCAGGAATGCGAAGAGGTGAAATACTGGCATTAACTTGGGATTGCGTTAATTTTAAGAAATCCACTTTAAAAGTTACAAAAACTCTTTTTAGAGGTGTGGTTACAACCCCTAAAACAAAAAATTCCATAAGGGAAATAAAAGTGCCAAAGAAGCTTATGGATGTATTGCAAGAATTAAAAAATAGCATAAAGCCAAATGCATTAAATCTTGTATTCTCTCAAGGCAATGGAAAATTTATTGATGCAGACAATATGATTAAAAGGCGATTCAACAAAGTCCTTGATGGTGCAGGAGTTTCAAGGATAAGATTTCATGATTTAAGACATACTTATGCCAGCTTATTATTGGCAAAAGATATGAATATTAAATATATTCAGAAGCAAATGGGGGGCACGCTTCATTTGAAATAACAATGAACACATACGCACACCTTATGCCGGAGGTTTATGAAAAAAGCGAGGTTAAGATTGATGAGTTATTTTAAAATAAAAAATATTATTATAAAGGCCAAGGGCGATTACGTTTTAAATAAGATGATTTCCGTTTTAATTCAAAGGAAGGCTTACCATTTTTTAAAGTTATTGGAGCTTTTAAAATTTCTTTTGCAAACTCGAAGAGAGCGTATAACATTCCCATTGCAAGAGCTAATGTAAATAATATATCGGCTAGAATTCTGCAGAAAGCAGGAAAATAATCTCTCAGAAATAAGCCCACATGGCTTTTTAGATATTTATTTATTTTGTAAATCCAAAAAGAAAATTTGCTTTCATTTTCATAATAAAGATAGGAGGATAAAATTTGTGGAATTTTTTCGTAGTGGTCGTTATAATAAGTTGCAACATCATAGTTTGGACATGACTCATTATCCTTTTTTCTATAAATATAATCTTTTACATGAGTTAAGTATTCATCGCAAAAAGTTTCCAATTTATCATAGTCTTTTGGTTTAATCAAAAATTTGTTAGCTTGCATTTCAATGTAAAAGTTTTGTTGAATTTCGGAGTACTGTTGCCTTATTGCTTCTAATTTGGTTTCTAGTATCTTTTCATTTTTTATTTCTCTTGTAATTTTGCCATATTTTTCAGTTATCTTGTTGCAATCTGCAAATAATTGATTTGCCTGCTGGTAAATATTTTTATACCTGAGTTTAAAAAGTTCTTTTCTTGCTGATTTTTCCGCAATAACATTTTGTCCTCTTGCTGCAGTCCAAGCCAATAAGCCAATAGCAATTGTAGCAAGTGCTTGAATAAATAATGCAAGTGCTTGCTTATCAGATTCAAATAAAATTAAAATTGAATTAGTCATAATCCAATTTTATCACAAGGTCTGTTTTGGCTTGTTAAAAAATAAATTTTGGTGACAATTTGGTGACAATGAGTATATTTTAACATAAAAAAGAGAGTTTCAAAATCTCTGAAACCCTCTTCTATCAACTGGTTGCGGGAGCTGGATTTGAACCAACGACCTTCGGGTTATGAGGATAGCCTCGGGTTTTCCTGCCTGTAATGATTTTTCACGATTTACCACTATTTGGCACGAATTTTTATGAGAATTTATTCACTTTCACTAAATTTATTAAAACTCTTTAACTTCATGTGCTGTGGAATGTGTTGTTTATTTGAAACATTAATTTTTTGTTAATTTTTCATCTGAATTGAAAAATGTGAAATAGAATATAATTCTATAATGGAATTTAAATTGTATTGTCGGAGCAGGAGGAATGCATGACTGATTTTAAATTAAAAATTAATTTGGGCGAAGCTTCTATTGAATTAGAAGGTGAAGCTATTTTAGTAAAAGAAATTTTAAACGACTTGAAGGAGACTGGTTTAGGCGTTCTAACTAAGGTCGCTACCAATCAAAACGACAAAGCGAGTTCTATAGATAAATGTAACGCTATAAATAATACAAATGCAGATGTAGAAGAAGTATCAACTGAAAGTACGGAATATCCCAGTTTGAAGGATTTAATGTACAATGATAGTATCAAGAGCGAGTCAGATAGAATTATTGTTTTTGTTCATTATTTATCTTCTTTTGGACAAAATGTTGTTGGTGAAAGTGCTATAAAGGAAAATTACCAAGAATTTAATTTATGGAAGAAAGCACGTAGTAATTTTAAGACCAATATTAAAAAATTAATACGAGCCAAAAAAATGTCTTCTGTTGATAGCGGATATATATTGACACAAAAAGGAAAGGATGATGCAGATGCAATAATATTTGGCAGACAAAGGGAAAAAGAAACTAAAAAAGATAAAATTAATAAAAGTACCAAAAATAATTTTACAAATTATCAAACTGTTGAGCTGAATTTAACTCGTGAGGACAAAGCAGAACTTATAAAATTATATTCCAATAAAGAAGATTTAAATACTATTGATAAGGTGTTGCTTGCCAGTCATTGGTATAAGAATAATAGACAAGAAACTATAATCAACAAGGATATTGTATTTACCATATTAAGGAATGCAAATGTTAGTACGGCGTTCAGCATACAAGATGCATTGGGTAATGCCAAGAAAAAGAATTATTATTCGAAAACTGGTAAAGCAGGAGAGTTTGAATTTTCTTATTTGGGTGAAGATTATGTAACAGAACATCTTTTAATACAGGAGTAATAAATGAAAGATTTAGAACTGTTTTATCATAAAATACCACAGGAAGATAAAGAAACTGGCTCTGTAATATCATACTTTGCGCATTATTGTGAAGAAAAATCAAACGCGGTAACGCCTGTTTTGGTAAAATCCTGCTATGAAAGCCTATCTTTAAAGCCATATTCAAATATATCTTCATATATGAGTTCAAAATCAAAAGGTAAATCACCAATATTTTTAAAAAATAAAAACGGTACTTATAGATTATCTCGTAAGGCAAAAGAAGAAATTGCCTTAAAACTAAATGATGTTATACGGCTTCCTGCAACCGATAATTTGGTTCCAATGAGTATTTTTGATAATACTCGCCAATATATTGTTTCTATCGCAGAACAAATGTGTAAGTGTTATGATTATGGGTTATATGATGCCTGTCTTGTTATGATGAGAAAGCTTGTTGAAGCTGTAATAATTGAATGTTTTGAGCGGTATGGTGTAGCTGACGAAATAAAAAAAGATGGGCATTATGTATTTTTAAGTGAATTAATTCCTGCATTTATAGAATCAAAACATTGGACAGCAGGAAGAAATATAACCAATAATATTTCAAAGGTAAAAAAATGGGGAGATACAAGTGCCCACGCAAGAAGATATATAGCTAAAAAAAGCGACTTTCATGAATTTAAATCCGAATTGAGGATTATTTTACAAGATATAATACTGCTTATAGATTATCCTAATTGGAATTTAGAAAAGAAAACTAAAAAGGTTTCATAATTTATGTGTATATCTTCTCCAACTTCTCCAATTCCTGTTCTGCGAAGTCAGGGATAACATGCCCGTAGATGTCGTGAGTGATTGTTATGCTGGCATGTCCTAAAAGTCTTGAAACTACAATGGGTTTCATTCCGCTTTCTAAGGCTCTTGTTGCAAAAGTATGCCGCATAGCATGAACATTTCTGTGGGGTATATCGAGTTTCTTCTGTATTCTGCTGAAAGCATCTAAAAAAGTTCCGGCATCTGTAAAATACCCGTCTTCTCTTGGAAAAACAAGGTTGAATTTGTAATAATCCTTGCCGAGTTTCTTTTTTAAAAGGTTTTGTGCTTGCTTATATTCTGTTAAATCAGCCATTAATTTTGGTAATACTTTAATTGTTCGGGTCGATGTATCAGTTTTTGTATTGTACACAAATCCTAATATTGTTTTACTGTCTGCCTTATAGCTAAAATTTTTATTTCTTTGCACCTGTTTATTAATTCTTACCGTGTTGTTATCGAAATTTACACAATCCCAAGTTAAACCCAATAATTCACCCGCTCTTAAACCTGTATAAAAATCAAATTTTATAGCCATGCCGTAATAATGATTTTTGCACTCTGCAATAATTTTTTCTTGTTCATCCCTTGTAAATACTTCAACTTCTTTTTTGCCTTCGCGCCTTAATTTTACGTTCAATAAAGGGTTTCTGATAATTAACCCTTCTTTTAAGGCATAGTGTATAGCACTGCTTATTACAAGGTGAATATTTTCAACCGTTTTTGGTGCAAGTCCGCCCCTGCCTGCTAATCTTCCATGCAAATATAAGAAATTATAAAAATCTTGTATGTGTTTACTTGTTAGATTTGTAAATGCAATATCACCAATTTGTGGTTTAATGTGCCGTCTTATTATCATTTCATAGCTTTGGCTTGTTGAAACCCTCAACCCGTGGATAGCGCAATCATAAAACCATTTGTCGAAAAATTCACCTACTTTTAAACTTTTTGTGCTAACATCAATACCTGCTTGATGTTTTGACATTAAATCTTTCAATAGCGTTCTTGCTTCACGTTCTGTTGTCGCTCTGCAGGTTCTAAAAATCCTGTTTCCTTTTGAATTTATACCAATTTCAAATTTGCCAATCCATTTACCGCTTCTTGTTTCTTTATATATGCAGCCTTCGCCATTGCTTCTTCTTTTTGCCATTTATGCAGCCTCTCTTTTCTGTTTTGCTCCTGTGGTACTCGGCTTTGCCTGCGTTCCTACGTCGCCATCGTTAAGTTGCGTTGCCGAAAACTCAACGTTTCCGCCAACTTCACCCCGGCTATCGCGCACAAAATTATAAAAAGTATTAGTTTTTAAATTCAGCAATTCACAAGCTTTTTTGGCTGTGATTTTACGTGTAACCCATTCGCTATACACTTCTTGCCAGTTATCTGGTTTTGATATTTTCTTTCTGCCTTTGTATTTACCCTCTTTTTTAGCAACTGCTATACCGTCTTTTTGCCTTTCTAAAAGGTTTGCACGTTCAAATTCATAAATTGCGCCCAGCATTGTAACCATTAATTTACCGCTTGGCGTGCTTGTATCAAGTTTTTCCTTGTGGCTGATAAGTTTTACGCCTTTTTCTTCTAATTTTTCTATAATCCACAGTAAATCTTTTGTACTGCGGGCAAGCCTTGAAAAATCTTTAACATAAACAGTGTCGCCGTTTCTAACATAATCAATCATTTCTAAAAGTTTTGGGCGGGCTGTATTTTTGCCGCTGATTTTTTCTTCAAAATACTTGTCAATCTTGTATTGTTCTAAAATTTCAAATTGGCTTTCCGTATTTTGTTCCAGTGTGCTTACTCTGATATAAGCGACATTTTGAACCTTAATTTTTTCTTCTTCCATTTTACCTCCTTTGGACTTTTGCATTATTGGATATTTATGTTTTAAAGTAAAGACTTCCGCAAACATCTTTTTAAAAATTAAAAAATCCACTCTAAACAAATACATTTTAAAACGTTGAGATGCTTTGTTTTAGACCATAGTCTATTTAAAGACATTTCTTAATCAAGTTCTGTTAAACTGATGATTTTTATACACGCATTCTTTGAACAAATACTGCAAGCTATATCTTTTACATCTAAATATATGTATTTTTTGTTTTTCTTGTCTTGATTAATCATTCAATGCGTTTATATAAATGATGACAACAAATAACCAATTTGATTTTGAAAGACTGGCATTTGTGCTGATAAACTCCTAAATTTAAGCCTTCATCCTTGTGTTTGTTGGCTTCTAACCTAATTGATGCCAGCCATTGGCAAAATACAAATTTTATACATTTTCAATAATCATATTAAAAATATAACTATGGATTATTCTATCTATTTGCTAATTGTATTAATATGTAAATTACATATGCATTTTTACAGTCGCTGCATTTAGCCCACAGGATATCTAAAGATGGCATCTTTTCTGTTATTTGCGTGAAAATAAATATCATCCTCTTGCTTTGTTGAAATTCGTGTCATCTTTTTAAAATCAATCGGAATAATATTTGTAAAATCCCTGACGTATCTTAATGTTCCGGATTGTCTTACTACATATTGAAAATAATATAAAGGGTTTGTATTTGTTATATCGTATGCCCTGGAAGTTCCTTCTCCGTATTTTCTTGTAATGCTTTCAACAAGTTTATTTGAAATAATTTTTTCTTGTTTGGTGTAGGCAATTATAATATGAAGGTGCGGTTGAACAGTTTCGGGCGGCGCAAAAAGTACACGTTTTGAAACAGCTTTTCTTTTTGGACGACCTTTTTTGCCATTATGAAACATAACATATTCGCCAAAGCGCAAGCTTAATTGACTTACTGCAAATAAACAAGAGAATGGCAATTCTGTTCTTTTTGCAAATCTATCCATTATCATTTTTAGGCGGTTAGCTTCTTTTATCGCATCTTCCATGCTGTCAAATTTAACCGAATGTTCTACATTTATAAACCTAATATCCATACTGCTATCTCCTTTCTTTGTCTTTCTGTTAACCTTAGTTTGCCCGAATTTTCAAGTGCCCATTTTTTGTATTCCTTATATATTAGATATTTTCGTCCTATATTGTCTTCCTTTATAAGGCTGTTAAAGGTTTTATCCCTATCGAGCCATTGTTTTAATTTTGCGTTTGAATATATGCAAATAAGCCTTGATAGCGCATAGAGTATCTGATGATAACCTATTCTGTCATCATTCTTAACATCTTTTGAATATATCCAATCCACCTCTTTATCCGTATTTGAAATGCTAAATAAATTCATTGGATTATTGTGAAGTTCAATTTTGCCTTTGTAATACGGGTCATAATTGCGGCTGAAATTTTTATGTGTTCTGTGGTAATAATTTTCATTTATCATAGTGTTATTACCTTTCCCGTATTTCTCATAATCCATTCGTTAAAATCGTTTGCAACTATGTATTTTTTCCCTCCTATTTGTATGACGGGAAAATCTTCAAGTCTACATAGTTTGTAGACAGTGTTTATACCAATGTCAAAAGTTTTTGAAAATTCTTTGACTGTAAATAAATTGGCATAAAGTCTACCGCTGCAATTTTGACGGATGTCCTCCATAGTATCCAGCATTCTAAATCTGTTGGGTGGCAGTCTATCTTTCATATTTCTATCCTTTCTATTTGCGCTCCGCAATTTACTATCACTAAAAACGCCTACAGAAAGACATAAGTATGCATCCGAATATTTAACCAAATATCAGTGAGCGCAAATTTCCTTTACTTAAAATCTTTCTGTGGTGAAGGCTTCTGTTTGATAACCGAGCATAAAGCCAAAAACTGCTGGGGAGTATTTAAGTAAGGGAAATACTCAAAATCTGTTATTTGGTTGTCAATTTGCAATTTGTGTTCACAGTTTAACAAGCATTGAAAAAAATCTCAACGGGGTTTATACCCGAAGGTTTTGTGAAAATAAATCGACAAATCAGTGGTGATGATATGTTCGATGCAAATAAAAGTTTTACATAACTTTGTAATTTACATACAATTTTTGCATGCAACCGTATAAAAGAGTCCTTAATTCTCTGTGTAAAATTTAGATTTTAATGTGCCTAAAATAAAATCATATCAAAGTGTTCGATGTTATCAGGGGGGTATTCTTATTGCATAGACATTTTAATAATATCATCCAGGGTATAGACGATATACTCGGGTTTGTTGTTTATAAATCTCTTACCACTAGAAGTTATGCCATTTGTGGCAATCAAAATAACTTTATCTGCTCCAAAGTCATCTTTGATACCCCACAAGGCTCTAATTGGTTCTGGTGGGACAGGATGCGTATATTGTTTGCATTGGACGATTATATTGCAATTATCTTTTGTCAAAAATAAATCCACACCGCCATCGCCACTACCGCGCGTTACTTTAACATTATAACCTTGCAATTTAAATAAATTTGCAATTTCTTTTTCAAAACTCCAAGGGTCTAAAGACATCCACCAAGTAGCGTTATGTTCGCATTTTGTGTCGGTTAATACCGTAGTTGTAGTGGCTGTATTTTGCATATTTGCTAACATATTTTTTGCTTCATCTTGTATTTTTAGAGTTTTTAATTCTTTGATTGTTAGGGTTAGTAAATAAAAATATTTCCAGTTTTTGTCTGTACAATTTATAATATCCTCAAAAGAAGCTTGAGTGTTATTATAATTCAAGTTGGCAATAATGTCATATTTAAGCGTATCTTCGTACAAGTCTAAAGCAGACTCCATTTCAGTAAAATCTTCTTCCAATGGTTTTAGTATTTCTATTTTATATTTTTGTATATATTCCAACAGAAGGTCTATATGCAATAAGTCATCGTTAAATATTTTGATGTAGGCTTGCATAAGACTTACTATATCTTGTTTTAAATCAGGGTTGTTGGATACAAATTTATCCTCAAAAATACTGTAAATTTCTAATGCGTAATAGTAACTTAGAACAAAATCTACTATACGTAGCTTTATTTCCTCTTTTTTAAGCGTCGCATAATGCTTGTATCTAATATTTCTGATTGACTGCAATGTGTTTTCAGATAAATATAGTGTATCATAGCTTATGCTTTCAATAATTGGAATTTTTATCTGATAATTGTTTTCAATCAAATAAGCAAATGCAGATATTTCATTTTCCTGAAAGTTTTTATTTATTTCACTTGGTAAATCGCAAGCTGGCAATAGAGTTTTTATGTATTTTATGGAGTATGGCTTAACTTTATCTAAAAATGTTTTGAACTCTTCTTGTGTTGTTTCCGTGTTACTTCCCTGTAATTCTGATATTTCGGCTTCACGTAAATCTGCAAGTTCGTTATATTTTTTGACATAAATCTCATATAAAATACATCTAACACGATATGGCACATCTGCCGCATAATTGTTTTCAATTTCAATATTATGGCTTTTTATTAACTCATAAAATTGTTTATAATCGTCAGAATTGGTTCCGTTTTGTTACGAGTAATTGTTTTCTTTATAAAATCTTCAGCTAAAACTTTTATTTGTTGCGACTGCATTTTTTCTAGTTGCATCTTTTCTAGCTCTGATTCTTTTTGTTTTAAGTAATTTTGCCATATGATAATAAAAATAATGATTATAAAAATAAATAAAAACATTGCCACATTCCGCTTTTTAAGATTTTTAAAGTAAGTATAAATGTTTTATATGGAAAAAGATTAATTGTATTCAATATTTTTCCATAAAGTGAGTATAAATTAATATTATATGAACTGAAATCATTTTACAAGCATTTAATGAGCTCTATTAAGTTCATTTAAGGGATTTTACGCCTACCATGAAATAGAGGGCTTAAAATGAATAAAAAAGAACTTTTAGGTAAAAGATTAAGAGAATTAAGAAAAAGAAAAGGCATTAATCAGGAAAAATTGGCAGAATTAATTGATGTTGACCCAACAACAATAAGCAATATTGAAAATGGTAAAAATTATCCTTCCATGATAAATTTAGAAAATATATTAAAAGTTTTAAACAGCTCATTTTTAGAAGCATTTGATTTTGAACATAAAAACACGGGTGATAATTTAATAATTCAAATAAATAATCAGTTGAAAAATAATCCTGAAAAGATTGAGGATTTTTATAAAATAGTTATGGCGCTTACAAAATAGCTATCATCCAAAATTTAATTATTGCGGGTAATTTTGTACCTCGCCGCCCTAAAACATTTCATCATTCGCCCGAGAATGGTTTCATTTTTAAAATTCTTGGTGAGGTTTTGACCTAGAGAAAAATTCTACAACTGAAATCTTGCATCCGGCAACACGAAACTATTTTTAAATTGCGAGAGGGGCTACCCCAGTGTGGTTTTTAAAATTGTTACATTGCTTATTCAATCAGGGCGAGGATTTCAGCTCATTTTATTTTATTGTGTTGTAAAATGTGTTGTTTTTTATAAAAAATTGACTTTTAGGGTTTACCTAAAAGTCAATGATATCAATTGGTTGCGGGAGCTGGATTTGAACCAACGACCTTCGGGTTATGAGCCCGACGAGCTACCAGACTGCTCCATCCCGCGATATTTACTTGTATACCCCATTATTAAACGCTGAAAATAAAATTTCAAGTGTTAAAATTTTCAAAGATTTTTAGTTTACCCCTACAATTTATTGTAGGGATGTTTGCAGAGGCGGCACATAATAAAGTTTTTTGTATTAATATAAATGTTATGGAGCTTATCAAAATTCTGAATTTAGATAATTTAATAGAAGCTTGTTTTAATGTTTATCAAGAGATAGGTTTTCAAATTGGAGAGCCACGCACAATATTGTTAAGAAAAACCATCTCTCGTCTAGAATGCATAAATATTTTATTAACAGAGCAGTTTCCGCATGAGATTTTAATCATTTTAAGAAGTGCTTTAGAAAGCACTTTATTATTTTGTTACTTGACTGCGTATCCAGAAAAACAAACAGAGTATATTTCGGATTGCGAATTGATAGAACTTAAAAATAGATTTATTTCTTTGAAAAATTTCAAAAAAGATATGGAAATTGGTGCAGGATATAAAGTGGATTGGAGTAAATTAATTGCTGAATTTGAACGAGGCTTTAAATGCAATTTGTCAAAAGAAAATCAAAATTATTTAATAGAAAAATCAAAAATTAAAGAGTGCAAATTAACAAATGATAATTTTGACAAGATTGATAAATTTTTTAAAACTAATAAAAGAATAAGAAAACCATTTTTTATGGATATGGAGAAAATGTATTCAGAGTTGCCACCATTGGAAGAAATAAAAGCTGACTATAGAGATTTAGTTTTTAATGATTATAATATAAATTCACAGGTTACCCATGGAAATTATTTTAGATGGAAAAGCGGCTTGTATACTGATGATAAATTTTTAGATAAAGTAAAATAGCAATTAACAAAAATTGTTATGTATCCATTACTATATTTAAAAGGGCAAGTGCAAATTAGTCAAGATAATAACAGGAAACTTAAACAGGCAACAGACCTTTTAATAATAAAGTAATATTATTAATGCCAATAACACTTATTATACCAAGCAAGATACCTAATTCAAAAATAAGCCTTATGAGCCCACGAGCTACCTAATTGTTAAATATTCAACAATTAACGTGAACCATTTGCTGATGATATAATTATTTTATGCTTGTTGAGCGCTATCTTTCAAATAAAGAACATATAGGTATGGATGACAATGGCTTTCTTATTGGCGATATTTCTCGCCAAGTAGATAGCGTTACAGGCATAGTGGATTATGTTTATTCGCTTGAAGACTATAGCAGAATTTCCGATATTATAAAAAATCCGTTTACAATTATAGTTGGAAATGGTGGTCTTGGTAAATCAGTATTATTAGACCAAATATCTTCTTGTATGGAAGAAAACAAACATTCTTATTGTAGAATTGACTTGCGTTCCTTGGTGAAAGAAGATGATTTATTTACTAATATCAATAATTTTCTTACCAATATAACCACATCTGATGAAGAAATTTATATTTTACTTGATGCTATAGATGAAGCAATTGACCACGGCATAAGAAACCCTATAGAACTAATTGCTCAAGATATTAGACGTACTCTTGAAATACATTCAAAATGCAAGTTTATTATTACATCAAGAAGTCAGGTTAATAACATAGAATCTTTATCAGTTAAACTCTTGAAAATTTACAATATTGAACAAGATAGCAATAGATACATATATCAACTTTGCCCTTTTACTTTAGACAATGTTAAATCTATAGCTAAAACTGATGGAATAACTGATATTGAAGGATTTTTGCAGGATATTCAAAAATTTTCTTTAGGTAGTTTTTTGGCTACACCGATAACTTGTAAAACTGTAATAAATCTATATAAAGATAATAAAATAAATGATAATACCAATCATTATGATATTTATTTTGAGTTGACGTCCGATTTATGCAAAGAAAGCTCTGAATATAGAATTTCACAGGCTGCTGACAGCATAGGGAAATTTCGTACATTTTATACAGATGAGTTATTATTTGTGGCTGCTAAGTTGGCAATAGAATTAAAGGTAAACAATAAGACTTTTTTGACTACGGACGAAAAAGATAAAGAACAATGCGTTTTTGTTAAAGATTTTTATAATCTATCAATTAAAACTAAGTTTCATAAGCATTTGAAGTTTACAGAGGAAAATATTAATGCTGTTTTAAATTCAAAGTTGTTTTATAAAACAGAGAATAAATATGTATTTTGCCAAAAAACATATTTCGATTTTTTGTGTGCATATTATCTTTTTAATATTGATATAAATATTAAAGAATTTACGGACTTATTTATTTTTGAAAACAAACTTCACCCTAATTATTATGAAGTAGCTTCTCTTTTGGCTATGCGTGACAAGAAGTTTTTAGATTATTTTTTGAAGAAAAACCCTGAAGCGCTGATTTTTTCAAGCATTGTTTTTAATGATTCAGAAGTTAATAAACAACTATTAATAAAATTAATAAATATTGTCAAAAACAATGAATACAATCATAGAAAAATTAATATATATGCCACTTATAAAAAGTTAAGTTTTATTGAAGCTAAAGAAATTATATTAAAAGCTTTTAAATCGAAAAATGAAGATGTTTTAACGCTGGCGGTAGAATATATTCATACTAATAAATTAAATGGTTTTAATAAGCAATTAAAGCAGATAATATTTAATAACAAATATTCAAGTAGGCTAAAAATGTATGCTGTCCTAACCGCGAAAGAGAATTTGTCATACAAAGATGTTATAGAGTATCTATCTAAAAAACTTGATTTGATACAACAATTTTTTGAACAAGATGAAAAAAATAATTTGCGAGCAGTTGTTTTAGAGGCGCTTTATCCAGCATATATTGACGATAAGACTTTACTATCTTATATAGTTCCAATGCAAGATACGGGATATTACGGTTGGTATAGTGATTATATTCGCAAGGAATTTTTGAACTCTAAATATATAAATAAAGACAATGTTTTATTATTTACTAAATGGATACTAAATAATGAAATATATGGTATAACAAGAGAGGAACATTGTCATAATTATTCCAAGTATTATTTTCCCGATAATATTAAAAAATTTTTCGTTACTGCTGTAAATTTTATAAACAATAAAGAAGTTCTTGATGAAATAATAAAATATCAAGCCAAGGTATATACAAAAACTTGTGCATGCCACTTTAAGGTTTTATTTGAAAAGATAACAGCAAATAATTGTCTTCGGCTTTATACTCTTAAAAAATATATTGAAGTAACAAATAATGACATTTATTTATCATTTGTGGATGAATATTTGTTTATTTCTGATGACATAGGTTATTTAATGGCTTTGTACCATAAAGAAACCAATATGAGCATGAAATCAAAATATAAAACAGTAATTAATCGTGGCTATTATAAATTTTTATATAGCAACAATATAAAGGATATTCAGTATATTTTCAATGTTTTTAAAGCATATCCTGAATTGAAAAAAGAATTTAGTAATTACAGTTTAACAAAATGTTTTATAAGCCCCATAACCGGAGAGCCTGTTGGAAAATATGCAAGAGGAACTAAAAATTATTATTTAGAAGATTTAAAAAGACAAGAGGAGCATAAAAGAAAAGAGAAAGAAAGGCTGAAAAAACAACAATTTTGTAATGACGTGTTAACGAGAATTAAAAATAATATTAATAGCTATAATAAAACCAAAAATTCTGGACACATATTAAATATTTTTGCTTATCTGATACATAAACATGATGATGCGGTTTTGTGCTATGGAGGTGCTTTGGATTTTGCATCAATGCGTAACTGGAATAAACTGGATGAATGTGTAAAAACGCAAATTATTGATGTTTGCTTAGACTATTTAAAAGAAAATAAGGCATTTGGTATTGATAAAGATTTGAAAACATATATTGAAGCAGGCTCACAATTGGTAATTTGGAATTGCTTAGGTGCTTTATTATTTTTTAAGCAACAGAAGAAGTTGGATGAGTATTATGATTTGTTAAAAAAGCACAAAATGGCAATATTGTATTTTAAATATTCAGATAAAGAAGAGAAAATATTGCGGGAATTAACTTTAGATTTATATAAAAATGAAACTGAATTCGTAAAAGCTCAAATTGAGGAACTTTTAAATTTAGATTTATGTTATATTTCACATTATACAGATGTTTTTAATAAATTTACTTTGTTGAAAGATGAATTTTTCGATTATTTATATTTTTTGTATAAACAAAATAAGGATAACTTACCTCAAAATGCAAATATTTCAATAATACATTATTTAGTATCTAAAAATAATGTATTTGGAATTAATGTTTGTATGGAACAAATTAAAAAAAATATGAATGATGCCAGCTTTCCGGATAATGAAGTTTTGATGTCATTTTTAAAAAATTTATTGAGAAATTTTCAACCTGAATACTGGGGTCTTATAAAAAAAGTTTTTTATAAGAATAAAAATGGCGTAAATATATTTAAAAGAGTGGCTGGTTATTTTGACTATCATCAGGGCGCTTGTATAAATTATCGGCAAATATCCAATCATGATTTGGTAGAATTTTACATTTGGATAGGGCGCCACATACCCAAAAGAGAGTTTGAATCCGGTTGTTATGATTATAGACACGAAGAGCATATAGAGAATGAAATTTATAATTTTTGGATTAATAGCGGTAATTATAAGTGTATAAGAGCTATAAGAAAAACAATGTCTAATAAAAATGCATACAAGCGTAGTTATAATATGGTACTTAATCAATATTTGTTAAACAAACAAGTAGATATACAAAAATTTAAAAAACTTGAAAATAAAACGGATAAAAAGCTATTTTTCTTGTTTAATATTGATAACAGCATAACAACGGGCAATATTACTAATTCAAAAATAGGGCAGATAGGACACAATAATTAAAAGGAGAGTTTGATGTTTGATAAAAATGAAAGTATAAGCATTGATAAAATAAATAACTCAAATGTAAAACAAATCGGACACAGTTATAATAAAGTTGATTGGTTCAAGATTTCAGTTGTTGTCTTATTGTTTATAATTACATTATTTTTACTTTATGAAGCGGGCGTAATAAATGAGAAAACCGTGCAAGAGATTATTATGAAATTGATATCAAAAATATAAAGATTACTTGTATGCTTATTGAACTACTCTCGCAGCCCTTCTTGTGGTTTAAAATTGCTTTGGTGGGGCTGGATACAAGATTTTAGTTGTAGAATTTTTCTCATGTACAAAAATCCTGCCAAGAATTCTAAAAGTGAAACCATTCTCGGGTAAATGATGAAATGTTTTAGGGTGGCGAGGTATAAAATTACTTCTAAAAAATTAAACTATGGAGATAGTTTTACAGTAGTGTTTTTAAAATGTTATCTATGGTTGCAAGTTTTGTTCTGTCGCTTTTAATTGTTTCTAAATTCTTTAGAATGTTTTGATATAATTCTTCATCGGTTTTGTTTCCGCCAAAAGAAAATAACTCATCAGGCTCTAAATTTAATCCCTCCAAGATTTTTTCCAATGTTTCAGCGGTCAAAAATCCATTACCCGTTTCAATAATACTTAGAGCATTTGTTGATACTCCAAGCGTTTCTGCAAATTGTATTTGCGAAACCCCTTTTTCTTTGCGTATTTGACTGATTTTTGTTCCTAATAGCTTTTTAATATCTGCCATAATGCACCTTTTTTCATGTTAGATTGTGAACTCAACCAAAAGAACAAAACTAAACTAGTTACATCAACAGTGTAATTTGTATTCTCAAGGTATGAAAAAAGATTGTATTCAAATGTCTATATTCTTGATGAATATTTGAAAAACAGGGTGGGCAACTATTTTATAAGCAGTTGAAGCAAGAAAAAACGGTAAAAATTTAGTTTTGAAGAATATTTAAAGGATTTTATTTATTCACAATTAAAAGTTTTAGTGTTTTTGAAGAAGATTAAAGACAATTCAAAAACACTTGATGATATTTTTTACAATTTTAGCAAGGATAAACTAAAGAAAAAACCGGCAGAATATTTAATTAATGAAATTGCAGTATTGAAGTGATATAATCCTTTTGCTATTAAAAACAAACACATTCTTTAGTTGATAACATCTGCGCTTTTTGAAAAACTTGAAAAGAAATTTATTAGTCTTGATAATTTTATTCTTCAGTATTGGCCTTGAAATATTGTGAGAATGTTTGTAGGTAGAAATAGTGAATATAAACTGAAACAGGCAGACATTGCGCTTGCGTGCGAATATTTAAGAAATGTCGGAATAGGCACAGTAAAAACCCGATATATAAAGAATAGTTGCAACCGACAGACTGAATCTACCTGGTGCAAGATTTAAATATAATATGTCAAAAGAACTTAAAAATTTATCACAGAAATGGGAATAAGTAAAATAAAGATTGGTTGCTTATTATGGGATTTTTGTGTTAAAAAATATGATGAAATTTTGTACTATAATGCCTAAATGTAATGAATGCGCAATTAGAGAATATTGTCAAAAGTAAAATTTTAAATCATTTTTTGTTAAAATAGAGCCTGCAGGCTCTATTATTCAATGGTCGGGACGACAGGATTTGAACCTGCGACCCCCTCGTCCCAAGCGAGGTGCGCTACCAAGCTGCGCTACGTCCCGAAATTAATCTATTTAATTGTCACCGCAGCTTGGTAGCTTTGCGCTACCACCTCTCCTCCAAAGTGACATTTAGTCACTTTCTCGTCGGCAGAGTGCTACGTCCCGAAATTAATCTATTTAATTGTCACCGCAGCTTGGTAGCTTTGCG
>CAJTXZ010000014.1 GCA_910583725.1 uncultured Vampirovibrio sp.
TTCCATGAAAATATAATAAACTAACCCTTGTGTACATTACCCAAACGGGTAATATGTTTTTGTGGGATAGATATATGTTGGATAAAATTATTACAATAAAACAGGGCCTATTTAACCAATAAGCCCTGCACTCAATTTTTTAAACACACATAACCCTTATAACTTCGCATTTACAACAATGCGCTTTAAATATTCTTAAAGCATCACGCAGTCATTAAGATAATTAATCACCTGCATTTTTTCTTCGTATAAATATCTCACAAAGTTTAGAAATTCAGGGGTTCTGCAAGATAATGTCACCGTGATTTCAAACCCCTCGGAACAAAAGGGCTCATAATCATACACAACATAGTTGTTATATTTGCTTCTCCATTCCTTTTTTTCAACCTTGCAATGGTATTCGCCTGCAATACACTCAAGCCAGGGTATAGTTTCTTTACTAACGTTGTGAAACTCCATACAGGCAAAATTCTCATTTTCTTGAAATTTTTTCTCTATTAGCATAAAGACACTCCCTTAAAATGTTTGTCTTAATAAAAGTTTATAAACTTTCACAAGATAAAAAAATGTCTAAAAGGATAATTTAATCTGTTATACTAAAAGACAATTTAATTTTAATAATTCTGCTAATGTTTTTTAATGTGCCTATATTTTAGCTAAAAGTTTCTTAATCACGCTAAAAGGTATAAGTTTTCGTACATTGCACCACTTTAGACCCTGTTTTTGCAAGAAACCCTTTGTAAAACAAGTCTTTAAATTCATTGATTTTATAAGAAGCACAAAATTTATAATATCCAAAACTAGAACAACACCCTGTTTTAGATTATCAATATCAATTTTTTTAATTTTATCAAAATTTTCATTAAAAGTTTGAAGCTTCATTTTAACATTTTTAATCGAGGTCAAAAGATTTTCTGCTTCTATATTAATTTCCCAAAGCAGGCATTTTACCTTATGTTCCAGATACATAAGCGCAAAAATAATTATTATTGCAAGTATTGTTTCAAATATAATTATTAAAATGTAGCCAAATTCTATCATTCATGTATTATAATTTATTATAGATAAGTATTCTATACATAAGGTGGATTATTTTACAATCGTGTCAAATTTTAACAAAGCCTTAAAAAATACACAAAATGTATATTCACTTCTGAAAAAGTTTAACTTTGAAGGCACAAGCTTTCCTGGAAAACTCCTTAGAAAGAATTACAAAAATTTTCTCTCTGACGCACAGGATTACGCCGTGTCAGACAAATTTGCCATAACAGGAACAAACGGAAAAACTACAACCGCAGGCATTTTGGCGCAAATTCTAAAAGAAGCGGAACATTCTGTCATTCATAATGAACTTGGAGCAAATATGCCAAACGGCATAACAACAGCAATAGCACTGGGGCTTTATAAGGTTTTAAAAGATAATCCGGTGCAAAGGGTTGATAATTATGTCATAGAATGTGATGAAGCCTATCTTGAAACGCTTTTTAAGGAGATGAAGTTTGATTATCTGCTTGTGACAAACCTCTTTCGAGATCAGCTTGACCGCTATGGCGAACTAAACATTACAAAGAAAAAAATTCAAAACGGCATAGAGCAAAATGAAGATATAACGCTGATTTTGAACGCTGATGACCCCACATTATCAGACATAGATTCAAAATTAACAACAAAGCCAAGAAAAAAAATATACTATGGTATTGAAAATGTGCAGTTTTCAGGCTATGACAAAAATTCAAACAGCCCGTCAGAAATTGTACACTGTTCAAAATGCGCCCTGCCGTTAAAATACGACAAAACCTTTTATTCTCAATTAGGCAAATGGTATTGCAGGTGCGGCCATATTCGCCCGCAGCCTGATATCAGAGCAGATGTAAAAATGTTCAGCGACCATTTCTTTTTGTATGTCACATACAATAACAGGTTTTATAATTTTAAAGTAAACCTTACAGGCCTGTACAATGCCTATAATACGCTTGCAGCAATAGCCTGCGCCCTTGTAAACGGAGTTGAAAGAAGGTTTATAGACAAGGCTCTTGAAAATTACAAACCGGCCTTTGGCAGAAATGAAAACATTTATCTTAATAAAAAACCTGCAACGGTTTATTTAATTAAAAACCCCGTGGGCGCAAGCGAAGTTTTAAGAGGCTTAAAACACATACAGGACGCCCATATTTTAATTTCCATCAATGACAATTACGCTGATGGCAGGGATGTTAGCTGGCTTTGGGATTCAGATTTTGAAAGCCTAAAAGATTTTAGCGGCAATTTTTATTTGACAGGCTCAAGGTCTGATGATATGGCATTAAGGCTAAAATACGCAGGCTGCGATACAAGCCAGATAATTATTGATGAAAACATTAAAAGGTCATTAAATGAAGCAGTTGATAAATTAAGACCAGGCGAAAGGCTTATTATACTAGCCACCTATACCTCACTATTAACACTCACAAAATTATTCAAAAAAATGCAGAAATGATTTTTTATTCAATGTCCTCCCAAACCCGCCTCCTTTTGCTAAAACTCTGTGATTTCATACAAAATGTCCGGTTTCCCACAGAGTCTGCACAGTGCAATTAAAAAGCCATAGAATAAGCACCCGCACTCCGCATTCTAATGTGCAGCCGTCATCCTGAACTTGTTTCAGGATCTTTCGTATTTGAAACTATAATACCACATTTAGAAGTGGTAATTTGCATGAAATTAAACATTTTGCGGAGTGCAGTTTACCGTTTTAGTAAAGGTATTTATAATAAATTTGAGATTTAAATTTTATTAGATCCTGAAACAAGTTCAGGATGACGTGCTCATTGCAGGGCATTCAGTGTCTGCTAGAATAACTCCGCAGAAAGAAATCAAACAGAGGTAAATTCTGGGTAACGTGTTAATTACAGACATTAAGCATTAGTCAGCATAACACTTAGAAAAGCAGTAAACAAGTCAGGTTCAGAATAACACTTCAGCCACAATACCTGCCGGCAAACTATACACCCACAGACGCCCCGGACACAAACGAACACCCCAATAACAATAAATTTACTCAAAATCAGATTTTCACACAAAAAAGGCAAGTTCAGCTGCACACACCACTAACTATTAAAACACGCAAGCCCAAATTTCCCAAAACCTGCACATAATGCGCAACTATTTCCAGCAGGCTAAATCTTTGCACCGGCTTCTTGATTGAACAACAAAAATAATTTAAGATAAAAAAAGGGATACCCGCAATGAATGAAAAGGTAACGAATATCCCAAAGTAAGTTGTTTATCAAAATTTTTAAGCCAATGATTTTTGGTGTTTTGGCTTGTGCATTTTTAAAATATTTTTGCAAAATATTTTTGCTGCACCGGACTATTTTCCTTCTAACTGCAAGCTTTTAGCCTGAAAAGCCCGAATCAAACAGGCTTTCCTTTTAGCCAAAATAGAGAATTATCAATGTTTTCAAAGTATGAGCTAAAACCATTGGCAAACAAGGCTTTTCACTTTGTCACATACCATTCGAGAATTATCTTGCCATTACTGCCGTTTCCACCCCTTGAAGGATTTGCCGTGACAGAACCGGTGCTCGTTTCGCCGATGTCTCTAAGGCCGGCACCCCCTCCACCTGCACCAATGGATTCGCCAATCGTTTCACCGTCGCTTGTTGTGCCAGCTACACCACCGCCACCACCAGTGCCTGACACCACCTTCTTTACCTCATTTCCAGCTTTATCAATCACAGTGTAGGTATATCCCTTAAAATCAGCACCTTTGCCGCCGGCATTCCCTTCTGCAATATTGCCGGCTGTGCCTTTTGTACAGTATTTTATACTGTTTATATTGACACTCGAATTTGCGGCCGTTTTACAAATATTTGATACACTTCCGCCAACCCCGTTCAAAATAACGCTTTTACCGTTCACTGTGCCTGTTGTGGGAAAACCTCCGCCAAGTCCGCCGCCTGCTGTCATTTGTTTATTTGTACCGTAGGCAAATATAGTATCTCCACCCTTTGTGCCGTTAAGCCTGTTTCTGTCAGCCGCATTTGCCGATGAAGCATAAGAACCGTTTCCGCCATTGCCGCCCTTTCCTATCCTTATCTTTATTAATTCGTTGCTTTTTACGCTTAAATTGTATGTAAATATGTTACCGCTTGCACCACCGCCTCCTGCGCCTGTTTCAGCCAACTTGTATATTTTATTTGCAGCGTCCCAATATTTATTCCAGCTAATCCTTGCATAGCCTCCGGAGCCTGCACCGCCATTGCCAAATGAAAAACCTCCGCCGCCGCCGCACCCAAAGCCTGTGGCATTACCGCCATTTGGTGAATCTTCCGTGCCGCCCTTCCCTGGTGTACACGTGCCGGTAAATGGTGTTGTCACAGTACCGCCATCCCCGCCTGTTGATTTTGCAGGGAAATCAATCTTGCCTTCCTGCGTCCCGTTATTGGCAGTTTTACCCCAGGTGCCTGTAAAGCCCTTGACTGTTATGGCACTAGGTATTGCATTAGGGTTGCCATTATTTGCACCACCGCCTTTGCCATAATACGGGCTGCCTTCATATACTCTGCCGTCATTAGAACCAGATATAGGGCCACAATCATGACCTTCCCTATTGCATGTTCCAAGCAGGGCTTTGCCGTTGCTTTTTCTTATTAATCTTGTTACGCCGTTTCCAGCTTCTGCTGTATTATAGCTTGAATCTTCACCGATTTGCGGTTGTCTAACATTGCCGTTGCTTTCTATAGCGCCGGCAAGGCCGCCTTTACCACCTCTTCCTATTTTTACCGTTATCTGCTCATCAGGAATAACAGACACCTTTTGAATTGGAACAGTTGTTCCTGCGCCCCCGCCGCCACCTCCCGCACCGTAAGTAAGCCAGGCAATACGCATTGCGCCATCCTGCCCGGGATTATTATACGCACCACCTAAACATCTGCCCGGAAAAACAGTTGGATCATAAGTATCGCTAACTCTGGCATTTTCAAAATGCGTACTTCCGCCATAATGCCAACCGCCATTGCCGCCATTGCCGCCCGTGAAAGATCCGCCATTTTGTCCTGATGGGGCTCCATGACCCCCAGCTCCGCCAGTACCCGCAACCGTTTCAAAAGTGCCATGCGCTCCGCCACCGCCACCTCCGCCTCCGGTCCAGCCACCTCCGCCACCTCCGCCTCCTCCACGTTCAGACCCACCTCCGCCACCGCCGCCAGCAAAACCAATTGTGTGTTCAACAGCATAATCACCTATATTTGTAGCGCCACCGCCACCACCCCCGCCGGTGCAGCCATGTCCTTGCATATGTGTTGTCCCTCCTCCTCCACCGCCATAACCATTATGCCAGCTGCCGCCCATGCCCGGTGAAGCACAGCCGGTTGTTGTGATTGTCGGGCCCGTTCCGCCCTGTGAAACACCATCAGGATTTCGATTTAGCATAGTACAGGTATGATTATTATATACAGCACCGCCATTTCCGGCATGGGCACCATAATAACCCGGATTCCAAGCGCCTCCTCCGCCGCCGCCATACGCATACCCTTCTTGTGAAGGAGCTGTAGCATTGTTTAACACACCACACGCTAACGCGGCACCCCTTCCGCCGCCCGTGCCAACCGTAATCATAAGACTTGTACGTGTAGCCTCCACAAAAAGAGGTTTATTATAGCCAATGCCGCCATTACCCCCTGCTCCGCCAGCACTACATCCTCCGCCGCCTCCACCGCCTCCACCTCCGCAGCCGGAAACCAATACATATTTACCCCTCATAATTTCAGGTGTATCCCACCATTGCTGATACCCCGGTTCAAAATCCTTACTCGTCAATGGTTGTGCTCCGGCTCCGCCGCCGGCACCGCCTGATATTAATGTGGCTTCTATTTCATTTACCGCAGCAGGCACTGTGAAAGTATTTGCACTACCAACAGTCGTAAATTCAGTATAGCCGGCCGTTGGTGCTGCACCGCCTCCTCCGCCTGCCCCTATAAGGGTTACTTTCATCATGCCCGAATATCCACCCGGCACCTCAAATTCCCCTTCACAATATTGGCTGCCGTCAGTATCTGTCTTTATATCAGAACAATCATCCGAACCGAATTCTATTTCATAAGTTTTCTTAACAGAAGCAGGCGAGCCCATACTGCCTGTTACATTAATGTTCTCATTGAATTTCTTTGTCATAACAGGTGCCAGCGCCACCATTAAAAGTGACGCCACCAAAAGTGCCATAAGCATTTCAACCAATGAAAAAGCTGGCCTTTTTATTCTATGATTACCCTGTACGCTAAACAGATCCTGTGGAAAACCAGACATTTTGCACGAAAACAGAAGTTTTCGGCAAAAGTAGTCAAACGAGTTCAGCATGACGGGTGGACGCGGGGATGAGGGATATGGGTGGTTTAATAATAAAACTCCAAAGGCTTTTCTTAAACAAAACCCCGAAAAATACCTGAAATTAAGGTATTTCAAAGCATGCGAATGCTTTAATAAGCACAACAAATTTTCTTTCATTTTTGTAACCTTTTTTACGATAAAACAATTTCAAAATTTTAGATAAAACAATTTCTTGTCTTTGAATATAACATATTATGCATTCAGATTCAACAATTTATCTTGTCAGGCTCAAAAGAATATCCTGCGGATAAACTTCATTTAATATGCCGTTTGTGGCTGCTATAATGCAAAACTCAATGGTTTCACCAGAGTTTACCCCTAAATCCTCAAAAGAAATTGCAACCTCTATTGTGTCTTTATACGCATGGTTTACCTTTTTTAACAATTGGGAAATCCACAATCCGCCAAAGGTTGATTTAGCAAGGCCCAAAGGCATCATTTCATTCTCATTAAATGAAAATTTTATTTCATGAGTAAATTGATTTTCAATAATCGGAAAAATATTTTCATTCTTGCTAATGGTCCTCACGGGGCTTAAAATGTTCTGAGACTCATTTCTAAAATACAAAAATATTTGGTTTCTTAAGAAATGTTTCGTATTTGTAATATTTTTCTTATTTATCTCAAATTTAAAGTAGATATTTGTATCATCATTTCCGTAATAAATACCCTTAATCGCCTTCCCTACAGAAAAAGTGGGGCTATCAGGCAAGAAAATATACCCGGCATCTGCCCAGTTATCAATATTTTCGTTAAAAGAACCGTCAATTACAGGTGTAATACAGTTTTTAGGCTCCCTTACAGGTTTCCCGACAACAGAAATTAACGGTATATCAAGGTAATTAGGATGAGGCTCTCCCAGCACTTTGTAAACATTTTTTAAGTGTGCTCTGAATAAATAGTCAAAAATATGGTCATTTCCGGATTCATTAGGCTCTCCATACCACCAAAACCAGTCTGAGCCCTCCGCTATAAATATTTCCTGCTTTGCTTTTTCAATTATTTCCTCTGCAGCCTTTTTTGCCTTGGAATTTTTCGCATTATTTAAAAGTTTTGTTTTAGCTTCTTCAAGCGTATTTCTTGTTTCATTCAAATAAAGCCAGGCAACATTTTTTGTGGGCTCGCCTATCCATAAATCGAAATTTCTGTTTATCCAGCTTCCGGAAGCTAAATTTTTAAGCTCTGTTGGTTCTGATTTTTCCAAAAATTCGCTAACAAGAACTGTTTCAAGGCTTGAATCGTTTTCAATTAATGAATAGAGTGTATTTAAGAACACGTCGCCGTCATTTTCATAGCTCTCCCAACAGTTTTCGCCATCCATCGCAATTGTTAACAAATGTTCTTCCTTTGGAGAATTTTCAAGCTTGTTTTGAATTGTCTTAATTTTTTCATAAAAATCATTTGCTGCAATTTCGCCCTCATAGTTGCCGTAGCCAAACCCTACAAGGTTTGCAAAAAAAGAATCCGCAAAGATTATGTTTGTTTTTGAGCCGTCATTTAATTTATAGTTTGAGCATAAATCATACGGATCTTCAAGGTTTCCTTCAAAATCTCTTGTAAACTCTTTGTGGATAGAATTTGCAAGTATTCCTTCATCCGCAACGGTCCATTTTATGCCAAGCTTTGACAATAAATCAACCGCTTTTTGGCTTATACACTGCTCTGGAAGCCACATGCCCTTTGGCCTTTTCCCAAAAAAGCTCTCGCATTTATCAAGGCTGTTTTTAGCCTGTTCATAAGCATCTTCCGCCATTAAAGAACACTGCTCCGGAAGATTTTCACAATATTGGTATTTATCTTCCCTTATATCAAGTAATAAGGGTAAAACCGGATGATAGAAAGGATTTGTTGAAATTTCAATCCTGTTTTGTTTTTGGAATTTTTTATATAAATCAGGTATTTTCTTAAATATTTCAAGCTGAATATTAAAAATTTCGCGTCTGTCTTCAAGTGTATAATTTTTTTCCTTTTCAAACAGAGATTTTAATTTTGGGAATAATTCTACAAATTTTCTATCTATCCAGCATAAGGTAAAATTTGCCATAATATCAGCATATTCCTGGGCTGAAAATGCGTCCGTGCTTATGTTTTCTCTTGAATATCTTTTATTGTAAAGGCTTGCATAATATGGCCTTTTTAGAATCATGTTTGTATAATTTGCATCAAAAAAATGCTGCAAAATAAAATTTTTATCTTCATTGTTTAGTGCATCAATATCGCTGATTAAAAGCCTGGAGTGTACATCATGCGCACCTTTTAGATATCTTTCAACTGATTCAATCAAAATTGGTGAAATATTAAAATTCAGGCGTATATTTTTAAAACCTTCAATACGCCAAAGCATATCATAATAATCTTTTGTAACATGAAGCCTTACCCAGGGCATCAAAAAATCTTCTGAATAATTTTCCTGATACACGGGCTGGTGAAAATGCCAGATAAATGCTATATTTAATTTTTTTACCATACTATTTCCTAGCGCTATTATAGCATGGTTTTGTTGTTTTTGGATAAAAATCAACTTCAAAGCCGGGGTTATGGTTATTATCTAATACAAGATCAGCCTCGTGATATCTTAAAAACAAGGCTGATTGAATAGTTTTATAATTCTTATGTGGCTTAATTTATTAAATAGCGGCCAATAATGTAGTAACTTGTTGTTTTCTTAATTCTTTTCTTTGTTCAGCTGCCTCAGTCAATTCTTCGATTTCTTCCGGCGTTAACACTTCAACTTCTACAAGATTGCCATCTTTATCTACCGCATATCCTTCAGAATCCTCATTTTCAAGCAGCATTCTGGCTTTTTCTGCAACAGAGCTGTCATTTAAATCTGTTCCGGCATCAGCAAGTGTATTTGCACCACTTGCAACGCCTGTGGCAAGAACTGTAGCAGCTGCAGTATCAACGATATCAGCACCCCTTGTAATACCAAGTTTCTTTGCAGAAAATTCTTTTAATTCATCTGCCCCGATTTTGGCATCACCTGCTTTAGCTTCTTTGCCAAGAATAATCTTTTTCGCTGTCTTTGAGTTAGCAGCTTTATAAACTAAAGACTTTTCATTATCTGCTTTATCTGCTATTTTTTCAACTACAGAACCAGCTAAAACTTCCCTGCCAGAGTTTAAAGCTTTACTTTCCTCTAAACCTTCAATAAGTTTTGTTGTACTTGCTTTTTCTTTCGTTTCGCTAATATTTGCTGCCACTCTGCCTACATATTGTCTAAAAGATTTTAAAACACCAACGCCATCTTGTTTATTCACATTTTTTGCTGCAGAGTCAACCAAAGAACCTGTTACACCGGTCATTAGTTTTTTGCCCTTGGCAAATACCGTAAGGAATGCCGCAGTGGTAATTCCCAATTCAAGAGCATGGTCTATTATATTGTCACCGAGAAGAATCTTTGCGGTTTTTGTTGTAAGAGGTATATCGCCATATTTATCTGACATTGATTTTCCACCGCCAAAACCTTTTATAGATGGTTTTTTAAACCAAGGTTTCTTTTCCTCACCATTGTCTTTGGTCTTTTTTAAGCGGCCAAAATTTATATTTTGAGAATTTATTGAGTTAACGGGTAACATCTATATTTCCTTTCACACACCATAAATAATGCATGTAAATATAAAAAATTGCTAGTTTCATGAAGTTTTGTAACAAAATTGTTACAATTAATGCTTAATTATTTTAGCACAAGATTTTAATTTGTTAAAATTTGTAAATTAATGAAAATATTTTTTATCCTTAATTTCATCCGGCAAAAATTGCTGCTTGTATTCAGGATTGTCGTGCGTATACACATATCCTTCGCCAAAACCGTATTTTTTAGCATCCTTATAATGCGCATCCCTTAAATGCATTGGGGGAGGAAAATCAAGCCCGCGTTGAATATCCGCCATAGCTTCATCTACAGCCATTATTGCCCTGTTTGATTTTTTGGCGCGCGCAACAAACTCTGTCGCCTGCGCCAGTGCTATCCTGCATTCAGGCATTCCAAGGATTTCCGTTGCCTTTAGGGCTGCTTCTGCTATTAAAAACGCCCGAAAATCAGCATTGCCCACATCTTCACTGGCGCATACAATGAGCCTTCTTGCGATAACCCTCGGATCCTCAGCATTTACAAGCATTTTAGCAAGGTAATATATGGCAGCATCAGGGTCAGAGCCTCTTAATGATTTTTGATAAGCTGAAAGACAGTCATAATGCCCTTGCCTGTCATATCTGGTTGTGCTTTTTTGAAGTAAATCCTCAATCAATTTTTTATTTACCGTGCTTTCTTTATTTTTTCCATCGCCATAGGCTGCAAAATAAGAGTTTTCAACGGTATTAAGGGCATATCTAGCATCGCCTGATGATAAACTTACAATTGCCTCAACCGCTTCATTCTCAATGACAACAGGCATATTGGAATAATGCGTCTTTAGGTAATTAAACCCTTTTTCAACAATTTTTTTAATGCTGTTATTGTCAATTCTGTTCAGCATAATCACCTGAACGCGCGACAATAAGGCCGGAACAACCTGAAAAGAAGGGTTTTCAGTAGTAGAGCCTATAAGGTGAAACGTACCGTTTTCAATATGCGGCAAAAGCGCGTCCTGCTGGGTTTTTGAGTATCTATGAATTTCATCAATAAAAAGTATTGTTTTTACACCGCTTCTAAGATTTTCTTTTGCATTTAAAACCGCGTCCTTAACGTCTTTTACACCCGATATAACCGCAGAAAGCTCTAAAAAGTTTGCATTATGATGATTAGCTATAAGCCTTGCAAGAGTAGTCTTTCCACACCCGGGCGGCCCCCATAAAATCAAGGAAAAAAGCCTGTTTGCCTTCAAAAGATTATTAATCGGCGAATTTTCATTAATCACATTTGTCTGCCCCAAAAAATCATCAAGATTTTTTGGCCGCAAAATCGCTGCCAGAGGGGTTTGCTTGTTATTTTCTTCTAGGTTGTCAAATAAATTCATTGTATAATTTTATCATGATAAAAAAGATTTTAATAATAATGGTTTTAATTAGCCTGGTTGGCGGTTTATGCACGGCATGCACAGGCAAAAAGGCTGAAAATGAGGGTATTTTGCCTGGCGGATGTGTGGTTGAAAAAAAACCGTGGGATTTTTTAAAAAATATCTTTAACAAAGATAAAAAACAAACATTCACAATTTGGACAATCCAGCTGAAAGCGCCTGCAGGCCGCTTTATGGATGAAAATATCGAGGCCTTTAAGAATCGTCATCCTGAAATTGATGTTGTATGGGTTGATATTCCAATAGCAGAGGCGCAAAAAAGGACTTTAGCCTCTGTTTTATCCGGCAATCCGCCAGATTTAATTAACCTAAACCCTGATTTTTCAAGCCTTTTAGCCCAAAAAGGAATACTTGAATATTTTAGCGAAGATGAAGTTGTAGATTTTCACCCTGAATTGATTGACAAATTAAGATACAATGACAACATTTTTGCACTTCCCTTCTATGCCACAAGCCCTGTTACCATTTTTAACCAAAAAACGCTTGATAATTGCTTTAATAATGATTATCCGGTAGTAAACAGTTACGAAGATGTTTACAGCATTTCAGCAGAGCTAAAGCAATGCACTGACAAGCCCTCAATCGTCTTGAACCTCAATGAAAACGACACATTCGCCAAAATCCTGAATAAATATGATATTTCAAGCTTTAAGGAAGAAAAAGAATTTCAGTCATTCCTACATATTGTAAAAATGTTTGACGATATGTATAAAAAAGGATATTTGCCAAAAGACACGCTGACACTGAATCACAGGGAAATGGTGGAACAATATATGGCAAGGAATGCAGCTTTTGTTGTTGCAGGCTCAAACTTTATTAAGATGATAAAAGAAAATGCGCCGGATGTCTACGCAGAATCAGAAATTACAAACCAGCTGACAGCACCTGACGGCAAATATGATATAGGGCTTATGAATTTTGTTATTCCAAAACGCGCCAAAAACAAGGCTCTTGCAAAGGAATTTGCCCTTCAGTTAACAAATAAAGATAACCAGCTAAAGTTTGCAAAATTAACAAATACCCTGCCTGCAAACTTAGAGGTTTTATTTGATGATTATTTTATCGAATGCCCCGAAGAATTAATTGAAAAGGCGCGCTGTGTAGGCGCAAGCCAATTAAATTCCCTTGTCAAGGAAGATTTTGGCTACAACAATAAAAAAGCCATAAATGATACATTAAATAAAACCCTTGAAGAAGTGCTTCTGCAAAATAAAATTTCAGATGATAAACTCCAAAATAAGCTTAAGGACATTAAGGAAAAAATAAAGGCGCTCAGGGAAAAATAAAATTAAAAAAAAGGGGCTTATCAAAGGTTACATCGACATGCCCCAAAAATTGTTGTTTTATCTAAATTTAATTTTAGGCCTTGTTCAGGCTCTACAGTAAACTTCTAAAGAGCCTGACAAATCCCTGATTATTACTCTTCTTCAACGTTCCAGTAAATTATAACAAAGCCATCCATGCCATTTTCGCCTGCTGCGGCCTCTTCTGCTTCATTATATTTCCATATCCAGCCTCCGCCCCCGGCCCCTGTAGCGCCAGGAAGTACGTCTCCGGCGTAATTTTCTTTGCTAGCCTCTGACATCGCTTTTGCCATAGTATTATTAAAAGACCCGGGAATTACGGCCTCAAGCAATGGAAGCGGCGAAGCATCTGCCCGAGTATTAACAAGGTCGCACTTTAAATTATCCTCATTAATATCCTTTGCGCCGTAATAATCAATCGCGGTTTCTGATAATCCACCGCAGGGCCTTGATTCTACGGGTGAAATTTTTGAATTTATACCGCCGTTTCCGCCTGCTGATGTCTCGTAACTGCCTGTATAGACCGCCCTTTTGCCGTCCGCCTTTTCTGTATCAAAAGGATATACTGTGTAATTGGCCTTGCCTACGAGTTTATTAAAATCTGCCGTGTTTATTTTGCCGCCTGCTCCGCCCGTGCCCGGTATTGGGTCAATATTTTCATCAGGTTTGCCTGCAATGGCGCCCCCGCCACCTTTTCCGCCCTGCACCTCAAATTTAAATTCGTTCGTACCGTTTGTAGAATAAGCTATATAGCTGCTTTCGCCGTCTTTACCGTCCTCGCCCTTTGCCCCTGTGCCGCCGGAACCTTTAATACCGCCTTTTCCTGCCTTAATTGTAAATGCGACCCCGGGCCTTATGCCGTTAGAAATGTTTTTTATATGCACCACGGCACCCGCACCCCCGCCGGAGCCTGCTAAACCAGGACGCGTAAGTTTGTATGTCACCTTTGCCATACCGCCTCCGCCGTTTCCTGCAGCAGTACATTGGGTGTATTCCCTTGTGGGGCCTTCGCTGCACGTACCGCCGCCCCCTCCTGTGCCGCCAAGGCTGCCGTTTCCGCCAACTCCTGCCCCTGAAACCTTATTCATAAAATACCCATCAGCCCCAGTGCCGCCAGCTTTACCCGCTTCACCCGCTTTAAAGACCGGCCGCGCATCCCCGTCAGATATTGTGTTACAGGCAAAATATCCTCCGGTTTTATATGCTGCCACTTTGCTGTATTCGTTTTTGTAATAGCAGCTGTCTGCGTTTGAGTCTTTATTTATGGCGCCTCCGGGGGCTCCGGCTGCACTTGATGTTGCGGAAGTGCCTGTTTTTCCGCCGGGCACGCTAAACTGCCATTTTGTAGTTCCGCCAACCGTCAATATCGCACCGGAGCGCTCTCCTGCCTCAGGCGCCGTAAACCTTTCATTGTCATTTAGATTTATATATATGCTGTCTGTGCTTGTGGTTTTAACCGTGCTCCCTTTGCCCGGGCCGCCTGCCGTGTATGTGAGTTTTACCGTGCCGCCCTCTGCATACGCTTGTCTTAAGGCGTCATCAGGGATTTTCATCTCTGCATAAAGCCCCGAACCGCCAGCCCCTCCGGGGTTTGCCGCAAATGAAGAAACCCTGTCAATGACACAGCGGGTTTGATATGCAGCAGTCGCTGTGTAACTTCCAATATTAACCACACCTTCACCAATATGTAATGCCGCAGGTGGTGTACTCGACCAAGTAGAAACACTGGAATAACAAAAGCCTTCCACGGCACCTGAACAGGCATATGCACCATTTGTTGCAACACCCGCACAGGGTCCCAGGGTAGCTCCGCCCCTATAATTACTGCAACTAAATTGCAAGCCTGGATAATCTGGTTGATAACCGCTGTTTGGCAAATTTAAAATGCCAGGCAAACTTGCGCTTCTATCACCAATTCCTCGCGCCCAACCATTTAATTCATCAACAGTTGGTAATCTGCCAACAGCAGGGCTTCCTGTTGGCTGCCAATTTTTACACGAATTATTAGCCGCATTCCATTGACATACAGGCCTCCTGCAACCATTATAGGTCATACCATTTTTACTAACATCACAGCCTCTCTCTTTGCTTGTTTCGCCTTCCCAGCAACAATTAGCGCTAGAAGTGCAAGTAGCAACATTGCAACTAGTAGTTCCAGCTGTACACACTTTGCCTGCAACAATCAATGGTGTTGCACCTGTCCTAGAGCCGCCGTTACCCGCTGATGCCGGATTATACCTCGACACACAAACAGAATGATACCCATCACTTGGCAGTGGATGTTCCCCTGCTGCATTTGGGAGTGTTGTGTTTCCTGTACCTGCCGCCCCGTTATATTCAGGCCCTATATACACACCCCAATTGCCGCAGTCACTTTGGTTTGCAGGGTATCCAGAGCCGTTTGCCATTCCGTGGTTTCCGCCACCGCCTCCGCCAACAAGATGAACGGTAACATCCAGCATATTTTTTGAGAGTACAATTTCACTGGAATTTGCAGAGCCCGTATCGCTGCAAGTTACCTCAGTGCTTGATTTTATGGTGCCGTATGCCGTTTGAACAGCGCCTCCGCCGCCTCCGCCGCCTGATGCTATAATCGCATTAATGGTGTGAATATTTGATGGAATTGTGCAAGCCTCTTCCTGCAGGCCGTCTGCTGCAGTAAATACACATCCGCCCGTAGGAATAACTGTATTTCCTGTTCCTGAAACAATAACATTTTCATTAAACTTTTTTGTCATAACAGGCGCCAGCGCCGCCATTAAAAGAGACGCTACCAACAGCGCCATAAGCATTTCAACTAGTGAAAAAGCAGAATCTCTTAAAATAGCCTTGCCGAGGCAGGGTATTACCAGGCCCTTTGTCCAATTATACCTTTGTGCAGTTCTTTTTTGACATCCGGCAGGCATTATCATTAAAAAAGCACGACTTGTACTTTTTATTTTTGCCATCAAAAACACGAATTTTGCACAAAAATTTCTCACCCGCTTAAAAAACAACCCAAAACACCAAAATAAGCCAACAGGCTTAAAGTGTTTCTGCCCAAAAGAGCACAACAATTTTTCTTTCATAAATAAACCTTTACGATAAACAATTAATAAACAACTTCTCTGCACTTAATATAACATATTGATTCATTTATTTCAATAAAAATTAAAGACAGATGTTTATAGCCAAAATGGCGTTGATAATTAGTTTGGTAATAATCATGGTGCTTAAAATAAAAACTATTCAGAGCTTTTAGTGTACAGCTTGCAAACTAGCAAGCACTAATTTTATTAAAAAAGACTTTAGATAAATTTCAAGCATTGTTAATTTATTTGTCATACGTTTGTATTATTATCTTTATTTTTTATGTTCTCAAACACTTTTTTAGCGCCTTCGCTTTCTTTAGCGAGTTTTGTAACAAAATCAATAGCTTCAATATCTCGGCGCACAGCCTCTTTTAGGGATAGGATTTCTTCATAAGAAAGGGTTTGCACATTTGCATCTATTTCATATTCCCATATCTTTTTAAATTTTTCCTGTGCTTCATCATCAAAACCCGGCAGTTGCATTTTATGGCCATACCACCTGTGAAACTGGTGTGCCATAGTGTAAATATTTACAGGTGATGTATCAAACACAAACATTGGCTTTGTTTTAAACGATATTCTTTTTTCCAATACCAAATTTAATAATAGCGCATTGGGGCCCTTTATCGGGGTTATGAAGCCAACTTCTTCCCCTGCAAGCTTTAAAAGCTTTTCAGCATAAGGAATTCTATATACTTTTGTGCCGTTTTCCTGAATATATTTTAAAAGCTCCTCAGGGTCTTTTATGTTTTTTGTAACAATTTCTTTAACTTCTTTATCTAATTTTTGTTTAATTTGTTCTGTTTTAGCATTCAGGGTTAATTTTATTCCCGCCTGAACGTGGGTTTTAGAGGTAGAATTTGTCGATGAATACCTTACATTTTGCAGGTGCTTTTTATATTTTTTAGCATAATATTTTTCCTGATATTTAAAAATCCACTCTGTAATCTTTTTTATTAATTCTTCCATTTAAATCCCTGTGAAGATATATTTACCCAAAAGTATTCTATCATTTTCTTAACATTCTTTACATAGTATCAATGACTGAGCTTGCAAATATTTCCATATGATAATCAAACAATAAACATTAAAAGTACTATAAAATAAAATTTACACCCCTAAAAGCATTCTTGTATTAATATTCTTATTTATTTTTAAAAGCAGAGTTTTTAGTAAATAAAGTATAAGTAAAGAAATGCCTGTAACCACAATAAACCGCACTACTACAAGGCTTAATACGGTTAAAACATTATTCCTCAAAGGAAGAACGCCAGGCAAAAAGAAAATATAATTAAAAACAAACAAAACATACCAGTGTATAAAAAATATCCCAAAACTATATTTTGCAATAAAATCAAGCATTTTATTTGTTTTATTGTGCGACATTATAAAATCATCATAATGTTTTAAATATCCAAGCAAGAGCATTGTTAAAAATGTCTTTGAAACAGTGTAATTAGAATAAATTCCTTTGTAAGACAAATATATATTCAAAATTGATGTTAAAATCATTAAAAACCACAATAAAAGCTTTTTATCATAAAACTTATCAATAATATCCTTGTTTTTAGAGCAATACATTCCAAAAACATATAAAGAGAAAAAGTGCACAAAACCAAGCAATATGTACTTTACATATGCGATATATTTTGCACCATAGCTTAAATTCATAACGGTTTCATACTCAATATCGCCCCTTGGAAAAAGGATTGTTATAAGAAAGAATATTGGCAAAAGTTTATATAAAACACCCTTCTTTTCAAGTTTTAACAAGGCAAAAGAACAAATAAAGAAAATGACAATCATAGGAATAAACCATGTTGGTGTATTATGTACCCTACCTATTGATAAAAGGAGTGGAATTTGGGCAAAAATATTCAAGCCATCAAAAGTGTTTTTATATAAAACAGGACAATAAAAGCAAAATAATAGGCCGGGAATGGCAGTGATAATATATGGAACAATGACATTTGTCCATTTCTTCATTAAGTATTGTTTATATTCAAATTTTGAAGACAAATACTGAAACAAAAAACCCGAAATAAAAATAAACAAAGCTGTTCCGCCGCATATAATTTCACAGTTTATAATATGCTCAAGACTTTTTGACGATGCAAACTGCATTGAATGCCCCATAACAATCAATAAAATAGCAAGACCCCTAAATACATTTATGTAGTTTAAAAAATTCTTTTTTAGTTTATATTTATCCTCATTTTGCCGCATATTACATTCCTGTAACAACTCCAACTATAAAATTTAATAATGTTTACTTTTCAAAGCAAAATTATCTCTTTATATTTATCCCTTTAAATGCCGTATTTAAAAGAATGGTATTTATATTCAACTTCTATAAAAATATTATGACAACTTTATACAGTTAAAAAATAATTCTATTTTTTATATTTTTTTGCTTCAATAATTACCATTAAACAAGATATATCAGCAGGTTTTACACCGCCAATTCTAAGTGCCTGGCCTAGTGTTTTCGGCCTTATTTTACCTAAAATTTCTCTTGTTTCAGTTGATATCTGTTTTAAATTTGTATAATCAATATCTTCAGGGATTTTAATCTTTTCCAGCTTCTCTGCCTGATTTACCTGCTCCATTTGACGTTTTATATAGCCATCATATTTTATTAAAATCTCAGACTGCTCTAAAACCTCTTTTATGAAATATTTATCCTCATTGTTCATTATAAGAGGCTTATAGCCCAATTCATATAGCACTTTATAATCAATGTTCGGTCTTTTTAATAATTGGTAGGCGCTTTGTCCTACTTCAAAAGTTTCATTAAACCTGCTTAAAATTTCTTTATTCTTATCATCGGGCGAAAACTTTACATTCCTTAAATTTTCAATCTCATCTTCAATTGCTTGTTTTTTAGATAAAAACCTCTGATAATTTTCTTCCCTTACAAGCCCTGTTTTATAGCCAATCTCCATAAGCCTGAAATCAGCATTATCCTGCCTTAAAAGAAGTCTGTACTCACTTCTTGAGGTTAACATTCTATAAGGCTCAGCTAAATCTTTTGTAACTAAATCATCAATTAGTGTACCAATGTATGAGCTTGCCCTCTCAAGTTCAAGCATTTCTTCACCTGCAGCATATTTTACAGCATTAATACCCGCAATAAGGCCTTGTGCTGCAGCCTCTTCATAGCCGGATGTACCATTTATCTGCCCTGCTAAAAACAGGCCTTTAATCTTTTTTGTCATAAGAGAGTGGCTTAATTCAACAGCCGGAACAGAATCATATTCTACAGCATATGCAGGTTTAATAATTGAAACATTTTCTAAGCCCGGCAATGAATGAAGCATTTGAATCTGCACTTCAATCGGAAGGCTTGTTGAAAAGCCCTGCACATAGGTTTCATATGTATCATTCCCTTCAGGCTCTATAAAAATATGGTGAGAGGGATTATCCTTAAACCTTACAACCTTATCTTCAATAGACGGACAGTATCTTGGGCCAATTCCTGTTATCATGCCCTGATACATAGGGGATTTATCAAGATTTTCTTTTATTATTTTATGCGTTAATTCATTTGTTTTTGTTAAATAACAAGGAAGCATTTTCCTTACAGGGTGATTCTTTTTAAAAGAAAAGAAATTTAAACACCCCTTATAATAAGGATTATCATCAGGCTCATCAGGCGGCTGGATTGATAATTTGGAATAATCAATAGTTCTGGAGTCAACCCTTGCAGGTGTTCCTGTTTTAAGTTTTTTTAGCGGAAGTCCGAGTTTTAAAATACTGTCAGACAAACCTATTGCAGCCTGTTCGCCCAAACGCCCCGCTCTAAAAGATTTCATGCCGACATAAATTCTGCCTTCAAGGCTTGTTCCTGTAGTTAATATTACGCTTTTTGCATAATATTCAAGCCCTAGTTCATCAACCACTCCTAAAATTTCATCATTTTTTGCAAGCAGCCCTGTTATCTGGGTTTGTTTTAAGCTTATATTTTTTTCACCCTCAATGAGTTTTCTCATAAAGGTTTTATACTCTTTTTTATCAGACTGGGCCCTTAAAGCCCTTACTGCAGGGCCTTTTGATAAATTCAGCATTTTATATTGCACATAAGTGTTATCTGTCACATCAGCCATAACACCGCCAAGTGCGTCGATCTCTTTTACAAGATTAGACTTTGCAGGCCCGCCAACAGCAGGATTACAAGGCATTAGCGCTATATTATCAAGATTAAGTGAAGTAAATAAAACCTTCGCACCAAGTCTTGAGGCGGCAATTGCCGCCTCACAACCTGCATGTCCTGCACCAACCACTATTACATCAAAATTAAACAATTTAGTGGTCGTTCCTTATTTAAGAATATTTAAAACATCTTGTGTGCAATCAACACCGCCAGATACTCTTATATCTTTTTTAATAATAATATCAAGCTTCTTTGCTGCTCTAACCTGTTCTGCTGCAGCTACTACTTTTCTTGTTAATTCATCTTCATATTTATTTCTTGCAGTAATATATTCCTGCTGTTTTGCGCGCACTTGTTTTATAGCTGCATCGCTAATCGTTTTCTTTTCAGCAGCTGTTTTTGCAGCATTTGCCTTCTTTTGCTGTGCGTCAGCATAAGATTTAATAGCAGCAACTTTCCTGTCTAATTCAGCTGTATATTTTTTAGCTAAAGAATACTGAGTTGAAACCTTTGCATAGTCTACATATCCAACACCGGCTGCAAAGCTTGTCTGTGCGCCAAAGCTGATGGCGAGTGCTAAAAACGTTGTTATTACTGTCTTTTTTGTAAATAATTTCATGGTTCTAATCTCCTTTTTTAAGCTATACAATTATTTTCGCCCCTTCATTATATACGGGCATTGTGTAAATTTGAGCGTCCACATTGATATTACTCCAGGCAGCTGTTACAATATCCTTTATGACATCATTTTTACTCCCGTCCTGAATTACAGCAACAGAAGGACCGGCACCTGCTAAAACACAGCCGATAACACCATCAATATGTTTAAGGTCATTCATTATCCCTGAAAGACCGGGCACAAGTTTCATCCTATAAGGCTGGTGAAGCTTATCTTTAAGCGCAAGTTTCATAAGTTCTGCATCTTTCGTATGCAAAGCCTGAACAAACATTGCAGAATGCCTTAAATTATAAACAGCATCCTTCATTGGCACTTCATTAGGGAGAACACTTCTTGAAATCTCTGTTGAAAGCTCATAATCAGGTATACACATAGTAATTACCCAATCATCGGGCCAGGGAAGCTTATTTGCACAAACAGAACCATCGGGCTCCCAATCAGACAAAACAACGCCGCCAAGTATGGCCGGAGAAATATTATCAGGATGCCCTTCCAGCTCAGTAGCAATAGATAATAATACAGCATCATCCGCAGGTTTTCCTAATAATTCGTTTGCCGCAATAAGCCCGCCAACTATAACAGAAGCAGAAGACCCTAACCCTCTTGCTACGGGAATCTCTGTCATTATCGATATTTTTAATTCATTCGGACTCTGCCCAATGTAGTTATACAAAAGTTCAATTGCCTTGTAAACAATATTATTTTTATCTCTTGGGATATTACTTATATCATTTTGATTATTTTCATCAATTATATTAATTTCAATACCAGAGCCGGGCAGCACCGTTTCTTCAACGGTTATAGTATTAAATAAAGGAAGCGCAAGGCCGAGACAATCAAATCCACATCCGAGATTCGCAATAGTTGCAGGTACTTTGGCTGATACTTTCATGTTAAATTTCCTTAAAATCGTTTCCCGAACATTACGTTTTTCTACCTTACCTGAACCGGCATAATTAAGCAAATATAATTATTGCTCTCTTCTTCATTTTCACACTCAGGCTTAAATATTGACGCAGAAAGGTTTGTAGACATTTCTATCTTCACATTCTTTGTATCCATATTTTTTAAGCTGTCGAGAATATACTTATAATTAAACGCAATTAAAAGATTTTCATACTCATAACTAATATCAAGAAAATCTTTACCAGAACCCGCTTCCGGGGTATCTGTACTAATTTCAAGACCATCGTTTTCAAAATTAAACTTAACAATATTTGTTCTCTCATTAACCATAACAGAGACTCTCTCAATAGCCTGAATTAATTCTTCTCTGACAACTGAAACACTTTTTTCGTTTGTTGATGGAATCAGCTGCTGATACTTTGGATAGGTTCCATCTATAAGCCTTGATTGAAACATTACATTTTCAAACTCAAAAACTATTTTATTCTTTTTTAATATAAATTTAACAGTTTCATCCTTTATTATAGAAATTATTCTTGAAATTTCATTCAGGGTTCTAGCTGGAGAAATAAACATGACATTTTCACCCTTTGAATTAATTTCTTTCCTTGCGCGTGTTAAACGGTTCCCATCTGTTGCCACCATTTCAAGGATATTCTCATTTATATTAAAACAAACACCTGATAATACACTGCCCGTTTCATTTTGGGCTGTTGAAAAAACAGTTTGCTTAATTCCCTTATTTAAAAGTCCGGCATTTATTTCAAATTCTTTATCGTCATTATTTTCATCATCCTGTTTATCCTCAAAAACTTTGGGATATTCTTCTGCACTTATTCCAATAAGTTCGAATTTTGACTTGCCACAGGCAATTGTTACAACATTGGTTTCATCATTCAACTTTAATGTAATTGGTTTATCAGGAAGTTTATTCACTATTTCTTCTAATGTTTTAGCAGAAAGTGTAATTTTTCCTTCACTTAAAACTTCTGCATTTAATTTATAACTTATTGCAAGATTTAAATCCGTGGAAACAAACATTATTCTGTCATTCGATACTGTTTCAATTAATATATTGGCTAAAACAGGTTGTACACCTTTATTTGAAGCTATACCTTTTACAAGTTTAATGCCGTTTAAAAAATCTTCTTTATTTAAAATTATTTCCATTCTTTAAAGTTTCCTCTTTGGATTTTTTCTTTCTTATATTAATAAATATATTATATTATAAACATGATAATAATATATAATAAGCAAGATAAAAATTGTGCAAAAGTATTCAAAACCCTTATCCTATAGTCATTTCGCCTTGTTTAAAAATTGTGCAAAAACTGTGTAAAGTTTTAAACATTTTAAACAGCCTTTGAAACTGTAATGCAAATTATATTATTTATACCCACTTTTTGAAATGCATTGATAGCTTCAAAAAGTGTAGCCCCTGTTGTTATAATGTCATCTATTAAAATAACAGTTTCCCTGTTGTAATTTTTTAAATTTACCTGAAAACACCCTCTAACATTGCTTTTTCTAGCCTCCTTATCTAATTTAAACTGAGGTTTTGTATTCCTTATTTTAATAAGTAAATCCGCGCGAAGCTTTAATTTTGCTATTTTTGCAAACCAGAAAGCGGTTTCATAAACATTGTTATAGCCTCTGTTTTGAACATTCTTTTTATTTGTTGGAATAGGCACTATGACTGCATTTTTAAGGTCTATTGTATTTATATTAGAACAGCTTTTATTATCCAAAATTTTTTCATAAAAATCAAAAATATATAACCCTAAAACCCTTGCCACGGCTTTTTTGTGTTCAAATTTTAATTTATGTATTAACTCTCTTATAACCTCTTTATAAATAAATGCAGAATAAATTTCCACACCCAAAATTTTAGAATGCGCAAAACTTGATAACATTTGAACATTTTTTGCACAACTTTTGCACAGGATATTGTTATCTTTTGAACAGCCGCAAATGCAGCAATTTTCTTTGTATATTAAAGCTAAAAGCCCCTCAAACATAGAATTTAAGGAGCTTTTGATAAAAGTTATTAAATTCATCAATTTTTTAAGTTAAACAATTTCAAAATCATATAATTCATAAAAACCCTGCTAAGGGCTGTTTAAAAGCGGAATTTCATAACAAATTTTACTTAAAAACAGCCTTTGACATAAGTACCACTTGATAATTATAGGGTACCTTAAAACAGTTTATTATTTGCCTACAATGCCTGTTAGTGGCGATGATGCGCTTGCGTATTGTTTTACAGGAATTCTTCCTGCTTCATATGCCATTCTTCCGGCTAAAACCCCGTATTTAAAGGCTTCTGCCATTTTAACAGGATCTTCAGCCTTTGCTATTGCTGTATTTATAAGGCAAAAATCAGCACCTTTTTCCATAACAGAAGAAGCGTCAGAAGGCACGCCAATTCCTGCATCCACAATAACGGGAATATTTGCTTGCTCGATTATTATCTTGATATTTTCCATAGTGACAACCCCTTGTCCTGAGCCTATTGGGGAAGCCAGTGGCATAATTGTTGCACAGCCTATTTCTTCAAGCCTCTTTGCTAAAATAGGATCTGCATTAATGTAAGGAAGCACTGTAAATCCTTCATTAACAAGGACTTCCGCAGCTTTAAGTGTCTCAATAGGGTCTGGCAGAAGGAATTTAGGGTCAGGTATAACTTCAAGTTTTATCCAGTTGTTTATGCCCATTGCCTTTGAAAGCCTTGCTATTCTTATTGCTTCTTCCGCTGTGGCACAGCCTGCAGTGTTTGGTAAAATCCAGTATTTGTTTAGGTCAATGTTATCCATAAGGCCAACGTGGCCTGCAAAATTTTCATCAACCCTTCTTATTGCAACCGTTACAATCTCCGCCCCGCTTGCAGCATGAGCCTTTTTCATCGTTTCAAAGTCGTCAAATTTACCGGTTCCAACCATTAATCTTGATGAAAATTCGCGGTCTGCTATTCTTATTGTCATAATTTTCCCCAATCTTTCAATCTATTAAAAACTTTGTTATATAATGATTTTATGACAAAATTTATTTTTGAAAAAAATTGTTAAGAATATTACAAAACTATGCTAAATAAACAAATAAATGACCAACAAATGCCTGAATATCAAAATGTGGAAGATTTTGATTATTTTTTGCCGGATGAACTAATTGCGCAATTCCCCCTAAAAAAACGCGATAATTCAAGAATGATGGTACTTTCAAGGCAAAATAAAAGCGTGGAGAATAAGCACTTCTATGATTTTGTTAATTACCTAAATCCCGGTGATGTTTTAGTGTTAAATAATACCAAAGTCCTTCCTGCAAGGCTGATTGGGACTAAGTCCACGGGTGCAAACATAGAAATATTCCTCCTTCATCCGGCAAAAGAAAACTCAGATGGGTTGCAAAAAACGCCTAAAACCTTGTGGTATGCGCTTATTAAAAATCTTAAACGCCTAAAACCCGGCGATATTGTGAAAATTTCAGATGAATTATCAGTAAAACTATTACAAAAAGGAAATTCTACGCTATCAGGCCCGGATGAAAACCTGGTGGAGCTTTTATTTGAGGGTGATGATATCTCAAGCGTGCTTGAAAAACACGGTGAAATCCCCTTGCCGCCTTATATTCAGAGAAAAATTAGCGAAGAAGATAAAAAAACATATCAGACAGTTTTTGCAAAAATCCCGGGAAGCGTTGCTGCACCTACTGCAGGGCTTCACTTCACACCTGAAATACTTGACATTATTAAGAATAAGGGAATTAAGATTGCCTATATTACCCTGAACGTGGGCCTTGGCACGTTCCTCCCCGTAAAAGAAAATAATATTTTAAATCACAAAATGCACACAGAAAGTTTTGAAATTTCAAAAGAAGCAGCAGACATCATAAATTCTGTTTTGTGCCAAAAACCTAATGATTCAGGTAATAAAAAAAACAGCGTAATTGCCGTTGGAACCACTGCAGTTAGGACACTTGAGGCCGTTTATAAAAAATACGGCAAAATATTGGCAGTGTCTGATGAAACGGATATTTTTATTTACCCCCCTTATAAATTTCAGGTTGTCGATAAGCTTTTAACAAATTTTCATTTGCCTAAATCTACGCTTATAATGCTTGTTTCAGCCTTTGCGGGCAGAGATTTTACACTCTCCTCTTATAAAAAAGCGGTTGATGAAAAATACAGGTTTTTTAGCTATGGCGACTGCATGTTTATAGATAAATAATTTTTAAAAATTCCCCAAACGTAAAAATTTTTCCTGTTTGCATGTCATGCGCATTTATTTTATAATTTTTTTAACTGGGAAGGAAAATGCACGAAAAACATTATGGTAGTTGAGCTTGAGGCAAATAAGAAATTTACAAAAAAGCTTCCCCCGCATAATTTAGAGGCGGAAGAATCAGTCCTTGGGGCTATTTTAATAAACTCCGGAGATGTTTTAAACCGTGTTGTTGAAATTTTAACACCCGAAAGTTTTTATAACCCCAAAAACCGGCTCATTTACGAAGCCATGTTTAACTTGTTTAACCAGAATAAACCCGTGGATGCGCTTTCTGTGGGGGAATATTTTAGTGCCAAAAATCAGCTTGAAAACATTGGCGGCAGGGAATATTTAAACGATTTGATGATGGATACAATGTTAACATCAAACGTAGAATATTATGCAAATATTATTAAGGAAAATGCCACAAAAAGACAGCTGATTTCAGCCGGCAGCACTATAATTGAGGAAACTTTTAAAAACCCTGAATCCAAAGTTTCGCTTGAAACTGCAGAAAAATTAATCTTTGAAATAGCCCAGCAAAAAAGCTCCTCCCAAATGGAGGCCTTAAGTAGCCTGTTGTATGAAACAATGGAGCAATTAGAGTACAGATGTACAAACAGAGGCTCTTACACCGGTGTGCCAAGCGGCTTTTACGAACTTGACGCTATGACAGCTGGGTTTCAAAAATCAGATTTATTAATATTGGCAGCGCGTCCCTCAATGGGTAAAACCGCCTTTGCACTTAATATTGCGCAAAATATCGCAATAAGGTCTAAGGTGCCTGTTGCAATATTTTCGCTTGAAATGTCAAAAATTCAACTAACACAGAGGGTTTTGTGTGCAGAGGCTGAAATAGACGCCCAGAGAGCAAGAACAGGAGAACTGCAGCCCGCTGAATGGCAAAGAATTTCAGGCGTATTGAACGACCTGCATCTTGCCCCGCTTTTAATTGATGATACCGCAGGTGTCAGCGTTTCAGACATCCGTGCAAAATGCCGCCGCCTAAAGATGAATTATCCGGACCTTGGGATGATAATGATTGATTACCTGCAATTAATTGAGGACAGAAGCTCTCAAGACAGAACCCAGCAAATTTCATCAATTTCAAGGGGTCTAAAATCTCTTGCAAGAGAGCTGAATGTGCCCATTATAGCGCTTTCGCAGCTATCACGTAAGGTTGAAGACAGAAGCGATAAAAAACCTATGCTCTCAGACCTTAGAGAATCCGGCGCAATTGAGCAGGACGCCGATGTTGTAATGTTTATTTACAGGGAAGAATACTATGATAAGGACAATCCCGAGGTAAAAAATAAAGCAAAAATTATTATAGCAAAACAAAGAAACGGCCCCACAGGCGAGTTTGACCTGTTATTCCAAGGTTCTACAACAAGGTTTAAAAATCCTATTAAACGCCCGGATGAAGAATAAAGTGCGTTTACATAAATTATGCGAAATCCTGCAATACCTAGGGCCCGAATGCGCTGCGGCATATTTTAAAGGAAAAATTTTAAGTTTTTAAGCAGCTATACACTTTTTAGACTGCAAATTTTGTGTGGTGCTGCAGCTAAATATGCTGTGCAATTTTTACGTGTGCAATCTGTTTATAAGGTTTTAAGCACAACTAAGGCTTTGCCTTTACTTTGTTTTTTTGATTGATTTAAAATTTTTTAAACAACTGAAAAACCCTTATTGCTCCTCTATTTTAGCCTTTCTAATCTTCAAAACATCATTTTCCACAATGTATTCGACCTTGTCGGTTTCGGGGTTTATTTTTAGAAGTTTAAGGATTGTAGAATTTATGAATAATCCCCAACCGTTGCCTGAACGATATAATTTCCTTTCCATATACATACCTTTACTATTACAATGTACTAGACAAAATAATAGTAAACTGCTACAATTTATCATACACTTACAATGTATATTACAATATAAGGCACGGTTAATAGATGTATAAAGAAACAACCCAAACCAATAACACAGCTGAATTTATTGAATTGAAGAAAAAATTAAGAATATTTAAAAGATATTTTACCGATATTAAAAAAATTCTTGAAACCCTAAGGAAAATAAGCACAAGTGACCCCGCCCCGCCGGGATATGTCGGCTATTTTCTTGAAATGTTGGATGACAAATTTGAAAAATTAGAAAACAGAATAGAAAAAACATCTTCTAAAGGCCAAAAACACTGAACTTGATTATATTTTAAACACCATGCGCAACAAAACCGCATTATAGCTGGCATTTAGCCTGGTGTCTGTTTTACTGTTTTTAAACCTTATATTCAAAAAGGCTCTAAATACGCTTCTAGCCTTGTTATACCTGCAAAAAAAAGGAACCGATTTTCTCAGTTCCACTGTATTGCCATCACCAGTTAGATATAAATTGCATAAAATATTGTGTTGATAGTTTAATACTAGATTATTTTTTGAGTTTTCGTAATTACCCGTAAGTTAGAAATTTGTCAAACTAAAGTATAAAACACGTGCGTACTTGCCCCGTGAAAACCCGCATTATTTCTCGTTTTAAGGACATTGCACGCTAAAAAATTTTAAGGAAAAACTTTATGATATAATTTTTGTTATGGCTAAAGTAAAATCAAAGTGGGTATGCCAAAATTGCGGCTATGAGACGGTTTCGTACCTTGGAAGGTGCCCTGATTGCGGGCAGTTTTCAACAATGACAGAAGAAATAAGCCAAGCCAAGGTTGAAATAAAGACAAATTCACCCTCAAACGCTATCGTGGCGGGCGATTTAGGGTATAGTAAAATAAATGAAATAAAGCTTGATGAAACCATCAGGGTAAAATCCGGAATTGATGAATTAGACAGGGTTTTAGGGGGCGGATTTGTAGAAGGTAGTTTGATTTTGCTTGCGGGAGACCCCGGAATAGGCAAGTCTACATTGGTTTTACAGGCTGCAAAAAATATTGGGGATTCAAATCATAAAATTTTATATATCTGCGCAGAAGAATCACCAAGCCAGGTAAAACTAAGAGCAGAAAGGCTTGGGGCGAATTCTGACAACTTGTATGTAACGGCACAAAACTGCCTTGAAGAGGTGATGAAGCAAATTGATGAATTAAAGCCGGATTTTTTGGTGGTTGACAGTATTCAATCAGTCTTTAGCGCCCAAATAACAAGCTCTTCGGGCACTGTGTCGCAAATTCGCGAATGTACAAATTTATTGATGAGAATAGCAAAGACCAAAACCCTTACTACGATTGTGATTGGACACGTGACAAAGGAGGGAAACATTGCAGGGCCTAAGGTTCTGGAGCATATGGTTGACTGCGTGATAAATTTCGAAGGAGATAAATTTCGCACATATAGAATGCTTCGGAGTATAAAAAACCGTTTTGGCACCACAAGCGAAGTGGGCGTTTTCTCAATGAATGACGATGGTTTAGCCGAAATAAAAAATCCTTCTGAACTATTTTTATCAGAACGCGAGGAACAAAATTGCCCCGGCTGCACGATAATAGCAACCGTGGAAGGCACGCGTACACTGCTTTTAGAAGTTCAGGCACTTGTCGGGAATACCCCATACCCAAGCCCCAGGCGGGTTGCACGCGGTGTAGAATATAACAGACTACTTCAAATTCTTGCTGTTCTTGAAAAGCGGGTGGGGCTAAACCTAAGCAAGCAGGACGTTTACATCAATGTGACAGGCGGGGTTGATATTATAGAACCGGCTGCAGATTTAGGAATTGCGATGGCTGTTTTAGCGTGTGTGAGGGATGTGTGCTGCAAAAAAGACCTTGTTATGATAGGTGAAATCAGCTTGTCAGGCGAAGTTCGCCCGGTTGATAACCTTGAAAAACGCTTAAAAGAGGCACAAAAACTGGGTTTCAAGGAAGCTTTGATACCTAAAATCAGCTCAGACAAGCTGTCTGCACAGGTTAAAAACCTGAAAATTAAGACTATACAAGTATCTAAGGTGATTGAAGCAATTACAAAATCCATGCAGCCTGAAAACGCAGTGAAATAGCTCATATTAGCGTATTTATATAGCTATAATCCCTGCTAATTAAACATTTGTACGTGTTTATTATGCCTAAAAACCACTTATTGTCGCAATTTACTAAATTAATAAGTTTGAAAATCGTTGTAAATACTGCATTTTCACAGAAATCTAACCTTTAAACACCTGATTTTAAAAAGTTTTTATATTTATAAAACCTTAAAACCCTTGATATAAGTGTATTTTAACACAATTCATGGTTTAATAATATGTCTTAAAACCGCTAGCGGCAGGCCGTTTAGACATCTACATTTCTCATCATATCTTTAAGCGTCTGAATTGTTGTCTGCATAGAAACAATGTCTGTGGTTTTTTGCTGCAAAAATCCGTTAATCTGGGGCATTAATTGAATTGCGATGTCAAGTTTCGGGTTTGAGCCGGTTTGATACATCCCAACGTCAATCAGGTCCTTGTTTTCGCGGTATAATGACAGTAATTTGCGCATTTTTCCTGCTGCCTGCTTGTGTTCGGGGTCTGTTATTGCTGTAAAAAGCCTTGAAATCGAGCCCAGAGTGTCGATTGCGGGGTAATGGTTCATCTCGGCAACTTTTCTGGATAAAAAGATGTGCCCATCCACAATTCCGCGCACAATGTCTACAATCGGGTCTGTGATGTCATCTCCCTCCATAAGTACGGTGTAAAGCGCTGTGATAGAGCCTTTTTCAGAGTTTCCTGTCCGCTCCAGTGCCCTTTGAAGCCAGCTGAATATTGATGGCGGGTAACCCTTCATTGTGGGCGGTTCTCCAAGGGATAGACCAACCTCTCTTCCAGCCATAGCGCACCTTGTCACCGTGTCGGTCATCAAAAACACCTTTTTACCTTTGTCTCTAAAATATTCACAGACAGAAGTTGCCGCAAGCAGGCACTTCATCCTGATTAAGGGGGGTAAATCGCCTGTGGCACAAACAACAACGGACCTTCGCATACCCTCGGGGCCAAGGGAATCTTCCATAAATTCTTTAACTTCACGGCCTCGTTCGCCAATAAGCGCCATAACATTGACATCCGCGTCTGAATTACGTGCAATCATACCAAGGGTGGTACTTTTGCCCACACCAGACCCTGCAAACAAGCCCATACGCTGGCCCATGCCCATAGTAAGCAGTGCATCAATGGCTCTAATGCCTGTAGAGAGCGCATCTTTAATGATTGGGCGGCTGAAAGGGTCCGGTACAGTGCCGTTTATGTTTACATATTCAGCATTTGTGATATCTAATGGATGACCGTCCATGGGCTCTCCAAGCGGGTTTATAAGCCTTCCAAGCAGGAAATCTCCGACAGGAAGCATAATTGGGCCGCCAGTACTTTCTACAAGGCTTCCCTGGCCTATGCCTTCGCCGTCATATAAAAGCAAAAGCTGCGCCACATCGCCTTTAAAGGCCTGAACCTCTGCTGCTTTCTTCTCGCCCGTGTAGGTTTGAATGTAGCACAAGTCCCCAATCTTAAGCCCCGGCAGCTTTACATCCACAGTAAGCCCCAAAAGCTTTGATACTACGCCTTTATACTCGTAGAGTTTTGTGTTTTCAATGATATTCAAAGCCTTTGACTTAATATTTTGAACCTTTGAGCGAATATTTTCATCCATACTGATATTATACTGATTTTAGACCTGCAGGGCAAAACTGCTTTTAGGTGCGTTTAAATTCCTTCTTTGGACATTATTTTAGAATATAAAATCCTATATGTTTATTGCTTTGGTCTTTTTGCGCTCCAGGCACCGGTTTTGGTACTATAAAAGAGTTTTATTATTTCTGCTTCGCCATCTTTTTTGTCTTGGAATTTTTGTTCAAAACAATATGGTGCGCCGCTTTTGCAGATAATTGATTTACGCAAATTGTCTTCATAGTATGAAAATGTGTCATTGTTAAAATACATTTCTATAGCCGCTGTACTATAATCTAGATTTCCGATTCCTGTAATTGGCCCTGTTGCCTTTTGTGCATAGCAATTACAACCAACGTTTTTCAAGGCTGTGTTTTTAAAGCTGTTAATCTGGTCTAACGTTATATCTTTTGAATAATCAATAATGCCGTCGAGCCCAAAACATAATCTTTTATCTGCGTGTATTTTGCCGGCCGCAATATCTTTAGCTTCTTCTAAATAGGTTATTAGTTTTTTATTGTATTTATCCATTTCAAAAATATCCAGACTGTCTTGGTTTTGGCCGTATTCTTTTATGGTAATCGGGATGTAATCTTTGCTGTCGGGACTTTTTATAATCAGAGATTCTCTTTTTAGTATTTTGCCGGACGGGTCAAATTCTTGCATGAGTTTTGCAGGAATATTTTTATCGTAAAAGTCCTCTGTTGTTATATCGCTGATTTTAACTGCTGTAAAGTTGTTTGCGCCGTGATTTTGAATGTCGGCAAATATTGTTGTAACATCTTCAAATAATTTATCAAACCTTTCTTGTGCTTTTAATGCAAGCTTTTGTCCTTCTTCCTGTAGCTTTAGTGCGTCCCGGTGTGCATATTCAGCGTTTAATGCAAGCTCTTTTAATGTATTTTGGACAATATCATAAAGGTGCTCAGGCACAGCACCTTTTTCTATTTTTCCAAGCCCCGCACTCATTTGTGAAAAAATGGTTTCGGGAATTTTTTTGGCCCATTCTTTGTCTTTTTTTTCGGAGATTTGTCTTTTCGTTTTTAAGAGCTCTTCTGTCAGATACAAAGAAAAATCTTTTGATTCGTATTCATAATCCGGCACCTTGTACCCTTCTTGTGTGTCCGGCACAAGGCTTTCGGGGTTATTTTGGGCTGCTAAATTTCCGGTTTTATTGTTTTGTTCTTTAGCGGTGGAAATTCCTGTGTCGTCTGCGCCTTCTGTATCATATAATGCCGGGCTTGTTGATTTAGTTGAAAGTATTTCTTCTTTTGATTTTTGCCCCGGTTTTTCTGTTTTTTCCTGCTCTTTGACTTTGGGGGTACTTATTTGTTCAATTGGGCGTTTATCATCCACCAAAGTTATTATCAACTCTTTATCTTGAGGTTGTTTTTCCTTCTCTTTGACTTTAGGCTTATCTATTTGTTTATTTTCGTGATTTTCCTCCGATGATTTTGACTCGGTTTGTTGTTTAGAAACACTTTGCTTTTGCGCTGTTTCAGGATTAGGCCGGGTGTTAGATGAGGGAGCGGTCCGGGTTTGTTCGGGGTTAGGATTTTGTACTTGTGAAATATTCTGTTTTGTGTCTGTTTTGCGGGTTTGTTTTGGCTCTTTTATTTCAGGCTGTTGATTTTTTGTGCAATTATCAAGAGGAGAGGATTTTAAGAGCGGCTTCTTTCTGCCGTTTTTTATTGCAATTACCGCAATTATTACACTAAAAAGAATTCCAAGGCCTGTAATAATTGCCGTTTTTTTCTTTATTTTTTTGCCCGCTATTGTGATAACATCGTCATTTTGCGTATTTGAGGTGGTTTCAAAAACATCTTGCTTTAAAGACAAAGGTTCAATGTTTGTGCCTTGAAATTTATCTTTATTTGCAGCTATACTATTGGTTTTTACTCCGTTGTTTGAGCCTTGTACAGGACTATATGCCTTCTGTTTAATTGTATTTTGGGCTGTGGTTTTGGAAGCCTCTTGTATATTTGGCTCCGGCGTCAAAATTTGTCCCGCCGATGTAGCTTCAGGGTTATTTATTTGTCCCGATGAATTATTTTGTGTTGCCTGAATTGTCCTGTTTACAACATTTAGAACATTATTTGCGGTCTGTCTTTGCATCGTTGTATTAATAGAATTTTCTGCCCGAAATGAAATATTGTTAAACATTATATTATTTAAGAGTTGTCTTAACCTTTCAATGTTTATAAACCTATCAAGTAATTTTTTTGACCCCCTGTAACAAAAAAAAGAAGAAAATTTACAAAAATTAACATTTAAAATTCTTTAAAAAACCAGGGTTTTATCTGTATTGTGTAAACAATGAGATGACAGGCAGCCACCTTGGTTTTTGAAACCGAAACCAAAAAAGAGCCGCTATATTGTTTAATATAGCGGAATGAATTAATAGTTTGAAAAAATTATATTGTTCGAAATATTTTTATTTCGTATTAGCTGTGTTCATTTGCTTTTGCCTCTGACAGTTATTGCAGCCAGAATTTTTCAGAGGGAGAGATAAAAACGTTTTATTATCCCGCTTTTATCGTATAGGGCTTTAGGAAATCTTGCCGGCGCAGTTTACATCCCTATATAGTTTCTCAAATTTCCGCTTAGGTTTTGGTTTTTGCAGAGTTTTTTAAGTTTTGAAATTGCCCTTGTTTCAATCTGGCGGATTCTTTCCCTTGAAACGCCGTATCTTGTGCCGATTTCATCAAGAGTTTTCTTCTGCCCGTTATCATCAAGGCCATAGCGCATAATTAGCACATCTTTTTCTTTCTGATTAAGCTGATTAAGCATTTTGTGGATATCATCAAGAAGATTTTCCTGTGTTACCTTTGTATCAGGGGTTAGGTGACTTTCATCCACAATAAAATCAGCTATTTTTGAAGAATCATCCTTTTGGTTTGCAGGTGTCTCAATACTTATAGTGCTTTGGGCTGATTTCATAAGGGCAGATAATTTTGACAACGGCATGTTTAATTTTGCCGCAATTTCTTCCTTGGTGGGCATTCTGTTTAATTCTGAGGATAATTCTATTGATGCCCTTTTTATTTTACCCAAAGTTTCAATCATATGCACAGGAAGCCTTATCATCCTTGATTTATCAGCAATTCCTCTTGTTATAGACTGTTGTATCCACCAGGTAGCGTATGTTGAAAACTTATAGCCTTTGGTGTAGTCAAATTTTTCAGCCGCTTTCATTAATCCCATATTTCCTTCCTGAATTAAATCCAAAAAGGAAAGGCCTCTTCCTATATATTTTTTTGCAATACTTACAACCAGCCGAAGGTTAGAGCTTATGAGGGTTTCTTTTGCCTTTTGGGAGTTGTTTTCTTTAATCTCTTTTGCAACAGCCATTTCTTCATCAAACGAAAGAAGTGGGATTTTTCCTATCTGCTGCAGATACATTTTAACGGAATCATCTGCTATAACGCTTTTATAGTCTACCTTTTGAGGTTTATTAACATCTAAAACAGAACTTTCATCATCTTCCGATGTTAAATCCTCCGCAGTGTCTTCTGTTTGTTCTTCTATTTCTTCAAATTCTCTATTCTTCTTCTGTGCTTTTGTTTTCATTAGTTTCTCCTAAAGACAAAGCCATTATAACTTATTTTTGCAATTTTGCCCAATTGTTATTATGTGTATTCTATTTGTCTGATTGTTTCATATATAACAACGGCAGCACATGATGAAACATTTAATGATTCAAAATGTGAGGGGACTTTAATTTTAAAATCTGCTTTATTTAATAATGTCTTTGAAATACCATCGCCTTCTGCGCCAAGTACAAGGGCAAAATTCATATCCTTGTAATTAACGTCAAAATAATTATCACTATTGTTCATATCCAAGGCAATTATCCACCAGTCGTTATTCTTTAAAAAATCAACCGCACCCGGCAGGCTATTTGTTTTTATTACAGGAATATGATTAACTGCGCCTGCAGAGGTTTTTTCAACAACCGCTGTCACAGGGCAGCTTCTGTGGTTTCCGACCAATATGCCGTCATATCCTGCTGCTGCAGCCGTTCTTATTATCGCTCCAAAATTATGCGGGTCAGACACGCCGTCTAAAATTATTAATTTTCTAAATTTATTTTTTGGGGCATGCTCTATAAAACTTTCTAAAGAAATATACTCAATCGGCGATACAGAGGCTACAACACCTTGTAAATTTACATCTTCACCGGTTTCTTCCTTAATTATGTCATAATATTTATTAAGATTTGTAAATTGAATTATTACAGAATTATTAAGTGCGAATTCTTTTATTTTTTTTAAGCGGTTATCAAGCCCGATGTTTTTTGAAATGTAAATTTTATTGATTCTTTTGGGGTTTTTTAATAAAGTTTCAAGCACCGCATTTTTCCCCCAGATGTAATTTTTCAATTTTTTATACTCCATATATTGTATTTTCTAATAAAATAGTTTCCTATTTACATTAATTATTGTATTATAAATTCCATATATAAGTATGATTAGAGTAAAAAAAGAAAAAATGAGCAATGTTTAATTTTGCTAGTACAACACACAAACAAATAGTTGGAATTTCAGTAACACCTAATATTGGTGTAGAAATTCTTATGACTGACAGAAAGTCAAATCAGGTAATCAAGTATGGACGCAGGTTCATTGAGTACAATTTCTCATCAAGAGAAATTCAGGATTACGGAGCATTTAAGGCTGCTGTAATTGACCTATTCAATGAATTGGATATCAATCCAAAGTCAAATGTCTTTTTGACACTGCCAAACGTGCATTTTGACTTTATGAATCTTCCCTTGATTATAGGTGATGAGGCTATAAGCAATGCGATACTTGCAAAGGCTGAAGAATCCTATATATTCAAAAGGGTAGAGCCTGTTTCTGCGTGGCTTGATATCAACACAAATGCAAACACCGACACAAGACACATTGTGTATTCATCATTCCAAAAAACGGTTGTTGATGAAATTAAGGATGTTTTTGCTGACATAGGCTCAAACCTTGTTGGTATTGAATCTTCCTACAGTGCAATCTTAAGAGGTGTTTACTTCTCAAATCTTTGTTCAAAAGAAATTGCAGAAAATTACAGCTGGAACGTATTATTGATTAATACAAACAGCTACGCAATCTTCTCTCTTGTCGGAACAAGATTGGTTGATTATCAGGAAGTGCCTCTTGCAATTAAGTCATTCTCTTATGAGGAGGCTTATCAGGCAATTACGACTTCTGTTTCGCAAATTCTTCCGAATTATCCGGCTAAGAAACTTTTAATTGTTTCACAGGCAGATGATATTTGTGCGGAAGTATTAAAAACACAGATTATTTTTGATGAAAAGATAGAAACAATTGACTGCAACAAATACGCTAAGCGTCCGTTTGTTGATGTTGCACCTGAAATCACAAGCAAAGAAGCTTCTTCAATTACGCTTTCTGCTTTGGGTGCTGCAAACAGTCAAATGTCTGACTTCCTTGTATTAAATATATTAGGAAGAGGTACAGCAAGCCAGCAAACCTTGTATGCAACATTTATGTTCTTTGATAAAGAAATACTTGTTACTCCTGAATTTGTAAGAGCGGTTTGTTGCGGTATATTCCTCGCTGTTGCACTGTTTGCCTTCTTGTTGTGGGGCTTATTGCGTACAGCAGGCGGTATTTGGGATGGAAACCTTAAGTCGTACCAGTCTAAAATGACTGATGCTGAGCGCGGTATTAATGAGTTTAAAAATCAGGGCGGTTTCCTTGATATTGATGCAATCGTAAATGAAATATTGAGTGCAAATAAACAGGCTATAAGCTTCTATGATTCTTTAGCCTCAGATATTCCGGGCAATTTATGGCTAACTTATTACTACAATAAAGATGGCGATAAGGTTGCTGTTGAAGGCGTATCAACCACAATCAATGACATTTACAGTTATTATAAGAGCTTGAAGGTGATTTCTCCTCAGTCAAGTATTAAATTAAACAGACTTCAGGTTGTGTCTGGCCCTCTTGATGAAGTGGATTTGGAAAATAATGACGGCAAAAAGATATTTGACTTTGAAATTGCAAACGTTTCTTCTCCTAAGACACTAAAAGGTGCAACCGGAGACCAAAATCAACAAAATCAAGCCGGCTCTCAGGGCTCTTCCGCTACTCCTGCCGGTGCAACCATAGCTCCTCCTGTTTTACCAAAGTTAGAACCGGTTGAGATGAACTAAAGTAAGGAAAAATACAAAAATGTGGCAAATAGTTAAAGACAATTTAATTTATATCTTATTGGTAATAATAGCGCTGTTGGCAAGTATTTATGTAATTCGTCCTGAAGCTACAAATGCCTACAACAAATTTAATCAGGCCAATGAAGCTAAAAAACTGCTTGAGTCAAAAGAATCAGACCTTAGAACCCTGCAGGCACAGGCGGAAGCTTCAAGAGGGGTTAAAACAACAGTAAAAGACGGTAAAAAAATATACGAACTCGAAGGTGCGCAGTTTAGCGGTGAAGCATCATTTGCTCCTTTGTTTGAAATCGTATTAAACATAGCACAAACATCAGGTATCAGAATCCGTTCAATTAATTATAATTACCAGCCTACAGATGATAAAATCTATAATGCCCACATTGCTGAATATAATGTTTGCGAGCTTTCAATTATCGCGGTTGGTTCATATGCACAGCTTCAAAATTTCTTTAGAGGCTTAATGAAAGATTCTAACCTGAATTACCTCGCTGAAATTGAAATGCAGCCTTGGGAAAAGGATAAAAAAATCCTTGTGGCTAATGTAAAGATTAGACTTTATACAAAAACCCCGGGTGCTCCGACTTCTGTTCAACTTCCAGCACAAAATGCAGCTCCTGCTGCCCCTGATATGCCCGAACCGGCAATGCCGTAATAAATCAGGCTCTTAGAAAACTAAAAGAAAATTTAAATGTTTATGAATTAATTGACCGGTGATTAGCCGGTCAATTTTTTTGCATATTTTTTATCCTAATCCTTAGCACTACCCAAAGGGGTAATATTATTTTTATTATGAAAATATACAATAATTGTTGTTAAGTTAAGACAATATTTTAAGGAATGGAAAATCAATGCAAAGTATTCAAAACATGGGCAAACCCACGTTTATGCAGGCGCCCGAAGTTAAAATGGAGGAATTAAATAATTTATTCTTTGAATTAACACAAAAAAACTGCAACCTAAAATGCAGCCACTGTTATATCAAAAGAAATCCATACAAACAGGAAAAAGATTTTATTCACTTAGATAAAATTAAACAAACTTTAATCTTAACTAAGAAAGAAAACCTGAAGTGTATTTATTTAACAGGCGGAGAGCCCATGCTCCATCCTGATTTTAATACAATATTAAGATTGTGTCTCAAATTTTCAAATGTAACCGTATTATCAAACGGCACGCTAATTAACGATAAAAAGGCACGTTTCTTAAGAAAAATCGACGATGAATCAAATTTTGAAACCATATATAGAATAAGCCTGGATCACTACAATGAACAGAAAAATGATGAATTAAGAGGCAGGGGCAGCTACAGAAAGGCACTCCTTGCTATCCAAAGCCTCTATAAATATGAATTTAATCCGATTATTTCTGTTGTGAATTATTACAATGAATCAAGAGAAGACTTATTCAAAGGCTTTAAAGAAATGCTAAATAAGATTGATTTTGAGTTTGAGGATATAAATTTAAAGGTCATTCCTTATTTTAACCCTGCTGCAAATAATTTTGAGCAGGTAGAAACAAATGAATTTGATAAGAATAATCTGGACTGCTCTAATTCAAGGATTGTAAGCTCTAAGGGTGTATTCTGCTGTCCTGTATTATGCAACGATTTTAGGGCAAGGGTGGGCGCCACAGCCGAGAGTTTTTCTAAAAAAGTTTATCTTGATACTGAAAAATGCTTCACCTGTGTAAAACACGGTGCAAAAGCATTTAGCAATGACTGGATATAAAAACAGATACAAATCACTTCAATAACTCTTTTCCCTATTTTCCACTATTATTTACTATTTTGAGATGACGTACTTTCTTTTCGCGCCTTTTTAAAGGCGCATTTTGTTTATTTTTCAAGTATTTCCATTATACTAAAATTTTTGCTTCAATGGCCTCTATAATGCTGACATAAGGATGGGTGTCTTTTTGTGGCTGGGGTGTGGGTTTGAAAGGGCTGTTTTTACTATATAAAGCATATCTAACGCACTCAGGGCTGATTTTAGACCATTATTAATTCTGTGTTTTCTTCTTTTTGTGTTCATTTCTTCACCCATTTTAATATTTATGAATTATAAAATTAATAATAACACTATATAATAAGAATATCAACGAAAATTAATATGATTAAGAAACATTAACAACAAATGTGTAAAATAATTTATATGGATTTAGATGAAAAAATTTTAACAGAAGTCAAAATGCTTTTATTAAAAAAAGCCTGGACCCAGGAAAAGCTTGCAAAAGAAATGAGCACAAGGCTTAAGAAAAAATATTCTGCAAATAATCTTGGGAATAAATTGAGGCTTGAAACCGTAAAATACAAGGAAATGAAGCTCATCGCAGATATTTTAGGGTATGATTTAGAATTTATTGAACGGGGCAAGAAATAAAGCCATTTATGGCATTTTGTTGCCTGTTTTGCACGGTTTGTATGCAAGAAAACTTAATCTTGCCGCAATAATTTGTTTTCTAAGACTTGAGCTTATTCTGTTTTTAAATCAAGCCTTAAAAGTTGAAGTAAATATACATTTTTCATTTTGTAATGCGCGAAATAACATTACAAAACTTAGTATAATTCCCCCTCTCTTTTGATTATCATAAATATTTTATGTTACAATATTTTTAACCACGCTCCACGGGGTGTTGCAAACTCTCGACCGGAAGCCTATGCCGGGTGCAGAGCCTACCGTGAGGGGCTGAGGGGCAGACATTGAAAATTTGAATATTGTTGATATCTTTCTTTTAGGGCGGCGATTATGCGGTTGAACCGTGTCAGGATGGAAACATAGCAGCACTAAATTGATGTTAACGGGTGCCTTAAAGATTGAAGGAGATGTTTGAATCGTAGATTTTGTCCGTCATTTTCGAAAGGTAGTGGCGTGGCTATTTATTTATGCCTAAAGAGGAACCTTGAATGCCAAAGAAGAGCGAAATTGAAATTGTATTGGACGTTGAAACTACAGGGCTTGATTACACCAAGGAAAAAATTATTGAATTTGCCGGCGTAATGCTTGTAAACGGCAAAATTAAAGACAAATTTGAAACCCTGATAAACGCCAAACAGCACATCAGAAAATCTTCCCAGGCAATCCACGGTATAACTGAAGAAATGCTTGAAGATGCCCCGACAGAAGAAGAGGCATTCCCCAAAATATTTGATTTTATTGGCGATTATCCTATTGTTGCGCATAATGCAATTTTTGATTACAGTTTCTTAAATAGAACCTCAAAACGCCTCTATGATAAGCCTTTAGAGAATCATCACATTGATACACAGGTTATGTTTAAAGAAATTTACCCACAGCTTGAATCTTGCGGGCTTGAAGCTTTGATGAATACATTTAATGTGGATTTTTCCACAAGGCACCGTGCAATGGCAGATGCCGAGGGGCTTGCGCTTTGCTATCCTGCGCTTAAAAAAATGTATTTTCAAAAATATGACTGGCAATTGAGCCAGATAGGCAATGTTGAATATTTGTTTGAAAGATATTTAAGATTGCAGCACACAATTGCCTCTATGCAGTCTGAAATTCAGGACTTAAGGTCAATTTTCAAGGTTTATTTTGAAAAAGGTGGCACAGATATTGTTGCAAATTCCGGAGATATTTTAACCTACAATTCCAAAAAAACTTTTTCCTATGATTTTTTGCAAATTAAGGATATTTTGGATGAAATCGGCGCTCTGCCAAAGGCTGTAAGGCTAAATAATGCCTTTGTGGATAGGCTTGTAAACGGTGCGAGTCTCGATAATGATATTAAGGATAAAATTAAGGCTGCAAGGTGCGAAATCACTGAAAACAAGACCTTTAATGTAATTAGGGCAGATAAAAATAAATAGTTTGAAGAAATATTTGCCGCCTTGCAAAAAAATTGGTTTAGTTTTTTTGTAATAAACCGCCAAAATTAAACAGCTTGTAAATTTTGATTTTGCCCGTCTCACCCCAAATTATTTTTCAAAAATCAAATTCCACAAGTTTCAACTTGTAATGCCTCAAAACGGCTGATTTCAGGCATTTTTTGCAAAGTTTATAAAATTTTTGCAGCCCTGTTTTTTCTTATAATTTTGCCTGAATTTAAATATTTCTCCGGTTTTTTGCAGGTTATTAAAACAGAATACTGAAAATCGCAGCCCTATAGCTTAATATTTGAAAATTTTTTCTTGCTAAGTTTTTTGAAAACCACGGCGCAGAGGGGGTTTCAGTCAGTTATATTAAGTTTTATTATCATTTATTACTAAATATTAAGTAAAAAGTATATAAAAAGGCAATATTTTTTATAAAAAATACTTTATATAAGTACGAGAGAGAAAAATAAAACCCCGAAAAACCAAAAGAGAGAAAACAAAACAAAAACGAGGAGAGAGAAGAAAAACCACATACCACAAGACAAAGCGCCAAGAGAGAAGAAAAGAGACACTCAAAAAAAGAGAGAAAAAAAGAGAGAAAAACCACCAAAAACCACATTACTACACCACATGAGGATACTTAAACAAAATTAAAGAGCCCGTTTAAAGGCTCTTTTTCTTTTACATAAAGGGTTTCTAGGGGATTTTGAGAAATATGTTAAATTGTTACAATTCTTAATAATTTGTCTTCCGGACTTTTTGCTGCATCTATCTGACCTAATTCCTTGCAGCACAATACTTTTCAAAAACTTATGTGCTTGGAAAGTAGTCACAGATAAGCTTTTTAGTCTTTTTAAACTTTAGAAGCTTTTTGATTTTTTCAATTATTGGTGCCGGATAGAGCTCTTTTTTATATTTATCAATCAATATAGCTTTTTTAATGAGTGTCCGGTTGTATGCCTCTGCCATTGCGGCATTTGACTCTATATGGGGCTTTAGCTCGCGCAACTGTTTTTTACAGTTTAAAATTTCTGTTTCTAAGCGTTTTATAAGTTTTTTATTCATGACTTTGGGGTTTAATTCCTTACTTGTGACTTAATTATAGCCAATTTCATTTTTTTAATGTTCCCCTAAAAAATGGAAAACTATTTGTTGAATATGGTAAAATGTGTTATATTTCTAAAATATAAAAGCCGGCGAAAAGCCGATATGGCTTGGTTTTAGGCATTTAAACAATGTATAAATTTTGTAATCGGAGATTTTAACTGTGACAGGCAAAAAACGAGTGATAGCCTACCTTCACACCCATTGGGACAGGGAATGGTACAGAACAAAGGAAGAGTTTAATTTGAGGCTTTTGGAGGTTTTTGATGAAATTTTAGAAGAGCTTCAAAAGGGCTCTATGCCTTGTTTTTACTTTGACGGCCAAACTGCGGCACTTGAAGATTACTTAAAATTCAGGCCCCAAAATCTTGAAATTGTTACAAAACTTATTAATTCAAAAAAACTTTTTATTGGTCCTTTTTATGCAAGCGCAGACAGCTTTTTGGTGAATGGCATCTCCCTGATAAGGAATTTAAATTTAGGTATTAAATACTCTAAAAGCCTTGGTGTGACTGATTTTATAGGATATCTGCCCGATACTTTCGGGCACGCTAGAAGCATTTTTGATATATTAAAAAGCTTTGATATCACTAATGCTCTTGCCTGGCGCGGGATTGGGCCTATTTCGCACAATGATTTTAAGATAAATGATATAAACGCTACAAAGCTTGTATATGGCTATTTTATGGATATTTTACATCCTTTAGAAAGGTATAGCAAGTGTTTTGATGATTCAGGCTGTTTAAAATCCGCCGCCAATACGGATTTCACGCTAAACGAAGTTAAAAAAACCGCGCAGGCTTTAGAGAAAATTTTAGATAAAATTGCCCAAAACTCTGATGGAGACTTGCTTTTGCCCATAGGGGCCGACCACCTTGCAGCATTAAGGGATTCATCAAAAATTGTAAAGATTGTAAACAAATACCTCCAAAACTATGAAATAGAGCTGACTTCCCCCTTTGAATATACCCAAAATGCTGATTATTCAAAGCTTTCAATGAAGGGTGAACTTCTGGATAACGCTGAAACCTACATACTGCCTGGCGTTTACTCTTCAAGAATTCCGCAAAAGGTTGAAAATGCTAAGCTTCAGTGGGATTTATTCAGAATTGTCGAGCCAATGAATTATTTTGCAAAATATTTTGGAATCGATGGCTCTAAATACACTGCCAGCCTTGATTTTGCGGCAAAAGAACTCATTAAAAACCACGCGCATGATTCAATTTACGGCTGTTCGACAGATGAGGTGCACAAGTGCGTGCAATCAAGGTTTGACAAGGTAAGAGCGGTTGTTGATGGTGTAAAACACAGGCTAATTAGGGATTTTAAGTGTAAATATGTTCAAAACTCTGATGTGGAGCGTAATACAATAAAGCCAATAACAAAAACGGCAAAAAACACGCGTGCAGAAATTTTTGCATTTAATCTGTCAAACCATGAATATTCAGGCCCTGTAAGTATTATCACTGATTTTAAGCCGTGCAACGCACAATTAGTGCGCAAATTCAGAGGCTTTAGCGATGAAATCCTTTACGACACAAGGCAAATACCCGTTACCGAGCAGTATTTACCCCTTTATGAATATTTGATTGAGGCAAAAGGCTTGAAGCCGTTTAGTTTTAGTCATATTCAGACTGTTGAAAAACAGACAGAGCTTGAAATTAGCGATAATAAAATTGCTAATCCTTTGCTGGAGTTGAATTTGAGACGTGAAAATGGCAGATTAACCGTATATTTGCTGGATAAAAAAACAAATACTGAATATTCTGATGTTCTTAAGATGCTTGTGTCAGAAGACTTTGGGGACAGTTATAATTCTGCATGCCCTAATGAACCATTGGCATACGCGCTTTTGGGTGCTAGGGTTATTGAAAAAGGCCCGGTTAGAGCCTGTTTAGAGCTTTTGTTTGAAAATAATTTTAAATTGGATGTTTATCTTTCAAATTATCAGGAATTTTTTGAATTTGAGGCGAAATTCAACAATAATAAGAAAAACAGAAAAATTCAAGCGTGCTTTAATTTAAAAAACCCGATAAAGTCTACGTTTGCAGAGGATGCATTTGGATATATTGAAAGAAAACACGATTATAACTGGCTTATGCGCGAGCATATGCCCGCAAAGCCAAAAATAGAGGTCTTTTCAAATTCCTTTCCTATGCAAAGATGGGTAATGGCGCAGGGTTTCGCCGTGACGACTCTTGGATTAAACGAATATGAAATTTATAACAATGAGCTTAAAATTACCTTAATGCGAGGAACTGCACGGATTTCAGAGCCAAAGAATTTGGCGAGATTTATTCCTGCGGGTCCTCCGATTGAAACTCCTGATTTACAGTGTTTGGGATTTCACAAAGTAAAATTTGCCTGCGCTCCAAACGCTGATATAGCTTCAATTCAACGTATTACAGAGGTCTTTTACCAGCCTGTAGTGCCGATTTTGGGCAGGTTAAAAAATGCACGTGAGAAAAAATTCTTAAATTTGCCTGAAAATTTACTTTTTTATGGGCTAAAAGCCACTGATAGTAAGGTTTATGGCGTTTTCTATAATACTTCGCACGCACCCGTTATTTATAACAATGTATCAGTTGCGCCAAAAAGCATTGAATTTATTGAACTACAGCCCTTTGAAGAGTAAATTATGCCTTGATTTTGACGTTTTTGGCCTCTTCGCTGTCTTCTGAAATGGCAAGAGGGCTGTTTTCAATGATTTTGCGGCTCGTTTCAAGGTTTGCAAGGGTTTTTCTTTTCTTATATAAAATATAGAAAAACGCAATGATGACGGCTGTTACAGCGATTATTACAAGCTCTATATTGTCTTTAATTTTTTCGCCGAACATCATCAAAACAGCACTTACGATAAAAAACCGCATGCCCCGTCCTACGGCTGATGCAGCCATAAATGCCCAAAAATTCATGTTTAAAATGCCGCTTGCAATCGTAAAAACTTTATACGGAATTGGCGTGAAAGCCGCGAAAAATACGGCTTGCGGGCCATATTTATTGTAGAGTGCCTCTACTTTGTCAAACTGTTCCTGGGCTTTTTTGTTGCCGTTTTTGCTCAAAAGACCGAAAAGCCAGTTGAACACGGGTCTTCCGCCAAATTTACCTATTAAATACCCTATGCCGCCGCCTATTGCGGATGCTATTGTGCAGATAAGCGCGAAGTATAGCGCATTTTGCGGATTTTTTAAATCCATTGCGATTAATAAAAAATCAGGCGGGGGAACGAGGAAAAAGCTCTCTATACAAGAGTTTAAGGCTAATCCCATCGTGCCGAGGTCTGTAAAATATTGGTTTATGCTGTTTAACATTGATTATTCCTTTGATATTGCTGTATTTCGAGGTTTTTTCAGCGTGAAATGCACTGACTATCGCTATTTTCGGATTTTAAACCTATTAAACCGGCTAAATCTCTAATGATTTTGCCGTTTTTGTCTGTTGCTGTGGCGCGAACCTCAGCAGTGGTGCAGATTTTGCCGGTTTCTTTGATTTTTATTATTTGCTCAAAAGTGACACTTGCATTTGAAAATTCTTTTACGCTTGTTGTCACAACCACGTTGTTCATTAGCTTTGCGGGGTATTTGTATCTTATTTTGATATCAACAACGGGCATTACAATCCCGAAATCCCTTGCTAATTCATCAATTCTAATACCCTTGTCTAAAAGCCACTCTACACGGCCTGCTTCCATCCACCTGAGATAAGTGCCGTGCCAAACCACGCCGTAAGCGTCTGTATCAGCGTATTGCACCTTATATTCAAGATTATTTTCCATCTTTTTTGCCCTTTTTCTTTCCAGCGTCAAGAGAGGTTAAATCCCTTGTGTAAGTAACAAAAGAGGGGGGTTGAATTACTGTTCGGACAAGCAGAATGTTGTCGTTAGAGTATGCTTCAACTGCTATGGAATTTAAGGCATCATCAGGCGTAATGATAACGCAGCCCTTGCATTTGGCCTTTATTAAGTATGCAGGATTTTTTTTATCATATGGATTTTTATTTACCTTATTCAGCTCTTTCGCGATTTTTTGGGCGGCCTCAGAGGCTTTCATTTTGTTGTTCGAAGAAAATTCTCCAAGCGCCTTTGAAGTGAAAATGCTTGCATTTGTTTGCATTTGGGCATTTCGCTTGTTATCAAGTTTCAAAAAAATATTCGGCGAAAGATATAAACCTATGCACAGCACCAGAAGCAGCCCGACAAAAATCTCAAAAATGGTGATTTTATTGGGGTTTTCGTCTTTATTATCCTCAGGCGCTAAATCAGCTTTGCCTGCCGTTGTGTTTTCTGTTTTGTTTTCGTCCATTTATATTTACCTTTTTATTATCATAATACACTATTTTTCCACTGTGAGAAAGGATTTCACCCTTCTTTGGCTTGTAAAGCTTGAATAGATTTCTAAATCTTTAAAATTTGCAGAGGTGGAAGCCCCGCCGTCAAGCGCCATTGCCTTGTCAAACTTCATTTTTTTACAAAAATCTCTCACTTCATTCATTGTGACCTTATTTTGGTTTGTAAATAATACGATATAGAGCATTTCGTTTTTAAGGGCTAAAATCGTTCTCTCCCTTCGCTTTAAAACATCTGCAGCCTGAAATTTCACCTTGTTGTTTTCTACCTTTAAAAAACTTTCCTTTTCAAGGTTCATAGAGGGATACACAAAAGGGCCGCCCTGCAGGCTGTGTTTCAGGGTTAAGCCTTCCTGAACCGGTACAAAATGATGGTCCATATCAAATATCAGATTGCCCTTTTTATCTTCCAAAATTCTGAATTCTGCCCTGTTAAGTATGGCTTCAAGACGGTTTGTTTTTCCTGCATTTTCTATGAGTTTTTGGTTTGAAAACGGCGTCTCAACCACGTTTCCGTCTATTGTTACATATGAAACCGCATTTCCTGTCACAATATCAAAAAAGCCGCCATTAATGACAAGGTCATATTTTTCGCTGTTTTTGAATACATCGGATGTGGCAGTGAGCTTGTCTGCCACATAGGGCTTGATTTTGCAGCCCATCTTTTCCGTATTCATTTTGAATATATAAATACCCGGCGCCGTGTGCTCCATTTCAATGTTTTCTTTTGCCTCTTTGGCTGCTGCACTTTGCATAATAAGCGATACAGGCGCATTTTGGGCCGGTGCATAGAATGCGCAAAGGGTTATTATTAATGCAGTAAGTGTTATTTTTCTTAACATATGTTTACAAATCCTTAACTTTTTTAATCACAAATATTGAAATAATAAAGGCGATAATAGGAAACGCAGCAGCAAGAAATGGCGGCATTACGCCTTTTTGCGCCATTAAATCAAAGAATGGCAGAGTTATGTAATATAAGAAAATCATACCAACAGCAACAGTAAAGCCCACAAGCCTTTGGCTTCTTGGGGGCGAAAAACCCAACAGGCAGCCTATTACAGCAAAAAGAATACAGGTTAATGGATGAAGAAATCTTTGGTAATATTTTGCAAGTATATAGTTGTATTCATCCGTAAAATCTTGTTCTTTTAATATTTCTTTATATTCTTTGAGGTCTTTTGTTGTAAAGAATCTTTCTTTTTTGGTTGAATTCACAATCATTTTATAAACATCCTGAGAGAGCTTGCCGTTTAGGATTTTATAATCTTTGACGTTTCCAATATCTGTATAGATGCCGTTTTTGTTGATTGAATATTGTTTTGCCTCAGGAATCAGCCAGCAGTCATCTTTAAGAAGGGCATACGGCGCAAACAGGATACTTTTAAAGGTCATAGCATCGTCGTATTTTTCGTTGGAAAAGTTAATGATAATGAGGTTTTTTATAGCTTTATCCGTGAAGTTTGAAATTATAATACCTCTTGTTGGGATTTGTTTTTCATTTTTTTGAAGATAAACAAAATGTTTGTCAAAGTGCGAGCCCTTGCCCATTGCCTTTGAGGCGTATGGAATCATCTTATCGCTGACATAAAAACATAAAAAAGAAAGCGCCAAACCAAGTGTTAAAACAGGCACCATAATTCTTGTAAATGACAGCCCGATACCTCTTAAAATGCTTAATTCCGAATCCTTTGAAAGTTTATCAAAAGTAAAGATTGACCCGAGTAAAATGCCTACAGGTATTGCCTTTGCAAGCACCTCCGGCATTTCATAGACCAGAATTTTTGCCGCAGTTAAAATAGGCATATTCTGCGTGAAAATTTTTTTTATGATTCTAACAAGTGTTTCAGGCGCAATCCACACAATTATGAAAAGCAAAAGGCAGACGACAGTTGCCATAAAGACTTGCTTAAATATATATTTATCAAAAATGCTTATTTTAAACACGTTTTTCCTGCTTTATGTTCATAAGGTGAAATCTTTTCCAAGGTAAAATTCTTTGGCTACAGGGTCATTTGCTACTTCTTCGCTCTTTCCCTGAATCTTAATCTTGCCGTCAAATATAACATATGCCCTGTCTGTGATAGAGAGTGTGGCCTTTGGGTTATGGTCTGTAATTAGGACACCAAGCCCCTTTTCTCTTGCAAGTTTATAAATATTTTCCTTGATTTCTCCTATCGCAATAGGGTCAATTCCTGTAAATGGTTCATCCAGAAGGATAAAATGAGGTGTTGCAGCAAGAGCCCTTGCTATTTCAACCCTTCTTCTCTCACCGCCCGAAAGAGAGACAGCACTTGCCTTTCTGTGGCGCGTCATGCCAAATTCTTCTAAAAGCTCCTCAAGCTTTTGTTTTTTTTCATTCTTATCAAGTTTTTCATTTAATTCAAGAACGAGCTTCAAATTATCTTCAACCGATAATTTTCTAAAAATAGAAGCTTCCTGCGGAAGATAGCCGATTCCTAATTTTGCCCTTTCATTCATTGGCATAAGAGTTATATCTTTTGTCTCGTTTGTGTTTTTATTAAGAAGACTTACCTTGCCGGAATTTGCCTTTACAAGGCCCACTATCATATAAAACGTTGTGGTTTTTCCAGCGCCGTTCGGCCCCAAAAGGCCAACAACCTCTCCCTTATTCACCTCAAACGACACATCATTAACAACTGACCTGTCACCATATATTTTTATAAGATTTTCTGCAATTATTTTCATCTTTTTAAACCTCTTGCGGTATAAAACCCTGAGTTTAAAAGTATTATACTATAAAAAAATTGCACAGGAATATGTTTAAAGTTAAAAACAGCCAATCATTATTTTGCTGGTAATACTGGCACTTAAATCTTTGTAAAATGCGCATTTAAGACCTTTAACATATTAAAATAGCTTTGTTTTTTGCCATCTCCATTGTCAAATTGGCGTTTCTTCTTTGTCTTCATTAAAATTTAAATCTCTGAAACATATTTCTTTTAGGGTTAAATCTTTTAAATAAACGCTTTCCATATGGGTTTCAGATAAAACATAAACTTTTTCTCTGGCGCGCGTCATTGCTACATAAAAAAGCCTTTTCTCTTCATCCATAATTTCATCATAACTTTTATTAAGTGCTGTCATAATCTCATAATCAGGATGTATAAACGGAATAATGCCGTTAATAGCCCTTAAAATTATAACAATATCCGCTTCAAGCCCTTTTGATTTATGTATTGTCATAACCTTGATTTTATTTTTGTTTACGGTTTTCATCCTTAATAGTTTGCCGGCAAAGTCAAATTCAAGGTTTGAGCCTGCAATTTTATTTAGCCTTGATAATACAAGAAAATTTTTATCAGGATGGAGTCTTATCAGCCTGTGTACGGTTTTTAAATATTTGGCCTTAATTTTTCCCGGGTCTTTTTTGAATGCATAAATATAATCAGCCGGATTATTCTTTTTTATATAGGTTTTGTCTGTTCTTATCTTTAAAACCTCGCCTGCTTCTTTTTTAACGGGATTGGAGGGGCTGTCATTCGGGCCCATAAGCGTGTTTGAAACATTTATAATCTTTGTATCAGAGCGGTAATTATTGGTCAAATTGTAAATTTCTGAATTCATAAAAAGATTTTTAAAATTTTTAAAATAATATAAATCAGAGCCCGCAAAGCCGTTTATAGCCTGCCAGTCATCGCCTGTTGCAAAAATTTTCAACTTCGGGCAAAAACATTTAATGCTTGAGATAAGGTCATAAAAAAGTTTTGAAAAATCCTGATATTCATCAATAAGAAGGTATTTAATATTTTTTACCTTCATCTTTTTGCCGCCTGAGGCCTTAAAAGAGCATTCTCCTTTGGTTTCCATAATTTTTTTAGCGGCTTGCATTATTAAATCATCAAAATCATAAAGGTTTTCACGCCTTAAAAGTTTTTGATATTCAAGATAAATTTCATATCCTAATTCAAGAAATATTTTTGTTCTTTTTGACAATGTGTTGTCACTGCATTTTTTTTCTATAAAAAAGTTGTCCAGTTTTGATTTTTTTATTGTTGAAATAAAGCCCTCAATTGTTTTATAAAAACTCTTAATGTTTAAGTCTTTTACCTTTTCAAAAAGCGCATCATAGGGCTGTTTTTCAGGGTTAATGCCAAATTTTTTAAGTGTGTCAAAAAGTGTAATCTCAAAATTTGTCCTTATTTGCGAATGCTTTGCCCAGGTTTCAATCAACGGAATATTTTTCTTTTTAAAATATCTTCTTTTTGTGTGGATGTTTCTAATGTATTTTGATACATCGTTAATTACATTTTTTTTGCCGAAATAATCAGGGTCCAGCGCCTTTTCATCTATACCCCAATGCTCAAGATAAAATTCTTTGCCCTTATATTTAATATAAAAATCGGGCCTGTAAATATTCCACTCATCATCAATATTGAGGGCCTCTTTTTCTTCTTTTGTGAAGATGATTGCTCTTTCATATTCGTATTCTATGCCGTTTTCAAAAAGAAAGTCTGCTATATATTTTTCGCCTGATGATTTTACTAGTTCACCCTTAAGAGTTGTTTGGGAGAGGCTCTTTATAAAGCTTACATCGCTATCATCGGCAATTTTAACATCTCTTTTTGTTGGAATGTTTAATGAAGTTTTATAAAAATTATAGAATGCCTCTTTATTGTGCGCCTTTTCTAAAACTCTTATTATTGCTTCATTTATGTATAAAAAACGTTTTTTATCATCAATTATTTTTATGTCATCGCAAATGCTCTTTGCAAAGCCATGAAAGGTTTTGGCACCCTCAAAATTATTTGCGTTAATGTCTTTATGGTTTTTTAGGCCGTACTTTTCGCACAGGTCTTTTTTAATCTTAACCTTTGCTTCTTTATTAAAAGCTAAAATAAGGATTTCATCCGGCTTTATATTGTATTTTTCAATGAGAAGAAGGGTTTTAAGGCACAGCGTGCTTGTTTTGCCGGAGCCTGCGCGCGCTTTTAATAAAATGTTTGAATGAATTGAAGATATAGCAAGTGCTTTTTGGGGGTCAATATTTTGTCCGCTAAAGTATTTAAGCACATATTCTTTTTTTAAATTTTCATATTCATCTTTTGTTATTATCCTTTTTCTTTGGAATAATTTATCTGCCTCCATAAAATTATATTGTTTCAGAATATCTGTAATATCCTCAATATCTTCTAAGAAAAAGCCGATTTCTCCCTTGCTTGCCTCAGGAAGGTTTTTTGCCTTTTTATAGAAATGCGAAACAGCAGATTTCATATCATTAAGGCTTATTTGTATTAAGTCCTTTTTTAGATTATTTATATATAACTCTAAAGCTGATTTATAAGCATTATCAAGGTTTTTAAGTATATTTTTATTTGAGGGGCTTTCTTGTTTAAGTTTTTCAAAGCTTAAAAAATTATCATCTTTGATGCATCTTTGAGCGCACTTTAAAATTTCATTGTTGTGATTTTCTTTGATAAGCCGCCTGGTTGTGCCTAAAAAAAGTACTTTAAAGTTTTTCCACTCGCGCTTTGAAAAATTTTCTTTTATTTCAAGTAAAACCTTGTTTTCTTCCTTTGTAAAATTAGAAAAATTTCCTGAAACAATTGTTGGAATCAAGGTTTCAATATAGGTTTTTTTATTTTGCACAAAATCATTCAGCCACATTTGTGCAAGCTTTTTTAAGGGAAAAAACCTTTCCCTGTTAGACATTTTCTTCATTTTGTTTAATTCAGCATCTTCATAATTTCAGCATTTATAAAATTTAGAATATCATAATTTTGAAAAAAATGCAAAATTGGTTTTTTATAGCCTAAACACTATCTAATTGGCTTATTTTGCTTTAAAAGCAATGGTAATAAATTTTGCATATATATTTATAAAAAGCGCTCTCTGGCTTTTTTAATATTAAAAAACAAGGCCCTGCTTGATTTTTGCAGAGCCCTGTTATCTAAAAGGAGTTAAAAGATGACTTAAAATACAATGTTAAGTTTCAGCTTTTTTATGCGGCATTCTCTTCATCATCCGGCATGATTTTATATTCTTCATATGTTTCTTTTAAAACAATGTCATCCGGCTCAAGTTCATTATCGAACTCATCATAGTCTGTTTGGCAAAATTCTTCCTGAATGTGCATTTTGTTGTCATCATCTGTGCCTTCAAGGCTTTCGCACAATTGTTCATTCAGACTTTCACCCGGTGTTTCAATAGCATCAACAGCATCGTCCTTAATGTCAGCAAGCTTGTCCCAGCCCTGTTTCAGCTTTTCTGTGACATTATCTTTCGCGTCCATAGCAAAATCTTTGGCTTTTTCCAAACCGTCTTTCATCTTGTCCATTAAATTTTCATCATGCATTTTGTCATTCCTTTCCCAATCTATTGATTCTAAATAAGACATGCTTTATTTGTCTTATTTTTCACATTATTATAATAACCAATAGAGCTAGTCCTTACATTAGCATTTAGTCTAATATTTGCTGGATATGATTGTAATTAAAATTTGAAATCATTCCAAATTTAGCTTAAAAAGATTTATATTTTGTAAAAAATTTTTGAATGATATATGCTGCTAAATCGAAAATTTAGTTTTATATAAAATCCAAATAGAGAATGCGATTTTGCATTATTATAAAAAATATCACCTGGCTGTTTTTATCCGCAATTATAAAAAATCATTAATATTATTAATTTTTCTTAAAAAACATGTTGATTATTTTTTTTGTATCTGTTAGTATTTATTGTTGTAAACGTTTGAAAAAATGTTTGTATGTAATTTGAAAATTTTTTAAGCCTATTTTGCTCTATGTTTTCAAAATATTGAACATAAAAGCAGCCAATGGTTTAAAACATGGGGGATTAGCTCAGTCCCCGTAAAGCAAAAAGCTTTACAAAATATGATAAAGCACCTCGGTGATCTACCATTTGAGTATTGATAATTTAATATTAGGATTCGCCTCAGTTGCCTTAGGGAAACTTGTCTTCCCGGTTTTATGAAAAAACCTGCTTGCAGGTGCGCGGATTCAATCCAAACATGGGGGATTAGCTCAGTCCCCGTAAAGCAAAAAGCTTTACAAAATATGATAAAGCACCTCGGTGCTCTACCATTTGAGTATTGATAATTTAATATGGGGGATTAGCTCAGTTGGTAGAGCACCTGCTTTGCACGCAGGGGGTCAGGAGTTCGAGCCTCCTATCCTCCAAAATTTAATCAAAGAGCCGCTAAGGCTCTTTTTATGTATAAAGAAAAGAAAAAAGGTTACATCATTGCAAAAGACATTTAAAGAATTTTATAGCCCAGATTATGAAACACTGTGGAATAGCTGCATCTTTGTTTTTGACACAAATGTTTTGTTGAATTTATATAGATATGGAGAAGAAACAAAAAACGCCTTTTTGAAGGTTTTAGAAAAAATTGGCAACAAAAAATGGATTCCATATCAAGTTGGCTATGAGTATCATAAAAATCGTCTTGAAGTTATCCATGAAATAAAAAATAATTCACAAAAAACAAAGGATGATGTCGAAAAAAGTGCCAAAAATATTCAAGATGTTTTTAGTATTATAAAAAAACAAAATAGCTTTAGCAATAAAGATGAGACAACTTTGGATAATTGTATCGCTAATATAAAAAAACTTGTTGCAAAATATAGCAAAAAGAGTGAGGAAAAATTCAATAATTTAAAAGATAATGATTCCATTCAGGAGCAGCTAGTTAGATTGTTTGATTCAAAAATTGGAAAAAATTACACTTCTGAAAATTTGGCGTTACTGTATAAAAAGGCACAAGAAAGATTTGAAAAGAAAATCCCTCCTGGTTTTTGTGATGACAAAAAGTCAGGTAATGATAAATATTCTGATTTTATAGTTTGGCAACAAATCTTAGATTATGCCAAAGAAAAAACGACTTCTATTATATTTGTAACTGCAGATGAGAAAGAAGATTGGTGGCATATATGTAAAGGTGAAAAACGCTGCTCACCAACGTTAAAAAAAGAGTTTTTTGACCATGTAAAAAAAGATTTTCATATGTATACACCTGAACAATTTATAAACGAAGCTAAGAATTTCTATAACTTAAATTATTCCGATGAGATTATTGAAGAAGTTAAGCAAACAAAAAGGTATTCATCAACGCATGGTTTATATTCTAATCCTTATAACGTTGGGTGGCAATATTATGCTTTTAGGGAGATGTTATTAAATTTTGAAACAGTTTCTGATTTCGTAGATTTTTTAATAAATCAATATAGTTCTTATATTTCGGCTTATATGGTTCGGCAACTTATAGATTTAAAAACGCAATATAGATATTCAAAAGAAATTCCAACAAAGGTGCTTATAAGATTGAGTAGAATATTTGAATTGATAGAAGCGCGCAAAGAACAAAAACCGGTACAAGGTAATTTATTTAATATTGATAATAGCGAAGATAAAGATGAGTAAATTTTAAAGAAAAACCATTTATAATTGTTTTAATAATTATAATCTGTTCATGCGCACGCATCGCCGGTTTGTTGTATTTAATCTTTTCCAAAATTTTCCCTTTAAATTAAAAGACCTGCTGATTTAGCATTGTTAAGAGGCTTAGCAGGTACTATTGATATAATTATATCATAAATTCATAAGACTTACAATTTAATTAATTATCATTTTGTATAGATTCTCTGTTTCTAATAGTTTCTTGAGTACCATCATTACCAGTGTCTCCTTTTGGCATGTCGTTTCTGACACGCCAAGGCATAGAAACCTCTTCATTACAATGCCTGTCGGAAAATTCTCTAACTTCTTGTTCTGGATTTTGATATCGTCTTTTATCATCTGGCATATTATATTTTACCTCCTATATAAATTAAAACCAATGAAGCTATTGAAATAACAACACAAATAACATAATACTTGTAAGAATTTGGAAATTTTGATTTATTTTTCTCCAAATTATGATAGTTTATTCGTGCAGTCTTATAAATGCAAAAAATCATTTTTTTATAAAATTCTTTTTCATCGTTTTTATCAAAACTTTCAAATGCAGCTGTTAGCGGAAATTGTGTATTTAAAGTAAGGAATTTTTTAAAGGATTGACCATTACAAACAAGCAATAGCAAAGATATTAAAGATATAAAAGATACTAAAACAAAAGTAATGCCAATTGTGGTAGCCCAATTGAAAGATTTTACGTAATTATTTTCAAAAAGAAAAATAGTTACGGTAATCAAAAAGCCTAATAATACTGTTACTAAAGTTCCAAGATTAAATAGTTTTTCGTTAAAGCTGTCAAATTCACTATTAAAATAATCATAATATTGCAAATATACAGAGTATAACTCTTTTAAAATATCTAAATTATCAATCTTTTTAATAATATTTTTATTATCGTTTTCTATACATTCATTTAAATATTTAATATCATTTTCCATATCTATTCCTCAATATTTATTATTATATCATGCCTAATTTGAATTACTTGGCATGTATAATCAACAAATTTCAGTATAGCTTAATGTTTAATTTTCGGAACCAAAAAGGAACTAAAGTTGCAAATAATCCCTAAAAAATATTGAATGATATTTAAAACAGAAGTGCCCAAAATTAAACAATATTGTACACTTCGGCACATTATTAAATATCACAAAATCTTTTTAAGCTCAAAATGTCTCCAACCATTGATAATGGCCTATTTTGTGTTTTAGAGAATAGTTTTTACACCTTTTGAAATGTCATTATATATTCATGCTCAAAAATGTTGAAACCGCCTGAAAGTGCGCGATAGCGCCATAAATTTGCCTGTTTGCCTTTAGCTTTTTCATTTCCTGTGATGTTTTTTACAACGATTGCTTTTGTAATAAAACCAACGTTTTCCATCCTTTTCATGCATTCAAAGCCTAAGGGCACAACTCTTGAATTTTTGTATTCATCTCCAATGATAAGGGCGGCAAAACGGCCTTTTTCAAGCAAATCATAGGCGTTTTTAGCAACCTTTTCAAACAAATCATAAAATTCTTCTGTGCTGTTGCAGTTTGAAAGGTCTTCGGGCTTGTCTGAAAACTTAATTATATCATCATAAGGAGGGTGCAAAACTACAAACTGGGCCTGTTTTTTCCCCATAATTTCAAGCCTTGCTTCAACCTTTTCTTTTGTCTCTTCTGTGGTTGAATCTCCACAGATTATATTAACGTCTACAACAAGTTCTTTTTTAGAGAATTTTTTTGACACATAATCAACCATTTCTTGTTTTAATTCAACGCCAATGCAGCGCCTTTCCATATTAAGAGCTTCAATGGCGCTTGTGCCGGAGCCAAAGAATAAATCAAGTACTACATCGTTTTTTTTGGTAAATCTTTCAAAAAGCTGGGTTGCAATCTGTGGAATATAGTTTCCATGGTAATCATAACTGTGGCCGTTTGTTTTTTCCCTTGATGCAAATTCCCATAGAGAACCTGTTTTTATGTGGGAATACAGTTTCCAGTTATTTAAATCAATATCATTGTAGGGCTTTGTTTTTGGGGCCTTAACTACTCTTAAGCCCTGACTTTGTTCTATAACCTCTTTTTTTGAAATATTCTTTGCCATACTTGCTTCCCCTATAAAATTTTTGGAGGAATTTAAAATAATAATCCTCCTACATCAAGGTAGTATATATAAATGTTTAGTATTTGAAATCCACCCTATAGAGTAGAAAAATAAAATCTATAAAAAACTAATACATTTAGATGATATTAAAACAAAGTGCTAAAGAAAAAAATTTATGTGCCGAAAATAATAATATGAGGGCAATCGAGCCCTCACTCAAAACCTCCTCCCCAAGTCTAGTAGCCGCTAAGTTTAGCGGCTTTATTTTTTTTGTTATCTCCAGTGTCTTATATAAGTGCAGTCCTGCAATAGAAATTGTTTATGCTGAATAGCTTTAAAGCACAAATATAAAGAATTTGAGCGGCAAGTTTTACCGTCTGTTTTAATAAAATCAGTCTATAAATATAAATTGGTTGGCTGTTGAGCAACATTCATCGTGTGTTGCCGATTCATTCCGCTAGTTGTTAGTAGCATGTCATCAATCTGTCTCTGGGCCGAAGAAGATAATTTTGTAAATTGTCTGTTTTTGACATCCAGATGAAAACCTTGAAGCGACGTCACCAGAGTTACAATGTCATCTTCCTCCATTGTGCTGTCAATGGTAGAATTATTTGCAATATTTATTGTCTTATCGCCAATTTTTCCGATTATTGAAAATTTCTTAGAAAAATGAGAGGTTTTATATGTTAAATCTATTTCTTTGTCGCCAATTTTTCCAAGAGCGTGTTTGTTGTTTAAGGTAATGTTTACTGCATCATCACCAAGAGCTCCGATATAATGGTATGGGTTAAACGGACCTCCTTTATCAAGCCTTAAATTTACAACTTTATCATTAACAGAGCCTTCCATTGCATAATAACCTTTAAAAAATCCCGTATTGTAATATTTTCTTATAATAGATTCACTAAAGTTATCATTCATTGTTAGCTTCAAGTTGTCATAAGGTATCTGTGCATCTGATTTATGCACTTCAACAGCATTGTGTTTGAAGCTGATATTATTTTTTAAATTAATTTTATTGTTTAACAAGCTAATAGGCATCATAATACTAAGTCCTTTTATCATTAAACGTATTAATTTAAAACATATGAAGCAAAAAAGTTGCTAGTTTTGCCTAAAATTTAATTTAATATAGCCGTGTTTTCTCCTTCCGCTGCGGGATTTTTGTTGTTTTGCTTGGCAAGAGACTCAATCAAATCAATATACATTTGCCTTTTTAAGATTGCAAATTTGTATGATTCATCATTTATGGTTTTAATTGTGAATGCGACCGGCCAGATTTTTACGAATGATTTTTTTATAGAAGCAATTTTTGAATATGGAATGCCGATTTGTTCGCCCTTACCGAAAATGGAAAAAGTTCTAAATAAGACTCTTTTATTTGTGAAGGCAAATTCTCCTGTATTTCTGCCGTTTCCAATTAATACATCCTGCCACCAGTCTCCTTTTGCAAGTTTTACTATTTCTTCGCCCTCTGATAATTCAAATATTTCAGGGTGGTTTCCCCTTGTTTTAAATACCATTACTCCTATGGCTATAATAATTCCAAAACCGATTATCTTCCCTAAAATTGCAGCAAATACCATACTAAAATCCTTCTTCTGCGTAAAAACTTTTTATTATAATAGTGAAAAAGGGGCTGCTATTCCATATTTTGTTTAGTTTTATGAATAGAGGCTAAACATTACGGTTTTTAACAAAATCTAATGATTTTTTCATAAGGGTTGGAATATCGGCCTTGTCTGTAAATATTTCAATATAAACAAGCTTTTCTTTTTGTTCATTCTCTGCACTATTGAGCGCCGTTTTCAATTCCTTTGAAGTGTAAACACTATGATAGGCAAATTCTTTTTTATCCAGGCTAAAAAGCTCAAGCGCTTTTTTGTAGTCCCAGCTTGTAATATCATTAAACACATCATCAAAATTGTTTGATAAATATCTTTCAATAGTGTATCCATTGTTATTTAGAAGCAAAATTACAGGCTTTATATCATGTTTAAATAAATTTGCCATTTCTTGAATAGTTAACTGGTGAGAGCCTTCGCCTGTAAAGAGTATTGGCCTTTTGCTTTTATCTGCCATAGAAGCGCCAAATAGTGCAGGTGTTGCCCAGCCGATAGAACCCCATAAGGGCTGGCTTAAATAGTTTGAATCAGAACCTAATTTCATCTTTGATGAGGCATAGCCTATAATTCCTGTTTCAATAACAACAGTGTCATTTGCTTTTAAGAAATTTTGAAGGAGTGGGAAAATTTCATCCGTTTTTATATTATTGCCGGAGGCTTCAATATCTTTATAGCCCTTGAAGGGCTTGGCTGCAGAGTCTTGGCTCTTTGGTATTATTGTGTTTGAATTTAATAGTTTTGCTAGAACGTCTTCAATTAGAACATTTTCAAACCTGTCTCCATCTGCTATTACATAATCAGCTTGTATATCAATTTTAAACCTATCATCGGGCAGGGCGGCAAAGCCTAATGTATTAAGGTCTGAAAACAAGGTGCCAAAACCTATTGTTAAATCAACATTCTTGTAAAAATCTATAAAATCATTATCAGCCAAAGGCCCATGGTTTATTCCGATGTAATGTTCATCATCTTCATTTACAATGCCTTTCCCCATAATCATTGATGTGATGTTGATATTAAATTTATTAATAAATGCCCTAACTTCATTTTGAAGGCGGCAGCGTTTGATTAAATAATCTGTAATTATTAAAGGATTTTTGGCAGAATTTATCATACAGGAAATTTTTTCTGTAGCTTCATTTAGGGCGTTATTGTCTGATTTTGTTTTAACCTCAGGAATTTTATGATCAATCAAATGGTGGCAAACATCCATCGGTATGGCAAGATACACGGGCTTTTTGGTTTTTATCATAGTTTCAATCAGCCTGTCTATCTCTTCTTTTGCGTTGTCTTCATCAAGGTATGCGGTTGTTTCAACAACGTTTGAATATGTTTTTTCAAAAGCATAATAATCAGGTTTTGAAAAATTGTGATGAATTATGGCGTTAGAATTTATAAAGCTTGTTTTCGGAACACCTGCAATTTTAATTACAGGAACGTTTTCTGCGAATGAGCCTGCAATTGCGTTTATTGCGCTTAATTCGCCGACACCATATGTTGTAACAACAGCGCCGTATCCATTAATTCTTGCATAGCCGTCTGCAGCATAACCTGCATTGAGTTCATTTGTGCAGTTTATCCAATTAATATCGGGCGTTTCAATTATTGCATCAAGTACATTAAAATTATAATCGCCGGGCAGGCCGAAGACATCCTTTATGCCAAGCTCTTTAAGCCTCTTTACGAGATAATCTGCCGTTTTTATTTTCATTATTGGATTCCTTGTAATGTGGTATTAATTTGTACTTTGGGCTTGTTTGCGACATTTCATTATAAAGCCAGTATATGATAACAATTAAAATTTGCAATTGCGCAAATGAGCACATTTTTAAGTGCAATCCATGACTTGACAAATATACCATATGGGGGTATATTGTTATTGTAGATATACCCATTTGGGGTATAATAAGGAGAATAAAATTATGGCTAAATGTTTAAATCCAAACTGTAAATGCATAAACTGTACTTGCGGGGAAAATTGCACATGTGATGGCAGCAAATGCAATTGTCCTGATTGTAATGGTAATTCTAAAGAAAGCGCCGATTAATAACTCTCAGATTTCATATGTAATATTCTGCATCCTGAAGGTGGTATAATAAACATTATGAAAAATCATGACAATAAAAAAGACGCAGAATATCCCTGCCACAAAGCCCAAATTCCAAGACTCAACAGAGCTATCGGGCAGCTTGAAGGGGTTAAAAAAATGATTGAGGACAGAAGATATTGTCCTGATATCATAATTCAGCTAAAAGCGGCAAATTCTGCAATAAAACACATACAGAGCAATATACTTAAAGCTCATCTTGAACATTGTGTGGCAGAAACTTTTGATAATGACGAAGCTAAAGAAAAAATTGAAGAAATAAAGACACTGCTGGATAAAATGCAGGGATAGTTTTTCTTAATTTTTTTATAATTTTTGTTTTGGATAAATAAATTCTGATTAATGCCTTTAGTGCGCTGTGTTTATGGAAATAATAATCGACTTAAACATAAATATCAAGCTACTTATCAGCCTATAAAAATATTTTGAATATCCAGATGGCATAAAATGGTTTAATACAATAGTTTAAATTGACTAATTATTATTTATTAAATTATGTTACAATTTCTTAAGATATTTTAATAGAAAGGATATTGCCATGTGGGAAAAAGATGTAAAAATTGATGAAGTCAAAGAAATTTTAACAAAATCAAAGGTGTATTTTGGCGTTGGCGCCATCAAAAAAATTGATGAAATTTCTGCTGATTTAAAATCAAAAGGGATTGATAAAGTAATTGTTATTTCAGGAAAAGGTGCATACAAAATAACAGGGGCTTGGGATTATGTTGAAGCTGCGCTCAAAAAGCACGAGATTGGCTATGTTAACTTTGCAAAAGTAACTCCAAACCCGACAACCGATGGAATAGATGAAGCAGCTAAAATGGCGCTTGAATTTGGCGCAAAGGCAGTTATTGCAATTGGCGGCGGAAGCGCTATTGATACAGGAAAAAGCGTTGCAATTTTGATGGAATATCCTGATAAAACAGGGGCTGAGCTTTATGAATACAAATTTGACCCGACAAAAGCTGCACCTATTGTTGCAATAAACTTAACCCACGGTACAGGAACCGAAGTAAACCGTTTTGCTGTTGCAACACTTTTAGAGAAAAATTATAAACCTGCAATTGCCTATGACTGCATATATCCTACATATTCAATTGATGATCCTGCCTTAATGACAAAATTGTCTGCTAATCAAACCCTGTATGTTTCAGTAGATGCGATAAACCATGTTGTTGAAGGCGCAACATCAAAAGTGGCTTCGCCGTATGCTGTCACACTTGCAAAAGAAACTATTCGCCTTGTTGCAAAATATCTGCCCGATGCAATCAAAAACCCAGAGGATTTAACTGCAAGATATTTCTTACTTTATGCTTCGCTTTTGGGCGGAATAGGCTTTGATAACGGGCTTTTACACTATACCCACGCGCTTGAGCACCCTCTGAGTGCCATTAAGCCTGATTTATCACACGGGCTTGGCCTTGCAATGCTTTTGCCCTCTGTAATTAACTGTATTTACAAAGATAAGGCTGCAACTCTTGCTGATATATTAGAGCCTATTGTGCCAAACCTGAAAGGTGAAGCAGACGAAGCTAAAAAAGCTGCAGAAGGTGTTCAAAAGTGGCTGTTTGACATCGGAATTAAAGAAAAGCTTGAAGATTTAGGCTTTAAGGTAGACGATGTTGAAAAACTATCAAAACTTGCATTTGAAACCCCTTCGCTTGGAATGCTTTTAGGGCTTGCGCCGAATGAAGCCACAGAAGAGACTGTGTGCAGCATATATCAAACATCCATGAAAGCAATTTAACCAATATTATAAATTTACTAGCAGCAGATGGAATCATCTGCTGCTTTTTGTTGCCAGTTTTTCTGTTCATTCTGAACTTTATCTTTCTTCTTTTGTTTAAAGGTGTGTAAGGCTTTTATAAAAGAAAGGAAGGAAAATGAATATAGTTGAACCTATAAAGAGCAGGATTGAAATTAAGAAAGTAGAAGTAATTTTAGCCCAAAGCAGTGCGCGAGACCTGCTTATGTTTGTCATGGGAACAAACAGCGGGCTTCGAATCTCAGATATATTGTCATTTAACATAAGAGATGTAAAAGATAAGGATTTTATAACGGTTACAGAAAAGAAAACACATAAGAGAAAAGTTTTTCCCGTAAACGATAAACTTAAAATGCTTATTAAAAATTTCATACAAAACAAGAATGATAACGAACCGTTATTTAAATCAAGATATGGCAGAAGACTCGATAGAACAAGAGCTTACAGGATAATAAATATGGCTTGCAAACAGGCGGGGATAAAGGGCAAAATCGGCACTCACACGCTTCGAAAGACATTTGGATATCACCATTATAAAAAATTTAAGGATATTGCAATTCTTCAAAAAATTTTTAACCATTATTCAGAAAGCACAACTTTAAGATATATAGGAATAGAACAAGATGAAATTAACAAAAGCTATGAATGTTTTGTGCTGTGAAATTAAAGCATTTTGTGCAACATAATAACAAATGTGTTGCACAACATTAAGACTTCCTGATATCAGGAAGTCTTAGAATTTTACAAAAAGAATCTTGCCAAAATAAATAGAAAAATGCTTATTAAGATTGATTAAGATACGGTGTCAAAATGCGCATTATTCATAAGTTTGTGGTAAAATTGCATAAGGATTTATGCATAATTACAACACATTTGTTATTATGTTGCACAAAAAAAATGAAAGCAAAGCCCGTAAAACGCAGTATAGCTTAATGAAACGGAAAAAGCATGAAATTATTTTATAAAGAAAAATCTGGCAATAGAAGAATATTGCATATTTTGGGATTAAAAATCAAATACAATAAACCCCCTGGCATGAAAACGCAAAACAATAAAACATATGAAGACCGCTTGAATGCTGATGAATGGGCTAGTTTATATAATATTGAACAAAAAGATAGCCTTATTAACAGTATTAAGAATAAAAACTATTATGTACAGACAGATGAATTATTGAAAATTGCCCCTGCCGGCTCTAAAACTCTTGAAATAGGAAGCGGCACAGGACAAACTTCATTATGTCTGGCGCAAAAAGGCTGTAATGTTACGCTTTTAGATTATTCAAGCGAATGTCTTGAATTGTCAAAAGCTGCAGCAAAAGAACTGAATTTGGATATAAACACCGTTTGTGCCGATGCCACAAAGGAGTTGCCTTTTGAGGAAAATTATTTTGACATAATTTTTCACGCAGGATTGCTTGAGCACTTTACCAAAGAAGAGAGAATAAATATGCTAACTCTTTGGCGCAAATATTGCAAGAGAATGATTTCTTTGGTGCCAAATGCTTCCTGCCTTGCCTATAGAGTTGGCAAAAACATTATGGAGCAGACCGGAAATTGGCCGTATGGGGTTGAAAATCCACTTTATACACAAATTGATGAATTTGAAGCCGCAGGATATAAAGTTGAAAAGGAATATACAATAGGCATTAAACATGCGCTAAATTTTTTAGACAATAAAAGCCCTTTACACAAAGTTTTGGCAGACAGCATAAACAATAAAGAAATCTTGGATGATTTTCATCAAGGGTATTTATTGGTAACAGTTGGCAAGGCCATAGACAAGGATGCTTATGCAAACGGATAAAAGAATTCTATTTATAACATATACGGATTTTTTTAAACCAATAAACAACATGCTATATAATAACAGTGGCGACACGGTATATTATACATCGGGCATATCAATGTTTTATTCAAAGGGGTTGGACTCGACTTTTATGTCTGTTCAAAGCGTAATTGATAATTTAGAACAAGATAGAGAATGGGCTAGAAAAAATTTTGACATCTGCATAATGATGGAAGCAAATATTTTTTCAGAGTATTATAATCAAACCCTGGCTGATAATGCACATATTATTAATACGCTAAAGATTCCTACCTTTGTCCTAGGTGCAGGTTGTCAGAGCACAATCAATTATTCTGTAGATTTTTTACAAAATATCAAAGAAAATTCAAAGAAATATATTGATGCAATAAAAAATTCAGGCGGGGATATCACATTAAGAGGAAACTTTACTAAATTTGCATTAGAGCAGCTTGGGTATAAAGATTTATTTGTTTCAGGATGTCCTTCATTATTTTTGCTTAACAGGGATTTCAAAATTAACACTTCAAAGATTTGTAGGGAAAATTTTAAGCCTATGCTTAATGCGCACTTCGTTTCTGATATTAGTAATAAAATTTACAAAGATTATACGAATTCTGTTTTCTTTGATCAAGATTTGTATCTAACGTCTCTTTATAATCCTGCCGAAGTTAAAGATATTTATGATTCCAAGTATAAGTCTCCATTTAAGGAATTGTACAGCCAAAATAGAATTTTAGGAAATATGAATTATTATATGTGGAGAAAACAAATCAAAGAAGGTGGCTTTAATTTTTCATACGGAAGTAGAATTCATGGCAATATAATTGCTCTGCAAAATAATATTCCAGCATTTGTAAATATAATAGACAGCAGAACGCGGGAGCTTGTTGAATTTTTTGATATCCCAAATTCTATGACAACAAAGTTTAATGAAAAATATGATGATTTATACGATTTATATTTAAACCTGAATTATGATAAATTTAATCAAAACTTTTCTAAAAAATATGATGCTTTCAAGGAATTTTTAAACAAAAACAATATTCCAAATTGTCTTGACGATAATAACGAGTATTTAAATCTTGTTTCTACGTTTAGTTTTTATGATTATCAAAACGATTTAAATGTACAAGATGCCAAAAAATTATTTATTAAAAAATTGAATAAAAAAAGATTTATATACAAAGAAAAAGATGGAAACAGACGTACATTGCATGTTTTTGGAATAAAAATGCGCTACAAGATTTAGCCATTAACTGAATGCTTTTAATATGCAAGCCGCAATAATCAAAACTAATACTGCAATAATTAACACCAATATTTTTGTAATCTTTTTATATTTTTTGACTTTTTTCTCAAGTCTGTCTGATTTACTGTTTTCTGCTTGTTTTGAAAATATAGAGGTTTTTGGCAGGTTTAAATATTCAAATATTGTCCACCAATCTATAGCATAAGGAATATCCCTGTCTTTCCAGGGCTTTATTCCTGCATAGTGAATAATTTTAGGGTTTATGACTGAATCAAATAATTCATCTCTTGAAAAATGGCTTGTAAAATCATCCCTTATTACCCTTTCAAGCAAATATGGGTATGCGATATAATTAAGTGGCAAAAATTTAACCTTATTATCGCAGGCTATGTTCATAATATCCATATCATTCCATCTTTTAACAATGGTATCATCTTGAATGATGTCAAGCATTTTATCTTCAAGATTATCTTCTCTTATTTTTTTCAAATTAAGAACCCAAATGCCGCCTGCAAAATATGTATCTTTAAATTTTTCATAATGTTCCGGTTTTAGGTGGGATAGTTCATTTGAATCCCATTTCATAAAGGCATCTTTTACGGCAGCTATATATTCGCCATCCATATCTATGTTATAAAGCTCTGAAATATCATCTTTAAAGACAATATCTACATCAGAATAAATAATTTTATCATATTGCGGGAAAAATTTTGCAGCAAAACATCTTAAAAGAGTGTCTGCCGTGAATTGCGCGCCCTTATTTTGATTTTCAAAATTACCAGCTTCCCAGGCTTTATTTAAAAACCCGTCCGTATTCTGAAACAAAATTTCATAGTTTTTAAAACACTTGATAGAATTTTTTATTAAATTCTGATTCTCGGCACTAATATCAGAATGCAGAATGTGAATTTTGTAAAACACATCACCTTTTGCTTTATTCAGCATTGAATATAAGGCAACAGCCGCAGGAATTACATAATTGTTATTAAATGTGAAAAATATTGGTATTGATTGCATAGGTTCCTCCATGGTATTAGTCAATTTGAATTAAGAATAAGTTCTTCTAGATGTTTTGTAAATTCATTTATTCTGTTATTTTGCAAAGAATTTCCAAATTTTATTCTGTCTAAAATATTTGTTCTTTCCCTTTTAATTTTTTGAATTTTGTTCAATAAAAGTGTTTTTGTTAGTTCATTTGGCATAATGCAAAAATCATTTAAATCATACTCTTGCATTAAACGTCTTACTTTGTCAGAGTATGTTATAGCAATAGTTGGAATTCTATTTTGTAACGCAATAATAATGCTATGAAACCTCATGCCCAAAAAAATTTCACAATTTTTGTATGGTGTTATTGAAAATCTTTTTTTACAGCTTTTGTCTACTTTCTTACAATATACAAAGTCATTGTATGCATCATTATATGAGAAAGGAGTGGCTGAAACAAAATACCCGCTTTCCTGTAAGAGATTAATCTCATCTATGATAAATTCCATATTATAATTATTTATATTATTTTCAACCTCGGGTCCGCATAGATTTACCCCTAAAACATTATTTTTGGGAAATGTTTTAATGTGTATTGGATTCAGATAAGAAGTGTCGGCACCAAGAATAATTTTTTCATCTTTAATTATATTTGTCGCAATCTCAAAAGACTTTCTATCCCTAAATGATATCAATTCGGCTTTTTGTGCAATATTTTTGAGTTGATATCCGTATTTGTCATTAAAAGATTCTATTCCAATATTAGCAAGAATTAATTTTGCATTACAATTATTCCATATTTGATACAAATGTTCTTCGAGGCATTGAGTATTAGAAGGCCCCCATAGGCCCCCGCCTGCAACAATTACAATATCATTTTCTGTTAATTTAATGTCGGCTATATTAAGAGTTGCTGGTTTAACTTCAAACTTTCTTTTTGCAAAATTCTTTTTTAAATAGTCAAACATAGCAGAAGCGAGATAATCATCTCCAAAATTTTTTCCATCCGTCCAAGCTGAAACATAAATTTTAATTTTATCTAAATTGGATAATACAAAATTAAATTCTTTTCCAAATAGTCTCAATCATCCTCCAATCTATTTATCCAAATAAATTTTATTATTTTTTCAATTTAATTTTCACACCAAATAAATTAATATTTTTATATTCATGTTTTTTATCCTGGTTATTTTTATACAAATTAAAATTGAGCCTGCAAACAGTATCTAGAAATTTTTCCAACAAAAGCGGGTAATTTTCATTGAAGTGCAAAGGAGTGGGTTTATTTTTTCTTATTACAACCTTGTCGTATACCCAAGTTTTCATTCCCTGGTTATCAATAACATCTTTTTTAGTCTCAATGATTTCTGCATATTCACTTAAAATTTTTGATACGTCAAATTTTATTCCCGGGCGCCAAATTATAAATTTGTTATTTTCTAACGATAAATTCCACTGATGAAATCCTTGGTAATTTTCATTTTCGGCTTCGTTTTGATGATGCCTCAAAATGATTTTTCCGCCGACTTTGCAAACATATAACATTTGCCATAAACCCAAGATAGGGTCAAAACTATGGTCTAGTGAATTCGACATATGTACAATATCAAATTCATTTTCTTTAAATTTTGAAGAAAGATTCTCAACCATTGCAGTTTGCGGTTGAATTTTTGTATCTATCGAGTGCTTATCCTTTAATGCTTTATAAATACTTGCAAGAGGGTCGACAGCCGTAAAATCCAATTTTGTTTTATTTGTAATGACTCCGCATCTGGAATATGGCCCGCTGCCTGCATCTAAAAATTTTGTTTCTGTTTTGCATATGTCATCTTCAAGTGTAAATGCTGGAGCATATGCGGTAACTTCATTAAAAATATCTTCTGTACAGCCATTTATAACAGAGCCTTTTGATTGAAAAAACAAATCCCAAAATTTTATCTCATCCTGTATTCCATTTAACCAGGAATCAAGATATTCTTCATATTGTTTTGCATTATCCGTATCTGTAATCATATCAATATCTCCATTAATCATTATTTAGTTGTTTCTTTTGTACTTTTAACGAAAATCATTATTCTGCAATTAGAGAAGATTTTACCCCCCCCCGATCCAAGCGCTAAACAAGCCATTGCGACAGCCATTTTCATATTCTAGGTTTGATTTTACTATTGCGTTCATATTATTCTGTCTAAAAATATTGCACAGTTTTTTCTCATCAAACCATTGTTCAAAATCGGCAAGCTCTAATTTTCCAAGGGCTTTTGCATTTTTATCAACCACAACCACCTTGCCGCTTGGTTTTAACACTCTTGAAATTTCAGCTATGGCATTATTTAAGTCAATACAATGTTCCAAAGATTCACACAAAAAGATAAAATCAAAATAATTATCAGAATATGGAATATTTAGGATAGAACCTTGTTTTTTATTAACATTTGCCTCTAAATATTTCATAACTTTGGATGATAAATCTACGCAGTGAAATTCTTTATTGGGGAATTTTTTAATAAGTTTTTTGGTGTAACGTCCCTTGCCGCAGCCCAAATCCAAAACCTTGTTATATTTGTCAGAATTTAATTCATTTTCTATTGTTGTGTATCTTTCATCATTATCATCAATATTATCTAAAAATATATGGGCAATATCTTCATATTTTGCCTTTTCCCTATAAAAAATAGCATCAAGAAAATATTTGACCACCCAAGCAATCTCACCCTTTTCAAAATAATTTGCTTTGTCTCTTGAAACGGTATAGCTTCCAAACCAGCCGCCTGACTTATTTTGTAACTTGCAAACATAATCAAAAGCTTTATCTGCCTTTTCAATCTCACCAAGCTTATACCAGCAAATCGCATATTGCAAAAGCCCTGTTGAACATACAAAATCAACAAACGAATAAGCACTGACAGAACCGTCAGGCCTTTGGTGTAATGATATTAAATCCATCGCCCTTTTGGCACGTTCTGTTTCGCCTAAATCAATCAAGGCTTCGATAATATATGCATTAAAATGTGACAATGTGGTAAAATCAGTTAAATCTTCTTTTGACAGGTAAAATTTTAATGCTTTTTGTATGCAATCTTCATACTTTGAAATGCCATACATTTGTCCTGCTTTTCTAACGGGCTCAAGACAGTATAAATGCGTTGCTTCCGGCACCTCTTTGTCAAATGGCAATTGCCAGGCAGAATAATCAGGTGTCCCAATAGAGCCATCTTCCCTCTGCATTGATAAAATCCAGTCAGAGCCTTTAATTAAGGCATTTTTGTATTTATCATTTTCATCTAATCCATTTTCAATTAAAGCAACAAGGCCTTTTAAAATTTGCCCGGTATCAAAAGTATAGGCCATCCTTCCAGACGGGTCATTCCAAGAGCCGTCATTGTTTTGTATGGTCAAAAGATAATCTCCAAAATTGACAGCCCGCTTTCTATCACCAAATTTTAAAAGTGTTGGAATATAATATCCTGTAACTTCCGGATAAATTGTATTTGGCTGGTTTGATTCAACCGCAATACCATTATTATTAACTGTATATTTTTCAATCCATTCTTTTGCAAGGTAATATTTTTTAAGATAGTCAATTCTTTTTTGCTTATTCTTCTTCATTGAAATTTTTATTCCTAAAATTCTTAATACTTTTTTATTCCCTTCGTTGGTCACAGAAAAAATATTTCTTAAAATCTTTTTCATTTTTGCCTTTCTTATTATTTTGTTTGCAAGCTGTGTATCTATTTTGTTTGCCAAATCTATCCACATTGTTTTATTGTCTTTTTTGTATAAATCTAGTAATTTTATAATCTGCTCTTTTTTGTTAGCAGTAATTTTTTCAAGTAAAGGCAGGGTATTCTTTAGAACCACTTTTTGTGATGCCTGTAATATTTCTTCTTGCCTTGTAGTGCTTAAGCTCTTTGGGTGCATTCTATACTGGTATAAATTTTCATCAGAATAATAAACGTTACCAATTGAGGCTAAGCGCATCCAATAATCGTAGTCCTCTGCTAGGAATAACCCTGTATCGTATACACCGACTTGTTTGGCTGCTTCTGAGCGATACATAAAACAGGCGCCAATGTTATTAAATTCCAGCAACTGTTCAACATTTCGTGTCTTTTTATACCATTTATAAGAATTAGAAATCGTGTCATTATCTTCTGAAATAACATCAAATGAACAAGAAACAAGACTAGTATCAGCTTGGCTTTCCAAAATATTAACCATATATTCTATAGCTTTTGGTTTATATAGATTGTCGTCAGATGTCCAAGTGTAATAATCACCTTTAGCTTCTTTAAACCCTGCATTCAAAGAAGCAGGTAGTTTTAGATTTGTTTCATTATTTATAATCTTTATACGGTTATCATTTTGAACAAAATTCTGTGCAATTTCTAATGTATTATCCGTAGAACAATCATTTACGATTATCAATTCCCAATTTTGATAAGTTTGAGCAATCACGCTCTCTATTGATTCTTTTAAATATTTTTCACCGTTATATACCGGCAGGATTATTGAAACTAGTTTATTGTTCATTATTAATTTTTCCAATTTTCTATAACTTTTTGATAATAATTAATTAATTCCTTTGTTTTTTCTTCAATTGAGCATTGTTTAATTCTTTCCAATGCAGCATTTTCAATGCTATTGCGTTCATTCCCCGAAAGCTGCAACACCTCACCAATTTTTGCAAATATTGAAGCCGGATTTTTGGCTTCGCATAAAAAACCGTTAACCCCGTCTGCAATTATTTGATTAAAGAATGGCTTTGAACCTATTACAATTTTTCCAAAACCCATAGCCTCCAAACATGTATTGGAAAAATTTTCCGTTCTTGATGGCATAAGACAACAATTTGCGTTTTGAATAATCGGGTATAAATATTTGTGTGGCATTTTGTCAAAATATGTGATTCTATGTGCATAAATGCCTGCTTTTTGTTTTAGATAATCAATAGGATTTATGTTATTATGAGATACTTGTTTACCTACAAATACAAAATCAATATCTTTGTATTTATCTAAAACATCATATATTATTTCTGCAACATCAAAGCAGCCTTTTAAAATTCCAAGCGTACCAAAGAATAATATATAATTCTTATTCTTTATCTTGTTATAATATTTTAAATCAATTTCTTCTGTACTTTTTGAGAAAGGTGTTTCAATTATTTCTATATCTTTATTTAGTTTTAAATCATCCTTAATCATTTTGGAAATATATTTAGAAGGGCCAAAAACAAACTTTGAATTTTCATACATTTGTTTTTCTTCAAATAGTAACCTTTCATTGGTTGGCAGCTCATATTCTTCCAGAAAATTCTTTGCATAGCTTGCAATTCTTATGCAATATGGAATATTCTTTGGAGAAAATAAGCCAAGACGTTCTTCTGAAGTATATTGAATTATATCAATCTTTTTAAAAAGATTTTTTATAAAAAGAAATGCCCTGATTCCATCCAATGTCATATATCTTCTTGTTGAAAAGGCTATTAATTTTTTATCAAATAAGCACCTGATTTTATAGATTATAAGGCGTATGGTTTTAAAATATTTTCTTGGATTGAATTCATAAACATTTATGCCGTCAAATATCTGATGTCTCTTTATTTTTTCACCATTATACGCGACAATACTAACGTCGTGCCCCATTTTTACAAGCTGCTTTGCGAATTTGTAATATTCATTTGCAATGCCTCCATCTAATAAGCCATTGCCTTCTGCGTTCAAAAATTCTGTAACCACTAAAAAAATGTTTAGTTTTTTATCCATTATTGTCTCCGGCAGTGTAAAATGAACCTGTGCAAAAATTATCAGTAAAACAAAGATTTTGTGTTTTTTCTCTCAGCCTCCCATTATCCAGAATGCTTACATCAATATCTCCTGATTTTTTTGGTGCATATATTGGAGATTTTTTGTAATTGTATTGATTCTTTAAACACTCAAAAAGTTCATTAATACTCATTCCTTTTGAGGTTGAAAGGTTTAATATTTGATTATGTATATCAGATATGCCAAGTTTACTTGCAATTTTTGCGATATCCTCCACATAAATAAAGTCTCTTATTTGTTTGCCATCGCCATATATTGTTACTTCTTTATTATTTTTCATGGCCTCGGAGAATATTGTTACAACACCTGCTTCACCATCAGCAGATTGTCTTGGGCCATATACATTTGAAAACCGGAAGATTAAATAATTTACACCTGACATTTCAATATATTTTTCCATTACAAGTTTTGATAAGCCATATTGGCTAATGGGGTAGGGTCTATCTGTTTCTTTTATTGGGGATGGAATATCTCCATAAACTGCAGCAGAAGAAGCTGCAATGAATTTTTCAATATTATATTGTTTTGAATATTTTAGAAGGTTTAATGTGCCAAGAATATTGATTTTTGCATCATAAATCGGGTCTTGAACTGATTTAACCACACTTATTTGTGCTGCAAAATGAAATATATGTGTGATTTTTTCTTTTTTAAATACTTCTTCTATTGAATCAGATAAGATGTTATGGTTGTAAAAAATTGCTTTATCATTTAGATTGCATTCCCTGCCGCTAGTTAGGTTATCGATAATCACAACCCTATAACCATTATTAATAAGATAATCAGCAACATGAGAGCCGATAAAGCCTGCACCACCGGTGACTAGTATGTTTTTCACCTTCCCACCACCTTCTCGTTATCTTTAATATCTTTTGTAACAATTGAGCC
>CAJTXZ010000015.1 GCA_910583725.1 uncultured Vampirovibrio sp.
AACTCCTACTCCTAAAGCAGAAGAAGAAAATCCAAACTCAATAACATCAAAAACACCAGCAGTTTCTCCAACTCCTAAAGATACTGAAACAACACCAAAAGAAGGCGCAACAGGTAATAATAATGATGTAACAGGCACTACCGCATCAGGAACACCGGGAGTAGAAAAGAAAAATGATATACCCCAACAACCTGAAATAAAAGGACAAGAAGAAGTAAAAGGCTCTACAGCTGATGAAGGCAAAGATACACAAGGCACTGGAAACACAGAAAAAAATGGTACAAATAACACTACCGCATCAGGAACACTGGGAGCAGGCAAGAAAAACGATATACCCCAACGACCTGAAACAAAAGGAACAGGTGCAGAAAATAAAAATGCACAAGGCACACAAGGCACTAAAACTAAATCTGTATTAATTCAGCCCCAAGAGCTTGAACCTATAAACGACTACATAAAATTCAAACGCCCGATATCACAAGAAAAAGCAGAATTGCACAAAGAAATCTTAAGTAATGAAGAATCGCTTAAAAACGTTAAAAATATTTATTATAACACATACTCTAAACTAAGCCCCGAAATGCAGGATGCACTTGGCCTTGAATTTGCAGAATTTATAAGCCAGCCTGGGTTTTTAAGACCCGATACAGAAGGTATCCAGTTTATTGCTGAACAATTCACACCAAAAGATATTGAAAAACTGGTACAAAATGACGAGACTAGTATTCGTATATTTCACTCACTTACATTGCCCAATGCAAGATTAGACCAAATCGCTGATGTAAGAAGAGGTTATAACCTATCAAACAAACCCCTTGTAAAGGAACTGATTAAGAAAACAATCAATACTGATATAAGAGAATTATTGGAAACACGCAATTTCACAAACGCTATTGCAGATAACACAGCGGGTATGCCCGAAGAAACCATAACAGCCCGCTTAAATGATATGTGGGGACATTATTATGAATTTTTCACACTTATAGAAGCAGATAAAACATCTGACATTACAGACCTTGCAAAACACATCGGCAAATCAGAAGAAGAATGGAAAAAGGCAGTTGAAAATCTTTTCAGCAAAGCAAAAGAAATAAGACGGAAAAATGCCCCAGGCAAGGCAGCTGCACTTATTAACGAAAACGCCAGCCCGGAAGTAAAAAAGATTTTGAATAACGAAGAATTTCAAAAATATCTCATAGAAGAACAGATAGATGATAAAAACGGTCTTTCGGTTTGGTGGCCTAGCATTGCAGAAAATATAAGAAATTTAGGAAAAGGAGATTCAAATTACATTGACCTCAAAGTGGTTAAAAAACTGATAGAAAACAGGCGCATGGGCCAAGAACGCTATGGCAGTTTGGACAACTATCATCTTCTTTTGCAATATTTGGAAGGACCACACGCACTTAAAAGCGAAATTCAAGAACTTTACAAGCGCGTTGGCATGGAATCAGAAATGCCGGCAATATTTAAAGGCACAAATGGTGCAGTGCACACAATAAGCACTGAACGCAATAAAGAGATTGAAGATGAATTTAATAAATATATTGCATCAGTCATAGACCCAAAAATCGCAGATGCTAAAGCTGCTGAGGCTGCGAAGAATAAAGCCCGTGCAGAAAAAATGAATACCGCAAAAATTATTGATGAAAATCAAGAACGCGCACAAAAAGCCAAAGAAAGCCTTGAACAAATGAAATCATTAATTCAAGAAAATGCCCCAACCCCTGAAATGGCAAAGTTTTTGGACAATGAAGAATTTCTGGAATATCTTATAGGAAATAATGTTGATAAACAGGATTTTGCAGCCAAAATTAAAAATCTCGGTTCAAACCAGGATGGTATTACACCCGAAATGCTTAAGTTTCTAATAGAAAACGATCCTATGAATGCGCAACTTTGCATCTATTTTAACAATAAAACTCCATCAACAAGAACTATTTCGGGGCTTAAAATAGCTGCAAAAAAATGCGGTTTCACCCCAAAAGAAGCTGCAGCCACAGCAAAAGCCGCACAGGCAGCCCAAGGCGCAGGTAACGCTGCAGCAGAAACCGGAACAGGAGCTGTGGCAGGAACGCAGACTGCACAAAGTGCAGACAAACCAGCAAAAGCCGCAGAGGGCAAAGCTCCATCATCAAAGGCTAATCCCGCTTCTAAGTCTGGGACTGAAATAAATTCTAATCCTGCATCTGATGATATTCAAAAAACAAATTCTGCTTCCGTTAAAGCAGAGTCTGCAGAAGATAAACAAAAATTGTATGAACAATATAGGCTTGAAAGCGATAAAGCTGGTGATGAATACGCAAAAGCACGCAAAAAATATCAGGAAACGTATGATATAGTTGATAAATACAACATGCATTTAAAATCTATTGCGTTGGGGGAAGCCAATTTGCGTCTTTATGGCGTTTGGGGCCGGAAGAGTGATCTTACGCAAGATTTAATTTCGGACACTAAAATTGACCTTGCAAAAGCAAAAGAAGAATTAGCTGCAATTGAGCCAAAATATAAAAAAGAGATGCTATTTAGGCAGGCTTATGATAAATTCTCAAAAGAATTTGAGGGCAAAGAGGATGAACTTAAAAATTTATTTAGCCAGGTAAGCCTTGGAAAACAGCCCATGAATTCTGATGAGTATAGAGCTTTATGTGATATTTATTCAGAAAAATGTGTTACAATGCCCGAAACAAGCAAGGCAACTCAAATTGAGGCACATCATGGTATTAATGGAAAAAATTATGACATAAGAAGCGAACTGGCTAAAACCGGTAAATCCAAGCTTGCTGATAAATATGATGCACAGTTTGCAGCACTGCCTCCTTTAGAAAGAGAATGTGTTGTATACCGCGGGCGCCTTAAGCATTGGGCTAATGGTGACAGAAATATTGATTTTGACATCGTTTCAAAGGCAAACCCGGGCGATATAATCACACCTGATACAGGATATTCTTATACTGCAATGGATAGAAGAACTGCCAATGGTTTTACAGCTGCAAAAAAAGAAGATGGAATGATGTATCAAATAATAATACCAAAAGGCGCAAAGGTTTCAAGAAACGGTGAACATGGCGGCGAAATTTTAATGCCAAGAAACGCACAATACAAGGTAGTTTCAAAGGGCAAAGACCCTAATGGACTTTTAAATGTAGTGCTTGAATATATTTTGCCTAAATCATAGTATTTTTCTGCAAATTTCGTAATTAGTATTCATTATTACTCCACAGTAAAAAACAAATTCTGCCTGTTTTTAGATGACTATATGTAAAATAGCGGCTTTGTGCTTCATAAAAATCGCTTCTAAAAAACAGGCAGTTTAAATTTTTAAGTGTAGGGTAAATAATGCTAAATGTGTACTGTAATTATGCTTTATAAAACTTAATATTTTTTATACATAATAGCAAAATAAAAAATTTACGTTTTTTAAAGATAATGCACATCTATAGTATAATTTTAGAATCTTATGAACAATACTCTGCGAAATATTTTTTCCCCGGCATTCAGACCGCATTTTAATGCAAACGTATCCTCTAACTTAGATAGTGCGCCCTATCTGCAAATATTGCCTGAATTAAACCCAGCCGATAGCTATCCCATACGGCCATCATCAGAATTTCTTAGGGCAGCTTATATTCCGGGTCGTTTGAAAACTGAAACCAATAGCGCCTTTACAGCGGATGAACTCACAAAAATGGTTTCAAAAGCCATAGATTCTTGTAACCCGAGAGGTGCCGGCGCAAATGCCCTGGTGTTTAATGTGTTTGGCCATCCTTCATATGTTTTAAGAATTAACAACAAAACCTTCGAAAAACTTGATTCAGGCGCAATGCAGCTGGATAATCCGGTTGTTGTCCCTGCAAAATATACTGATAATATTTTATCAAATATGAATCTCGGCTTGCCCCTTTATTCTGTGATTAATGCTGATGAAAAACAAAAAACGGCAAAAGGGTTTATAACCCCAACCGAAGCCGCTGATTCTAAAATTACGTTATTAAGAAATATGATGGGCAAATCCCCATCAGAACCTTATATTGTAAAACTTGGTGAATTTACGGGAATGTTTGATTCAAGAGAGAAGAAAAATTTCTTTGCTCTAAAATGCGCCTATGATAAGGAAGATTTTATGCTAAAGTGCCAACAGGGCGATAATTTCAGGGTTTCTTTTCCTGAAAAATTTTATCAACATTATGTTGAATTTAAAGAAAAATATCTTGATACCCTAAAAACAATAGCTGAAATGCCAAAAGAATCATATCAAAAAGCAATTAATCTTATTGAAGACGACAATGGAATTTTCTTTGATTTTTCTCATCCTAATAATATTCTTATTGATTTTGATAAAAAACAGTTTAATTTTGTTGATTTAGCCTTCAAAGACAGCCCTTTTCTTTTGAAAAATACAAAAGAAAGCTTTAAGAATGCACTTCTTGGAAATTTTTGTCTTGATAAAACAATTCCTTCAAGGCTTTTGGTCTTTCCCGAAGAAAAAGAAATTTTTAAACAGCTTTCTTCCCTGATAGCGAAAAAATGTGGGTGTTAACTTTGTTTTGTGCCATTTTAGAACTACCAGAAGTTTTTTGAAGACTTGTCTAAATAGTTTTTAAAAAGTACTTTTAATTTTTTTCATAAGTGTTATAATAGTAGTAATAAAATTTGTTGTGTGACATAAGGAGCTGATAGGCTAATGAACTTAAAACATGGTTCGCTGGAAAGTGTAATATTAAACTCTCTTTGGGAGCTTGAAAAATGCGGTATATATAAAAATTCTGTTAAGGATGTATATGAACATATAAATTCTTCAAACAGCACAAAAAGAGCCTATACCACAATAAAAACCGTTATGGACAGGCTTTATGAAAAAGAGGTCTTATTGAGAATTAAGCAGGGTAAAAAGTTTTTCTACAGAACTGCCTATTCAAGCAATGATATAATCACAAACTCTCTTAAAAAAATTGCGGCACAATATTGTGGAAACGATATGTCAAAACTGGCCTCAATTGCCACATCTATTGCATCTCACAGCTCTGTTGAAGATTCTATTCGGGTTTAGTGCTTGAAAGTTTTTAATGACATTGTAGAAAAACTGAACAGGTTTTTGTACGTAAAGCCAAAGAAAAAAGAACCAAAAGTCTCTTACGAAGCCATAATTGAGGCAAGAAAAAAGACTGCTCTTCTTATTTTTAATGTACTTAACGGCAGACTCTCTGTTTTAAGTGCACTAAAAATGTTCCCGAAAAATATTCCGGATGACAGTGTAAATGTGTGTTTCCATATTCTTGTTCATTATGAGGCTGATGAAGATATAAGAAAAAAAGACCCGCTATACAAAGAAGAGCAGGATGAATTTATGGACTATGCAGCCCAGCTCTTGGATTCGGGTGAACCTCTTCCTATAAACATAATAAAAGAGTATAATGGTTTTTATAAAGAAACCCTTCTCTACCCTGAAATTAACAAAGCCACTATTATTTCAAGGTTAAAAAAGTTTATAAATATTTAATTATAAGAATTTTATGAATAAACGCTTTTCACAAACAAAAAGAGCACAGAGTATAGTTGAGTTTTGCCTGGTTTTTGTCATTGCCTCAATTTTTATGTTCTTTATAGTTGAGTGCGCATTTTATTATAGAACCTTTTTTTCTCTGCAAACGTTTACTGATGAAATTAGCGCAAACCTTTCTGCTATCGGAAGGTTTAATGTGTGTAAAACCCCGCCTGATAGCGAAATCCTTCCTATGCTTGAAGCAAGGGCAAGTAAATATTTGGAGAATAATTTAAATTTACGATATATAAATACATCGGATACTTCTTTAAAAATCGAATCAACAAGCACTTATCTGGGAAAAAAACGTCTTGTAATCTTTGTAAATTGTGCCGCTGCTCCTGAAATCAGGGTAAAGAGCAACTATCTTTATGAAGGAATGTTCTTATTTAAACTGGGCCAGACAATGACAAGCATTTCAAGTGTTCAAACCCCTAAGTTTTAAAAGATTGACACTTTTGCTTGTTGCGTAAGTTTTATAAAGCATTTTACTTTTGTATTAAGCTTTGCGCAGTGCATTTGTTAAGAAATTTAAACTAAATTGTCATGACATTTCTTGTCTGATATTCTTTTTTTATCAGCTTTTATAAAGGAAAACAAAATGCAGTCTGTAGATATAGTAATTCCTGTATATAATGAAGAAAAAACCATTGAAAATATTCTTGAAATATTGGAGAACACTGATTTTTGCGGCCTGCATAAAAATTTTATAATAGTTGATGACTGTTCCACTGACGCCACCAGAGAGATACTAAAAAAATACGAGGAAAAATACACAATTGTGTATAAGGAGAAAAACGGCGGAAAGGGTTCTGCCGTTTGTGAAGGGTTTAAGGCAGCAAAAGGCGATATTGTTATAATTCAGGACGCTGATTTAGAATATAATCCCTCAGACTATGCCCCTCTATTAAAGCTCATTATTGATGGTAATGCTGATGTTGCTTATGGCTCAAGGTTTCTTGGCACCCCGTTTAAAGACTTTATGTTCTTAAGCTATGTTGCAAATAAATTTTTAACATTCTTAACAAACCTTTTATACGGCACAAAGTTGACTGATATGGAAACCTGCTACAAGGCAATGAAACGTGAATTTGTGACAGGCATGAATATAAAGTCAAATAAGTTTGACCTGGAGCCTGAAATCACGGCAAAGCTTGTAAAAAAAGGTGCTAAAATAAAGGAACTTCCAATAAAATACAATGCAAGAAGCTATCAGGAAGGAAAGAAAATCACCTATAAAGATGGCCTTATGGCAATAAGAGCCCTGTTTTATTTCAGGTTTTTTGATTAATTTATTTTTATAGTGTTAATGCCCTGCCGAAATGGCAATTTTAAGAATCTTATAAATAGTGTCTTTTGGTGTAGATTACATATTGTATATTTAGAATTATGACAAAAAGTTTAAAACAGTGTAAGAACTGCTTGTTTTATTGTATTATTTATTTATGGAAAATTCTGCCCCTAAAAATTCAGACAATGATTTTAAGCACTACACCGTAATGCTTAATGAAGCTGTTGATGCCCTTATTCCACAAGGCACTGTTTCAGATAAAATTTTTGTAGACGCAACACTTGGCGGTGGAGGCCACAGTGCTCTTATTGCTTCAAGGCTTTCAAATAAGGGCAGGCTGATATCTTTTGATGTAGACACCGACGCCATTTGCGCCGCTAAAAAGAAACTTCAAAATTTTAATAATGTTACTATCATAAATGACTCCTATGTGAATATAGAAAAACACCTTTTAAACCTTGGTATAGAAAAGATTACAGGCGGTATTATTTTTGATTTGGGCGCGTCTTATCATCAGCTTACAAAAAAGGAGAGGGGTTTTAGTTTTACAAAAGATTCAAAACTTGACATGCGGTTTAATCAGGAACAAGAATTTTCAGCATGGGATATTGTCAATAAATACACTTTAAATAATTTAGTAAAAATTTTTTCCGAATATGGACAGGAACGCTTCTCTAAGAGGATTGCGCGGGCTATTGTAGAAAATCGTCCTCTTAATACAACTTCACAATTAAGTCAATTAATTGTAGATTCTACACCAAAAATAAAATCCAAAATCCACCCTGCCACAAGGGTTTTTCAGGCCTTAAGGATTGAAGTAAATTCTGAGTTGTTAAATTTTGAAAATACTTTAAATAATGTGGTTACATTATTAGATGCTGGTGCTATAATTAGTATTGTGAGTTTCCATTCACTGGAGGATGGCCTTACAAAAAGAATTTTCAAAAAGTTTGCCCAAAATTGCAGATGTGATAGAACCAAGGCAAAATGCGAATGCGGCGGAAAGCTTATTGAAATCATCACAAAAAAGCCTCTTATGGCAAGTGATGAAGAGATTAGAATAAACCCCCCGTCAAGAAGTGCTAAGTTAAGAGTAGCAAAGCGGGTTTAATTTTAAGGATTTAAGGAGAGAAGATTTTGAGTCTGTTGACATTTAAAAACAGAGATATTCAAGATGATGCTGCAAGTGCTAATACCTATAACAGTTATACTGCCGAAAAACAGGGGATTAGCGCCAGAATGTCAGGTTTAAAATCTAATTCAAAATCTTCTTTAACAAACCCTATAAAGGACAATGACAAGAAGGAAACCCCGAAAAGATTAAACAAGGCTTCTGAGCAAAACCAGCAAAATCAAATAATTAGCGGTTATTTTGTAAAGGAAAAATCTTACAAAGAAATGGTTATAGCCAGAGTTAATAATTTTTTATGCGGTGTACTTGCCCTCCTTGTGATGGTTTGCTTGGTGAGCTATTATTATGTAATTAATGGTGAAATCCAGCTGAATCAAATAAGGAAAGAAACACTTGCTATAAACTACGAAAATGAGGATATGCAGCACAGGCTTGATATTTTGCAGTCTTTCTCAAACGTTGATAGGCAGGTGACAAAAACCAAAATTCTACAAACCGCAAAACAGGTTATGGAATTATCTGCTGCAAACCTTCCAAACGTAAATTACGAAAATAAAAATATTTCTCCTGCTCCCGGCTGGTCTATGGGTTATTAATGCCGGCATTATTTATGGGGGTTTTAATTGGCTTTGGATAAAGATAAATACAGAGATTTTGATAAAAGAATCGGGTGTCTGCAGTTTTGTTTTTTGACATTTGTTGTGCTTTTTTTAATCTATCTGTTTCTTCTTCAAATCTTTGATATTCGTCATTATAAAGAACGGGCAAAAATTCAAAGGTCATCAAAAATTTTTGTATTAAGGGGTGAAATACTAGATAGGAACGGTTTTAAGCTTGCTGTAGATGAAACCTCATTTGATTTATACGCCCACCCAAAGTATTATGACTATACCCCGGAAGAGTTGGCAGACAAGCTTTTTCCATATGTTGGCGGAGATAAAGCTTCCCTATCAAGGCTTTTAGCGCGCCCTGACAGTGTAATTCTTGTTAAAAAGGGGCTAACAAGAAAGAATGCAGAAGCTATAAGGGCCTTAAGACTTAGGGAAATATCACTTGAAGTAAAAAACAAAAGAGCATACCCCCAAGGTTCTCTTGCAGCACATGTTTTAGGATATTATAATTCTGATGCTGATGTTGCAGCTGGCATTGAATATATTGCAAAAGATTATCTTGAATATGTGGATAAATCTATAAAATATGAAAAAACACCAAACGGTGATTTAATCTACAATCTTTCAACAAAGCCTGAGGATGTAACGGCTCCAATTAAAGGTAAAACCCTTACTCTTACAATTGATTCAGCTGTTCAGCATATTTGTGAAAAATATTTGTATAAGGCAATCAGAAAAACATATGCAACAAGAGGGGCTGTCATAGTTATGGACCCAAATAACGGGGAAATCCTTGCTATGGCTGTTTATCCTTATTATGACCCTAATAATTACAACAAGTATTCGCTCCTTGAAATGAAAAACTGGGCTATAACAGATGTTTACCCTCCGGGTTCTACATTTAAGATTATAACCGTAGCCTCAGCATTTATTAATGGAAAAATTGATAAAAATACAAAAATTCTTGATACCGGTAAAATAAAAATCGGTTGGTGGGAAATCCAGAACCACGATTATGTTGATGGTAAGGCTCCTGGTTTGATTGATTTAGTATATCTTTTTCAGCATTCAAGCAACGTCGCCAGTGTGAAGGTTGCACAAAAAATGGACGATCAGGAATTTTATGATACCCTTGAAATGTTTAATTTTGGCCAAAAAACAGGAATTGACATGCCTGCAGAATCCGCAGGAATTCTTCCAAAGCCCAAAAACTGGGACACTGCAACCCATGGCTCAATGGGATATGGCTATGGTACATCTGTTACAGCGATTCAAATGGCGGCAGCCGTTTCCGCTATTGCAAACGGTGGTGAGTGGATAACCCCGCATATAATCAAGTACTCCAAAAAAGAGGCCGAAGAAAAGATTATACGAAGAAGAATAATGACACCCGAAATGTCTAAAGATTTAACAGATATCCTTGTAGAATCAATAGACAGAAGTAAATCTATAGCAAAAATGCGCGATTTCAGGCTTGCAGCAAAGACGGGAACCTCAAGGCGTCCTAAAGATACGGGCGTTGGCTATACAAATAAAATGTATACTTCAATGGTAGGCTATCTTCCTGCAAGTGACCCTAAAATTCTTATATACATTGTAATTGACAGCGCAAAAGGAGATGTTTGGGGCTCAACTGTTGCAGCACCTATATTTAAAGACATTTCATCAGAGCTTGCAAAAATTATGAACTTAACGCCAGACAGAGTAAAGCCTTTAGATATTAAATAAGGTATTTGTGTATTTTTATCAACTATTTAACAAAAATGATTTTTGGGTTTAAAATATAATTACTTACAAAATTAAATAAACAGAGGAATTGCTGATGGAACTTGGGAAAATAATTAAAGCTGTTGATTGTATTGAAGTTTTAAACTATAAAGATGTAGATATAAAAGGAATTTCCTATAATTCAAAGACTATAAACAGCCATGAAATTTTTGTTTGCCTTAGAGGTGAACATGTTGACGGCCATGAATTTGCACAAATGGCTTTTGAAAAAGGCGCTGTAGCTCTTATGGTTGAAAAGCCTTTAAACATTGAAATTCCACAGCTTGTGGTTAACTCCACCCAGGAAAAAATAGCAGATTTAGCCTGCTGCTTTTATCATAACCCCTCTTTAGAGCTTAATTTAATAGGCGTTACTGGTACAAATGGTAAAACCACCGTAACACATCTTGTACAGAAAATTGTCGAGGAAGATGAGAAAAAATGTGCTCTTATAGGAACTCTTGGATACAAATTATCCTCATCCGATGATTATCTTGAGGCAAAACACACAACGCCCCAGGCTCCGGAATTACAAAAAACATTATCTAAGATTCTAAAAAAAGATATTTTAAATGTTGTAACCGAAGTAAGCTCCCATGCCCTTGAACAGTCACGTGTCAGGGGTTGCAGGTTTTCAGGCGCAGTCTTAACAAATTTAACACAAGACCATCTTGATTTTCATATCACTATGGAAAATTATTTTAAGGCAAAGGCAAAACTATTCTCCGGGCTTCAAAAGGGTTCTTTTGCCGTTATTAATAATGATGATAAATGGACGGATAGATTTTTATCAGAAGTGCCCGAAGGTGTAAATATTTTGACGTATGGTGTTAAGAAAAATTCTGACCTTATGGCTGTTGATATTGAATTTACCTCCCGCGGGGTTAATTTTACCTGTATATGCGGGGATGAAAAAGAAGAAATAAAACTGCATCTTAATGGCATGTTTAGTGTTTACAATGCTCTTGCTGCTATAGGATGTGGTATTTCAATGGGTATAAGTATGAAAACCTGCAAAAAAGCTCTTGAAAATACCCGTTCTGTTGCCGGACGTTTTGAGATTGTTAATTCTGAACCTATGGTTATTGTTGATTATGCGCACACACCGGATGGCTTAGAAAATATTCTGCGTGCTGCACGTGAATTAACTCCTAAGAATGCTAATTTAATTTGCCTTTTTGGCTGCGGCGGCGACAGGGATGCTACAAAGCGCCCTAAAATGGGAAAAATTGCCCAGGCGCTTTCCGATAAGGTGGTTATAACATCCGATAACCCGCGCTCTGAGGACCCTCAACAGATTATAACGGATATACTTTCAGGATTGAAACTTATTAATCCAAAAACAGTTTTTGTAGAGCCTGACAGACACCTTGCAATTGAACTATTGAAGAAAATTGCAAAACCTGATGATGTTGTAATTGTTGCAGGTAAAGGGCATGAAAATTATCAGATTTTAAACGACAGAACCATTCATTTTGATGACAGAGAAGAAGTTCAAAAAGTGTTTTCGTCAGTTTCTGTTGTATAAAAACCTTTGAATACATTGTTTTCAGAGTATTGTCGGTATATGACTTTTGTTTACAATTCTTGATTTTACATTAGTTAAATTACTGTAAAATAATCCATTCTTGTATTACAATAATATTCTGGATGTGTGTAAATTATGGCTAATGTAGAAGAAAAATTAATTATATCAGGCTCAACTCCGCTTAGCGGTGAAGTTTCAATAGGTGGTGCCAAAAATGCTGTGCTTAAACTTATGGCGGCAGCTCTTTTGTGTGAAGATATTTCTATTATAAGAAATGTTCCGGCGCTTTCTGATGTCGAGATTATGCTTGATGTTTTAAGAGAACTTGGCGCAAAAGTTACCTATAACAAGGAAGAAAAATTTTTAACAATTGATGCCACAAATTTAACCGGTGTGCGTGCCTCTGATGCTTTTGTATCAAGAATGAGAGCCTCTTTTGTTGTTTTAGGACCGCTTGTTGGCAGAATGAAAGAAGCCTATGTGGCACTCCCCGGCGGCTGTCAGATTGGCGAAAGGCGTGTTAATTTTCATATAAAGGGCTTGCAGACCTTAGGCTGTGAATGTAAACTTGAGAATGGATATGTTCATGCTAAGGCGCTAAAGCTTGTAGGGGATGATATTTGTTTTGATATCCCGTCAGTTGGCGCAACCGAAAATATTATGATGGCATCTGTTCTTGCAGAAGGTACAACAAGAATTCAAAATGCAGCTCAGGAGCCTGAAATTGTCGATTTAGCTAATTTTTTAATTGCAATGGGCGCAAATATAGAAGGTGCCGGCACAAGTGAAATAACCGTAAAAGGTGTTAAGCAGAGTGATTTACACGGGGTAGAATACACAACAATTCCTGATAGGATTGAAGCTGGCACATTTATGTCAGCAATCATAGCTTCCCGCGGCAAAGGTATTATAAGAAATGTTTATCCGAACCACTTAACAATTTTTACAGGCAAACTTCTTGAGATGGGTGCAAAGATAAGACTTGTCGCCCCAAATACAATGGAAGTGAGTGCTGATAAAAGACTCGAAGCTATGAATTTTATAACCCAGCCTTATCCTGGCTTTCCTACTGATCTTCAAGCTCTTGCAATGACACTTTTATCAACGGCAAACGGTGTAAGTGTTGTAACAGAAAGCCTGTATGAGAATAGATTTATGCATATCTCAGAACTTTGGAGAATGGGTGCAAATATAAGACAAAGTAAAAACCATGCTATAATAAAAGGTGTAGAAACCCTTGTCGGTACTTCTGTCTGTTCTACTGACCTAAGGGCTGGGGCTGCTCTTGTTGTGGCTGCTATTATGGCAAAAGGTGAAACAGAGGTAAAAAAACTGCACCATATTGACAGGGGTTATGAAAACTTTACACAAAAACTGCAGGGACTTGGTGTAAATGTTCAAAGGGTTCCATACGATACAAAAGACTATGAAATGCTTGACAATAATAAGGTTGTTCCCTCAAAATAATAATGTAGATTTGAAAGGAAAATATGTCGCGCACTTATAAAAGATGGTATGACCATGATCCCTTATTAATGCAGGTTATTGAATTATTGAAATCTTACCCTAATGAATTAAGGGTTCAGGCTGAATATTTTCTTAAAAAAGTTGAAGAGCAGGTTTCAAAAGAAGCTCTAGATAGATTTTACGAAATGGTAAAGCCAAAAATACTTGGAAACAGATGGTATGATTCTGACCCTCTTCTTTCAAAAACAGTTGAACTTTTAAGAGTGGTGCCGCAGGATATCCAGAAAATGGCTGCAAATAATTTTATCACCGCTCTTAAAGAATCAGGTGTAATTATTGAAAAAAATGCATAAATATATTTTTAATCTTTGTAATAACTTTGGATTTATTTTTTAGTTTTTCAATAGCACCGCTTGTTATATCCATATTAAGGTTATATTTAACTTTGTAAAAAGAATTATTCAGTATTCTTTTTAATTTCATTGTCTCAATAAGCGTTTGCTCGTACTGTGGCTCTTTTGATAATTTTTGTTCAAAATGGACTATGTCCTTTTCGCTCATTTCTCCATCAAGATATTCAGAGATTTCTTCCTGCATTGTTTCTTGTTTTTTAATGAGCTTTCTTTTTCTCTCCGCTTCATTGTAAAGTTTTTTTACAACCGTATATTTTTCCATACACAGAGGGCAATTTCTAAGATGGGTGCTTATCATATCTTTGCATTTTTTGTCCATATTGTCTTCAACAAAAAATGTAAGCAGTTTGTTGACGATATTACAAGTTAAATTCCCTTTTAACATCTTATTTTTCCTTTATAAACCTTAACCCTGGCACATGTATGGCTTTATGTATTCCTGCAGTTTGCATCTTGCTCTTGCAATCCTTGATTTAACCGTTCCTATGCTTGAATTTGTTGCTCTTGCAATCTCATCATAACTAAGTCCTTGAATTTCTCTCATTACAATTGCCATCTTAAATGGTTCTTTAAGCTTATCTATAGATTTTTTAATGACAAGGTCTAATTCATCATTTAAAACACACTGGTGTGGTGAAGTTGAGTTATCAGGTATTTCAAATTCCTTTTTGTTTTCATCGCATTCATTATCTATAGTTATCTTAATTGGCGCTCTTTGTTTTTTTCTTAGTGAATCGTAAAACTGCCTTATGGTTATTTGATTAAGCCAAGCTCTGAATGTTTTAGGGTTCTTTAACTTTTTTATATTTTTTGCCACCTTTAATAATATTTCCTGTGTCAAATCAGAAATATCATCACACCTTGTATTCATATAATAAAGAGTTGCATAAACATTTTTTTCTTCGCGCCTGACAAGTTCTTCAAGCGCTTCAAAATCATCGTTTTGTGCTTTCTGTATAAGTTCTTCAATTGTATCATTTTTGAATTTGATTTTCATAAGGTACAAAATAAACAATATTTTCTTAATTAACCACGTTCTTTGTTATATAATCACTGTGGCAGTATATGAGGTATGCAAATTTGAAGCGTATAATTGATGCAAATATTAATAGGTCAACAGAGGCATTGAGGGCGCTGGAAGAAATCACCAGATTTTATCTTAATAGTGAAGAAATGTCATCCAAGCTTAAAAATATGCGTCATTTTATATGTGACTTTTTTGAATTCGATTATGACAATCTTATAAAATCGAGAGATACTCTAAACGATGTCGGGGTTGGCATTAAAAATCCTACAAAAGAAAACAGAAAACCTGATATAGAAAATACCTTTAAATCAAACATAAAAAGGCTTGAACAAGCTTTAAGAGTTCTTTCCGAATATGCTAATTTGCCTGATAATTTAAGATATGAAACATATACGCTTGAAAAAATAATATATGAAAGGCTTAAAATGAACATAAAAAAATATCTTCTTGATAAAAGAAAACTTTATCTGGTAACTAATTCTGATAAATTTAATTCTGATGATGAATTTTTAGACAGAGTGGCGCTTGCCCTAAAAAACGGAGTTGATATTATTCAATTAAGAGAAAAAAACCGCCCAGCCAAAGAAATAATTGAGCTTGGTTTTAAGATAAGGGAATTATCAAGCAATTTTAACACACTTTTTATAGTAAATGACAGGGTTGATGTTGCAAAAATCGTTAAGGCTGACGGGGTGCATCTTGGTCAGGATGATATATCATTTGCTTCTGCCAGAGAAATTTTGGGAGAAGAAGCTATAATAGGTATTTCAACCCATAAGCCTGATGATGCCATAAAGGCAATGGCTGATGGCGCAGACTACATCGGCGTTGGCCCTGTATTTAAAACACCTACAAAACCTGGCAGAATTCCCGTAGGCCTAGAATATGTAAAGTGGGCAAATGAAAATGTTAATATCCCGTTTTTTGCCATAGGTTCAATTGAGCCTGATAATATAGATGACGTTATAAATGCAGGTGCAAAACGAATCGCTGTTGTGCGCGCCATCATGAATAGCGAAAATCCTGTTAAAAATATTGAGATTTTTAAGTCAAAGCTTACTTTTTAAAATAAATCTGCAGCTTAATATGCAAATTAATTATTATTGCTATTCGTATGGTAATGATAATTGTTGAGTATTACTTTATATGTTTTAAGCTTGCTGATAGCTTTTTGCAAGTTTCTTAACTTTTCTAATAAGTATTGTGTTTGATATTACGCAGGCAACTATTATTCCACAGGCAAGCCCTGCCCAAAAACCGTTTAATACAATATTATATTTAAAGGCAAGCAGACTTCCAATTGGAATGCTCACAATTAGATATGCAAATGCCATTGTCCACATAATAGGTTTTGTTTCCTTTAATCCTTTAAGTGCCCCGACGCACGCACACTGCATACCATCAAAGAATAAGAAACATAAAACTATACCAAAAACAGGCAGACAGGTTTGTATAACAATATTATCTTCTGTAAAAATTTCCAATAATTGTCTTGGAAATACGCCGTATAACACCATATTAGATGCCATATAGCCAATAATTAAAATGTATCCGGTTATTGTGTACTTCTTAATGTTTGTAATATTTTTTTCACCGTTTGCAAATCCTACCTTTATAGCTGCAGCATTTGATATTGAAAGCGGTATCATGTATGTTGTTCCGGTAAGGGTTACAATGATATTATGACAGGCAGCATAAACGGCTGAAAATTTGCCCACAAGTACAGCCGTAATATTAAACCCTAAAAATTCAAAAAACATAGCAAGAGAAATGGGCCAGCCTGTTTTAATTAAATCTTTTATATAGCTTTTATATTTACTCGCCTTGCCTCTTAAGAACGGAATACAATATATGAATAAAAATATTGCCATAAGCCACCTGACAACTAGGCTTGCAATAGCAAGACCCTTGACCCCAAGCTCTGGAAAGCCTAAATAGCCAAAAACAAGTACAATATTTAAAAATACATTTAAAAATATCGCACCGACAACAATTAAGTTTGGAAAAACAACAATTTCATATGCTTGCAGAAATTCTTTAAATGCTACAAACAAAAGTCCTGCAAAGGTTCCCCAGCTTGAAATTTCAAGATATTCAACCACATAAAACGATAAATCATCTGCAAGGCCCATATATGGTACCGTTGGGATTATTAATCTTATTAAGGCAAAAAATAGAAATCCTATCAAAAGCGAGTAAACGGTTGTCACCCTGAATAGATTCTTTGATGGAATCCTTTTGCCGCGAAGGTTTGACACAACAGGCGAAATGCTTGCCATAAAGCCTATTCCTGCTATTAAAAACGTCATAAAAATAGCACTTGCAATACTTATTGCAGCAAGGGTTATAGTGCTGTGACGTCCAGCAACAATCACATCGCCGACACCAATCAGCATATTGCCGACATTTCCTAAAATTATAGGAATTGATAGCGCCACCAGTTCTTTTGTATAATTTTTGTATTCTTTTATTTTGTTAATTGCAGTATTTATCATCTTAAAACATCTTATTTGGGTTCATAATATTATCAGGGTCAAAAAGGTTCTTAATTTTTTCCATATATTTAAGTGCAACTGGCTCTAGTGCAATGTCAAGATATGGTTTCTTTTCGCTTCCTATGCCATGTTCTCCTGAAAGACTTCCATTTAAACTGATTGCAAGTCTAAACAGTTCATCCTTTAGTTTTTCAAAATTTTCTCTTTCTTCTTTATTGTTTAAATCGAGTGCAAAATTCGGATGAATGTTACCATCCCCGGCATGGCCCATAATGCAGGTTATTATATTGTATTTTTTGCTTAATTTTTGTATACCTTCAATTAATGGCACAATTTTACTTCTGTTTACTACAACATCTTCTGTTGCAGCATTTGGTCTTAATTTTGTAACACAGGCATATGCGCTTCTTCTTGTTTTCCAAATATTTTCGTTTTCTTCTTCATTTTTGCTCTGAATTATTTTAATAGCGCCAGTTTCCTTTAATATTGAAAAAAGTTTTTCATTATCCTCTTTTATTTTTGCATTACTGCCGTCAATTTCTATGAGTAAAGCAGCTTCCTGCTCTTCAAAGAGTCCTGTCGGATTAAATTTTTCAATTGTTTTAAGAGTATTTCTGTCGAGCAAATCTAATGTTGATGGCACAATTAGCGCATTGATTATACTATTAACGGCATATCCTGCCTTAATTATGCTGTCAAAATAACATAGTGTGACAAGCCTCTTATCAGGTTTTGGAATAAGCCTGAATGTAATTTCTGTAATTATTCCAAGCGTTCCTTCTGAGCCTGTGAATAACTGCGTTAAATTATATCCTGTCACATTTTTTGCAACGTTTGCTCCGGTTTGTAAAATTTCTCCGGACGCAAGTACAACCTTTAAGTTTATAACATAGTCTTTTGTTGTGCCATATTTAAATGCCCTTGGGCCGCCTGATGATAGGGCTACAGCGCCCCCTGCCGTTGAAACTGCAAGATTTGAAGGGTCCGGCGGGAAAAAAAGCCCAAGCTTTTCGGCTTCATTCTGCAAATTTTTTATCGTAACATAAGGCTCAACCTTGATTGTTAAATCTTCTTTGCTTATTTCTATTATTTTATCCATAAAAGAAAGATGAACCACAATGCTTTTATTGTTTGGTTTACAGCCTGATGTATGACAGGTTGCTGCCCCTCTTGGAACAATATTTAGACTGTATTTTTTTGCAAGCTTTACAATATTCTGAACATCTTCTGTATTTTTTGGAAAAACAACGCAAAGCGGCAATGTGACCTCATCCTTTATTGGCGCAGTATCAAAGGCGTAAGGGTAAATTTCTTCTTTTTTGTATAATATCTTAATGTTTAAATCTTTAATTTTGTTAAATACTTTTTGCATAAAAAGTATTATACTTTAAACAAAATTTCTGCGCTTTTCAAAAACACGATGATATAAAAAAGGAACATTTTTTATCACAAGTCGTCTCTTAAGAATAATGCCGTATTTGCTACTGTTGGCCGGAAAAAGTGCATCAGGTGCTTTTTTCGGCTTCTTTATTTGTTTATAAAATTTGAAAATACGACATTTGCTGCAACGTACAAATAATTTTCTATAATGACTGCCATAAAATAAAATGCCCAAAAGAAAGCAATAGCTCACTTTGGGCATAAATATAAACCTATTTCCCTATCCAAAATTAATTAACTGTCTTAATTAATCATTCTTTTATACAAGCTTAATAGCATTGTTCTTGATATCCTGGCTTACAGCCTCAGAAAGCTGCTCTTCCTCGGCCCTTGCTGCAGAAAGCTGTGTCTGAATTTGTTCCTGTTCAAGCTCAAGCTGCTGCTGCTTTGTATTTATTTCCTGCAATAATGAATCCTGTTGTGTTTGGAATATTGATTCCATATTCATTTGTTCGAATTGATAATTTAAATTTATTTGATCCATAGCACTCTGTAAATCCATATAATCGTTAGTGCTCATAGATGTTCCGTCAGAGCTTTGATATTTTGCTCTCGCGCTGTCTAAGAAGTTTGTACGTTGGGCATTCAGTTGAGAGAGTTTTTGATTTTGTACGGCACCGAGATATCTTTGAGTGTAGGATGATTGGTTTGCCAGGGATTGCTGTTCCTGACTTATTTGAACCAGCCTGTACTCAAGGTTTGATATCCTTTGCTTTAATGCCATTTTTCTGAGCGATAATGTTACCCAGCCCATAGTTGTACTCTCCTAAAGTTTTTAATCTCTCGTGTGGTGTTTTTAAAATCTCTACACTTTAATAAAAACATTCCGTTTTTAAAAATTGCCTTTTTTATTCAACTTTATTAAGTTTTGTAACAATATATACTTTTTATGCAATTAATATATACAAAAATACTTTATATAAATGTAAGTGAAAAGTTAGTATAAACCAGGAATTTATTTAGCTTAACGGCTACGGACTTTATGGAGAAAATGTATTAATCCGCCAATATAGGCGGATTTTTATTTGGAGTATTCTAAACATAGTTCAACGGCGCATTTTAATTTACGGCCGCCTTGATTACTTAACGGTATAGCTATTGTGAGATTTTGATAAAAGCCTGTAGGTTGGGTTTCAACCCAACATTTCTAAAATCATCAATCCTTGAAATTTTTCATATTCCTATTCTGCGTGCGTTTTATCCTGAATACAAATAATAACAAAACAATTCTTGCATTGTTTTGTTATTATTTGTTGAGTTACGCTTCGCTAACCCAGCCTACGGACTATCTCTCTTTTTAAAATGGGACACCAAAGATTATTATCAATTTTGTTTTCAATTCTTGATAATATCCCCGTATTGTCTTGGTTTGTCACAAGCATTTGCTTTAATATTTCAAAATTATTTTTAATAATTTTATTAATAGCTTTCACTTGTGAATTGTGATAAACATACCAAACCAGAAAAATAAGTGCAGGATACCCTATGTTTTCCAATATTGGCGATAGTAAATTTAAAATGTCCATAATATTTCCTTCCTTTAACTTAGTGAACAAATTTTTTTAAAACATAAATTCACTATAACCCTTATCACCACTGCATTTCAAATGAAATATTCCGGGAATTTTTCCATGCACCGTGCACTGAATTGTTCACTGCATAATTCAGTGCATGGTTCACTGCATAATGCCCGCACTTCTTCATTTGCAAAGCTTTTGAAGACAAGGTATAGTGAAAAGGTAAAAAATATTTTGTTCACTAAAAACAAAAACCTGAAAACAAAAATCAAAAATAAAAATAAAAAACGAAAACAAGCAATAATAAAAACACTAAAAACAATAAGAAACAGAAACAAATAAGCCTCTAAAAATCAAAAGAAATATAATAAAAACAAAAAGGAAATATATAAAATGAAAACAAAAATTAAAAAAATAATTAAAATAACAATTATAATAATAATTACAATATCAATATTCTGTTTTATTATGAAGAACTTCTTCCCTGCTGAATGGTCTTTCATTACTCCTCATAAACAAGGCGATTTTGTGAGGGTGGGGGATACCAATAATTCTGCGAATAGTGCCAAAACACTTCTATTAGATAATGGCAATATACTTGTTGTTGGTTTTTATGGTGCAGAAATATATGATTACCAAGCTAGAAGGTTTAAACAAATTACTATTGATAAAAAATTGTTTGATGGTTTTGTAAACTTAATTGAATTGGATAATAAAACTATATTAATAACCGGGGAACAGTATTCTTATATGTACTCACCTCAACAAGATATTTCTAAAGGTTCCGAAATGATTTTTCCAAGAAAGAATAATGCAGTGTTATTATTAAATAGCGGCAAGGTATTTGTTGTGGGTGGTATGAGTTCAGATAATAAAGCCGATTATAAAAACTTTAAGTTTACCGAATTTTATAATCCTAAAAATAATCAGTTTGAAAAAGGACCAGATTTACCTGTGGCGCTTCCGTATACTCATCAAATTATTCAACTAAGAAATTATGATATTTATGTTTTTGGCTGCACGTATGTTGATGAATACAAATGCGAAGAACGTATCTACAAACTTGTAAATAATTCTGATAAGTTTGAATATGTATCAAAGCTTCCAACCCACAGTCATGTTTTTAAGTTGAAATCTGAAAAAATGATAATGTTTTCAACCACAGATAGAAATAATGGCTCTCCACAAGTTACAATATTTAATCCTAAAACAAATGAGATAGAAAGTCATTCTTTAGACTTACCAAATGGTTATTATGCTGAAACTATTTTACTTCCAGATGACACCCTTTTATTTATTGGTGGTTCATCAGGGTTTGGAATGAGCTTTAGGCAATATAAAATGGCAAAAATATATAACCCTGAAACAAATGAATTTAAAACACTAGAAGCAAAACCAAATTTTCCAAGAAATGGACACAGCGTGGCAACCCTTATGAGGGATGGGAATATTTTAATCATGGGTGGCAATAGAAAAAAAACCGATCCTCTTGCTGCTGAAATTTATATGTTTAACAACAAAATTGAACAATAAAAGTAAAAAACATTTATAAACAATTGAATTAAACACTGTATAAATATATCAATGTAACAAAGCGTTCTTTATAGAAAGGAGAAGGTTTAATTTGGAATGCTTAAATTTGATATGCAAAATTACACTTTATAGAAAACAAGAAAGGAAATTAAAATTATGACAATTGATGTTGAATTATGTGCGATTTTATCAAAACACGTTTATGATGATAAGAGTTGGCCAGCTGCCATACCTACTAGCTCTGGTTTTGAAATTGTATCCATAGACAAAATAAATGGTAATTTTGAAAGTATTAATAAAAACTTCTACACCTCTAATTCCGGCTGTCAAGCTGCCTTCTATTACAATGAGACAACAAATGAAGGTGTTATAGCTTATCGAGGAACCGAACCTGCAAGAGAATTCAATAAAGATATCATGGAAGCTGATTTATGTTTTTTAACTGGTCTGGTGCCAAAACAATATCATGATGCTAAAACATTTTATGAGGCCGTAATATCAAAATATCCAAATGCCACTATTTATATAACAGGACATTCTTTAGGTGGTGGTCTTGCACAGCTTATATGTGCTTATGCATTGAATGATAAATCAAAAATCCATAGTACATTCACCTTCAATGCCCCTGGTGCATATGCAGTAGCAAAAACATTGAATTTTAAACAATTGACTGGTTATTTAAATGTTATTAATTACTCAATCATGAATGATTGGTGCGGCATGTTTAATGTGCATTTGGGAGCCTTTAGATTAATACCTCCGTATCCAATTACAAAAGACCCCCTTGTTGATGCGCATTGTGCAATATTGGATATGGATTTCACAAAGATAAAAACATACGCACCAAATGGATTTGGCGAAGGCGAAGGTCTGTCTCTTTGGTTTTATGATTCAAAAAATATATTTAGAACTTTTAATGACTTAACAAGTGTTGGTTTAAAGGCTTTTGGTAATGCTATATCTGTAAGGGTTTCTAAAAAATCTCTTGAAAATGCAATAAATATATTGAGAAGCAATCCTGATCTCATTCAACACGAATTCAAATATGAAACTATGAATCAATCCTACATCCTGGGGCTTCCTAATGAAGAAAACACAATCAAAGGTTCTAAAGATAATGAAATAATCTATGGCGGAAATAAAACTGATTTAATGTCAGGTGGAGCTGGCAACGACACCCTCCATGGCTTCGAAGGAAATGACACCCTAAGAGGTGGCACGTGCAATGACATCCTATACGCAGGTTCTGGCAACGACACCATATACGGCGATACCGGTAATGATGAATTGTATGTAGATACTGGGAATAACAGACTATATGGCGGCTCCGGCAATGATAATCTTCATGATGGCCCTGGTAAAAATTATTTATCAGGCGGAACAGGTTACGATATATATATCACAGGAAGACGGTTCGGGCAAAGTACAATAGGAGATTCAGATGGTATAGGCGCCATTCAATATGATGGTATTTTCTTAAACAGGGCAACAAGACTTCCAAATGAAGAATACAAATGGAGAGATGATTATGGCAACATATTCCAATATATATCTCCAAACCTTATCATCAATAACAAAATTACCGTTCAAAGTTTTAAAAACTGTGATCTAGGTATTTATTTATACAAAGAAGATGGAACCCCAGAACCCACTATCCCCGGCGGAAATAACTCAGGCGAAGGCGATGACGGAGGAAACGAAGGTAGCGAAGGCGGAAGCGGAGAAGGTGGTTCAGGAGGCGGCGATGGCTCCGTAATAGGTTCAGGCAAAGGTACAGGTGAATCAAACTATGATCATGATGATGAAGGTAATCTAATCGAAGAAGAAAACCCTAAAGAAGGTGAAGATGTTCCACCAATAGGCGGACAAATCGGTCCTCAAAAACCCAACGGCGGCGTTGGTGATGTCCCTGATAAAGCTGGTCCCGCCAACACCCAACCCGTCGACCCCCTAATCTTCGACCTTGATTTCAACAACATAATCTCTCTATCAAAACCCGAAAATGGAAGAAACTTTGACATTGATAATGATGGCATAGCACAAAAAGTTGCTTGGATAAATTCAGGTGATGCAATCCTTGTATACGATAGAAACAATAACGGAACAATAGACAACGGATTAGAACTATTCGGAGATAACACATTACTTGAAAACGGAGAATACGCTAAATCAGGAATAGAAGCATTAGCTGAATTTGATACAGACAAAGACGGCAAAATCACTATAACTGACCTTAAATTCTCTGACCTCAAACTCCTAAAATCCGATAATACAACAATAACTTTAGAAGAAGCAGGAATAAAAGAAATACACCTATCCTATACAACAGTAAACAAAACAGATAACAACGGCAATAAACAAATCAAAGAAGCTAAATTCATAACAATTAACTAACATTTTGCACAATTCAGTGCACGGTGCATGGAATAATTCCTGGAATATTTCATTTTAATTAAATAAGATAGAAAATAAAAAACAAAAAACAAAAGCAGGGGAGAAACTAAATAAGATGATTAATAAAACAAATGTAAAATTAAAATTTAAAAATATAATTAAAATAACACTTCTAATAATAATCTCAATGCTAACATTCTGCTTCATTATGAAAAACTTTTTCCCTGCTGAATGGTCTTTCATTACTCCGCATAAACAAGGAGACTTTGTGAGGGTGGGGAATGCCAATTTTACAGAACATATTGGAGAACCTATTCTATTTAATAATAAAGTCATATGTCTTGGTGTAGAAAATAGTGAATACTATGATTTAAAAACAAGAAAATTTTATCCAATAAGTCACAATGGTTTTGTTGCAAACAACTGGCGTGCTTTTATATTAAAAAATGACAAGTTGATACGATTTGGTAATTATAATAACAAATCTGTTATGTCTGTTTTTGATTTAAATACATTTAAGCTATTAAAAAAAAGCAAAAACAATTGTTAAAAGAAAAACATTCTGTCCTGTTAAATTAAAAAATGATAATGTGATTTTAATTGGTGGTGAAACTGGAGATGGATATTCCACAAATGAAACCGAAATTTATAATCCCTATACTAATCAAGTTAGAAAAGGTCCCAATATGATAACGGGACGAAAAGAACATAAGGCGGCACTACTTAATAATGGGAAGGTATTCATTATTGGCGGTAGGTATTCAGATAAATTAAAGAAAGTTGATTTGAAATCTACAGAATTTTATAACCCTAAAACAAATGAATTTGAAAAAGGCCCTGATTTACCTGTAACACTTTCATATATAAGAGATATTATTCAAGATAAAAAAATGATGTCTATATCTTTGCCTGCACCTTTATTGAAGAAACAAATTGTGAACAGCGTATTTACAAACTTGCAAATAATTCTAATACTATTGAGTTTATTACCAAATTTTACCCATATGGTAATATGTTTAAATTAAAATCTGGCAAATTAATTGCAGCTGTTGCAAGTGATTCTAGCCATAAATCTTCAACTCTAGCAGCTATTTTTGATACACAGACCGATAAACTCGAGACGTACCGGCTTGATTTTCCATTGGATTTTTATACCGAAACAATTTTACTGCCTGATGACACCCTTTTGTTTATTGGCGGTTCATCAGGTTTTGGAATAGGTTTTAAGCAATATAAAATGGCAAAGATATATGATCTAAAAACAAATGAACTTAAAACCTTAAAAACAAAACCTAATTTTTCCAGAAATGGTCATAGTAAAGCAATTTTATTGCTAGACGGAAATGTGTTAATTGGTGGTGGCAGTAAAGATGAGAAAAAACCATATACAACTGAAGTTTATCTGTTTAATAGTCCGTAGGTTGGGTTTTAACCCAACATTACTAAAATCAATTCTATCCTTTAAATTTTTCATACCACACCTGTTTTATCCTGAATACAAATGATGATTAAAACAATTATTACACGGTTTTATTATTTATTGGGTTACGCTTCGCTAACCCAACCTACCTGTTTGTAATTCACTCATGGGTTTATTTCCTAAAGTATCCATTATCCTTGCATCTAAATCATCACTCTTTGTGGCTGTATTTTTATTATATTCTATTTTACCTTCGTTTTTAAGATATTCTATAGTGTTTTTATTAACAGAAACATTATTACTTTGTGTCCTATACATATATTCAATAACAGTTCTTGCATATTCAAGATCTTCTTCTTGCTTATTTGATAATATTGCATTTGTAGCGTTATCCATAATTGCCCCCATAATTATTTCTTAATTCTTTTATTTATTTGGTGTATATATTTCAAAATTACTTGTTCCGTTTAATCCATTAGGAGAATATATTAACTCTCTCAAAATGCCCTTCATTTTCAAAATTAAAAGCACAAGCCCTTGTTACAAATATTACTAAAAATAATATTACAAATAATAATAAACTCTTTTTACTCTTCAAAATTACTTTATTAACCAAGTAACCTTTATTTTCCCTTTCCCCCATCATACTCCCCTTAAACCCAATTTTCAACAAGTTGTACAAAAAGCAAAGCCCTAAGTCTAACCTGGCCAGCTATTGCACTAAATTATTTAAATTCTAATCTGCACCTAAATATTTCAAATCCTAATTCAAATCTCAAACAAAATAATAACATTGCTCAAACCCAGCCCGCAAATTACAGATTTTATGGAGAAAATGCATTGCCATCTTCTATCGCGTATTTTTATTTGCAGTCCACTTGCCCCCAAAAATAGGCACGAACAAATTATTTCTTGCCAAAATCCTGCAAAAATCATAATTTTGAAGTATTATCTGATATTCAAAGTATAATATAATTTTTGCTATGAAAAAAATAATCGTGATATCAGGAAAACAGTACTCAGGAAAAGATACTCTAGCAAAACTTTTGCTTAATGAATTTGAAAGCTTTAAAAGAATTGGCATAGGCGATGCCATAAAACTAATGTATGCAAAAAACAATAGTTTAACGTTTGATGAAATAGAAAACAATAAATCAAAATTTAGAACAGATCTTATAAGGCTTGGTGACTGGGGTAGAAAACAAAATCCTGATTTTTGGCTGAATGAAATTCTGAATATGAACACTGATATAATTGTACCTGATTTGCGCCTTGAGCATGAACTAGATGTTTTCAAAGCTAATAATGCCTTTATGATTAGGGTTGAAGCCGCATTGGATGCCCGCAAAGCACGCGGTATCATTACAAATGAAAATGATTTAACAGAAACTGCTCTTGATAATTATGATGGCTGGAATTATAAGATAGACAATAGTTTTGATTTTGAAACATTAAAAAATAACGCCGCACCATTGATTGCAGCCATAAAAGGGTATTTTGTACCTTAGTTATTCTTCCAAAAAACTGTTTGTTGCAAGGTTTATATATTCAATCAGCTTTGAAAAATAATCCAAATCGCATTCGCCGCTTGCAATGATATCGCAGTCTTTTCTTGCAGGCTGAATATACTTTTCACCAGACCTTAACACATATTCCCAGTGCTTATGAGCATTTTCTTTATCTTGATTGCGGCTTTTAGCACGGTTTATAAACCGTTTTTTTCTTATTTTATTATCAATTTCTACATAAATTTTAATGTCAAAAAGACTTTTAACGGGCTCAAACATAGTGGCCATGCCTTCAATTACAATTACCTTGTTACTTTTAACAGGGAGTGCTGATGGAATACTTACTCCTGTGCCGTTTACGAGGTATTTGGGTGCTAAAATATCGCACCCTTGCTTTAAATCAAGGAGGTTTTTTGCCATCAAATCAAGCTGGAAATTTTCAGGCGCATCAACGTCATAGCCAGCATCCCTGAGCTTGTCAAAATCGCCGTATTCTTTAATTAAATGGGAAATATCCCTAAAATAATTATCTGCATTTAAAATAGTAACCGGCAGATTTAGCCTTTCTGTGTTTCTTGAAATTTCATTGCAAATGGTTGACTTGCCTGAGGCTGATTCTCCTGTTATTCCGATTAAAATTCTTTCCTTGGGTTTGCTTATTAATCTTTCTAAAAATTCTTCAAGGAAATTATCTTTAACACCTGTGAACAAATTTTGCCCGGTTTTTTTATCCCAGTTTATTATCTGTTTAAACTTTGTCTTCAAATAAAACGCCAAAAATTCTCTGCCCATGCGGGTTTCAAAATTAGGTTTTTGAATTTTGTCTTTAGCGCAATTTATATCTTTAAGTAAACTATTCATTATAGATGTATAATACCCCTAAATAAATTTATTTGCTAATTTATTTATAAGTTTTGTAACACTTTTTTTGGTTTTTTCAAAATCCAAATTCAAACTTTCATCTTTTGCTACATAAATTAAGCTTTGAAATAATTTGCAAGACTCAATTTCCTTGTTTTTAAACGAAAGTCTGACAGCTTCTCTTGCAAGTCTTTTGATTCTGTTTCTTTTGACAGCCCTTTTATGGATTTTTTTGCTTACCACAAAGCCTATCTTGGTTTCAAATTCAGGGTTTTCTTTGTTTCTGCCTGCATATAATACAAAAAACTCATCTGAGACAACTCTTTTTTGTGAATAAGTTGCCTTGAATGATGAGTTTGATTTAAGTCTGTTTTGCTTTTTAAGCACGTTTCTTTGCAGAAATTGCCAAGCTGTGACGACCTTTTGCGCGCCTTCTGTTCAGGGTTTTTTGCCCTTGGGCTGTGGCCATTCTTGCCCTAAAGCCGCTTACTTTCTGTCTTTTTCTTTTTGTGCCTTCAAGTGTACGACGCATTATTTTCTCCTTGACATTTTTCTATTATCGGTATGAAATATAATAGTTTAGACATACTAAAGTGTCAAGTTTGGCATACGGGAGAAATGAATAAAATGGATATGACGGAACAAAAAATCGGTTTTATAGGTCTAGGAAGAATGGCCACAGCTATAATTAACGGCATTATTAAAAGCGGTTTTATGAAAAAAGAAAACATTATAGGTTTTGATGTAAATAAAGATACAATGAAATGTGCTTCAAAAAACTTAACAATTGAAACTGCTTCTAATATTGAAGAATTAATGGCAAAAACCTCTATTGTTTTGCTAGCTACAAAACCATTTGTAATCAAAGAAGTGCTTGATGAAATAAAAGACAAGGTGAGAAATCATCTCTTGATTTCAATTCTTGCCGGTGTTTCTCTTAAGGTTTATGAAGAGGCTCTGCCAAATACAAGAGTGGTAAGAGTCATGCCAAATACTCCGGCGCTTATTTCAGAAGGCATGAGCGCAGTATGTAAGGGTCAATTTGCCCATGACTATGATGCGGAGTTTGTATATAATTTGTTCTCAAACCTTGGAAAAGCCATATATATTGAGGAAAAAGATATCGATATAGTGACCGCAATATCAGGCTCAGGCCCAGCATTTTATTATTACATTATTGAAAAAATCGCAAAAGCTGGAGAAACGCTCGGTCTTGATTATTTGACAGCCCTGAGACTTTCAGCCCAGACTGCACTGGGTTCAGCAAAAATGCTTTTTGAAACACCGGATACCCCGGATGAACTTATTCGTGCCGTAACAACACCCGGTGGCTGTACAGAGGTTGGAAATAATGTTTTAAATAATTCCAATATTGATGAAATTCTTTTTAAGACAATAAAAAGAACTATGGAAAAAGCAAAAAAATTAGGTGATTAAACACCCCTAAGGTAAAAACGCCCTTGACGGGCTGTTTTGTATCACTTGAAACCATTACAGCTTGTTGGTAACTTTTTACTATAATCTTTTGTTTAATTTTTTAAAAAAAGTTCTTGAAAAAAAATTTAAGATTGATATAATATTTATTGAAGGTACCGGTTACCACCGCCAATGCCTAACCGGTATTTTCAAGACGGGGCGCAAGCTTTGGCACCTCCACCACCCCGCCAGAGTTTGCATCAGACCTCGTCAAATGTAAAGGCGTTCCTCCACCCGGGACGCCTTTACGCTATATTTATTTCAAATTTATAAAATTGTATTTTAAGAAGCTTTTAAAGCAAAAACCTAAAGAAAAAACAACAGGCCCCATTTTTAATTTTGTGTCTGGAATGAAAATAAAATAGAAAATATTTAATAGCTGTATTTAAAATTCACTTGCTCTATTTTTGCAAATTTTTCAATCTTGTAAAATAAAATCCGCCAAGAAGAATATAGAATTTTAAAATTGTAAAACCGACCATCTTGATTAACAGCGCATGTAGCTTATTTTATAACTATCTTTTTGACCTTGAAAGTGCAAAGTCTACCTTATCAAGTTTTTTCCTTCTTGAAGAATCTAGGAGTATTGCTTCAGCATCTTCTAACACCTTTGTAATAATATAGCCGTTTTCCCCATCAGACCTTGGTGCTTTACCTGTTTTAACAGAATTTATAAAATGCTGGCACTCAAGTTTTAATGGCTCTATTTCAAGGTAATCAAAAATTTCAATACTTTTTTGCGCAGGTGTTTTATTATCAAAAACCTGTAGTTTATTTTCCATTAAAGTATCATCTAGAATTGCAGTAGCTTTTTCACCATGTACAAGCAGGCTTACCCTCTTTTGCGGATGAATCCAGCTGTCTGAAACATGAGCTATAATTTCACCCTCAAATTCAATTGTTAAGTGTGTAATATCATAAATATTAGCATCCTCACTGCAGCAGCCTGTTGCGCTTAAAACCTTAACCGGATTTTTGCCTAAAACATGTGCAATCATTGAAACATCATGCGGTGCTAAATCCCACATTACACTTCTGTCATTCTTAAAATAATTAATATTCAGCCTGTCGCTTTGAACATATTTTATTTTGCCTAAAACCCCCTCTGCTATAAGCATTTGGAGTCTGTTTACAGCAGGATGGTATAATAAAAGATGCCCTACCATTAAAATTAAATTTTTAGAATCCGCAATCTTTTTTAATTCATAAGCCTCGTTTGCTACAGTTGAAATGGGTTTTTCAACATAAACATGCTTTCCTTTTTCTAAAACTTTTTTAACAATTCCAAAATGTGTATGGCTAGGTGTTACAACGCATATGGCTTCAATATCTTTGTTGTTTAATAAATCTTCAAAATTATTTGTAACGTTCACATTCGGGTAATTTTTTTGAATCATCTCGATATTGTCCTTATCAATATCGCAGACGGTATTTAATGCATTAAGATTGTAAAAATTTCTTACAATGTTTCTTCCCCATATGCCGCAGCCAATTACACCTATATTTCTTTTTTCTTTTTCCATAATAATTTTGCCTTGAATTTATTTAATAATCAGACTTTTCCGTGATTTTTCTTTCTCTAATTGTATAAAATAATCATTTAAAGTCAATGTTTAAAAGTTTTGTGATATTATAATAATTATGATGGAAATTGCTAGTATTCAAGGTTTTAAAATAAATCTCTTAAAATATACCGAAGCGCTGAATTTTGTTAAAACTTCGCTTGACAACGGTGAAAATATTCAAATTGTTACAATTAACCCCGAAATGATAGAAACAGCAAAGAGAAATCCTGATTTTGCCGATGTTTTAAAATTCTCTGAGCTTGTTATTCCGGATAGTTTTGGAATTAAACTGGCCCTTGCTTTTAAGGGAATTAAACAGGAACAGATACGAGGTGTTGACTTTGCAGCAAGCCTGATAGAACTTGCAGATAAATATGGTTACAAGCTTGCTCTTATTGGGGCAAAACCTGAAGTTAACAATAAATTAACAGAGATTCTAAAAGAAAAATATCCTGCCTTAAACATTGTTTTTAGTCATGACGGCTATTTTTCTGATGATACTCAAATGATTGAAGAAATTAAAAATTCTGGTGCTAACCTTGTTTTGACTGCACTTGGTGCCCCAAAACAGGAATTTTTTAATGCAAAATTAAAAAGCACATTGCAGGGTGTGGCTTCCATTGGTCTTGGCGGAACATTTGATGTAATGGCAGGCTGTGTTGCAGAAGCTCCTGAAATATATAGAAAACTGGGGCTTGAATGGCTGTATAGAACAGTTAAACAACCTGAAAGATTTAAAAGAATATTTCCAACTTTGCCATTATTCCTTTTTCACAGTATAATGGAAGCATTAAAGAAGAGTAAAGAGTGATTGCAGATGATAGAAAAAACGGCAAACAATGATTCGCTTAATAATTTTATAAAACAGGTGCGAATTGACATTCTTAATATGATTTGTTCGGCAAAATCCGGCCATCCTGGCGGCTCCTTGTCCTGTGTTGAAATTTTAGCTGTTTTATACAAAAAAATATTAAATATCCCGCCCGAATGGAAAAAGTCTCCTGATTTTAATAAAAGAGACAGATTTATATTATCAAAAGGCCATGCAAGCGCTGCTCTTTACAGTGTTTTAGCAAGATGCGGCTTCTTTAATCCTGATGAATTATCCACCTTTAGAAAACTGGGCACAAGGCTTCAAGGTCACCCGTCTGTAAGATATGGTCTTGAAGGCATTGAAGCCTCCACAGGCTCCCTGGGGCAAGGGCTTTCAATGTCGGTTGGTCTTGCATTAGGCCTAAAACTTGATAAAAATCCTGCTAAAGTTTTTACCCTCCTTGGAGATGGCGAAATGCAGGAGGGAAGTGTTTGGGAGGCTCTTATGAATGCTTCTCATAAAAAGCTTGATAACCTTATCATTATAATTGACAGAAACAAACTTCAAATTGACGGCTCCTGCGATGATGTAAAGTGTCTTGAGCCGCTTGATAAAAAGCTTGAAGCTTTTGGCTTCATTGTAAAAACAGTTGACGGGCACTCTGTTAAAGAGCTCATCGAGGCACTCTTGACGGCAAAAGCTTCAAATAAGCTCTATGCAATAATTGCCAACACAATAAAAGGTAAAGGCGTTTCATTTATGGAAAATAATGCCGGCTGGCATGGCAAAGTGCCAAAAGAAAACGAGGCAAAAGCTGCAATGGAGGAATTAAATGCTTAATACTTCAATCTTAAAAAATGTTGATGAAATAAAATCTCCACGTGCTGCTTATGGTGAAACTCTTGTAGAGCTTGGCAAAAAGGATAATAACATTGTTGTTTTGGATGCTGATTTAAGCTGTTCAACCCAAACCTGTATGTTTCATAAAGCTTTTCCTGACCGCTTTTTTAATGTCGGAATAGCTGAACAGGATTTGATGACAACAGCTGCGGGTCTTGCAATAGCAGGAAAAACACCGTTTGTTAGCACCTTTGCTATGTTTGCAACAGCAAGGTGTCTTGATCAGATTAGAAATTCAATCTGTTATCAAAAATTAAATGTAAAAATTGTTGCAACCCATGGTGGAATAACTGTTGGTGAGGACGGTGCATCTCATCAGGCTCTTGAAGATGTTTCATTTATGCGCTCCCTTCCTGATATGACAGTTATTGTGCCGGCTGATTATAATGAAGTAAAAGAGGCGGTAAGGTTTGCTATAACTGTGGATGGCCCTGTATATATCCGTGTGCCGAGGACTAATCTTAAGACAATTTTTGATGAAAATGCCTATAAAATCACTCCAAATAAGGCTGTTAAAATTTTAGATGGAGCCGATGTAACAATTGTAACAAATGGCGAAACCTTGATAGAGTCATTAGGTGCAGCAAAAATGCTTCAAAACGACGGTATTAAGGCAGAGCTATTGCATATTCCTGTCCTAAAACCATTTCTTGCGGTTGGTGATTTGATTGAAAGTGTTAAGAAAACAAAAAAAGTTGTGACGATTGAAAATCACAGCATTATTGGCGGTGTTGGTTCGCTTGTATGTGAAACCCTCTGTGAAAATTATCCTGCGCCTGTTCTTAGAATCGGCACAAACGATGAATTTGGCCAAAGCGGCGAGCAGAGAATTCTTATGGAACATTATGGCCTCACAAAAGAAAAATTATACACAAAGATTAAGAAATTTTTGGAAAAATAATGATAGTATTAAAAGATATAATTAAACAATATAAAAATAAATTTGCCCTCTATAATGTAAATCTTCATATTAGCCCTGGTGAATTCGTATTCCTTGTGGGTTCATCTGGTGCTGGCAAATCCACCCTTATGAAAATGCTTTATATGGAGGAAAAACCTACAAGAGGACAGGTTTTGGTTGGCGGTATAAATATTGCAAACCTCCATCCAAATAAAATTCCAAACCTGAGACGCTGTATGGGTATTGTATTTCAGGACTATAAACTTTTGCAAAGTCATACAGTGTATGACAATATCGCATATGTTATAAGAACAATGGGTATTTCATCAAAAGAAATTGAGGCAAGGGTTTTTGGCGCCCTTAAGGTTGTGGGACTTGAAGATAAAGCAAGGTCAAAACCGACCGAGCTTTCAGGCGGTGAACAGCAAAGAGTTTCCATTGCCCGTGCTATTGTAAACGGCCCGCCGCTTTTAATAGCCGATGAGCCCACAGGAAACCTGGACCCTAAAAACTCAATGGAGGTTATGCAGATATTGGAGCAGGTTAACCAAAGAGGTATTACCATCTTGGTTTCAACCCATGATCATGCTATTGTTAATCATTTTAGAAAACGCGTTATAACCCTTGAACAGGGGCAAATAATAAAAGACGTGCAGGCAGGTACTTATGACTAACGGCTCTACAAGAAACAGACTAAAACAAAAGGTAAAATCACATATTCCCAAAGATTGGCTTACCGAAATCAGAATTGCCTACAGAATTCTTATGGAAACCTTTAAGGGCATTGGTCAAAGCGGTTTTTTGATTAATATTGCAATTATTACAACAATGGCGGCAATCCTTACTATTTTTGGAGCAATATTCAGAACCACCCTGTCGTTGTCAAGCTTTGTGGATGAACTTGGCAGCTCTCTTCAAATCAGTGTTTATCTTGAACCGCAAGCCGATGTTAATTCGACGATGAACCAAATAAAAAAGTTTGACCATGTTAAGAATGTAACATATATTTCAAAAGAAAAATCTTGGAAAGATTTAAAGCGTGAAATCGATATGCCGGATGTCGAAAATCCTCTGCCGGATACTGTTCGGGTCAAGGTTGACACATTAAAAAATATTGATGGCGTTATGGCCGATATTAAAAAGCTTCCTGATATTCAGGATACAGGCCTTGCAAAGGACTGGGTGCAGAAGGTTGAAATGCTGAATAAAGCAAGTCATACTGTCACTTTAGTTGTAATGATTATAACGTCGCTTCTGACCATAACGGTAATAAATAACACCATTCAGCTTGTAATTCAATCAAGAAAAGAGGAAATTGAAATCATGCGTCTTATGGGTGTAAGCAACTGGTATATTAAATGCCCGTTGGTTTTGCAAGGTGCAATATACGGCTTTTTAGGCGCCTTGCTTGCGGTAATTCCAATTAATATTGCCCAAAAATATTTGCAGATGATGCATGAACATTTTTCAATACCTGTATTCTCTTTTGCTCAGGGGCTTGTAGTTTTATCAGTCATATTGATTGGCGTAATTTTTGCTGCAGGCGGCAGCTTAATGAGTATTAAAAAACATTTGCAGGTATAAAAATATGGCTGATAATCAGTATAATGAAATTGCAAAAGAATATGAGCATTTTATGCCGCCATTGTCTGAACCTATGGCAAGGGCTCTTGATGCCATTCGTTCTCCGCAGGCGGATACGAGAGCTCTTTCAAGGCTTTTAATGCAGGATACCATTCTTGCAAGCAAAACTTTTCGTCTTGTAAATTCTCCCTACTTTGGCTCTGCCCAAAGGCAATTGGCTTCTATTAATAAAGCTTTATTGTCTCTTGGTGCGATGAAGGTTAAAAACATTATAATAACGCTTGTTTTGCAAAAATTGTATGATAACGACGGCCCTGAAGATTTTTTCAATCATTCAATAGCCTCAGCCACAGCCTGTGAATACATTGCAAACGAATACAAGACTATAAACCCTGATGACGCCTTTATTTTGGGCTTTTTAAAAGATATTGGAATGATTATCTTAAAATCAAAACATTCTGATTCATATGTAAATTTTTATAACAATTGCAAAGGCGATTTTGAAGAACTTCTTAAAATTGAAGAGGAAAATTACGGTATTACCCACTCAGAGCTTGGTGCAAGACTTTGCGAGAAATGGGAGCTGCCATCCATTTTGGTTGATACTGTAAGATACCATCATAATCCCAAATTGGCAAAAATTCCTTTCGCTGCGGGTATTGTCTATATTGCAGACAGGGTTGTGTCCATAAAACCTGAAACTATGGCAGTTGATTCAAGCGTGCTTGATTATTTGCAAGTTTCACTGAGTGATACCGCCCCTGCAAGAGAAAAAATTATGGCACGTGCTGATATTTTCTTAAAACAACTTTCTGATTTTTAATTTTACATCCAATAGGACTGTAGCAAAAAATAATTTTTCAATAAGCATTTGGCAGTTAGATTCTAAACATAATGAGCATAATATCAGCTATGCTTCAAAAATCCCAATATTGTTCTACTGTGCTTAAAACCTTTCGCCAAAAGAAAATAGAACCATACAGGTGTTTTTATTCAATTATATCGCCAAACATTTGAAGATACCCGTCATCCACCTTTTCTTTTTTTCTTGCAATTCTTTCGCCATCACTATTGTAGCCCTTTGCAACAACGCCTGTAAGCTCCCCTGAGTCATTGCGCTGTCCAATAAAGGCATTAACCTTGACGCCGTTTTTGTATTCTAAAATTTTTGATATTCGTCCGTTATCATCAAGTACACGCACTATTTTAATAGTATCGCCATTTTCATCAATAAAACGTTCACGTGTTTTATGAAGGTTGCCCTCTTCTGTATTATATACATATTTCATCTTCCAATCGGTGCCGATGTCTGTTTTGCCATATGTTGTATATGTTGCCTTTTCGTTGTCGTCGTTAAATTCATACTTTTCAAGCTTTGTGCCGTCTTCTGCTCTTATAATCTTTCCCTTTAGTCCTGTATCATATTCTTTCATCTTTATTTTTGTGCCAATAACGTAATCTTCCTCTTTGTTAGAGTCGGACAAATCGCAAGCGTAAGCATCAGGAAAGGTTTTCAGGAATGTTTTTCTTGATAATATTATCTCTTCGTCTGAATTCCATGGATTTGTAATCGTAACAGTTTTATCGTCAGCACTTTTAATGCTGTAAGAGTGGTCTGCCTCTATTTTTACATTTTTACCGTTGGCATCTTTTATCGTTTGTTCCTTTGCGCCGGATGCTGTCATTGCATAATTCTCAGAGCCGTTTTTTTGGACATTGTCTAAAAGTTTATTTTTGCCCGTATTGTCATCCGCATATTCTCCGGTTTTGCCGGTTAAATAGTACATCATCTCCAAAGAATACCCTGCTTCCAGGTTTGTAGAGTTTGCCTTACTGTTGTATCCAAGAGAATCTGTAAATATAAAATTATTCTCCGCAAGTGTAATATCGCCGTTTAGAATTTTTTCCCTTACTTTGTTTGCAGCAATCTCTAAAACCGCCATATCAGCATCTCCGCTTGAAACAGTCTCTTTTTTAATTGCCTGCTTTAATTCTTTATCTGTAACCTCAATCTTTTGGCCGATACCCTTAAAGTCAACAGTTGTACTTCCTTTAGTATCATCATATTTTAGTGCATCTTTTATTATCTGTTTGCCTTTTTTAGAATAGCTTAAAGAATTCACCGCAGCTAAAAGCCAGCAGTCCCCCACTTCATCAGCTTGCGAGGTTTTTCCTATTTCTCCATCCTTTGTGCTCAAAGGCGTATCTTTTATATCGGTAGTTTTTTCGTTTGCGGATGAAGTTTTGCCAAGGCTTAACCCCATCTTTTCATAAATCCCTTTACTGTCTTTGGCTGATGAAATAAGTTCAGCATTGCTTAAAGTATTTTTGCTGCTGCTTGTTGTGATGTTCGAAAATAGTCCGCCGCTTTGTACTTTGCTTTTACTGCCAAGATTTGCCGCCTGTTTTGTTGGTGTTGAATTATTATTTATTGCGCTTGCTGAATTTCTGTTATTATTGTTTCTAATCTGCACCATTATTATGTTGCTCCTTCTTTTGGCGGCCTTGCCTTAAATCTTGTGATACCTTTTTTACCTGGTATATTCTTATATATCGGCAGTCTGTCTTTATTTTTTTAATAAAACAGTCTAAATATTAAAAAATCGTAACAAAAATTTCACAAGCTTTTGTATTGGTATTATTTTTTAACCTTGTCTATCTTGCCGTCGCCATCTTTGTCTATCTCAGTTTTTATTAAATTTCCATCACCGTCAATGTATTCATATCGTCTGTAAATCACTTTTCCGTCTTTGTCATATTTTGTGTATACACTTTTTGATTTTTCATCTGCATTTATGTAGTCTGCATAGCTTTCTTTTAATACGCCTTCTTTATCATATTCTTTTATAAAGCTTTTTGAACTCCCGTCTTTATAATCATAAGATGTATCTATACTGTATGAGCCATTTTTTTCGTATGTTTTTGTAATATTTTTTAGCTCTCCGTTTTTGTATTTATAAATTACGTCTGATTCCTTCAATCTCCCGTCTTTAGCGTATGTTAGCTCCTTTCTTTTTGTTGATTTGCCGTCCGTATGCTCTTCTCTTAGTTTTGATTTAACACTGCCATCTTCATAATAATCAATACGCGCTCCGGATACCAGTTTATCTCCGTTTTTTCTTTGTTTAAGAAGAACCATAGGTGTTTTGCCGTCCTCATGGTAATAAACATTTGTTTGGCCTTCTGTTCCGTCATCTTCTTTTGTGTATTTTATTTTTTGCTGTAATTTTCCATCCAGACTGTATTTTTTATAAAGTGTTTTATTTCCGTCTTTATCATACCTGATTTTTCTTAATATACTGCCATCATCTTTACTTTTTATCAATTCAAGCTTTCCGCCGTCACTAAGCTCCTCTGTTGTGCTTTCTGTTTGAACTGCACTCTTTTTGGTCGGGTTGTTGTCTGATAAATCGCATCCCATAACTGTCGGGAATGCTTTTAGGAACGATTTTATAGGCAGTGTAATTTCTTTATCAGAGCCCCAGGGGTTAATAACTGTAACCGTGTCTTTATCAGCTCTTTTTACAGCATACATATGATTTTTTGCTATTTTAGTCTTTTTGCCGTCCACGTCCTTTACATACACCACTCTTGTGCCTGTGCCGGCTGTCATTACATAGTCTTTACCGATACTTTGTGTAAATTTTTCAAGAATTTTCTCTTTTTCTTCATCATCCTTTGTCATCTCTCCGGTTTTTCCGGTCAAATAAAATATCATCTCAAGCGAATTTCCGCCCCAAATGCTCTCCTTTGCCTTTGCATATGTATCATCATCTGCAACAATTTTATCATTCAGAACGTCATTTCTTGCCTTTTCGGCCGCTATTTCAAGTATCTGCATATCAATATCGCCGCTTGAGCATTCGCCGCTTTCCTGCTTTTTAGCTAATTCTTCTGCGGTAATATAATAATCGCCAACTCCTTCAAAATGTACATTTGTGCCGTTTTCATCATGCTGCAATGCTTGTTGAATAAATTCTCTGCCTTTTTCTATGTAACTTAACGCATTTGTGCCTGATAAAAGCCAGCAGTCACCGACATAGCCCTGTTTTGTTGTTTCTATCACCCCATCTCTTGTAGCGGGGTCTGTCGCTTTTGCTTTCGCTGCCGCTTTTTCAGGAGTTATTTTGTTGCCGTCATCTGGCTTTTTAGGTTTTTTAGTTTCTTCTGTCTCTTCTGTTTCATCAATACTTACACTAATAAGTTCATTCTCTTTGATTGCAGCCTCTTCTTTGTTGGTTTTGCTGCCGCTGGACGTTTTTCCAAGGGAATTAACATCTGTTCTATTTGTCAAAGTTTGTAAGCTTAAAATTTGTAATTTGCTGCCATTATTAATAGTTTGTACCATTTTAAAATCCTTCTAAGTAAAACCACTGTAAAGTGTGCAAAATTCTTTCTATAAGCGCTATTTGTTATTCATATATTTTGTCTTTATTAATTCGTTGTCTTTGTTGTAATATTCAACATAGTCAATTTTGCCATCGCCATCGCCATCCACTTTCTTTTTGTAGCTGCCGTCTTTGTTTCTTTTGTATTTTTCAATATAGTCAATCTTGCCGTCGCCGTCGCTATCCATGCTCATTTCTTTAATCTTGTTATTTTTATCAAAAATTTTATTTTTTACATATGTTCCTTCCGAATTTTCTATTGTTTCCTTTTTTGTTTTTGTACCGTCATCGTTATTGATTGTTACGCTCCACATTTTTTCTTGTATCTTTCTTGATTTGTCATATCTGGTTTTAGTAAATTCTGTCTTGTTGTCCGAGCTATCTCTCTGTCTTTTTATGGAGCCTCCAATCTCATCTTCAGGGTGGAAATGAACACTTGTTTTTATATCATCCTCTGTTTCATAACTGATTTTATTGTTATCTTTATCAAATAAATATTTGCCTATTATGTTGCCATCTTCATCTTTTATTGTCTTTGTCGTTGTGCCGTTAGTATTTTTCTTTGTTTCTGCAGTAGTTTTAATCGTTAAATCTTGTTCAGGATTATTGTCGGATAAATCAAGGCTGTATATCCTATTAAATATTTCAAGGAAATCTTCCCTTGTAAGAACAACTTCATCTCCTGAGTCATGTGGATTTATAACCGTTACCGTATCCTTGTCAGCACTTTTTATTGAGTAAGCATGTCCGCCAGCTAAATTCACTGTGGTTGAGCCGTCTTTTGCAGGAATGGCGCGTGCAACGCCTTTTCTTGCGCCGCCGCTATTTATTGAGGCCGTTAATACATAATCTTTATTATTATTTTCCATAAAATTATCTAAAAGATTATTCATGTCATCTTTGTCGCTTGCACTTTCACCTGCTTTACCGGTTAGATAATACATTGACTCAAGCGTTAAACCGCTTCTTATTGACAAATATGACGTTGCATTTTGACTGTAGATATCTGATGTGCCAAAAATAAACGATCCTTCATCTGAAAAATTAATATCACCGTTTGCTATTTCATTCCTTGCTTTTTCAACTGCCATTTCAAGAATTATCATGTCATCATCGCCTTTTGAATATTTTAATGACATTTTGCTGCTGTTTTTTACATCTTCTAATTCACTGTCTGATACAAAATAGTCCTTATTTAGCCCCTTAAGGTGTACAGTTGTTCCTTTTTCGCCATTATTCTCAGTATTGTGTTCAAGTGCTTCCTTTATTATCTGTGCGCCTTTTTCTGTATAACTTAAACCATTAACCCCGGATAAAAGCCAGCAGTCACCTGTTGATTGTTGTTCGGTTCTTCCTATGGTGCCATCCTTTGTTGCAGCAAAAAATTTTGTAATGCTGTTAATTACCGTACCCATTCTGTATACTGCATTTTTATCTGTTTTCTGCCCATGGTTTTTTAGAAATTGTTTCATTTCTTTTTCTGTTATTTCTTTGTCCTCATCGCTTATGATTCCATCATTTTCCAGCTCTAAAAATATATATTCGGCCTTTTTATTATCTATTCCGTCTTTCAAATTGACTTTGCCGTCTCCGAATAGATTTTCTATATTTTTTAATCCGCTGCCGCCCCTATATTGCGCAGCGGAAATATTTTTCTTGTCATCAAAATTATATTCACTGCCACTTAAATGTATATCCTTCATATTTTCCTTTCTTTAAAATTATATATATTTGATTTATCGTCCTCTCCTCTCTGTGCTTTAGCAAAAATCCTCTTTCATTAAGAAACTGTTACAAAAGATGCTGTTCGGAAAAATAAGCGGCCAAATTACACCCCCATGTGTGAAAACTAAAAAGCTATAAAAGCAGCAAAAAATCCCTCCAAGGGAGGATATATTTCTCTAAATATCTCCTAAAATATAATCATTAAGTCTGTATTTTAAATCAAATATAAAAAGGATACAGAAATCTAAAAATATAAATGAAACCAAATAAAAATCAAAAGAGGCACTTTTTTAAATGCCTCCTTTTTATTTTAAAATTCTCTTTTATAATCTATTGTTCCGTCATTATCTTCATCTACTTCTATATAGAAGCTGCCATCTTCTTTGTGCTTATAATACTCTGTTTTATCAATAATGCCGTCATTGTTTGAGTCTGTCTCTACTTTTGTTTTTGCGCCTTCTTTGTCTAAATATGTTATTGTTTTAGCTGTAGCATTCCTGTTCTCATCATATTCTTTTCTGATTACAAGATTTGTTTTGTTTTTATCAGTATATGATATATCCCTTCTTGTTTTTTCTAAAAGGTCATTTTCATCATAGTCGTAACTTTTATGCTCTTTTTTTGTTTCATTGCCCTTTTTATCATAGCTTGTTTTTCTTACAGACTCTTTTTTCCCTTCATCATCATATTCATATTCTGTGCATGTTTTTTTCTTTCCTGTCTTTATATTATATTCTGTGCTTTTGCTTAATTTTTCATCCTTATATTCTTCGCGCAGAGATTCTTTTCCGTTTGTATCAAAAGTCCGTTTCATAATTATTCTGCCATCATTAGTCATCACGGTTTCTGTTTTTGTGCCGTCGGCATTTTTTTGCGTTTCCTTTTTAGTTTTTTGAATAAAATTTTTACCTGAGCCTTTAATTGATAAATCACACCCTGAAAAACTATCGAAAGCTTCAAAAAATGTCTTTTTTGATAAAACTATATCTTTGCCGCTGTTATGCGGGTCTGTTATTGTTACGGTTTTTTTATCCGCACTTTTAACAGCATAGGCATGTGGCCCTGGAAGTTCTATTGATTTATTGTTTACATCCTTAATTGTTCTGTAACTCTTTGTGTTGCAGTTCATAGTATAGTTTTTATTTTTGTCCGCACTGAATTTATCCAAAATTTCTGCTGCATTCTCTTTTTCATCAGTATATTCACTCTCTTTGCCTGTTAAATAATATATTATTTCTGCTTCTTCTCCGCCGGTTAGGGCTGATTTTGTGCCGCCCCAGTCATTTTCTTCATTCATTACATCTGAAACATATTCGCTTTCAAACATATATGCAGGCGCATCGTCAGATAAAACTATATCGCAATTTGCAATCTTTTCTCTTAATTTTTCAAACGCAATCTCAAAAATTATCATATCATCATCGCCGCCGGCGCGTCTTATTCTTGGATTATTTTCTGTACTGTATAATTCCTTGTCTGAAACCTCAATATCCACATCAGCACCTTTAAAATGCACTATTGTCTTGCCATCCTTATATTCAAGTGCATTTTTGATAACCTTTTTGCCCTCATCGGAATAGCTCAATGAATTTACTCCTGATAAAAGCCAGCAGTCGCCAGTCATTGCGCTTTGCATTGTTGTGCCTATTTTTCCATCTCTTGTATCGGCATATTCTTTTGTTATCAGCCCGAGTATTTTTTTAAAATTTTTTACTGCTGTCTTATTTCCATCTTGCCCTTTGCTTTTTAGAAATTTTTTAATTTCTTTATCGGTTATTTTTAAATCATTTTTGCTGATTATATCCTCATCTTCAAGCTCGGTGATTATATATTCAGCCTCTTTGGCATTGACACCGTCTTTTAAATCTACCTTGCCATTCCCAAAAAAGTCTTCAACATTCTTTAGCCCCTTTGTTGAATAAGCAGGCACCCACCCGTCATTGTGGATTTCTCTGGATTCTGTAAAATTATACTTTTTTGCTGAATCAATATGTGTCATACCTTGTCCTTCTTTTTTATCATAATCAGATATCTGGCAGCTCGTTTTTTTTTGTCACATTTTACTTTTTATATTGGCTGATATTTTTATATCGGCATTGTATTTTTATACTTTAAGAAAAAGCATGGCAATGTTAAGTTTTGTAACTAAATAATGAATCATTTGTCTATCCGTGTCCGTTTTTTGTTAATATTTTTTCTTACTTTTATTGAAGTTTCTTTCTAAGAAAAAAAGAAATAATATTTTAAAAACAAACTTGAATAAAATCATCAAAAAGTTTTTATTATAATTTATCTGTGCTTTTTCTGCCCCTGCTTTTTTATTAATTTTTGCCGTGAAAAACCTTGTGCTGCAATATTTTTAAGAATTATTAAAACAGTTTTTTAAATATAGCGGCAATTTTACCAGTCATTATGCATTAATAATCCTTAAAACGCTTTTCTTTTGGCGTTTTTTGAACCCTTCTTTTATCTTATTAAGCAGCTTTACTTGCACTTGTTGTTCCCTAATCCCTTAAATCCTTTCTACGAGTGGCATTTTAAAGCACCATTGCTGTGAAAAACTAATGTTCTATAGTATTTAAACCTCTTTGAGACCCCTAAATACCTTTTGAATCCTACCTTTAAGCCTGGTTTTAAACTTTAACATCCTAAAACCCTTAGTTTATAATATTTTTATCCGTGCAATATGTCTAAAAACCTTTCTGTATAAGGAATTTACCGTATTTTTTATCACCAATGTTTTTTCCGCACTCGTAAAAAGCCTCGAACAACCGCGTCAATAAGCTTTTTTTACCGTGTAAAAACCTGAAAACCCTTTAATAATCAGCAAATACGGCAATTTTTTTGTAAAAATCAACTAAAAAATACCACAGGCCCACAAGGGCGTAATTATATTTTGCACGTGCACATATCTTTTTAAGTTGAATATAAAACCTTTTAAGTATATTTTTTAAAACAGCCTAAAATAGCCCTATTTGCCCGTTTCCTGCCGGCGGAATTTTGTACCCGAGATGCACATATGCAGATTTCGTCACCGTTCTGCCCCTCAAAGTCCTCATTAATAGCCCGGATTGCAGTAAATACGGCTCATACACATCTTCAATAGTCCTGATATCCTCTCCCAGAGCCACTGCCAGCGTTTCTACACCTACGGGCCCGCCGTTATATTTTTCTATAATTAGTCCTAAAAGCGCTCTATCAGTGTTATCCAGCCCTAAATTATCAATGTTTAAATTTTTTAAGGCCAAATCCGCAATTTTTTTAGTAATTTTTCCGTCGGATTTTACCAGCGCATAGTCGCTAGCCCGCTTTATCAGGCGGTTTGCGATTCTTGGAGTAGCTCTTGATCTTAGAGCAATTTCCATTGCGCCCTCATCATCAATGTTTGCATTTAAAATTTTTGCACTTCTTTTCACAATGTGCTGTAACTCAGACGGGGTGTAGAATTCCAGCCTGTGGATAATCCCAAACCTGTCTCTTAACGGGCCTGAGAGCGCACCGGCCTTGGTTGTTGCGCCAATAAGTGTAAATTTTTGCACAGGCACCCGCATGGTCTTCACTGTCTGGCTTTTCCCGGTTGTAAGGTCAATAAAAAAGTCCTCCATTGCAGGATATAGTATCTCTTCAGCCACTTTGTTTAAACGGTGAATTTCATCAATAAACAAAATTTCCCCGCCCTTCAAGCTCATCAAAATTCCTATAATATCTCTTGGGCGCTCTAATGCAGGCGCAGAGGTGATTTTGATATTCACCCCGCACTCGTTTGCAATTATATTTGCAAGTGTGGTTTTACCAAGCCCCGGCGGCCCGTAAAATAATAGATGATCAAGCGGCACATTCCTTCTTTTTGAGGCCTCTATTGAAATTTTCAGGGTTTCCTTGAGGGAATTTTGCCCAATATATTCATCAAATGTCTTTGGGCGGATTGTTTTTTCATAGGTTTCATCATACTCGTTTGAAGCAGGTAAAAGCTCCTTGGCTCTTGGGTTTCCGCCTGTTTCTTTATTTTGACCGCCATCTGATTTTATGCTCGCATCCTGTATAAATTTTTCATCTGTATCTTCGATGAAATTTTCTCCAAACCCTTTACTGGCTTGATTTTTTGTGCATCTATTTAATTTTTTTTTGGGATAATTTTTATCATCCGCATCTGAAATTATCATTTAAATCCTTGGTTTACAAAACTTTACAAATGTTTTTTTAAAAAAGACGCATTAATAAGCTGGCCAAATTGGCTGAAAGCCTTCAAAATGCGTCTTTAAGGTAATTTAGTGAATTAAAAATCTTACATATATATATGCTGTACTTAATAATAGCGCAAGCATTGTTATTGAAAGACCATATTTTAGAAATCTTACAAAAGATATGGCGTAGCCTTTTTTATGGGCAGTTTCAGAAACAATAACGTTTGCAGCAGCGCCTATTATTGTCATATTTCCGCCAAGGCAAGCACCTAAAGATAGGCACCACCAAAGAGGATGTGTGTATTCTGCCCCTTCAATGCTTTGGATTGTGGCAAGCATGGGCGCCATAGTCGCAGTATAAGGGATATTATCAATAATACCTGACAAAATTCCTGATGCCCAAAGGATAATCATAGCTGTTGCAGCCTGAGAACCTTCTGTCACCTTCAATAGCCACTTTGCCATAAGGTCAATTCCGCCAGCAGCCTCAAGTCCGCCAATTATAATGAACAAACCGATGAAGAAGAATATCGTATTCCATTCGACATTCATTAAAAGTTTTGCCGGCTTTTCAAAGGCCAAAAGAACACTTGCGCCTATCATCGCAATTAAATATGTTGGAATGTGCGTTAAATCATGTGTCATAAACCCAAGTATAACAAGGGCTAATACTATTCCTGACCTTATAGCCAGCCCCTTATGCAGGATTGTTCTTGAATTGTCAATCTTTGTCACCATCTCCATCTTTTCAGGTGTGCTTTTTAATTGTTTTCTGAATAAGAAAATCAAAATTCCGATTGTCGCAAACAGTATTATAGCAACAATTCCTGTTAACTCTTTTACAAAATCCATAAAGCTGAATCCTGCAGCTGAGCCTATTATTATATTTGGCGGGTCACCGATTAATGTTGCTGTTCCGCCTATATTTGAGCATAAAACTTCGGTTATCAAGAACGGAATAGGGTCTAAATCAAGCTTTTTGCAGGCAACAAAGGTAATCGGCATAACAAGAATTACTGTTGTGACGTTATCTAAAAATGCGCTGGCAATAGCTGTAAACAGTGCAAGGGCGCACAATACAAGCTTTGGTTTGCCTTTTGTTAATTTTAAAATTTCATTTGCCATCCACTTGAACATGCCAGATCTTGCACATATATGTACAATTATCATCATTGAAACAAGTAAAAATATTACATTAAAATCAATAAAATTAATAAAATATTCACCCAAAGTTTCAGGTGTTTTATTAGAGCTTAAAAGCCCTAAAAACAAAGTAGCACAAGCACCTAAGAGCGCAACTGTCACTTTTGAAATTTTTTCCCATGCAATAAAAACATACGCTACAATTAGAATAATGGCACTAATCATAACGGCATTTTGCTGCACAATTTCATGCAAACTTTCCAAAATTCCTCCTCGTTATAAAATACTAATCTCCTTAATTTTACCTAATCATAAAATATAGTCAATTTTCACTAATGGAGGTATAATTCACTGTGGAGCAAGCTTATGAAGAAAATTAAGGACATACCTGTTAATGTAAAAATTGTAACAATTATTCTGATTGTTTTATCCTTCTTTTTGTTTATTAAAAACCTTTATTCCGTCTCTATGGGTGCTTTTGCCAGGGTTTCTGTTCAAGATGGCTTTAATGTGCCGCTAGGCGCTTCATATCAAATAATACCGCTTGATAATGGCGATGCATTTATTTATAGAAGCCATGCGATTAAGTACTATGATTTAAAAAACAACAAAATCCGCACAGTTTTTGACTCCGATGCAAACAAAATTTTAAGCAATTCTGCATGTGCAAAGCTAAACGACGGCAATATCCTGATTACAGGGGGCGGTAGCCCTATGATGAAAAAAATATTAAGCAATACCAGTATTTTTTTGCCGGAAACAAGGCAAATTAAAAAAGGCCCTGACATGCTAATACCTAGGGCATACCATAGTGCTGTTACCCTTGATGACGGCAGAGTTCTGATTTCAGGCGGCAAAACCGGCAAAATGGCATATTGGCCCGATGTGAGCGATAGAAGGCTTGAATTTTATAACCCCAAAACAAATGAGTTTGAGTACGGCCCTGCTTTGCCCGATACCATATATGGACATATGGCTGTTAAATTAAACGATGGAAACGTTCTTATTATCGGCGGCAGAATAGAGGGTGATTTTAAAGAAGGCAATAAGAACTGCTATGCCAGGTTTAACAGGGATATAATTTTATATAATGTAAAGCTTGATAAAATTGAGTTAATAGGAAGACTTGATAAATTCCAAGCCGTTTTTGAGGTTTTTTGCATTGATGATAAAATTTATATTGTAAGCAAAGAACCTGCAGAGGATGCTTTTTGCACCGCCACAAAAAAGAATGATGTAAAATATAAAAATGTAATAATCAAAGAGTTTTTTTATGATTCAAAGACCCTAAACCCCCTGGGCGCAGTGGCTTTTCAAGACAAAGAAAATTTTTCTTCAATGCTTCTTTCTAATGATACTCTGTTTTTTTACAAAAATAACTCAAAGCTGCCATTTAGCCATGCTATAATATTTGACCCAAAAACAAAACGAATGAAGTCTGTTCTTATAAAAACACCCCTCTTTTATACGCAAAATACATCAGCCATACTAAAGGATAATGCAGTGCTTACAATAGGGCTTGGAATTTTTTATAATGAGCGTGCTTTAAGATATAATTCAATCCCGTCGTGTCATTAAATACGCCCGCTTTATTCTTGCATTGTATAATATGAATTATGAAAAATTTTTTAAAAAAACAACAGAAAAATTTTAATTATTTTGGTAATACTAGCAATATGTTTCCTTTTTTATTTTAAAATTTCTGCCTCCTTAAAGCTTCATTTTAATCCGTCTTTTCCAAGGGGTGCGGAATATGTAAAGTTAAATGAAGAAACAACTTTGGTAATAGGCGGTTATTTTGGGGAATACACCCGGCCTGTTAGCGTGCCTCATATTTATATTTATAATCCTAAAACCGGCATTATTAAGAAAGGTCCGGATATGCTTTATCCAAGGGTGTTTCATTCTGCAACTATTCTAAATGACGGCAGAATTTTTGTTGCAGGCGGCAATTATATGGCTGCTGTCAGTGTTTGTGTAACGAAGACGGAATTTTATAATCCCAAGGCTAACAAGTTTGAAAAAGGCCCTGAATTAGAAAACTGTATACCTTCCCATAAGGCGGTTAAAATGGGTGACGGCAATGTTCTTCTGATTGGCGGTCTAAGGAAATATGCTTACGATGGATTGTATGATTTTGATTATAATCCCGATATTTTAATGTTAGATGTCAAAACGAATAAGATTGAAAAAATAGCGAAACTTATAAAACCCAGATGTGGTTTTAAGATTTATCAAGAAAATGATAAAATATATATAAAAGATGGTTAGGGCGCTGGAAATCCAGAGGCAGACTGGGATTATGACCACTATTATTCAAAAAATAATCCAATTGAGGAATTTGATTATAAAACAAAAACCATAAGAATTGTAGATAAGCTTCCTTTTGAGTTTAGGCACCCGTTTTTATTTCAAAAAATGCAAAAAATAGACAAACTCTTGAAGCGGAACAAATTTGTCTTTTGATAAACAACTAAACCCCGCCAGCCGGCCAAGCGAATTGGACAGTTTATTTTTTATGTTTGTGCTAAAATCTTTAATGATATGAAATTGATTATTGGGGGAATTTTATAATATGGGCCTTGTTGACGTATTACTTAAGGTTTTTAAAGATCCAAACGAGAGAAAAATCGCAAAAATCATGCCGGTTGTTGAGCACATTAATCATCTTGAAGAAGAATTTACCAAACTTTCTGATGATGAACTGAAGGCAAAAACCGCTGAATTTAAAGAAATTTTAGCGAAGCGCGAAAAATCTGAAGATTATAAGACAGACAGAGCCCTTGAAAAAGCAGCACTTGATAAAATCCTCCCTGAAGCCTTTGCAACAGTGCGCGAGGCCGGAAGACGCGTTCTTAATATGCGCCATTTTGATGTTCAGTTAATTGGCGGTATTTTTCTTCATGAAGGGCATATTGCGGAAATGAGGACAGGCGAAGGCAAGACCCTTGTTGCAACGCTTCCTGCGTATCTTAATGCCCTGACAGGAAAGGGTGTGCATATAATTACCGTTAATGATTACCTTGCGCAAAGAGATAGAGACTGGATGGGGAGAATTTTTGAATTTTTGGGGCTAACGGTTGGTGTAATTTTATCAGCTGATAGCTTCGATTTTCAAAAGAAAAAAGCAGCCTATGCGTGTGATATTACCTATGGAACAAATAATGAATTCGGTTTTGACTATCTTCGCGACAATATGGCAACAAGCACGGATGCACTTGTTCAAAGGCCTTATAATTACGCCATAATTGACGAGGTTGACAGTATTTTGATTGACGAGGCAAGAACCCCTTTAATTATCTCAGGGCGTCTTGAAAAATCAGCAGAAACATATAAATTAATGGCAAAAGTAGCTCCGGTTTTAGAAAAAGTAACCCACTATGAAGTTGATGAAAAAAATAAAAACATAATCATGACAGAAGAAGGCATTGATAAGGCTCAGGAGCTGCTTGGCGTGGATGATTTATTTGATATTCAAACACAATATGCTCACCATCTTTTGCAGGCTCTTAAGGCCAAGGAACTGTTTACGCTGGATACTGATTATGTTATCCGCGATAACGAGATTGTGATTGTTGATGAATTTACGGGCCGTCTTATGCAGGGAAGAAGATGGTCTGACGGGCTTCATCAGGCCATTGAAGCCAAAGAAAACGTGCCAATTCAGGATGAATCCCAAACCCTTGCGAGTATTACGTTTCAAAATCTTTTCAGGCTTTATCCCAAGCTATCAGGCATGACAGGTACTGCTATGACAGAGGAAGCTGAATTTGGCAAAATCTACAACCTTCCTGTAACCGCAATTCCTACTAACAAGCCTGATATTAGGATAAACGAGGCTGATGCTATTTTTAATAGGCAAATAACTAAATATAAAGAAGTTGTTAAAGAAATTATAGAAATGGCAAAAATTGGCCGTCCTGTTTTGGTTGGAACAATCAGTATTGAAAAATCTGAGTTAATATCCACGTTATTGTCTCAGGCAGGAATTAAGCATAATGTACTGAATGCCAAGCACCATCAAAAAGAAGCCTATATTATAGCGCAGGCTGGCCGTGTGGGCGCTGTTACGATTGCAACAAATATGGCAGGAAGAGGAACCGATATTCTTCTTGGCGGAAACCCTGAATATCTTGCAAAAGAAGAATTGGACTCTATGGGAATAACCCCTCAAAACACGCCTGACTATGAAACAAAAAAAGAAGAAGCACTGGCAAGGGCGCGTGCTATAACAGAGGAAGAACATAAAAAAGTAATTGAGCTTGGCGGATTACATGTTATAGGCACAGAGCGCCATGAATCCCGCCGTATTGATAATCAGCTTAGAGGTCGTGCTGCAAGGCAGGGAGACCCGGGGTCTACTAAATTCTTTTTATCGCTTGAAGATGATTTAATGAGAAAATTCGGCGGAAATATTATTGCCCAGTTTATGAGCGATGATATGGTGATAAATTCGCCTTTAATCACAAGACAAATTGAATCCGCCCAAAAGAAGGTGGAAGTACATTATTTTGATATCAGAAAAAGCGTTCTTGAATATGATGATGTAATTAATATTCAAAGAGAAAAATTTTATGCACAAAGAAAGAAGGTGCTGAATTCTAAAAACCTGAACGCCGATATTGTCTATATGATTGAAAAAGAGGTGGACAAGATTTTAAGACAGTATATTTCACCCGATATGTCACCTGCAGAATATGTACCGGATGAATTAAATATGCTGGTGAATGAGATGAAATCTGTCTTTCCGCAGCTCAATACCCTTTCTGTGGATGATATTAAGAATTTCAGGTTTAATGAAATGTCCTCCCACCTTAAGAATTTAACCAAGGCAGCATACAGAAACCATGAAAAACTCACAATTGAGAATTTTAATGCCGTTGTTGAAAGGTATAAACTTGGTGAAGAGCTCCAGGAGCCTTTTTCAGATGATAATGTTATTCGTCACCTGGAGCGGGATGTACTATTGCAGGTGATTGATGCAAAATGGATTGACCATCTTGCAAATATTGATGATTTAAAGGATGGCATAGGCCTTGTGGCATACGGCCAAAAAGACCCTCTTATAGAATACAAAAAGGGCGCATTTAATTTGTTCAACTCTATGATGTCTGATATTCAGTCTGAAACAGTAAGGCACCTTATGAGAGTAAAATTTGGCGTACAGATAATGTCGCCTGATAATAGTGAAGTTGCTGACCTTTCTTTAAGTGATGCGCCGATTTCGGGCATGCTGGGCCGAAAAATGACATCTGACGGGCAAATTGAAACCGAACTTACAAAGGCTTTAAAGAATTCTACCAATAATGAAATTGAAATTTCCGATAATATTGAAGGTGTACCAGCACCTGGCATGACTTCTGATAATTTAAATTCTGCCGGAAATCCTGGTATGCACCAGCCTTATATTGGTGATGACAAGGTCGGAAGAAATGATAAATGCCCCTGCGGCAGCGGCCTTAAATATAAAAACTGCTGCGGAAAAGATATACAATAGGATTGTCTTTTGTAAAATTGTAAAATATGTTACTTGTGCTTTAATTTATACTGTTGGTTTAAAGCGCTTTTAACCGGCGTAAAGCATTTAACTAACTTCTTTTTAAGGCAAAATTATTGGCTCTTTTCTGTAAACTCTGCACTATATTTTGCACTGAAATTTTATATCATTTTGCAAAATAAATTTTTCTGTGATAAAATTTTTATATAACGCGTAGCGGTATCGTCTAGGGGTTAGGATAGCAGATTCTCATTCTGTTGACACGGGTTCGAATCCCGTTACCGCCGCCACTATTCACACTTTTCGCTGAATTTTTAACACTATTTATCTAACGGTCTTCGAACCCTGTCATTTCTGACATTTGCAAACAAGCTCGCAAAGTCCTGTTACCGCCGCCATTATTTACACTTTCGCTGAATTTTTAACATTATTTATCTAACGGTCTTCGAACCCTGTCATTTCTGACATTTGCAAACAAGCTCGCAAAGTCCCGTTACCGCCGCTTATATATTTATATTATTTTAATGTAAATTTTTGTTAACCTAAAGCGCAATTATTTTTTATCAGGATACTTTATATATATAAAGCACACGATATCCATATTGGAGAAAAAAATGGGATTTTTTAATTCTATCGGACAAGTTGTCAGCAACAGAAAAACATTTAAACAATGGGAAAAAGACGATGCTGACAGGGCTGCGCAAAGACAAGCCCTCGCTAAGGAAAAACCTGCATCTGAACAGGAATTAAAAAATGCTGCCGCAAAAGGCAAAGTCATGATGGATATTGTCGATATTATGGATACGCATTCAGAAGAAGTGGCAGAAAATACCGAAACTGCCGTTATGCCTTTTGCTATGCTTGTACCACTTGTTACAGGGGGCTTAAGCGCATTTGCGCTCAATAAATTTTCACTAAAACCAGCCAAAACAAAATTTGATAATGCTACTAACACATTCTTGGCTTCTGATAAGGGTATAGAATTATTCAAAATTTCAAAAGACTTAAGAGAGCTTGCAGCTAACGGGGCAGAAGATATTCAAAAATTACATGGAAGTGACCTTGAGCTGTTTAGCAAAAAGAATCTAAAAATTCTTTCACAATCTAAAAATAAGCAGGTTCAAGAGTTTTATAGCAGAATATTAACACTTCGTAATGCATACAAAAATACCCCTGGTATTAAAAATTATAACAAAACAGTCGGTATTGCCGGTGCGATTTTTGGAGCAATAAGCCTTGGAAGTTTTATTGCATCAAATATTTATGCAGCAAAAATACAGGTAAAAAGTTCAAGAATTGCAAGATGGCAGTCAAGAGAAGATTTAAAAGACCCTAAATATTTTGTCCAATATACGGATGAACAAATTCAAACCGCAAAAGAAAATATGGAACAAAACGGTACAAAAGCAGAAAAGGGGTTTTTCTCATTCTTTAAAAAATCCAAAGATAAATCCGGATTCAAGTATAATGATAGAGCTTCTTTAATAGCCACGCTAAAGGATAATAAAAGTTATGACAAGTGGAAGACTGAATACAATCTTGATGAGAGAAAAGTTAAAAGACCTTTAACAAAAGAAGAAATTATTGAAGCCGAAAAGGATCAGGAAGTTATCCAGAGAGTTACAAAAATTATTAACAACAAAGCTGAAGAATACTCTGAAAATATGGAAACGGCCGCAGGGGTGTTAATTGGTGCAACACCTTTTCTTGGTATGGGAATTGGCGCCTTAATAAATACAATCGTAACAAAAAGCGGATTAGGTGAAAAATTTTCAGACAAAAACTTGAATAAATTATTATCAGAAAGCGCTGTTGGTAATATTGAAAAGGCAAAGTTAAAAAACACTTATGAAGAACTAAAAGCCACAGATGGGCAAAAATTAGGTTTAATAGGCCTTGCAAATAAAATCGTTAAACAATGCGACTATATTTCAGATTTATGGAATGCAACAAAACAAACAGCCCCAAACGCAACGGGCCTTAGCAAAGCTCTCGACACGGTGAAAAGATTAAAAAATGTCGCTTTCACAACCAAATACGGAAGAAATATGGTAATTGGATATGCTGGAACCATCGTTACGGGTATAGTAGGAGCATTGATAGGATTAAAGCTTCAAAAAGCTTCTGCAAGAGCTGGAAGATATAAGGCAAAACGCGAACTGCAGCAGGACAGTAATAATTTTATCGGTTATACTAATGAACAATTCTCCCAAGTGAGCAATGTCAAGGCTGAGAAAAAATCTGCACTTGCTAAGTTTGGCAATTACATGACATTTATACCGCGCGTTATTAAAGATTATAGAAACTATGAAAAATACAGAAAAACACAAGCCAAACAAGACAAAGAACTTTTAAATGAACTTGTAAAACTTGATGTATCTGATAAGCAGCTAAAGGAAGCAAAAAACCTTCAAAGAAAACTATTTACAACCTTTGAAAGTGTTGATGATAAGTCTCAGGAATATTCAGAATCAGTAGAAGCTGTTAATGAGATGAGCCAGCCATTTTTACCATATCTAGCCTTAGGTATAGCATCAATACCTCTTGTAATAGGCGGACTTAAAATTAAAAAGGGCGGCGCGCCAAAAATTGTAGAAACAGTTACATCATTTCTTGCAAAACATACAGCATTCTTAAAAGGCAAATCTACAAATAAATATTGCAATGAAGTATCTCAAAATATTTCAAGCATAGTGGAGATGCAAAAACTTGCTGCACCCGAAGAAACTAAGGCAAGGATAATGGAAATCATAAACAAGATATCGGGCGATTCTAATGAGGCAAAAGTAATAAAAGATATTCTGAATTCACTACAATCAATCAAAGGACAAGATAATGAACTAAAAGCCTTTCTGAATATGCTTGCTGAAAACCCCATGTTTAAAAATACCTCAAAGGCAGAGATGAGTGAAGCATTAAATTCGCTATCAGAGTTGCTTTCATCTTCATCTGAGATATTTAAATTAATGCCCGGCGCAAATGAAGCAGCAACAAAAATTATATCTGAATTAAGCAATGTGACAGAAAGTTGTGATAATTTCAGCGAAGCAGCCAGAAAACTTTTAGATAAATATGGAGACAGGCTGCCAAAAGATGTTAAGATTTCAGACTATGCAAATATTGTAGATACAATCAAAGGCAAAATTAATACAGAAGCCGTATGGCAGTTTGGCGGAAAAATCAAAAACTCCGTAAAAACACCAATAAAGGCAACACTTGGAGCTGCAGATGCCGCTTTAAAAGAAGAAATTAAAAATGGCAACTGGCGCGAACTTGGAAAGAAACTTAAAGATATTATGCCAAGTGGCTCAGTTTATCAAAGGTTGATTAATAATATTATTAATTCTTCAATGACTGACGAACAGGCACTTAAGATATATAAAAATATTCAAATAATACTGGATAATATGCCAAAAGAAGAGTCAACAAAAATTATGAAAACTTGCATAGATGAATTTGCAAAAAATCCTCAAAAATTTATGCAGGCCCTTAATGATGGCGATTTAAGCGCAGCATTTTTAACAAAAGGTGTAGTAGCAATTCCTGTAGTGGGAAGCGCAGCATATACTGCCCTAACAGTAGTTTTCACATTTATAACAGAATCAATTTTTGCAAGTATGCAAAAACAGGCTGGAAGATTAGGGGTTATGAAGGCGCTTGAAGAATTAAAAGATGTAGAATATTATGCAAATGAAGAACCTTCTGAAGTTGTTTCGCAGTCAACGGTTGATAATAAGCAAGCAGAGCCTGTAAATAATCCGCAAAATATTCAAGCTGCAGACACTTATAATGATTTCTCTAAACTAAGTCCTGCATTTAGTAAATTTACTTTACAAAAATAGATTCCCGACTAACTCATATTTAAAATAGATAATTATATACAATTTTACGCAAAAACATTGATTCTGTGTTTTGTAATGAAAGCCTCTATCTATAAAAGCAGCGTTCTATATAAGTTTCCTGTAAAACTAAATCTATATTATTTTTTCTGTCAAAGCTAAAATTGCTGCTTGGGTTCTATCTTCCACTGCCAGTTTTTGTATTATGCTTTTAACATGGTTTTTTACAGTATAAAGGGATATAACCAATTTATTTGCGATGTCTTTATTATTCATACCCTTTGCGATTAAAGACAATATTTCCTTTTCCCGGTTTGTGAGTTTAAAATCCTCGGCAGTCTTAGATGGCACGCTCTCCTGCTTTGATGCTAATACATCCAAAATATAATCTGCAATATTTGGTGCAATCCAAACTTCGCCGTTTAGCACCATTTTTATTACCGAAATAAGCTTGTCAAAACTTATATTCTTCATCGTATATGCGTTTGCGCCGGAACTAAAAGCCCTGAGAACCGTTTCCTTTTCATTAACCGATGTCAGCATAATTATTTTTATGCCGGGATTTATTTCTCTTATCTTTCTTGCAGTATCTATTCCGTTTAATACAGGCATGATTATATCAAGTAAAACAACATCCGGCTGACGAGGGCTTGTGTTTATGAATTCAACAGCTTGTCCGCCATCTTCAAATTCGCCTATTACCTCTATTTCATCATAAGATTTTAATCCGTATGAAATACCTTTTCTTGTTAGTTCATGATCTTCGACAAGAATCACCTTTATGCTCATATGCTTAATTCCTCATTGTTTTGTAATGTAATTATAAACCTTGTAAATTCGCCAAGTTTGCTCTCAATCTCGATTTTGCCGCCTAAAATTTCGGTTAATTTTTTGCACACATCAAGCCCGAGTCCGGAACCAATTTTTCTGTTGTATGATTTTGAGCTGAAATATCTGTCAAAAATATGTTCAATATCCTCTTGTGCAATGCCGTTTCCATTGTCTTCAAAAATTATCTTGTGCTCATTGCCTGTAGATTTATTGTATATTAAAATTTTACCGTTGTTTCTCAAATTTTCTATAGAATTTGCGGCGAGATTAATTATTATCCTTTCAAAACAAGTTTTATCTATTTTTATTACAATGTCACCAACATTAATCTTATTCTCAAGGATTATTTGTTTTTCATCAGCAAGAGGCTTTATTCTTGCAAAACTTTCATTAATAAGGCTTGCTAAATCAGCCTTTTTGAGCTCCAAATCTTCTTTTTTTAAATTAAACTGATAAGATTCTAATATAAGATTTACCATCCTTAAAAGATGGTTTGTATTGCTTTCAAGGCTTTCTGTAAGTTCGCTCTCTTCTTTAAGATTTAAGTCCCTAAATTTATTCGATATGAGCGCGAGGGCTCTTTGCTGTGCTATTAATGGTGTTCTAAGGTCATGGGTTAAATTTCTTATAAATCCGGTTCTTAATTCATTTCTCTCCTTTAAACCTTTTACCATCGCATTAAAGTTTGCATAAGTTTCCTGTACGGTTTTTTGTTTTACTCCGACTTTTAAAAACAGGTTTAAATCTCCTGCGCGAACTCTCTTTGATGCTGCGGAAAGTTTTAAAAAAGGATTTATAAAATTAATATTCACATATTTTGCGACAAAAAAGCTCAATAATACTCCTGCAATAATTATAATAAGCCCGGCGCGCCTTTCGTATGGGTTTGCAGGTGCAATGTGCCAGTTTGTTTTAATAAGAATGGTTATTTCATTCTTTGCTATATCCTTATTAAAATTAAAAATTTTATAAGATATATTTTTGTCTTTAGGAATTCCAAAAGGAATTTTTTCCAAATTTTTGGCAAAACCCGGGAAAACTTTTGAAGTAACAACTGGTGAAACATAATTTATAAGTTTGCTTTTTTCTATTTTATCGCCGGAATATAACTCAATAAAAAATGGCCCTGAAAGCTTTAATTCATCAGGTTTTACCTCTCTTGTTACTTTAATTCCTTTTATATCATTTTGTATAAACGGTATAATAACAGTGCTGTATAGTTTAGGAGTATTGTCTGTTTCGTAATAGTAGGTGATTTTGCTTGGAAATTTGTCCAAAAATTCTACATTTCCATCTTTAAATATTTGTCTTATTTCATCCTTGGTGTAATCCTTATGTGTGGGTATATATAATTTTTCCATAGTTTGGACAGTTTCTATTTTTAAATGATTTTCTATAGTAAAATTTATCTCCCTTGAAACAGAATCCAAAATAAGATTTGATACATTCTTTTCCATCCTTTTTATTTGATAGTTTGCAAACAAAAATAGACACACTAATGGCACCATTACAGCCAATGAAAAAATTAAAAATAAATATTTGGCAAACTTTGTCATAATTATATTTTATATTAAAAGCCTGTTCTTTGCCTGTATGTAAATTAAAATAACACCTAAGAGTTATAAAATTTGTAAGTTATTTTTTTTGATATAATTATAATACCGGAGGATGAATAATGAAGATTTTAAGGGGACTTGTTTTTTGCTCTTTATTTGCACTTTTTGCGTTTTGTGTATGTAAATCAGGTTTTTGCAAAGCAATAAATTTGAATTCACTGACCTTGGCAATTATTATCGGAATGCTTATAGGAAATGTTTTCAACAAATTTATTCCCGATAACTTTAGGGAAGGCATTACATTTTCGGCTAAAAAACTTTTAAGGCTTGCAATCATTCTTTATGGTTTCAGAATAACTTTTCAACAAATATTTCAGGTTGGCATGCAGGGTTTTTGGGCCGATGTTATTATGCTCACTACTACATATCTTCTCGGATATTATTTTGGAACAAGGGTATTTAAACTTGATAAAGATTTATGTATGCTAACTTCAATAGGCTCTTCTGTTTGCGGCGCTGCTGCGGTTCTTGGCACAGATTCCATGCTTAAAGCTGATTCACACAAGGTTTCACTTGCTGTTTCAACCGTTGTGCTTTTTGGAACAATTTCTATGTTTTTATATCCATTTTTGTGCTCTTTTGGATTTTTACCACAGGAGGTGTTTGGAATTTACATTGGCTCTACAATCCATGAGGTTGCCCAGGTTGTTGCAGCGGGAAGCGCTATTTCTCCCGAGGCTTGTGACACAGCTGTTATAGTAAAATTGACACGCGTTATGATGCTTGTGCCATATTTATTTTTACTTGGGCTTTACCTTGCTAAAAAATCAAAAACAAAAAGAACAAAGGTGCCAATGCCCTGGTTTGCAATTTTATTTGTCGTTGTTTGCGGTTTCAATTCTTTAAATTTGTTGCCCGCAATAATTAAGAGTGGAATTATAGAATTCGATATATTCTTGTTAACCGTTGCAATGTTTGGCCTTGGGGTAGAAACTAATTTTGAAAAAATAAAAGGCCTCGGACTAAAACCTATACTGCTTGCAGGCATAATGTTTGTATGGCTTGTATTTTTTGGAGGATTTATTGCAAAAGTTATTGCATAGACTACAGTAACAATAAAAATTAACAATGTAGTAAAAATTTAATATAGAAGGTCGCTGTGAAGCGTTTAATAAGATTACGGATTAAATATGTTATTGTAAATTGACACTAAGTTTGAGAATTTGCAACAGAAGATTTGAAAAATCAGCTTTTCAAGAGTATGCGAATTTCATTTTTTACTTTTTCAATATTATTGTCCGTTAAAATCGGAATTAAACTTTTAATTTCTTCTATGCTTTTATCCCACCATTTTAATTCCAGCATTAATTCAATTAATTTATTATCTAATCTTTTTCTTATAACTTTAGCAGGATTTCCGGCTACAATAGTATAGGGTTCAATATCTTTTGTAACAACACTGTTTAACCCTATTATTGCGCCATCTCCAATATGAACTCCGGGCAAAATTATTGCATTTTGTCCTATCCAAACATCATTCCCTACAACAGTGTCACCTTTTAGAGGCATTTTTGATAATGGCGGAGTTTCTTGTTCCCATCCTTCAAATATATAAAATGGATAAGTGGAAACACTGTTCATTTGGTGATTTGCACCGTTCATTATAAAATTAACCCCTGAAGCTATTTGACAAAATTTTCCTATGATTAACTTATCACCATTGAAATCATAATGATGAGTCACATGGGATTCAAAATCAGCATCTCCAAAATATGTAAAATCTCCAACTATAATATTAGGATTTTTAATAGTTGGCTTTATATAAATCAAGCTTTCAATATTCGGTATCGGGTTTACTATATCAGGATTTGGAAGATTGCTCTTTTTCATAAGATTTTGCCCCTTTTAGAGTAATCTTAACATAAAAGATTTAATTTACTTTCTTTTTAAGCAATTTTTAATATAGCATTCTCAAACTATGTGTTGCTTTTTAAATTTCCATAAATTACTGCTACTGTTAAGTTTTATCTATTGAGTCGAAATAAATTTATAGCATTTTAGGGTAAAAACTTCTGTATCTTTAAAATAGACCAAAATTTTAACACTTGAGAATTTGCATTTTGATTTCATAGCTCGCTTTTTAGTTGGTTTTCTTCCGTTGTCAAACTAAGTGTTATCTTACAAATGTTATTGATAAAAAATCAAATTACTCAAATTACTCACTTACCCAAAATAATCATACCATTTGACCTAAGTAAAAAACGGCGAAAAATTAGGCTATTATTCAAAAAATAGGTTTGCCATGCAAGCTTTTAAAACACGGAAAGGGAGGGATTCGAACCCTCGGCGGAGTTTCCCCCGCACAGACGTTCCAGGTCTGCACCTTAAACCACTCGGACACCTCTCCATTAATATTATTGTGTTTTTAACCTATTATATGTCTTTTTTATGCCCAACTAAATTATTTAATAAATCAAGGGCTTTTTATTATCTGACAGTAAAACGTGATTATAAATGTTCAAAGTTGTTTTAGTGTTTTTATGACCTAAACACCTACTTACATATATTAATGGAATTATATTTTAAAGTAAATAGGTGTGTAAACAAAATTTTATAATTTTTTATTTTTGTATGGTTGTAAATTTTGTTTTACAAAATAAGAAAAAATATCCATCCGGGTTTATTATTATCTGCAGCTGTTACAATCCTTGCACCCTGAAGTACAGTTTACGCATTTTTCGGATATTTTTCCATTGGCAAGGCTGTGTTTGCAGCTCTTTAACCATTTTGGTTCCTTGCAGGAACACTGCTTCATAAAATCAAGAAAGTGTACAAATTTGGTTAATACATCTTCTGTCATAGAATATTCAAAAGCGCTTGCATTATTATCTGCTTCTGTTTTTTCTATTTCTAGAACTCGGTTTAAAAACTCTGAAATTGTATTGTGACGGTAAATTTTTAATTGAACGGTATTAAAACCTTCTTGTGTTAAAGATATGTTGCCGTAAGGAATATAGTTAATGAGTCCTCGTCGAGCTAAAGTTCTTATTGCTGTTGCAGCTGAGGCTCCGCCTATGTTTAAATAATCTGCGACATCTTTTACTATGATATTTGGGTTATTTTTTGAAATATCATAAATCGCAAGTAGATATTTTTCCAAGCTCTCTGTGAGTCTTTTTTCTGACATAGCTACTTTATACCATAAAATTAAACTCTTGTATTTGTTTTAAAAAGAAATTTTTTAAAAACACCTGGAAGTTTTTTGTTTAAAGAGAAATTGAACGAAGTTTCTGCACTTGTAGGTTTTTCAATATTTTTGTTTGTATTTTTCTTGTGTTTTGTCATCCAAATATTTAATTTTGGAAGCAACACTCCTAACATTATTGCAGAATACGCAATTCCAGATAATTGAGCAATGTTTAATTTTCTCAAATTTTGTTTAATGTTTCCGCCTTGTGCAATAATTTCTTTTTGAGATTTTAGGGAAATATTAGACAACCAATGCTTAACTCCTTTTCCTTGTTTTGAAATATTAAACAGGTTTGCTTTTTTGGGGTCTAATATTTGTCCGACACCTTTTGCAACAAAACCGCCTAAAACAAGCCAGGATAAAAAGCCAAGATAATCTCTGACATTTGTTTCCCTTAATTCTGTTGAATCTTTAGAAGCAAAAATTCTACCCAAAATTAAAGTCCCATAAATTGTTTTAATGGCATTTCCGCCCGTTGCAGCACCACTAAATTCAAGCTTTTTAATGATGTCGGATGGTTTTTTTAATCCCATAACACTTGATAGCATTGAAAGAAAAACTCCCGCAGATAAGGCTTTTTTTACCCATAATCCTTTTTCTTTTTTTATTTCGTTTTTGCCTTTTACATTTTTTTCATAATTATTTTCGCCAACAAAATTATCTATACCTGTCCTTTTTTTAGTCAGGCTTCTGTTAATAAATTGATTTGTAATTGCTAAAAGCATAGATAAAGGCATTGCAATTGCAATTCTTGAATTATTCAAAGTTTTTAATTTTTCAATAATTAGTTTAGGATTTGCACCTTCTTTAAAAAATACATTTTGTGAAACGTCAATAATATCTCTTACAATATGAGATAAATTATCACTGTAACTTTTTGTGTCATTTTCTACAGTGATATTGTTATCTGCTTTTAAAGCCTGAATCATATTATCTTCCAAATTTTTAATTGTTTGTTTTCGTGATTTTTTATCAAGAGAAGGATTTTTTATTATTTCAACAAATTTTTCTTTAATATCTTTAAGTTTATCAGGATTTACATGAGAAAATTTTGTAACTTTTTCCCCTGAAATTCCTGATAATGAATTCAAGGTCTTTTCTAAGAAATTATTAAGGTTTGTATCGGATTGTTTATAAATTGTAGAATATGTATCAATGGCATTATTTGTTAACCATGAATTACTGTTTACTTTTACATCAGGCTTATATATTTTAGAAAATAGTTTTGAAGTTAAAAGCGCAAAAACTATTGCGCTAAATTCTGCAATAAATGTTCCTGTGTATTCTCTAAACCCCATTTCTATTCCCGCTTGTTTTCCTCTATTATTAAATTCAACAATTGTCCTTGGGGTGTCCATTGCAAAAACATCTATAAAGGAGGCGTTTAACATATCATTATTGCCTAATGCATAAAGAGCTTGTGATAGTGGTGACAAATTAATACCTGTAAAATTTACAGGCGCTGTATTTAACGTATTTATTCTCATTTTTATTCCTCTGTGTATAATCTTTTAAAGCGGCCTTGCATACAAAATAGCTTTAAACCTTTTTATTGTTTTAGGGTTTAAGGACTAAAATAAAGTAAAAAATATTGCACTAAAACTAAGTCCTTAAACATAAAAGGCTACAACAGTAATTTTGAAATTTTTTTGAATAAATTTTAGTCATAATTTAATTATTTAACAAATAAAATTGTTGTCAATACTTCAAAGTTGTAAAAACTCAATGTTTGTAATATGTTAAGGTATAGCATAACAATTTAAAATCAGGTGGTGAAATAATTGATAAGGTAAAATAAAAACTGACGGGTATGACGCAAATATCCTTATAAAAAAACGGAAAAGTATGACAATTTAAATTGTTATCATTAAACGCTTAGTGGAGCAGTTTTAGTTCTGCTGTAACTATAAATTTTGTCGCAATTGGTATAGGTATAATTTGGATTATTGATAATGATATTATAGATTTAATTATATAAAATGATCTAAAATAAAAATGGACTTTCGATAACGAAACTCACACTTTTGGGTTATTTTCAAAATCCTCGAACTTTTGAAATACGCTTGGGACAACAAAAAAGAGGCCTTTTGACCTCAATTTTTCGAAATGGTGGGCCTGGTGGGACTCGAACCCACGACCAAAAGATTAAGAGTCTCCTGCGCTACCAACTGCGCTACAGGCCCAAAAACTCCTTTATTAAAATATCATCAAAATGTTTAAAAATCAAGCTTAATTTTTTTTATAGATATTCAAGATTTATCCATCACTGCTTTTTAATTTCTCCAGTTTTAATGTTTAAGTGTAAAATTAATGTTTTAACAAAAGGACTTCAATCTTCTAAAATATTGTTTAAGTATTAAAGTTTCCTAAGCAATATACTAAAAAGATGCGGGTTATAATCCGCATCTTAGATTAACTTATGGTGAAAATTTTGTTATTGTTTTTTCTCTATGATGATATTATCATCCTGCATCTTCATTACAAGGGCATCATTTGGAAGATATTTCCCTGTTAGAATTTCTTCAGCCAAAACATCTTCTATCTTTTTCTGGATGACTCTTCTAAGCGGTCTTGCGCCGTATGCCTCATTATAGCCTTCTTTTGCAAGATAATCCTTTACATCATCACAAACTTCAATTTGAAGTTTTCTCTCATCAAGACGTTTGAACAAATCCTTAAGCATAAGATCAACAATCTGCCTGATTTCTTCTTTGCTTAGGTGTGCAAATACGATAATATCATCAATACGGTTTAAAAATTCCGGCCTAAAAGATTTTTTCATTTCTTCCATAACCGTATCTTTTAATTTTTCGTACTTGTCTTTCTTTGAATCCTGAGAAATAGAGAAGCCAAGTTTTTGGGTAGATGTTATCATACTGGCACCCACGTTTGATGTCATAATGATTATTGTATTTTTGAAGTTTACAAGTCTTCCTTTTGAATCAGTCAAACGGCCGTCATCCAATATTTGAAGCATTATATTAAATACATCAGGATGTGCTTTTTCAATTTCATCAAAAAGTACAACAGAATACGGCTTTTTCCTGATAATTTCTGTCATATGTCCGCCGTCATCGTAACCCACATACCCGGGGGGAGAGCCTATAAGTTTTGATGTTGTATGTTTTTCCATAAATTCGGACATATCAATCCTTACAATATTATCTTCAGAGCCGAAAACTGCCTCTGCAAGTGCTTTTGCAAGTTCTGTTTTACCAACACCGGTAGGCCCGGAGAAGATAAAACTTCCAATTGGCCTGTTTGGTGATTTTAAGCCAACTCTTGCGCGTCTTATAGATTTGGAAAGCGCAACAACGGCTTCGTTTTGTCCTATAACCCTGTTATGAAGAGTTTCTTCAAGTTTTAATAATCTTTCTGATTCACCTTCTGTGATTTTTGTAACAGGAATGCCTGTGATGGTTGAAACAACAGCAGCAACCTCATCAACACCGACAGTTGGCTTATTGGCATCCTGTGTGTTTCTCCACTGGTCTTGATATTCCCTGATTTTATCCTTAATTTGCGCCTCAAGGTCCCTTAAGTCGGATGCTTTTTCAAATTCCTGATTTCTGATTGCATCCTCTTTTTCTTTAATTGTTGCTTTCAATTCCTTTTCAAGCTCTTTTCCCTCGGGAGGCAGGCTTGAAACATTAAGACGGACCTTTGAAGCTGCTTCATCAATAAGGTCAATTGCTTTATCGGGCAAAAATCTCTCGGTTATAAATTTGCTTGAAAGTTCTGTTGCGGCAACTATGGCTTCATCCGATATAAATAACTTATGATGTTCTTCATATTTGGATTTTAAGCCCTTAATTATCTGAATTGTTTCTTCAACTGATGGCTGCTCAACAAGAACCATCTGAAAACGTCTTTCAAGAGCTGAATCCTTCTCGATATGTTTTCTGTACTCATCAAGTGTTGTTGCGCCAATTACCTGAATTTCACCGCGGCTCAATGCCGGTTTCAGTATATTGGCAGCATCAATAGCACCTTCTGCAGCACCTGCACCTATAAGGGTGTGCATTTCATCAATTACAAGAATAATGTTGCCAGCTTGCCTTATTTCGTCCATGATTTTTTTAAGGCGTTCTTCAAATTCACCCCTGTATTTTGTTCCTGCAACCAAAAGACCCATATCAAGCTGAATGATTTTTTTGTTTTCCAGGATGTCAGGTACTTCGCAATCAACTATTTTCATTGCAAGCCCTTGCGCTATGGCTGTTTTACCAACGCCGGGCTCACCAACAAGGATAGGATTATTCTTTGTCCTTCTTGCTAATATTTGAATAACCCTTTCAATTTCCTTTTCGCGTCCTACAACAGGATCAAGCCTCTGCTCTTGTGCTGCAAGAGTTAAGTCTGTACCGAATTCATCAAGACTTGGTGTTTTTGCCTTAGTTTGCGGAGCGCCCGTCGTTGTGGTTTGGGGGCCCTGCCCTGTTCTTGTTTCGCCAAGAAGTTTTATAACGTTACTTCTGCACTTATTGAGATCAACCCCAAGATTTTCGAGAACTTTAGCTGCTACGCCCTCACCTTCCCTGATTAAACCAAGAAGAAGGTGTTCGGTGCCAATATAGTTGTGTCCAAGTTGTCTCGCCTCATCCCAGGATAGTTCCAAAACTTTTTTGGCTCTTGGGGTAAATGGAATTTCAACAGCCACAAAGCCTGAGCCTCTTCCTATGATTTTTTCCACCTGGGCTCTTGCGTCTTTGATATTTACACCCATGGATTTAAGTGTTTTAGCAGCGACTCCTGAGCCCTCTCCTATTAAACCCAAAAGAACCTGTTCTGTTCCTACAAAATTATGTCCGAGGCGTCTTGCTTCTTCTTGTGCAAGCATTATTACCCGGATTGCTTTTTCAGTGAATCTTTCAAACATTATAAACTTCCTTAAAATCGGATTACTAATTCGTTAATTTAAGTTTATCACTAAAATATTTTTTCTCAAACGAACCAGTTTACTCAATCATATCGATACGTTTTTTATGTCTCCCGCCCTCAAAACCGGTTTTAAGCCATATATCAACAATATCTAATGCTAAATAATCGCCGATAACCCTTTCTCCGAGGCATAAAATATTTGAATTGTTGTGTGCCCTTGAAACTCTTGCAGAATAAGTATTTTCAATTGACACTGCCCTAATGCCTCTTGTTTTGTTTGCAGTTATACTCATGCCGAGCCCTGTGCCGCAAATTAATATTCCTCTGTCAAATTCACCGTTTGCAACGGCTTTTGAAACTTCTTTTGCAACTTCTGGATAGTCGCTTGCTTCCTTCATATAAATGCCGAAGTCTTTATGTTCAATATTGTGAACTTCCAAATATTCCTTGATTTTTTCTTTAAGGTGAAAACCGCCATGGTCACAGCCGATGGCAACTTTTAAATTTTCCATATATTTATTACCTCCTTATTAAGCCTATTTGTTAATTATACAAATTTTTTAAAGGAGTGTAAACTGTATTAATTTATGTAATGAAATTATAATAAAAAAGCCCGCTTATTACGGGCTTTTTTGTGTAGGTTTAAAGTTATTATGCTGCCAATGCAAGCCTTTCTTCTGAATAAATCTGGCTGTCAGGATTTTTTTCAATTTCTTTTGCTTTATCTCTTAAGGCTGCCATATCAGATATCATTTCTTGCTTTTCGCTGTCTGTTGTTGTGTTTCTGTAGTTTCCTGTTAATGTCATAAACTCTATTTTGCACTCTTGCAGATTTTTATTTTCATCAGCTTCTTCGCCCAATGCACTTTTAAGGTTGTTGATTGCTGCTTCTGTTTTTGTTTTGCTTTCTTCGAATCTGCTGTCAGCACTTTGTTTTTGTGTTTGTGCGCTCAAAGTTTGCGCTTCAAGTGTGCTCATTAATACACCTGCTTTGTTGCTTGCGCTGTTTAAATCAGAAGTACTGTATGTTGCGCCTTTGGCTATATCATCATACATTATGCCGCTTATTGTTAAAAATGCATTAACTTCTAAATTGTTAACCTTATTTACGCTGTAGTAGCTGTTTAATTCTGAATAGCTTTCGCGAAAATCATTAACTGCTGCTGAATTTTCTTTTATGTCCTTTTTGCTTGTGAATGTATTGATATCGGCCATTATTTTGCCGCTTCCTGTAGTTTTAATGATATTCTGAGTTGTACTTGCATCAACAATTTCGTCTAATTTTTCTGTACTTGTGCTTGCAATAGTGCTGGCATCAAGCTCAATGCCTACTTCTTCATAGCTTGTAACTGCTTCAACTATATCATTAATTACTTCTGCATCTTGAATTAGTGCGCCTGCTGCATTGAAAATTGGTCCGTGTTCTGCAGAAAATTCTGGCATTTCATCTGGGGTAATTTTTGTTGTATCTTGCCGTATAGCATCTGTTTCTACAGTATCTTCAGGTGTTTTATCTTCAGCTTCTTCTTTTGTGCCAAATATACCTTGAGCTTTTTCTGCTATGTTAGAGAACCAGTCTTTGGTGCTTGAAATTGTATTATCTTCGCCTGTTGCACTTTCTTCTGGTGTTTCTTCGGTTGCTTCTTTTGTTTCTTCCTGGGTTGTCTCAGTGGTTTGGTCCTGAATAGCTGCATTTTGAGCCGGTGTTTGAGTTGTTTCTTCTTTTGGTTCTTGTTTCTGAGCTTCTTGTGCAGCTTTAATTTCTTGGGAAATTTGTGCTAACTGTGTTTCATCGGCCTGAATCTGTGTACAGCAGGCACCTGCGCTTGCTTGTGCAGCATCTTTTTGAGTGCCGAGGTTTTGGTTTTCGCTCTTGAGACCGCCGATTTCGTTATTGCGACCGTCTATTTCACTTTGTTCGCTCTGTATATCTTGATTATTGCTTTCAATTTCTGAATTTTTGCCTTCTATCTCGCTTGCGTTTTTTTCTATTTCTGCATTTTTTGATTCAATCTGTTTTTTATTATCTTCTATCTCTTGATTAATGCTTTGTAATTTTCCTTCATAGGCTGATTTTGTTGCCATAAGCCCTGCTGTTACGGCAAGACCAAGAATACCTGCTTCACCCTGCATCATTTGTGCAATCTGAACGCCGATTTGATTTATAAGGCCGCTGATGTTACTTTTTTCGGTGGTTAATACAGAATTACTGTTGTTTAAAGCATTTACTTCTGAGTTTAATGCTGTGTTTGTATTTTGTAGTGCATTAATGTCAGTTGTTAGTGAAGTGTTATTTTGCTGCAAGCCATTGATTGTACTTTGTGATGTACTGTTTTGTGCTGATAAGCTGTTTATATTTTGAGTGTTTGTATCCATTTGTGCGCCAAACAAAAAAGCATTTTGAACAAACCCAGCTTGTTTTTGTTCAGCTCCTGATTTATCAGTGCTTACTTTTTCGTATTCTGCAAACAGCTGCTCAATGTTATTTGCGCCAGAGTTCTGCGGCGCTGCTGTAGGCGAACCTGTTTGAGGTATTTGAAGTTTATGTTCTGTATTTACGCTTGTCATTTTTTGAACCTCAGTTTTATTACCTTCATATATATAAAGTATATAAAAATTATTAAATTTCAGTTTTTCTAATTTTTGTTACAAAACTTTACACTTAATTAAAATACCGTATTGCATGTAGCTTTACACCTTAATTACATTAAAAATTTTAGACTGGATGATTTTAAGTGCCTGTATACTTTTTTAAATCATGCTTGTTTCATTAAAAAGCGGAAAACTTTCCGTTTTCCGCAATATCTGCAGCATTGTCCTTGTATCATTGCTGCTATTCTTTTTTATTGAAGAAATTGTCCAGTGTTTGGCTTATCTCTTGCATTATTTCTTCTTTTTTATTCTGGTCATCATCCTTGTTTTCACCTGAATTTTCTTTGCTTTCACTGGCATTTTGTGCATTAAAACTTTGTTCTTCATTATCAAAATCAGACATACTAAAATTATCTAAATCGTCTACTATGCCTGAGGTATCAAGCAAGTCATTCTCATTAGTATTTTCTAAGCTGCTTATATTACCTGCAGCTTCTTCATTTTGTGGTATTTTTTGTTCATCAACCTTATTTGGTGCATTAACACTGTTTGTATGCCTTATGTCAAATTTTTTAAATGAATCATCAAAGGGGTTTATTTGCATAATGGTTTTATCTCCTAGATTCCTGCATCCTATGTAATATTTGTCGGTTTTATTAGTATTTTCTTTATGCTTTTAGTAAATATCTTTACAAAAATTTATACTATATATGTTAATAAGGCGAGACATTATGTGTCTCGCCTTATAATTTTCTTTTGATATATTATACCAGCTTGCTATTTTTTCGTTTTGAGAAAATTTCCAAATCAGGTATATCACACGTGGGCTCTGTTGGTGCAGTTGGTGCAGTTGGCCCTGTTGGCCCTGTTGTTGGAGCTGTGGGCTCATTCGTTGTAGGTGTTGTAGTATGTGTTGGATTAACAGTTGGTCCCGTAGGCCCGGTTGGCCCGGTAGGTCCTGTAGGTCCCGTTGGTCCCGTTGGCCCAGTTGGCCCAGTTGGTCCCGTTGGCCCTGTTGGCCCTGTTGGTCCGGTAGGTCCGGTAGGTCCGGTAGGTCCAGTTGGCCCCGTAGGTCCGGTAGGTCCAGTTGGCCCAGTTGGTCCCGTTGGTCCCGTTGGCCCAGTTGGCCCGGTTGGTCCGGTAGGTCCCGTTGGTCCAGTTGGTCCCGTAGGTCCCGTTGGCCCAGTTGGCCCAGTTGGTGTAGTTGGAATATCAGGTTTTGTAGGAGTTGTAGGCATTGTTGGCTTGCCACCTGTGCCACCTGTTCCACCAGTGCCACCTGTACCACCTGTTCCGCCAGTACCACCTGTTCCGCCAGTACCCCAGCCGCCAGTGCCGCCTGTTCCGCCAGTACCACCTGTATTATTATTTATTGGCCTTTTAATTAATGTTGGATTGTTTGTTCCAGGTGCATTGTCAGGGTTTGCTGTTGAATCCAGAGCTATTCCTGAGGTTCCTGAACCGTTTCCGCCTGTTCCGCCAGTACCATATAGCCCGGCTCCTGCACCAAATCTTACATAAGTTTCAGAGAACTTGTAAGTTATAGGTTTGCCATTGCTATTTTTAAAGCGCAGTTTGCCTTCATTATTATAGAAATTAATATCTTTTGCTTTTTCAAGGCTTATTGAGCCATAATTTTCAAGGAAATTATCCAGTGAACCGCCGCCATATTTATTAACTAATTCGTCGCGTACCTGTTCGGCTGCTTGCCTGTAAGTTAATTTGGTATTATTTTTTTCAGCTTTTTTTATTGCTGATTTAATCAGGCTTTTTATTGTAATATTTTTACCGCTTTTAGTTTTGCCCAAATTGAGTTTTGTTTCATCAATATCATAAGCACCGAAAACAGATGTTTTTCCATCTATTTTTTGCGTTGCAGCAAATATGCCGGGGTTAT
>CAJTXZ010000016.1:0-60635 GCA_910583725.1 uncultured Vampirovibrio sp.
CTTCTGCGATTCGTTTAATATCTATATAGTGTTCGTTCATCGTACACACACATTAACTCGTTTTAGACCACAATGGAACACAATTTCCGAGCTTTATGTTGTTTTGTGTTGATAAAATCCGTATCCGACCTTTAAGCAAAAATTACCTACCTTCAAAATAAATTTGAAATTACTCACATAGTCCTCAAATGTCGAATAATCGTTTTACCCGCACAATTTAGTAAAACTGGGAGAATGTAGGACTGTAATTAGGTTTTTAAAATAAAATATTGGAAATTTGAGCCCAATTTTGATACCCAAAAGAGACTTTTGAGTAATTTGCGTAACGCATAAAATGATTATTTCCGACCGCCCAAACTAAAACACCAAGCCAACACTGCTGAATAATACTTCTATGCGTTCAGACAAAATGTCCTGTTAAAGTACACTTCCATCCCGAACGGGCATGAAAAAAGCTTCCATGTTCGGAAGCTATCTTAATATTTGGGCCCGGAGGGATTCGAACCCACGACCAAGGGATTATGAGTCCCCTGCGCTACCGCTGCGCCACAGGCCCGTGACACATGTATAAAATACCATCAACATATTTAAAAATCAAGGGCTGTAGCTGCGCTGGAGGTTGCATGGTAAATTCCGCCAAATGCACCTAACAGCGTCACGCTGAATTTATTTCAGGGTCTTTTATATATTTAGTTTTAAAACTGTTTCAAGAAAAGTTCATTTTGTATAAAATCAGAAAATTTAGGCAACAAAGCCCCCAGCTTGGGTTTTAACCCAACATTCCTAAAATCAATTCTATCCTTTAAATTTTTCATACCACACCCGTTTTATCCTAAATACAAACGATAATTAAAACAATTATCATACGGTTTTATTATTTGTTGGGTTACGCTTCGCTAACCCAACCTACGGACTAACCCAACCTATGGACTCGTTCGTCCCTATTAATGAAGCAGCAAAAGCCAAAGGGTTGATCAGTAATTGCCCTCTTGGAATTGCAATTCAAAAAAGCAAATATAGTTATTTCATTATTTATATCAGCTTGAAACTTCGCCCTTTAAAAACCATTGTGGAGTATCGGTTTGCCTGAATTCAATATCCTTTATATCAATTTTTGAGCCTTTTTGCAAAAGAAGTTCTAATTCTTTTCCGTCGCTTCCAATCGGAAGAGTTTCCAAAAATATTCCTTTTGTGTTGGGTTTGACGGTTAATTCCCAATTTATTGCTTTACGTGAAAATCTATCCGAGAATGAGGTTGACATAAAAGCTTTTTGGGTGACATTCGGATGTAATTGCAATATATCAGACACAATGCTGTTGATGTTTCCGTCTTTGAGTGCTTTGGATAGAATATTTGCAAGGTCAACTTCGCCCTGATTTGTCATTACAGAAGATAAAATCTCGGAGCTATCTTCTCTAAAGACCGTTACTGGAAATTTTATAGTGTATCTGTCTATAGTACTTGAGATTGAATCTGCAGTTTTTTTCAGTTCACTGGAAATATCACCTCCAATGAGACCTCGGTTTACATGATGATACATATTAGACTTATATGTTGCAATAGCCATGCAATCTTCCCACTTTGGTGTATTTATAAAACTATCTAATGCAATATCCCAAATTGCCGGACTTTTCTTTGCTATTTCTAAAAAATTCGTCTCTATAAGACCATTCTGGAAAGTAGAAGGGGATTTTAGCCTGCTTGTAAGCATGATAAGTTCGTCCAGATTTTCATTCCAATATGAAAGGTATTTCCCGCCATTCATATTTGCAATTTCCATAACATCAGCTGCACTAATATCTCCGCACATGTGAAACTTTATAAAATCACTGCCGCAATGTTTTTTGGCTATTTTTGCCATATCACTTGCATCAAGTGCTTCAAACTCTTTAAAAAACCTGCCCTCAGGTCCCATTTTATATCCGTGTGATGATAGGTATGAATTCATTGTAGTTTTCAGCTTTTGAATAAGTGTTGCATTATCTTGCTTATTTAAAACTGCAGCTGCATTTTGACAAGCCAGGGAATCCATAACCAGCAATATTTTTTCTTTGCCATTCGCAATTGTCTGAATAGGTGCAGTTGTTGCCTTTTGCGGTAACACCGAAGGCAAGTTTTGCATCGTTTGGGCAATTTTGTCTAATCTTATCATTTAATATTATCCTTAAGTCTTTATAAATTAATAAAAACAACTGAAGACAAAAAATTGACAAAATTTTATTTAGCAAAGACATTAAAGCCTGTAGGTTGGGTTATCCCGTAGGTTAGGTTAGCAAAGCGTAACCCAACCTGCGGACTAATCTTCGACCTTGATTTTAATAACATAATATCATTATCATCCCCTGAAAACGGAAGAAACTTTGATATTGATAATGATGGTATGATACAAAAAGCGGCTTGATGAATTAAAACTTGTTCATTATCCACAAGGGTAATATTTTTTCATTCTGGTTTAAATAAAATTTTAATTACTATGAAAAGAATGGTTTTAATATTAATTATAATTTTGTTTGCCGCAATTCCTTTAATATCTTGTAAACAAAAGGAAATTGCTGATTTAAGGTTTGTTGAATATACAAAAATAACCCCCGAAATGCCTGACAACAAAAAAGAGTTTTTTGGCTATATCAAGGCTGGAGGCGACGCTGAATTAAGCTTTGAAACATCCGGAATGATAACAAAAATAAACTTTACCGATGGAGATAAGGTTAAAAAAGGCCAAATTATAGCAGAAATTGATAATAAAATTCTTGAACTTGAAGAAAAAGAAAGCAGAGCATCCCTTTCAGATGCTTATGTCCAGTATGAAAATGCTAAAAACTATTATGAAAGAATAGATAAACTTCATACAGTAGGCGGCATTTCGGATAATGACTGGGACAAGGCAAGAACTGAAATGCAGTCAAGACAACATCAAATCGAAATCGCAAAAGAACAGCTTATGGCAGCAAGGAAAAGAAGCGGCTATGGAAAATTATATGCACCTGATAACGGAATAATATTGAAGAAATTAAAAGATGTCAATCAATTCACTGACCCAGGTCAGCCCGTTGTTCTTTTTCAGGACGACAGGCAAAGTGAAGCAAAAATATTTGTATCTGAAAAATATGTAAATAATCTATACAAAGGCAAACAGGTTGAAATATGGATTAATGAAGCTGAGAACGAGAGTCCTAAAATTGCCAAAATAAAAGGTATTACAAAAACAAGCATAGATGAGGGCGCCTATAGGGTTACGATTTTATTTGATAAAAAATATGTCGAATTCAAAGATGGCATGGCAATAAGAGCCTTAATAGAATTTGAACCCGACAAAACCGAGAATCAAAAAATAATCCGCCTTCCTGTTAATGCGGTTTTAGAAGATGAAAACTCAAGCTATGTATGGATTCTTGAAGACATAAAAAATGAGATTGCAAAAGTAAAAAGGCATAACATTAAAACCGTGGATATAAGAAATAACCTTATTACCGTAGAAGGCCTGAGGCGCAATGATTTAGTGGTAACAAGGGGCGCAAATGAAATAGTTGACGGGCAGAAAGTGAAAATCAAAAGTTTAGATGAATAATTTTTAAATGAATATAAGCGAATTTTTTATAAAAAACAAAATACTTTTGATAGTTTTAACCTTGATTCTCTGCGTCGGAGGTTTTTTTTCTTATAAAAACATAAAAAGAAATGAAGACCCGGGTTTCAAAATAAGAACCGCCACAATTACTACAAAATGTCCAAATATGAACGCAAGCGAGGTTGATAAATATGTCAGCCAAAAAATTGAGGATGTCATTCTTGAGATGGAAGAGGTTGAACACATCAAAGTGCAGTCTTATAACGGTCTTTCAATGATTTTTGTGGATGTCTTTGAAACCTATATGGATATTCAGCCGATATGGGACAGATTAAGGCGAAAGGTTGATAAAATAAGGAGTACGCTTCCAAACAATCTGCAGCCCTTTGTGAATGACGAATTTGCCGATGTTTACGGCACGGTTTTTGCTATAACTGCAGATGGATATTCATTTAGAGAACTAAAAGACATTGCAGATGATATAAGGGATGACCTACTCACCCTTGATAACGCTGCAAAAGTTGATTTAATGGGTGTACAAAAACAGGTTGTCTATCTGAATTTTAACCCGAATAACACGCTTAGTTATAAAATAGACCATAATTTGTTAAAAAATTATCTTCAAAAAACAAATATTTTGGGAAAAGGTGGTTTTATAAGGTTAAACAATGAAAATATTTTAATTGAAAGCGACAGCAATTTTTTAAGCCTTGATGATTTAAAAAATATCCCGATAAGTATTATCGGAAAAAGCATAAAATTATCAGATGCTTACGACATTAAAAAAGGCTATATTGACCCGCCAGCAAGCATTACAAGAAGCAATGGTAAAGACGCAATTCTTTTTATTCTTTCTATGAAAGATGGTGGTAATATTTTAAAATGGTCAGATGAAGTTAAAAATAAAATAAAAGAATTAAAGACCATTTACCCTATAGGTATAAATTTTGACATTCAGGCAATGCAGGGTGATTATGTAAAAATTTTAACAAGCAAATTTACATCAAGCCTGATTCAAAGTATAGCCATTGTTACTGTACTTGTTCTATTTATCTTGGGAATTAAAGCTGGTGTCATAATTGGCGGTATTATCCTCTGTATAATACTTTCAACACTTTTTATTATGGAAAAAGCTGGTCTTGGGCTTGATAAAATTTCATTAAGTGCGCTCATTATCTCCCTTGGAATTTTGGTTGATAATTCTATCGTTGTAACCGAAGGCTGTCTTAAGGAAATTAAAAATCTAACAAATTTCGATGAAATACTTCAGACTATAATAAACACAACAAAAAAATACCAGCTGCCACTTTTTTGTGTCAGCCTTATAACATCTCTTGCCTTTTTGCCAATATATCTTGCCAAAAGTGCTGTGAGTGAATATTCTTCCGCCCTTTTTAAGGTTATGTTTATAACATTGATGTTCAGCTGGTTTTATTCTACAACCCTTCTTCCTTATTTAATTTCTGTGTTTTTAACAAAAAATAAACCCGCAAACGAGGGCAAAAAGGGCATAAATATAACAAAATTTTTTGCTCCCTTAATAAAGTTCAGTGTAAATAACCCAAAAAAATGCGTATTTTTCGCAAGCATTATACTTGCTGTCTCTTTTGTAATCTTCTCTCTTGTTCCAAAAATTTTCTTTCCGGATTCAGACAGAAATATGTTTGAAATAAGGGTTAATTTGTCAGAAAATGCAAACATTTTCCAAACAAGAGATGCAATTATAAAAATAGAGAATTTTATAAAAAAAGAACCGCAGATAAAAAATTTTTCAAGCTATATAGGTACATCCGCCCCAAGGTATGTTCTATCTTCAAGCCCTGTAGCAGACAGGGAAAATTTTGGCATGATACTTGTTAACACCGATGATTACAAAAACGTAGATAAAAATATTAAGAATGTAAAAGACTTTATAAATAATAATTTTTCAGACATTAATGCTGTTGTAAGAAAAGTGCCTCTTGGTCCTCCATATGACGCTCCAGTTGAAATAAGAATCTTAGGCCTTCGCTCTGATAAAATATTTAAGCACGTATACAGTTTGCAGGAAAAACTTAAAAACCTGCAGGGTGTTATCCTTGTTAAGAATGATTGGGGCTATAAAACACCAAGAATTAAAATTTCAATAGATAATGCCCAGGCAGCAAGGCTGAACTTAACCTCTTATGATGTCTTATCCTCTATTAAAGCCTCATACGAGGGCGAAGAACTTTCAAGCTATTATGAAGGCACAACCAATATCCCCATAATTTACAAAATGGATGAAAATTTAAGGCGCACAACAGAAAACATTAACACGCTTGAAATATTATCCGGCGATGGCAAAAAAGTAATTCCAATGTCTGAAGTTGCAGATACAAAGCTTGAATTTGAATACCCCAAAATCTTTAGGCGCGATAACAGGTACTGCGTTACAATCCAGGCCTGGATAGATGAAACCACAACAGCAAATGCGGTTATTGAAAAAATGAAGCCGATACTTGATGATATCAAGTGGGATTTTGGCTACGGCTATGAAATTGGCGGCACATATGAAAATTCAAAAAAAGGTAATAAATCAATCACGAATGAAATCCCGACAGCATTCGGTGCCATTCTCCTTATCTTAATAGCTTTCTTTAACGGTATTAAAAAACCGTTGATAATTGCAATTTGTGCCATTATGGCCTTATCTGGCGCGAATATTGGTCTTTTTATAACCCACTCCTATTTTGGTTTTATGACATTTTTAGGATATATTTGTCTTGTAGGGATTGCCACAAATAATTCCATAATATTATTAGAATCAATAGACAAAACCACAGATAATATTAAGCTCAACATTCAAAAAGCTGCAAAATCACGCGTTGTTCCTGTTTTTTTAACCGCTGTTACAACAATTGGCGGTATGCTTCCATTATGGATTGGGCGCGACCCTATGTTTTCTTCCCTTGCTATAGCAATTATTTTCGGGCTGATATCCTCTGTATTAATTACCCTGCTTGTGGCCCCGGCTTTGTATATACTCTTTAAGGCAGAATAATGTGAGGTTTGTATAATATTTAACCAACTCTTCGTGATTGATTATAGATTGCAATAAGATTTATTTTTATTTATAATATATGTCCGTTAAAAAGTACTAAATGTGAAATTGGCAAAAATTAACAATATTTCTTTTGGAAAAAGCTATGATATGCACGTGCATTCAGGCCACTGGTGGTGTGCAGCTTCTTCTGATACACCAAATGCAGTAAAGATGCCAAATGGCGGCTATGCAGTCCTTAAAGACTTAAGCTGTGATGTTTTTGAGCTTGCAAATGGCGCCTTAAGCACTCAGAATAACACTGTTGAAAAAGCTATAGTCTCAAACCTTGATTGCATGGTAAAAACCGCTCCTGGCACGGATAAAAATACGCCGTTTTTGAAAAATGAAACTGAAGGCAATCTTGAACTTCTACAAAAAAGCACGAACAAAAACGAATTTTTATACGCAACGGGCCAGCCTGGCGCAGGAAACGCTGAGGCCCTTGAAAAGGTGATTAACAAAGCGCCTGAAAAATTTGTCGGAATAAAACTTCATCCAAAACAGCTTGATTTGCCTGCTGACAGCCCTTTGTATGAACCATATATGCAGCTTGCCTCAAAAAATAAGCTTCCTGTACTTTTTCATTCGCAGGTTGCGGCAGATTGGAACACAAAAGACTCCCAGAGAAACTGCATTCCAACACTCATCGAAGATATGTCAAAGCTTGACGCCTCAGACCCTTCTAAAATCTATACTTTAGCTAAAAAATATCCTGATGTTCCTGTCATAATGGGCCATACAGGTGCAGGTGCCGGCGCTTTGGGCCACAAAAAGGCACTTAATGTTATATTAGAATCAATAAAAAACGGTGATGCAAGGCTGTATTGCGACATTTCCTGGATGGATTTTCAAAATGATTTGCCATCTAATAACCCTGAAAGTATTATAAACCTTATAAAAACCCTGAAACAGCAAAATGCACTCGACAGGATTTTATTTGGCTCAGATGTTCCTGTTGGGATGTTTGGCGAAAAACAAGCTTCCAAATTTTCAAACCTTAGCCCGTCAAAAATTTACGATGATATGCAAAATAAGATAAAAGCGGCTATACGAAACGACTCTGAACTATCCAAAGATGCTGAAAATATTATAGATATGATTTTCTATAAAAATGCGGATGAACTGTTTTTTAAAAAAGGCTGGGCAAAAGAATTGACGGGCGATTGCTCCAATTCCACGGTGAAAAATATTAATAAACCAGGTATTTCAAAGAAAGGAACAGTCGTTTTTGCAGGAGCTGCAGCTATTCTAGGCACAGCAGCTTTTTTAATTTCAAAATTTAAGAAAAATAAAGCAGACATGAATCCGCCCGAAAACAAACCTGTTTCTGGTGTGCAAAAACTCAAAACATTCGCAGAAACAGGCCATTCTCCTATTTATAATGTTGGATAATAATTTTTCAAAGCGCATATGTAGTTGATATTTTAAGATGAAAATGTCCAAAAACAGCTTGTTCGATAGACTTTGATGAAATATAATCCTAAAAAGCCAAGATTGACAAATTTAAAGAGGATAAATAAAACCAGGCGTGTAATTTAAAGCGCCGAAGTTTCTAAAGTCTCACTCTGCATATAATTCAGACACCTGATGAGTAAATCCATATCTTGAAAATCCATAGCAGAGTTTAGTGAAATCCTAAGTCTTGCTGTGTTTTTAGCCACTGTTGGATATCTTATCGGCAATATATAAAAACCGTTTTCAATTAATTTATTTGAAAATTTTACACTTATTTCGTTTTTGCCTAAAAGAATCGGCACAATGTAGCTTTCCCCTAAAATTTTATAACCTTTAAGGTTTTTTCTCAAATAATCATTCAAAGAAAATAGCTTGCTCTGCAAGTTGTTCGAAGCCAAAATTTTTGTCTTTAAGTTATGATACGCAAATGCAACGCTGATTTCAGGAAGTGTTGTGGAAAAAATGAATGAGCGTGCAAAGTTTCTCAAATAATCAATTAAAACCTCGCTGCCAACAGCAAAAGCACCGTAAGAGCCTATGGCTTTTCCAAATGTTGCCAAAATTAAATCAACTCTATTAAGCGCATTCTGCTCCTTGGCAATGCCAATGCCATCTCCGTAAACACCGAAACTGTGCGCTTCATCAATTACTAAAAGCGTATCAAATTCTTCTTTCAAGCCTGCAAGCGCATTTATATCTGCTATATCTCCATCCATACTAAAAAGACTCTCGCTTGAAATTATGGCTTTTCCGTATTTTTTTCTGTATTTTTGAAGCTTAACCCTTAAATCATTATAATCAAGATGTTTATAAGGTATAATTTGCGCCTTTGAAAGCCTTATGCCGTCAATTATGCTTGCATGGTTCAATTTATCAATAAACACTACATCATTTGAATCAACAAGTGAAGAATAAATTCCGACATTTCCATGATAGCCGCTGTTAAATATAAGCGCTTTTTCCTTATTAAAAATTTTGGCCAAAAATTGTTCTAATTCAAGATAAATAGAATCTGTCCCGCAAAGTAGTCTTGCAGAAGGGTTTGAAATTTTAGCTCCATTTTTTAAATATTCTTTGAGAAAATTTTCCCTTAATTCTTTATCCGATGAAATACCAAGATAGTCATTGCTTGAAAAATTTAATAATTTTTTGCCGTTTAAAATTATGTTTTTGCCATTCTGCTTAATGTCTTTTATTTCCCTGAATTGGGATTTATTTTTTAAATCATCAAGCGCAGCTTTGTAAAAATCATTTTTCATCTTTGAACCAGACTTTGTTCATAGCACATATCAAATTATGTTTTTTGCAATAGTCAATTAAATCGCTTTTAATTTCTCTTATCAAGATAAATATTGCAATTAAGTTTGGAACAGCCATTGCAAGCAGTGTTGCATCTGTAAAATTGATAACACTTTGAATGTTCATTGATGAACCTATTACAACAAACAGACAAAATAAAATCTGATAGACTTTTGTGCGTTTGAAGCCTTCGCCAAATATATATCCCCAAGCTTTTTGACCGTAATAAGACCAGGAAATAATGGTGGATACAGCAAAAAGAATTATAATGAATGCTAAGATATATGGGAAAAAGCTTATGGCATTTGCAAAAGCAGCTGATGTTAATTCAACGCCCGAAATACCTTCTCTGTAGTTTAAATATTCTCCTGTGATAATTATCACAAACGCTGTCATAGAGCAAACTATAACAGTATCAAAGAAAGGCTCCATTAAAGATACAAACCCTTGCGATACAGGCTCTTTGGTTTTAACAGCCGCGTAGGCTATGGGTGCAGAGCCTGAACCTGCTTCATTTGACTGGATTGAACGGCGCATACCCATTATAATACATCCTATTACGCCTCCTGCAACAGCTTTCGGGAAAAATGCTTCTTCAAAAATAACTCCGATTGCATGCGGTATCTGGGTAATATTAAAACATATTATGATTAAGCTTGAAATTATGTAAAGTCCGCACATAAAGGGAACAACCTTTGATGTTACGTTTGCTATGCTTTTAATTCCGCCTACAATAACAAGACCTACAAGAATTGCTACGATAAGTCCGAAAATCCAGCTGTGTGCAAAAAATATACTGTTTTCGCCACCTGTTATGTCTATAAATTGTTTTGTAGCCTGATTTGCCTGAAACATACAACCGCCGCTTAAGGCACCTGGAATGCACATTAAAGCAAAGAAGGTAGCTAATGGCTGTCCCAGCCATCTGAAACCCTTTCTTGTAAGGCCATGAGCTATATAAAACATGGGACCGCCTGAAACAGAGCCGTCTGCGTTAAATCTCCTGTATTTTAAAGATAGCGTTACTTCGCAAAATTTTAATGCCATTCCAAATATTGCACCGATACACATCCAAAACATAGCGCCCGGGCCGCCGACAGAAATTGCAATTGCAACGCTTGCAATATTCCCTAAGCCTACTGTGCCCGAAAGCGCTGTAGCCAGTGCGCCGAACGATGACACTTCGCCATCTTTGGAGTTATGTGATTCGTTGAATTCTGTTTTTTTCTTTACAAATATTTGATTTAGCGAGTGCTTAAAGCCCCAAATGCCAATCCATCTGAGGTAAAAGGTTGCAATAATACTTGAAACCAAAAGAAAAACTATCACAAGGGGAATTTTTACGCCTGCAATGTTTATAGAATAAAATACAACACTGGAAAATGCGTCCGAAAATGGCGCAAAATATTTATCGATTTCTTCATCAATACTTGCAGCAAAAATGGCTGTCTGACTAAAAGATAAAGTCATTAATGCTAAAAATATTTTGCGCAAAATGCTACTTCCTGCCATAAAATCTCTCACTCTAATTCTTTTTTAAAAAATAAAGAACATTACCTGTCGACGGGTATGGTTAAAACCTGTCCTATTTGAAGTCCTTCCGGATTTTTTATATTATTAATTTTCTTTATTTCTTCTATTTTTTGTACATCATACTTGCCGTAAAATCTATAAGCAATTTTATCCAGTGTGTCACCGCTTTTTATAACATATTTTTCCTGACGGCTTATAGCAGCTTCGGTTTCTTTTGGCTCAGATACAACCTCAAGCGAAGCCTTGTTTTTTGTTTTATCGTGTTCCGTAGTTTTTTTTGCAGGAATTGATGAAATCCAAACAACAAGACTTACTATCAAAAGAAAAATCGTACCGCCAATAGCCCCTAAACCCAAGTAAATACCAAGATTTTTCGGCTTAATTTTTCCGTTTGTAGAAACTGAGCCGGCTGCTACGGATTTTTTCAGTGTATTTTTGCCAAGACTTCTGTATAAAACATCTAATTCCGGGGATTTATTAACCCTTACAAATTGATTTGATACAGGGGAAGGGCGCTTGCCTTGAAATTTTATATTTTCAAGCATTGACATTCTTTCTTTGGTAAGGTTTGATCTGTGCAGGGTTGAACTTTTCATTATTATTGTTTACCATTTAAGATTTATTCTCTACAATAGTAATAAAAACAAGGTCAAAATTCAAGACCAACACAAATACACATTAAGAAATATTACAAACTGTCTGTTTCTATTTATTTTGTGTCGTTAGGGCAAACTTCTGGGCGCCTTTCATCATTGCGTCATACAAGCCCTGATTCGCTTGAATATCAAAGTTGCCTTCTTCAAGATAATCGGCAAATATGTTTTTCCACAATCCAAACAATTCCTCATCCGTGATTGCTAGAATTTCGCCAATATTTTTGAGTTCTGCAAAATTAATATATAAAGGCTGCGCACCGCGCAAAATATCTACTATCTGAAGTCTTTTTTTTCGTTCGAATTTTTTTAAAAAATCAACTGTTGAAAGTTTTTTTTGCCGCATATATTCTTTAAGGGCTTCTAAATTTTTATTATACGGAATAGGATCTGACGGTATAACATATTCATCAAACTCTTCAGGCATAATATCCATAACGGTTGCTATTCTCTCCAGCGTTGTACCCCTTGTAGAAAAAGCAATGGCATCATCAATTAAATTGTAAACATAAGAAAGAGTTACACCTATCATTAAAGCAAAATCTTTTTTGTGTATGTGATTTTTTTCTAGAAAATCACTAACTTTTTTAGAACTTTTTTGATTTATCTTTTGTTTTTGTTTATTATTTTTTCTATCCTTCATAGATAAGCTCCTGGTGTTTGTGTTATTATGTTTACCATGAATAACCGTTCCCACCTTTTTTGTGTATAGCTAAATCAGCTAGATGAAAGATTGATTTATATTGCACAAAAAATACTAATAAAAGATGTTTCATTGTTAACGCAGGAGCTAAAAATGAAAGCAATAATAGGACTCGGTAATCCGGAAACTAAATATAATCAGACTCGGCACAATATTGGTTTTATGGTTGTAGATAAGATATTAAGCCAAATTCAGGATATCAAATTAAGTGAAAAATTTAAAGGATTTTTTGCAAAAAGTAAAGACCTGCTTATTCTTTTGCCAAAAACATATATGAACCTTTCAGGAGAATCAGTTATAGAACTGGTAAATTTTTATAAACTAAGCCATCAAGATTTACTTATTATATATGATGATATCAGTCTTGATATAGGTACATTAAGGTTTAGAAAAGATGGCTCTGATGGAGGTCATAATGGAGTAAAATCAATCATAAATGCCTTATCCGGCAAGGATTTTAACCGATTAAAAGTGGGTATAGGCCCTTATAACAAAGATATGGATTTAGCAGCATTTGTTTTGCAGAAGTTTTCAAAAGCCGAGCTTGAAATTATCAATAAAATAACCGATATAGCAAAAGACGCTGCTCTTGAATGGCTGAATTCTGATTTTGAACACCTGCAATCTAAATACAATAAAAAATTTCTCTAGAAAATTTGGATTTTAAAGTAAAAAAAGTATAATAATAAATATGCGAAATATTATTTTTTGTATTTTATTCCTTTTTTTAAATGCAAGTTCCTGTATGGCTGAGGAGCTTGTGCTTGATGCACCCGATTTTAATGCAAAGGAGCATTTAGAAGAAACAAAAGAAAAAATTAATAATATCAAAGATAATATGAAAGATGTAACAAATAGCGTTGTAGATGATATTAAAAAAAATACTACCAGTGCTGTTGATAAAACCAGTAAAAATGTTAAGTCATTAACAAAAAAAAGCAAAGCCGGTTTAAAAAAAGCTAAAGAAAATGTTAATAATACAATACTCAAAACAACCGGAAAACCAACGGATGAAAGTGTTTCAAGATTATCTAAAAAACAAAGACAAAATTTGCTTGAAAAATATCAGAATAATGGCTATTACGGCACACTTCCAAATATTGAAAGAGAATTTGAATACATAAAGAAAACAAGTAGTAAAACATCTTTGCAAAATAAATACAAAGATACATTGATAGATGAAATGAATCTTAAAAAAACACCGCTTGACGACGATTTATTTCTTAATGTCATCTTAAAAAAAGGAAAAGACACGCAATATGTAAAAGATGTATTAAGATTTATTCCAATTCTTCAAAAATTCAGAGATTGTATAAGTAAAAATTGCAATATACAACATTTTAATGCAAATGTTAATTTGGTGGATTTATATGCAAGGCGTTTGGAAAAAGATTACAGCGGCACCTTTGATGACTCAAGCGAGAGCTATTATCTTATTAGAAATATTGCATATTTATCAAAGCTTCAGGGAAACCTAAAGTATGAAGCGAATTTTTATTCAAAGTATATGCCATTGTCTGACAGTATTTATTCAAATGAAAATATTGCAAAGAAAGATTATGAGCTATTATTAGAGATTGATAAAACCATATTTGCCCTGCAGCAGTTAAAATAATATTCAATCGGACACATAAAAGACTAATATAAAAATTTGCCCTTTAAGTTAAAGTCTATATGAAATTTTAGATAAGGGGCAAAATTTTTTATGAATTTGAGGCAAAAAATTATATTAATTTTAGGTCTGCTAATGTTTACTCAGGCTGTGTATTCAGAGATTGTAATTGAAAAACTCGAGGATCCGCCTTATTTAAATCCTGATGGAACCACTTATACTGTTGATAACAATTATAAACAAAATACACTGGATGAGGAAATAATAACAAGAAAAAAAACAAATATGACATCAAATATGAATACAATTTTAAATAACCTCTCAAATGCACAATTAAGTAAGATTGAACGCAAAGTATTCGGCAGAAATTTTGTCGGGGATGCTGGTTTAAACAGGCTTGCAAGGCTTGAGCAGAGAATCTTTGGCGCGGTACAAAACGGCGATGCTACAACAAGGCTAAAAAGACTAAATACCGCAACAAAAAGTTTTACAAGCAATTATGCAAACAAATATAATCAAAACAATGTAAGAAGATTTGCTAATAATTATTATAATAATTTTGATAATAACCCATATAATATGTACGCTCCGTATCGTCCATATAAAAGAACCGGGCTAAAAGAATTTTTTAAAGTTATAACAGGTGGTTCCTTGACAGGTTTTACTCCATCTGTAAATAATTTTGCAAATACCCAAAGCGGATACAATAGCCCTTATCCAGGATATAATAATCAATATGGTAATAATGGTTATACTTGGTCAAATAGCTATCAAAATCCATTTTTAGGAAGCACATACAATACCTATGCCGGACCAAACTATCAAAACCCATACAATAATAGCTATTATTCAAATTCAAGGCCAAATTCCAATTTTATGGATTTATTTTCAAATGGCTCATCCGGCAGCGAAATGTACTATGATGACGGGCAATACAAAAGAAATGTTAACTCAACAGGCGGCGGCTGCGGGGTAAAGATAATATATTAGTAATTATGAGAATATAATTTCTCCAAGTGCTTGTTTTCCTGCAGCTTCAAGGTCTGAATAATCCATATTATATTTGTAATTATCAACATTATTTAATTCTGTATTATAGTCTACTGAGAAATTATAATTATCTGTAGCGCCATTGGAATCCTCTGTGTTAAAGTTAACAGTTTCTTCACCTGATTTAGAACTGCTGTTATTTAATGCTGTTTGCACTGCAAGCGGCGTTGTTAATGCGCCAAACCCTGAAGTGTACCCTGCTTCATTTGCAGTATTTGTAAATCTCTGCATCTTGTAAATAGAATTTGAAGATGACCTGAGCCTTTGTGCGGCCCTTAGTTCGTTTAAAGTATTTTGTGCTGTACCATATTCCTTTTGTGCATTTGTAACAGCTTCTTTTGCAGCTGCAATATCTGCCTCCGTGCTGCCTTGTTTGCTCTTTATTCTTTCGTATGCTTTTTGGGCATCATCAAGGCTTTCCTTTGCACTTGTTTTAATTTCTTCGGCATCTAATGTATCCTGCTTTAGTTTTGCAGTATCAGCCTTCGCGTCATTATAGGCTTTTTGACTTTTTTGTACTTCATCAAGACTGTTTTTTGCTTTGGCAGCCTTGCTTTCTGCGGATTTAAATTTCTGCAACGCCTTTTGATATTCTGTACTGTTTTGCATTTCTTCAGCCGTAAGTCCGTCTCCTGCCTTATTTTTTGCGGCCTCTGCAGTTTTTAGTTCACTCTGGGCGTCATCAAATTTGGTTTTTGCTTCATCAAATTCCTTTTTCATTTTGTCATCGAATTTTCGTTTGCCTTTATCACTCATTTTTTCATACTTGTTTTGTTGCCTTTGGGCATTTCTTTCAAGTTTTGCTGCCTTTTTTGAAGCTTGTACATCTGAAAATGTTTTCTGGGTTCCTTTAATTACGCCATTTTCTTCAATATTTGTCTTAACCGTTGAAATCGCTTGTGTGGCTTTATAGCCGCTTCCATCTCCAAGTCCTGTTATGCTGCCGTCTGCTGAGCGCGCAAAACTTTTACCGCCGGTTATGGTATCTTCTGCAAAAGCACCGAGCTTGTTTTTTGTATTTTGTATAATACCATTAATACCTTCGCCCTTAATTGTTTCAACCTTGCTCATAGCAGAGCCTGCAGTATTTTTCATAGCCTTTGCACCGGCTTTTACACCTGCAATAGATAATCCTATCTGTAATGTTGAAGCACCTGCATCTTGTATTGCAGCTTTCATATCACCATCTGTACCGCCATTTTTATAAATATCATAAGCTCTGGCACCACTTTTGCCAAGAGATACCGCTCCTGTTACAGCACCTATAACGCCAAGGCCGACAGCAGCAGGCGGAAAGGCAACACACACTACTGTGGTTGCAGCTGCTGCAATAGCTTTTTTAGGGTCTTCGACTATGCCTTTTATTGTATTGCCGACAGATTTTGCAGCTCCCCAGAGAAAGTTTCCGATTGCAGCACCAATTCCTATTTTGCCGTTGTCATCCTCATCGGAACAACCGGAAACTAAATTTCCGGCAGGCTGTTCTGATGTAGAAACTGTCTGTGCATCGGCAGTTTCATCTTGGCTGGCTGCTGTATTGACCACAAGTGAATCACCTATATCATCGGTTGCGAGTGTACCATCATCATATATGGATACCGGAATAAGCTCGCCATCATTTGATTTAATATAGACGGTTCTTAGATTGTTTTGTGCCGCTTCGGTCTGCGAAATATTATTAATTCTTGTCATAATCTCTCTCCGTAGGGTTAAAATAGGTCTTTAAATGAAATTCTCTCTAATTCTCCCTTGTTTTGTGGTAATTAATATCTTTCTTATATATATAAAGTATATCTATTTCCAAAAATTGCTTTTTTATACACAAAATATTAAGTTTTGTAAATAACAGTTGAAAACCAGATAATAAATATTTTTGCTTTCATACATTGCTTTGAAACCTATCCTAATAAGCAAAATGAAAATTCTTGCAAAATAAAATGCCGGCTAAATACCGGCATGGGGGTGATGGTTTGAAAATTTTAAATTTTACACAGCTGGATTGTAAAATTGATTGAAAATTTCATCATAAAAATCGCTTGTAAAGTCTGCCGCAGCAAGATTATCATCAATCCTTGTCTGTTCTTCCAAAGCTTTATTTAAAGCACTTTTTATTTGGTTTATATAACTTTCAGCCGCTGTCTTATTATTTAACCATCTTTGGTGTTCAATGGTACCTTGTGCTGGCTCTTGCCTTTTTAAACTTTCATATATATCTAGCTGACTTTTATAGGCTTGTTGAAGTTTATCTACATTTGTTTCCGGCGCTGTTTTTATACTTGGGGCATACTCCCCTGTGGTTTTTTTGTTATTTGCTACCTCTATCTGTGCATCTTGCATTTCAGATATTGCATCATCTGTAATCGAAACCTCGTCAACAACTGGCACATTTTCTTCGCCATTTTTTAATAGTGTTTCTAAATCTCGCTGTGCCTTCTGATATTCACTATCTATTCTGTTGAATTCGCCCAAATCTCCTTCTTCGCTTGCTCTGCTCCATTCATAATCACGTTGCTGTTTTAATTGTTCAACTTTTGCGCGTGCATTACTAATATCCGTAGTTAGGTCCTTGTTTAGCAGGCTTTCCAGTTCTTTTTGTGCCTTCTGATACTCACTGTCTATTCTGCTGAATTCACCTAAGTCACCTTCTTCGCTTGCTCTGCTCCATTCATAATCACGTTGTTGTTTTAATTGTTCAACTTTTGCGCGTGCACTATCAACGTCTGTGGTTGAAACATCATCTCTAACCGGATGCACTGTTTCATCACCATCTGTCATAGGATGCGTCACCTCATCTCCATCCGTAACTTGTCTACTGTCATCTGCTGAAGTTTGTGTATCATTAGCTCCTTCGGCCGCAGTTGTACTTGTCTTTCCTTTAAGCAAAACAGCTTTTCTGTCCTGCCAGTATGCGCTTAATTTATCCCCAGTTGTAACACCTTCTTTTGCAACAAACTTTCCGTTAGCGTTTTGTTCATATAAACTTCCAAAATTAGTTCCTGATTGTGCCTTTAAATTATTTAGAGATTTTACGCCTCCTGCAACAGCAACGCCGGAGCCAGCCATTGTGAATAACCCTTGAGCCATTTCTTCAATACCTCTCTTGGTTTCTCCGTCTGTGCCGCCTTCTTTGCCCCAGTTTTCATATACTCTGCTTATGCCTTTAATAGTTTGTGCGCCGCCGCCGGCAAGACCAAGCACGCCGCCGCCAAGCATGACTGCTGTTTTTCCGAAAATTTTTCCGGCAGCACTAAACCCTGCAATGCTCAAAGCCGTTGTAATTAGCGGCATAAAATTACCTTTGGCTGCCTCTGTAAATGGTGTTGTAAATAATTTTGCAATTCCCTTAAATGCAGTCAGTGTAACATCTTCTTTGTTTAATTTGCCATCTTCATCACCATCTGTTGAAACATAGTCTATATTAATCTTCTCATCCTCGGTATCATCTTCTGTGGTTTCAAATTTATCACTATTGTCAGAGTCATCAATTGTGCCGGCTGTCGTAAATACTGATTCATCAACCTTATCTTTAGGTGTACTGCCAACTACATTGCCATTCTCATCATATAAAGCCACGTTTTGAATGCCGGAACCACTGACTGTATTTACAGACATATATTTCTCCTCTGTTTAAAAAAACTCTTTAAAAATCTCTCTATATATTTATAAAGTTTTTTAGCTATAAAAAATTGCTATAAAATATATATCCTGCTTAATATTTATTAACATAAACCTGAAATTTTTCGTATTATAATAATTTTTATAACTGTTATGGAAAACAGAATTTTAATCACAGCGCTGATTTCAACATTTTATATATTTGGTTTGTGTGCTTTCTTTAGTCAATACCAGATTTATTTTGCATATATTATTGCAGCTTTGCTTATAATTTTGTGTTTGTCAAATAAATTAAGGCCTCTTTTCTGTATAATCCTTTCTTTACTGTTTTTTGCCGGCTATTATAACGCAAAATTTCAAAATAAGGATTTTGATAGTTTCTCTGAAATATTTAGCGCAAATAATGTATTAATAAAAGGCAGGGTTTATTCTATACCAAATACCAGCAAAGAAAAGAAAATAGCAAAATTTTATCTTGGCGTATATGAGGCAGAAATTTTCAATAAAAAATTTAAACCCCAAAACACAAAGATTTTGGTTTCAATATATGATGAAAAAAATTCCTATGAAAATATTAAAATAGGCGATATTATTAAAATAAAAGGAAACCTGAGGCAGCCAAAAGAGGCATCAAACCCCGGAGAATTTGACTATAAAAGATATTTGAAAAACAAAGGCATATTTTCTATCCTGTATTTAAATATAGGCTCCGAAAAACTGTTCACAAAATGTGATTATTTTATTATATTAAAAACTCCGGATATAAAAAATGCAAAAAATAAGCCTAAAGAGTTCTGGTGGAAAACTCTGCAAACCCTTGATATTGTTCGCGATAATATAATTGCAAAGCATGCTAAATATATTAAAAGCCCCAATTTAGAGGTTTTAGGCGGAATTGTTTTTGGTGATGATGCTGTAAGTACACCTGATGATGTAAGACAAAACTTTATCAATTCAGGTTTGCTGCATCTGCTTGCAGCGTCAGGACTTAATGTTGCTCTGATTTTTGGTATCTGGTGGGCTTTTTGCAGTTTGCTAAACCTTGGATACAAAGCAAAACTTCTCTTGGGCATATTTGTTATATTCTTGTATACTTTTATGACTGGCTTTCCGCCATCCATCCTTAGGGCCTCAATTATGCTTATCCTTGTCTTGGTTGGCAAATTGATGTTTAAAAGCGCTGATAACCTTGCTTTGATATTCTTTACGGCATTTTTAATGCTGTTATTTCAGCCTAATTTATTATTTGACGTTGGTTTTGAACTTTCTTTTCTTGTGACCGGAGCTCTTATTGCCTGTGTGGAGCCAATTTGTGTCAAATTAAAAAATCTGGATAAAAAATATAGGGCTAAATTTTCAAAACATCCATTCTGGCAGCAGAAAATATTCTTCCTCTTTTCGCCAATATCTCTCCTCAGTATATTTTTAGTCCCCTTTGTGGCACAATTATGGGCTTTTCCCTTGCAAATGTTCTATTTTAATACATTTACTCCATACAGTGTTTTTGCAAATATGGCGGTTGTACCATTTGTTGGTATCATTAGTTTTATTGGTTTTGTAAGCTCTATTATTGGCCTTATACCCTTTGTAGGAGACTTTGTAATATGGATTTCAAGCTTTATTCTAAACCCTTTAATATCCCTTTTATTGCTTGTTTCAACCTTCTTTGCAAACCTTTCGTTATCAATCATTAAAGTGCCGTCAGGTAATATTTTTAAAATTTTAATTTACTATGTTCTAATTGTCGTCTTTGTACTTTGCATTAAAAATAATTTTAAGAGCGTTAAGCAAAATATTACTTTTGGAATTTTATTTGTAATACTTTTTTGCAGTGTCTTTTCAGGTTTTGCAATAAATTGTCTCAATAAAGATTATGAAGTGATGGTATTTGATGTGGGAAATGCCGATAATTTTTTAATTAAAACCCCGAAAAATAAATACATAATGATAGACGCCGGAAAATTACCTTATAAAGGTGTTTCAAGCACAAAAAGAATAACCCTTGAATATTTTTATGATAAAAATATAAAAACTCTTGAATATTTAATTCTAACCCATTTTGACAGCGACCATTCAGGCGGAACCATTGATTTATTTGATAATATCGGGGTTAAAAATATTATTATACAAAAGAAAACCTGCGATACTAAAAATTCCTGCGATATTTTAAACTATATCAACAACAATAATATGGGTGCAGAAATTGCCCAAAATAACAAAATTATATATAAAGAAGATGATTTTGAGATTAAAACCCTTGTGCCATCTGTCAAAAATTTAACCGATAAGGATGATAAAGAAAATGAAAATTCAATCATTGTCTTAATTAAACACAAAGACAAATATTCTCTCTTTATGGCTGATGGCGGAGTTTTAGCCTTCAACAATATAAAAAATAATCTTCCAAAAAATATTGAATTCTTAAAAGTAGGACACCATGGCGCCAAAAATGTGGTTAATAAAGAAATGCTTGAATATCTGAATCCAAAATATTCAATAATTTCAACCGGTCCAAATAACTATGGACATCCAAACTCTGATACAATAAGAGTTTTAAAGGAATCTGGCACAAAAATATATTCAACAAAAGAATTTGGCGCACTAAAATTTATCTTCAAAGATGACACAAAGGTTTTTGGTTATAAAGCAGGTGAAAATAAGGGTTTTAAAAATATCAGCAATGAAGATTATTCGCAAGCAAGCCTGCAGATTAAATTATAATTACAATATTTACAAACGTCTTTTGATGGTGTCGGTTTAAAATTTAAACTTTTCACATTTGTAACAAAATCATTAATCTTATTCTTAATTTCGTCGTTATCCTCATCTGTAAGCTTTGCATAAGAATAATTAAATCCCTTTTCAACATATAAAAGGGCACAGTCAAAAATTTCAGTTCCGGGGTTAATCTTTTCGTATAAATATTTATAAAATCTAAGCTGATTGTGATAATTTTCATCAGGCTTTATTTTCTTTTGTGTACCTGTCTTAAAATCATATATGTAATATTTGCCGCCGGCTTTAATTACCCTGTCAACAAACCCCTTTAGCGTATATCCTTCTTCCTGATGCTCAAGCCTTAATTCGTTTGCAATAATGTTTTCAATTGGTGTCTCAATAAACTTTGGGTAATTTTCATTAAATAACTCTTCCCCGCGCCTTGAATATTCCTCTCTTGCTTCATTATCCTTAAATTCAACAAGAGACATTTTTTCTTTAAAATATCCTAAAACCTCATCTAATGATGGGTATTTTCCGCGCTCCTTGCCTGTCCTTGCCATCTTTTCAAGTGCAAAATGCACGGCTGAACCGTAAGAAAGACTATCTACATCATCAAACAAAACAGGCACTTCCAGAATGTCTGAATAATAATATTTCAAAGGGCAGCTTAAATATTCATTTAAAGAAGAGGCGCTTACTACAATGTTTTCCGTCTTTTGAACAAGCTCCTGCCGCACATTATCAGAGTTTTGATATAAAATGTAATCTTTCAGTTCATCCACATATGAATTTAAATCCATATCGTATGTCTTTTTATCGCATACAGAAGGGTTATCAAGCATATTGGATGACAAATATTCACTTATAGCCTGAACATTCATATCCTCGTCGCAATTTGCATAGCTTAAGTATAGGCCAAACTTTGAACGCGTTATCCCGACAAATAATAACTTCAATAGTTCTGCCTTCTTGTTCTCCTTCTTATCATCCGAAAACTGCGACTTTGTAACAGGCAAATCTAATTCTCCTGGCGGACGCGATTTTTCCCATAATTTTGCTGTCATCTGCGGCATAAAAACATACTCAAACTCTCTTCCCTTTGAGCCATGATATGTTACAAGCTGCACTGCATTATTCAAATACGGATTTTTTTCTATCTCCATCTTAATCCCCTGTTTTAAGTAGGTATTAAGATGTACAACAAAATCAGAAAGCGTCGCTGTCTTATGTAATGAAGAATAAGAGACAGCTTCCTTTATAAGCCGCTTTATGGCCGCGATATTCTCAAACTTTTCTTCTCCGTTATTTGAAAAATACTCTAAAATCCCTGTTCTTAAAATAACGTCATATATTAAGGCAACAAGCCCTTTTGCTGATTTTAGTTTTTTAATGGAGACAAAGGTTTCATAAAAATTTTGTACCTTCTTTGAGTCTTTAAATACAGTTTCAAGATTTTCCTCAATATTCTTAAAGAAATTTTTCCCATTAAGTCTGTTTAATTTTAATAATTCAAAATAATCTTCTTCGCTAATCAAAAAAGGTTCATTCACAAGCAGCCCAAAAAGCTTATCTGCCCCAGTATATGTGTTATCAAGGCATTTAAGATAAAAATAACAAATAATAAACGATGGAATTTCAAAAACACTCTTCTGCCTGTTTAATTGAAACGGTATATTTTTTGCCCTTAAAATCTTTGAAAAAGGAATCAATAAATCATTTCTTTTTGATAAAATCGCAATTTCTTTGGGCTCTACACCGCCTTTTATCAAGCTTTCAATCTTGTCTACAATCTTATTATTTTCCTGAATCGTGTTTGCATAAAGTGAAAAATGAATCTTTTCCTCTTTGTCTATAACCTTCTTGTTCTTTGCAATCAGTTTTTTATCTATATTGTGCCTTTTGAATTCAGCATCATTTGTAAGCCTTGAAGCATCGTTTTTTATAATATCCTCTGCAAAATTCAAAATCATCTGGCTTGATCTATTATTTTCATTTAGGCATATAACTTTTGTATCCGGATATTTTTTTAGGAATGTTTTAAGATTGTCACATCTTGCGCCTTGAAATGAATAAATTATCTGATCATCATCCCCGACAACAAACACATTGTTGGTTTTTGCACCCTTTGCAATTTGAAAAATTAATTCATTCTGCCCCGAATTCGTATCCTGATATTCATCCACCAGAATATACTTAAAGCCTGATGAAACCTCATTTAATAGTATATCATCATAATCTATGGTTCTTAAAACAAGGTTCAACATATCTGAAAAATCAATCAGATTATGCTGTTTTAAGCTTTTTTCATAAAGTTCATAAATTGCATAAAATTCTTTTGCCTTGCCGAGCTTTTTTTCAAACGTTTCAAATTTATTTAAAAAGCTTTGTACAAGCTTTCCTTTCTTTTCCCTCTCTTTGTATTCAAGCTTTAAATCATCTAAATAAGGAAGCCATTCGGGGTTTTGGTTAAAATATTTAAAATATTTTTCCCTATCAACCCTCTCTCTCTTAACAAAATCAATCCCTGAAATTATCTGCCCGACGTAATGATAGCGATTATTCCACTTATCCTTTAAAAATTCCACTCCAAAATTTGTATGATAATCATCCAAACATTCTTTCACAATAGTTTGTTTTGTAATATCATCAACCACCTGTACATTGTCTAAAAGTTCAAACTTGCTTGGAAACCTGTCTATAATGTCTTTGCAGAAGCTATGATACGTTGAAACACATACTCCCATTGCATTAGCGCCGCTTGATTGTACAAGCCTTGTCTTCATCTCGTTGCTTGCAGCGTCAGAGAAGGTTAAACACAAGATTTCAGAAGGCAAAACGCCAAGTGAAAGCATATTTTTAATACGCTCAATCAATGTAAAAGTCTTTCCTGAACCCGGCCCCGCAAGCAGCATAACAGGCCCTTTGATGGTTTCTATGGCTTCTTTTTGCCTTGGGTTTGGTGTAATTTTTTTTGTCAAAGTTTCTGTCATAAATTTACCCTATACTGGCTAAAAAGCCTGAAAATACATACAATCCGTAAAATCGCCTGCTTATAAAGATTATAGTTATATATTTATAGAATTCATTAAATCTTCGTCAATGTCAAAGTTTGAATAAACATTCTGAACATCATCATGCTCTTCCAGTTTTTCCATCAAAAGAAGCACCTTCTTTGCGATTTCAGGGTCGGTAACTTCACATGAATTGCTTGGAATCCTTGTTAACTCTGCTGTTTTTGGCTTTAATCCTATTTTTTCAAATCCCTCAACGGTACTCTGGAAATTTTCAACAGATGTTGTAACTTTGATTTCTTCCTCTTCCTCATAAACATCTTTGGGCTCAAACTCTAGGCTTGCTTCAAGTATTTCATCAAGAGTGATTTCCCTTGGTTTCTCTTTGCTTTTTTTATCAGTAGGCTCAATCATCTTGTCAAAAGTAAGCATGCCGACAGGCTCAAATATCCATCCTACACAGCCGTCTGCACCAAGGTTTCCGCCAAACTTTGTAAAAAAGCTCCTGATATCTCCTGCTGTTCTATTCTTATTATCGGTTGCAGCCTCAATAAATACAGCAACTCCGCCTGCACCATATCCTTCATAAGTTAATTCTTCATAATTATCAGCTGCAGAGCCGCCGGCACCTTTTTCAATCGCTCTTTTGATGGTGTCATTTGGCAGGCCTCCAGCCTTTGCTTTATCTATAGCAGTTCTTAAACGAAAATTCCCGCTAGGGTCTCCTCCGCCCATCTTTGCTGCTATTATTATTTCTCTTGAAAATTTTGCAAAGTTCACACCGCGCGCAGCATCTGCCTTTGCTTTTTTATGTTTAATATTTGCCCATTTAGAATGTCCTGACATACAATTTCCTTTTTTAATCTTTTTTATTTTATTAAAACATAGGGATATGGAATTATCAACACCGGAATTTTGGAATCTATGCAGTAAACTCCGCCTAATCATACCCGATACTTTTATCCCGCTCTTTTTTTACATAGGGACCAGGATGAAAAGAAAACATTTGATGAACAAACGTAAAATTGTACATAATTACCTTTAATTACATATTCTTGTTTATGTAATAATTAATGTATGAATGAACTTTCAAGAATTGATTTTATACGCAGCCTTATTCAGGATTGCAGATATGATGATGCACTAGAAGCGCTTCAAATAGCCATGGACGATGAGCCCGATAATGTGGACTATAATTATGAATTAGCCAGAATATTTATGGAGATGGGCAATTACTCTTCCGCTGTGTCTAATTTAGAATTAGTGTTGGAAAAAACAAAGACTGATATGCTTTATTTTATGCTTGCAGAAGCCTACCAGGCTGATGAACAGCTGGATAAAGCAATTGGTGCCTACCTTAAGGCAATTATGATGAATGAAAAATTTCCATTTGCCTATAAAAAACTTGGCATGCTTTTTATGGCAAGGAATGATAAAACAAGCGCTAAAGAATATTTTGAAGATTATCTGAAATTAGATATCGCTGATGATGAAAAGGAAGCTGTAGCTAAAATTCTTGAAAGGATAAAAGAATGAATGTAGAAATTTACACCCTTGATTACTGCCCTTTTTGCAAACGTGCGCTGGCTTTTTTAAATGATCACAATGTTGATTTTACCCAAATTAAAATTGACGGTAATGATTCCGAGATGAGAAAAAAGCTCGGTGAAATGTATAATATTAAAGAAGAAGTAACTGTACCCCAGATAATTATTGATGGCAAAAGAATTGGCGGATATACTGATTTAATTGCGGCCTATGAAAATGGCGAAATCAAGTTTTAATATATTAAAATCCCTGCTTTAAACCCGCAGGGATTTTTTTATCGTTGTCAAAAATTTTCTTTTGTATCTTAATCAAGCGTAATTATCAAATATAATAAAATATCACAAGTATAAAAAATGTACGTGCTGTATATTTAACGCTTTTTTACTTGTTTCCATTTGCCATTAGTTCAGCACTAATTTACAAGACAAAAAAATACTTCCAGACGAAATACGGTATTTATCCTTGTATTATTTGTGTGGTTTCTAGCAATTAGTTTTTGTAAATTTTTGTAACAATATAATCTAAAATCATAAAGTTTATCCTTCAAATTGCCGAATACATTAATGCACGCACTTGGAAAATTAAAAGGAATTTTATCTGATGCTAAAAAAAAGTTTAAAGCCGACAACTAATACATTTAACTGCATAGATATGATGTTAAAGGGCGCTAAAAAAAGGCGTTTGATGGCACTTTCGGCAGTAAAGTCATTAGATAACGGCTCAAGGAACAACTCTAACGTTGTAATGTTGAAATAGGATAAAATTTCTCCCCGTTTTGTATACACACAAAGCACAAACAACAGCTAAAAACCGGCCAAAATAAAGGCCGGTTTTGAAATATTAATAGTAAATAATGCTTAAAACCCTTGTGTGTCTTGAAAATTAACAAAATTTAGCAGTCTGAATATAGGCTTGCTGCCAATGGCGGTATTAGTTTACGGGTAATGAATCCTGCTCTACAAACTTTTTTGCAATCTTTTCTTCAAAGAAAAAGATAAACTTTTGTTTAAACGTCTTTGGTACATAAGTTTCGGGCTCGGGCTCATTAATAATTACAAGCACTTCATTCTCAGCCGCCATTTTTAAGTTGTTTCTTGCAATAGATTCTACCCTTTGTAGTGAATTAAAATTGTTTAATTCTTCTTTGAGCTTTTTATTTTTCTTTTCAGCCTTTAGTTTGAGGTCATTTGATTTTATAATTTTTGCCCTGTAAATCACAATTTTTGATATATTCAAAAGAGCGCTGTAGCCAATCTGGCACACACACAAAAGAAGAACAATCGTCATAAAAGAATGATAAAACTTAATTTTATTATTCTTCTTTCTTTGCTCTTTATGCAGTTTATCCTTAAGATTATCTTTGGCTATGGTGTTTACATGATCAAGTGGCATACACCAAATATTACACTAAAATAAAATCAAACGCCAGTGTTTTGTATTTTATATGCAATTTTGCATTTATTCATTAAATGCTTTCTTTTTACTCCATTCCCTATGCATAACAAGGAGTGCTATAAGTTTCACTTAATAGAAAATTTGTTTGGATGTGCTCTTTTTATATAGAGACTTCCATTACAAGAAAAAGTGAGACAATATTTTATGCAAAATTATATGTATTTACTAAAATTTTTTTAAAACAACTCACAAACCCGATATTCTCCGACAGATTCATTATTTTGATTATAATAATTGTAATCTGCCTCATAATCTATCCAGCCAAGGCTATTTAAAAGTTTTGATGCCAATAAAAAACGCACCTTGTTATTATCCTGTGCCATTTTTATAAGAAGAAATTCATTTGTTTTATTATTATATATGCTTAAAAACCCTCCAGCCCCTGTTTTTGATATTAAATCACAATTAAGCTGCATAAAAAAAGTATCTTGCCTAAAGCCATCAATATCTCTCCCGCCTATGATATAGGGATTTTTCTTATACGCCTCTTTTAAAAAATCATATTTTTTATTATTATATAATTTAAAAAAAGCCTTTGCTATATTATTAAATGGCACCCCCCACACAGGAAGTGTACATCCGTCCCATGTTTGCGGCGGATTCTTATATTCTGATAAATCGCATATTTTATCATATATTAACTTTTGTAAAGGATGATTAATATCTGTATAATTTTCAAGCGGCAAATTAAGTTGTTTTGAAACAGCAAGCATCATTGCATGTTTTGCGGAACAATTATTGTGAATAGCTTTGCAATCTTCACCGGGCCTTAAAACATCAGGGTTTAAGGGCTTAATCGCAGGGCACTTCAAATAAGTTTCATCAAGCCCTGCTTTTTTTAAGATAGATTCAACAAGTTCTGTATGAATTTTTTCCCCGGCGTGAGACGCCTGCATTATTGCAAGCTCTTCCTGTGAAAAATTGTAAAATTTATGCACATCATAATCAGCCAAAATGCTTGCCTGAATTGGCTTTAAGAGACTTCTCAAAAAGAGGGGATAATTATTGTGATGGCCTAAAACTTTACATTCGGCAAATGATTGGCTTTTTCGCACTGCATTATTTTCTTTTGTTGGGCTGTTCAAACTTGTATGATTATCCATAGCTGCACCGCCTGCACCGCCATGCTGTGAATCTGTCTTATACAATGCAACTATCGCAAAGAATCTTTGGTCAACAACATCTTTGCGCATTAAATCAACAAGAGGAAAATATTCAGGCAATTGCATCTTTTACCGCACTCTGCAAGGCAGAAAACTACTCTTGAATATTAAGTATTTTTCTTAAACGGTCTTTTAAAACCCTGTTTTCCTGCTCCAGCTTGTTCATTTGCCTTTGCATATTGGCATAAATTCTTTGCTGGTCAGAAGGGTTGTCAGGCTTGATAAATGAAAGCCCTATACCAATAATAAATCTTTTTCTTGATTCTTCCTTAAATGCAAGAAGAACTTTAACATCTTTTTTTGTAATATACCCAAGAGAAATCATTATATCGGCGATTTTCATATTTACGCCCTTTTTCTGTCTCTCTTTTTGTTCCCTGATTGATTTTTCAAGCTGGGTAATGTCAATTTTACCCAATTTTCTAAGCACTTCGCCGGTTCTTATTTTACCGGCTAAAAACTGTGCAACTGCATAATTTTTTTCTGATTCCGGCAGGTTAACAAGTTCAAGCTCGACACTTCTAACAAATATTTTAGCAGTTTCAGCCATTGTCCAGTAGTTTGAAAGCGTTATTTCAAATAAATCATTACCATGAGCACAGTTTGTAAGGAAGATATAAAAATTCTCAGGCAAGCCGAGTTCGCGTTTTTCAAGCTCTCTTTTGCCCTTAAAAGTAAGCTCTGGCACATAATGCTGCATTAAACACTCTGGGTTTAATAAATCAAGAAAATCAGCAAGCTCTGCCGTCAATTTTTCCTTAGTCTTAAGATATATTACCTGTTTTACCCATAGGGGCAATACGTAAATATTATTTAAAAATAAATCTGATACTTTCTGTTCGCTCAAAACTTAATACCTTATAAATTCATGCTAACTATATATTATTTTAAGTGTATTATAATAGAATTTCTCTTTAAAATAAATACCCAAATTTTATAAATACATCATTTGGCTTAAATGATGGTAAAATAATACTACCACAGAAAGGCTTCTAGATTATGGATAATTATAATTTAACTGCAAAAACCAACATTAAAAAGAAAACAGCCGCCTTTGTTTCGGTTGTCTCAAACATATCTTTAATTGTCCTGAAAATCATAGCAGGCCTTATTACAGGAAGCGTATCAATAATATCGGAAGCGCTTCACTCCCTTGCAGATTTACTGGCCTCTTTTATTGCCTTCTTTTCTGTAATTAAATCATCAGAGCCTGAAGATGACGATCATCCTTTTGGCCATGGAAAATACGAAGATATGGCTGGCTTTATAGAGGCAATCCTTATTATCTTAACTGCGCTCTATATCCTTTATATTGCAGTGGAAAAGCTTATAAAGGCTGGCCAAAATCATTATTTTGAAACAAATTTAGGCATAATGATTATGCTTTTTTCAACTTTTGTAAACTTTTGTGTATCAAAATATTTGTTCTATACGGCTAAAAAAACTGATTCTATTGCCCTTTTAACAGATGCCGAACATTTGAGCATGGATGTTTACTCCTCCTTTGCAATACTTTTGGGCCTCGTTGCCGTAAAATACACAGGCCTCTATATTTTAGACCCCATATTTGCAATAATAGTCGGCGCCATAATTTTAAGAACCGGCTTAAGCCTTACAAAACAAGCTTCAAACAACCTGCTTGACGGCGCCCTTCCTGCAAAAGATAAAGATTTAATAAAACACACCCTGGAATCCTTTAAAACGCGGGGTTTGATGGGTGTAAAGTCAACGAAAACATCAAAATCCGGCTCTAAAAAAGTAATCCAGCTTGTAATATTTTTGCCCTGCAAAATGTCCCTTCTTGATACCCACACTCTTTGCGATGAGATTGAACATTCAATAGAAGAACAATTTTCAAACGCATCCGTCATAATTCACGCAGAGCCAAACTGTATCAGCGGAAACAGGGAAAATTGCATGCAGTGTAAAGCTGCTTATATGCAGTAATTTTTTCTGTTTAAAAGTTTGTAAAAGCTAATAAACAGGCAGTTTAACGGATATCCTTCCCTCTTAATTGTCCGCAGGCAGCATCTATATCTGCACCTCTTTCAAGCCTTACAGTTACCTTTTTGCCGGATGCTTCAAGTATAAACTTAAACTTCATTACGTCTTTTTTATCAGGTTTTTTGAATCCTAAAGCCCCATCTACAGGGTTATACGGAATTAAATTAACATTACACTTTAAGTCTTTCATAAAATGTGCTAATTCCATAGCGCAATCCCTTGTGTCCGTTAATTTTCCAATCAAAACATACTCAAGCGTCACCCTTTTGCCTGTTTTTTCCGTGTAAAATTTTAAGGCTTTCTTTAAATCTTCAATATTATACCGCTTTTCAACAGGCATAATTTGCGCACGCAGTTCTGAATTGGGCGCATGTAGTGAAATCGCAAGGGTTGGCACCAAATCTTCCTGTGCAATGTCATAAATCTTTGGAACAATACCGCAGGTAGATACTGTAATTCGTCTGATACCAATCATTAAGCAGGAATTAATAAGCCTTATGGCCTCCATCATGTTGTTATAATTATTGAATGGCTCTCCCTGTCCCATAAATACAACATTTGTAACCTTTAAGCCCGTATCTCTCTGTATGGTTAAAATCTGTTCTAAAATTTCATACGGCTCCAAGTTTCTGATTATCCCTCTCTGCCCTGTGGCACAAAACTTGCAGCCCATCGCACAGCCAATTTGCGAACTTACGCATGCTGTTAAGTTGGCACGGTTGTCAAACCTCATTAAAACGCACTCTGCCGTGTTTTTATCCTTGTATTCAAGCAAATATTTAAGCGTCCCGTCAGCGCTTATCTGTTTTTTCTTTATGCTAACATCTGTAATATATGCTTCTTCTTTGAGTTTTTCCCTTAATTCCTTCTTAATATCACTCATTTCATCAAAATTTTTCGCATTCTTAGTATAAAGCCAGGATGCAATTTGTGAAGCGCGAAATTTTTTTTCGCCAAAGCTTTCCATTAAACCTTCAAGTTTTGCTAAATTAAGCCCACAGAGCCTTATTTTGCCCATCTCTAAAAGCTTGTTATACTCTGCATTTTCACCCTGCGGCAGGTTGTCTGCTGTTTTATCTTTAGCTTCTGTAAATTTTTGTTCATTAAAATCTTCCATAATCAAAAATTTTAACATAAAATGAATTTGATAAGGAAAAAATATGGAAAAAATAAATATAATAGGCGGCGGCCTTGCTGGCTCTGAAGCTGCTATATACCTTGCAAACAGAGGTTATACGGTTAATTTATACGAAATGCGCCCAAAGAAAATGACAGGTGCTCACACAACGGCTGATTTTGCTGAATTTGTCTGCTCAAACAGTCTTGGCTCCATCGCCCCGACCTCTGCAAGCGGTCTTTTGAAAAAAGAAATCGAAATGCTGGATTCAAGCCTTATCCCCATTGCAAAAGAGCATTCTGTACCATCCGGAAACTCCCTTTCTATCGATAGATTCGGCTTTAGCACCGCCGTTTCAGATATAATTAAAAACCATAAAAACATCAATATAATAAATGAAGAAATAACAGAAATCCCCGCCTCTAGTGACGCCATAACCCTTATTGCAACAGGCCCGCTCACATCTTCTGCCCTCTCTGATTCAATCAAAAACACCTTTGGCGAAGAACATTTCAGCTTCTTTGACGCTGTCGCCCCAATCGTAAAAAAAGATTCAATAAACTTTGACACAGCCTTTTTTGGCGCCAGATGGGGCAAGGGCGATGATGATTTCATTAACTGTCCGATGGAAAAAGATGATTATGAAAAATTTTATGATATTTTAACAAACGCCGAAACCATTGAGCTTAAAGCCTTTGAAAAGGAAATTTTGCAAAATACTGTAAACACGCTTCATAATTACCCTGAAAATGACGCTGTTTTCACCCCACAGGGACCGATAAATCAAACCCTGAATTCAAACCAAGGCTCGCAAACCTTACCAAAGACAAGCCTTAAAACGTCGGAAGTTTCCCCAAACGCAAAACCAAAATATTTTGAAGGTTGCATGCCGATTGAGGTTATGGCAAAAAGAGGTAAAGACACCCTGAGATTTGGCCCAATGAAGCCTGTCGGCCTTTTTGACAGACGCAAATTTAAGGATGAAAACGACGCGGCAAAATATAAAAAACAGCAGTTTTATGCAGTTGTTCAGCTTCGTCAGGATGACAAAGAGGCGAATTTATACAACCTTGTTGGTTTTCAGACAAATTTAAAGTGGGGCGAGCAAAAAAGGCTTATCCGCTCTATTCCCGGCCTTGAAAACGCTGAAATAACCCGCTACGGCGTAATGCACGCTAATACATTTATAAACAGCCCCAAAATTTTAAACAAACACCTGCAAACAAACAAAAACCCTAATCTTTTCTTTGCAGGGCAGATAACAGGTGTTGAAGGTTACACCGAAAGCATTGCAACAGGCCTTTTTGCGGCAATAAATATAGAAAGATACATTCAAAAAAAGCCAATGATAATGCTTGATTCAACCTCCATGCTCGGCGCCCTTATAGATTATATAACTTTTGCGGGCCATAAAAATTTTCAGCCTGTAAATTCAAACTGGGGCATAGTTAAAGAAATGGAAATCCCCCGCCACATAAGAAAAAACAAGGAAGAAAAAAATACGCTTTATTCAAATCGTGCAATTGAATATATTAATAATTTGAAAAATGTGATATAACATATACGAAAACATTTTAAAACGGAGTAAAAATGATGGAAATTAAAGCATTGAGACCTGCTGAAATGACAGCAGATGTTATCATTACAGGCTTTTTTGAAGATGATAAAACCCTGAATGACATCCAAAAAATTCTTGATGAAAAATTCAACGGTGCCATCTCAAAAAATATTCTTGAAATAGAAAATTTTAAAGGCAAATTCGCTGAAACCTTTGTCCTGCCTGCAGGTAACGTTAAAATTTTAGCTGTAGGTCTTGGAAAAAAAGCTGAATACAACACAGATAAAATAAGGGAAATCGCCGCAAAAACAGTTAAAACAGCAGAAAAATTAAGCAAAAATCATACTGTCGCCTTTAATATTCAAAGAGCAGCTGCTGAATGCGGCAGAACACTTGGCTGCAATGTGGCTCTGGGCGCTATAATCGGCGAATATGATTTTGATAAATATAAATCAAAAAAGAACGAAAATAAAATTAAAAACGTAGAGCTTTTAACCCAAACGCCCGAAGTCTTTGCGGATAAGATTGAAAAGGCTAAAATAATTGGCGAAGCAATGAACTTTACCAAGGATTTAATTTTTGAACCGGCAGAAAACGCCACCCCTGCAGGGATTTCAGAAATCGCAAAAGACCTTGCCAAGGAAAATGGCCTTCAAATAGAGGTTTTCAACAGGGATGAGCTTAAAAAAATGAATTTTAACGCATTCCTCGCAGTAGGCCAGGGCAGCGTGCAAGAGCCTAAATTTATCCACCTGAAATATACCCCGAAGAATCCAAAAAAGAAAATCGCTATAATAGGTAAAGGTATCACCTTTGATTCCGGCGGTCTTGATATTAAGCCTCCGGCTTCCATGCTTACTATGAAAACCGATATGTCAGGCTGCGCCTGCGTTTTAGGGGTTATGAAAGCAATTTCAAAATTAAAGCCGGATATTGAAGTGCACGCCCTCTCTGCCCTTTGCGAGAACATGCCCTCAGGTTCAAGCTATAAGGTGGGCGATGTATTAATTGCAAAAAACGGTAAAACAATAGAGGTCGATAACACTGATGCAGAAGGGCGTTTGACCCTTGCAGACGCCCTCTCTTATGCTGATGAATTAGGTGTTGATGAAGTGATTGATGTCGCAACCCTGACAGGCGCTGTGATTGTGGCCCTTGGCAACACTATAACCGGTGTTATGGGAAATGATGATGAATTTGTGAAAGAAATAATTGCCGATGCGAAAGAAGCAGGTGAAACCCTTTGGCAAATGCCGATTTTGGATGATATGCAGGAAAATTTAAAATCCGATATCGCAGATATGAGAAACACGGGCTCAAGATATGCCGGCGCCTCTACTGCCGCAAGGTTTTTACAAAACTTTACAAATGCTAAAAAATGGGCGCACCTTGATATAGCAGGCACAGCCTTTATTGATAAACCATACAAAGAATTATCCAAAGGCGCTACTGCTGCAATGGTTCGCACCCTTATTTGCCATATCATTAAATAAAACCCTTGGCTTAATAAATATTTTAAAGGCACCTGTTTATATTGCGGGTGTCTTTTTAGCATACTTTACAAAGGTTTAAAATTAGCCCCCACAGAGGTTTTACAGGTATTGATTTACTATTAAATCTTTGTGATATAATAATTTTTAATATTGTCTCGCCAAGTTGTTGTTAAGAATTGTAACAATATCAGAAAAATTTTTAGCAAAAATGGCAATAAAAAAAATTCACATGTTTTATATAGGTGTAACAATGTAATTTTTAAAAAATACTTTAATAGAAGGAGAAAATATAATGCAAATCAGCAAAGTGAACAATCTGGCATTTGGAAGCGCACCAAAAACTGCACCTGCAAATGGCACTGCAAAACCGGCAGCTGCCCCTAAAAAAGAAGGTGCAAAGAAAGATACATTTACAATTTTAGGAAAAGAAGTTGACAAAAAAGTTGTAATTGGCGGCGGAATAGGCGCTGCAGTAGTTGGAACATTGACCCTTCTTTCTGGTCATGGTAATAAATGGCATAAATTGCATAAAGAAGAAACTCATTTCTTCAAGAAATTCTTCCCTAATATTAGAGATGGCTTCCATGCATTGGTAAATAAAGATGCAAGAACTGAATTCAAGAATTTGAACAAGGCTGCAAAAAATAACAAAGCCGCTGAAGCAGCACAGGAAACAATAAAAGAAGTAAATGAAAAACCAGATAGTGCACAAGGTCAGCAGCCTGTACCTCAACAAACGACAGGTGAACAGCCTGCTCCTCAATCTCAACCACAACCTCAACCTCAACCGGAAGTGGGGGGGGGTAGTGCTAAAATTAACTCTGAAGCTGATGCTGACTTAATTGCCGACTATAACAAATATGCAGATGGTGCTGAAAAATACAATGCAGAATCAAGTGATAACTACTATGAAACTTTGACAGATACTCTGCAAACTGATAATTTGGTGGAGTCACGCTTTAATACTGATACAGATGCTATTCTTGAATATCAAAATGCAGCTACAGCTCCTAAAAGCAGAGTAAACGAGAATGCAAAATTGGAAGTTTCCAATGCCTATTCTGATGATGAACATATAAACATAGTGAAGGAATTCCATAAACTTGGCGCTGGCGAATAATAGTATTGTGTCAAGTAAAAATACAAAATAAGATATCAAGCGCCCGAATGGGCGCTTTTTTGCTACCTCTTTTTTCCTCGCTAACCCCATGTTTGTGTTTCTTATTCATTGGCAGTAATGTTCTGGCAGACACTAAACATTTTTTACTCTGCCTGCTGCCTCAAACTCACTTTCTTTTGCTAAAATCCTTTAATTCCCCCTCCAAACGCCATCCGTAATACTGAACTTGCCTCCTTTTGTCGAAAACCTCTGCTTTTCTTTAAATTGCCTGGTCTCCTGTAAAATCTACACGATACAATTTAAAAACAATAAAATAAGCGCCCACATCCCTCATCCCAATGCGCATCCGTCACTCTGGGCTTGTTTCAGAGTCTAAATTCCCGCATTTCACCTTCTGGTGCTCACCTTTTCATCCTGAACCCGCCTCCACTAACGGGAATTCTGCTCTTTCGTTCAAGTCGGGTCTCCTTGGGGCGGTTTCAGCATCTGCTTTCTTTTTTTTGGCGTATTCCTTAACCCGCTTGCTTTTGCACATAGCCCTTTTTTATACTATATATGCCTTTCGGCGAGCCCGTCGCGCTAAATCGGCCTCCACTAACGGGAATTCTCCTCTTTCGTGCAAGTTTCGTCCCCTTGGGGCGGTTTCAGGACCTCTTTCTTCCTGCCCTTTTTTATTTATTGTAGCTAAATACCAGTTTGTAACAAAATAAATAAAATAATCTTATTATTATGTAACGCTTTATTAAGAAATGTAACAAAAACTAAACCGCAATAAAAATATTAAATTTTAAGTGTAAAATTTATGGTTAAAATTTGCGAACGGCATTTTTTAAAATTTTGAATACAAAAAATTAACACACGTGCAAAAAATCTCTTCTTGAAAGTTTTATTTTTCATATTCTAAAACCCTATATATACCCTTAAAGCCTTATAAAATCTTTATTTTAGGCATATATCCCGTGCTAAACCCTTCTAAATAGCAGATATTAATAAATAGAAAACTATAAAACCCTTATTTGTCATCGTTTTTACGTATATTTAAATCCCAAAAACAGCCTCCTGCTTTATTTTCTATCACCGTGACATCATAATGGCAATCCAATCTTAAACGGTCAATCCTCCAAAACCCCTGCTGCTTTTGCGTTTCACCGATTTCTCACGTCTTAAATCCCTACGGCACAAGGCTTATATCCATTTTTGCCATACAATAAGCCCAAAACCCTTGTAAATAATGCTATTTAACTTTATTGAAGCCCAAAAACCCTGACGGTTAAACCATTTTCACAAGCTAAAACTGTCAAAAACCCGATATACATTAAATACTGCTTAGACTAAACACCAGTATAAGTCCATAAATCCGGCTACACACCGCTTTTTACGGCTATAAATGCCATAAAGCCTTCCGCTGCGAGCCTTTACGTCATATAATCATACTCCCGTGCTAAAAATACACCCAACAAAATAACGAAAATACGCAAAAAGCACTCATATAAAGAGTTCTCCGCATACATAATTTTTCCACGTCCTAATAATGCGCTTTTTCGCTAATTTTTACCAGTAATAATATGAAAATACTTTAAAATTCTTGTCTGACAAGGATTTTACACCTCTATTACTCCGGTTTACTAACTACCACCTGTGGAAACGGGATTTCAATGCCTAATTCATCAAATTTTTCCTTAATCAAAAGATTGAATTTTCTTTTAATTTCCCACTGAGACTGAGGCGTAGTCTTGATTCTACACTTTATCAGGATAGAAGAATCTAAAAATTCATCCAAACCTAAAACCTCAATGTCATCAAGCACGTGGTTTTTGTAATATAAATCCTGCTTAAAGTCCTCTCCAAGGGCCTTTAGCACCTCTATGACCTCTTTTATATTCTCCTTATAAGCAACCGTAACATTAAACACTGCATAGGCGAAATGCCTTGTCCTGTTTGAAATTGTGTCAATCAGCCCGTTTCTTATAAAATGTAAAATTCCATCAAATGACCTTAATACAAGCATAGTCAGCGTTACGCGCTCTACGGTACCCTCCATGCCGCACACTACAACCACATCGCCCACTCTTACCTGCCCTGTTAAAAGTATATTAAGCCCTGAAATTACATCTTCAATAAATCGCTTTGCGCCAAAACCGATGGCAATACCCAAAACCCCTGCAGTGGCTAGTATTGGCTTCATATCAATACCCATATCCTGTAATATATTTGTCCCAAAGAAAAGAAAAATCACAGTATCCGCTACAGAAGCCGATATCAGCCGCATTGTGTTATATTGTTTTTTGGATTCCAGGTCTTCAATTTTCAAAATTATTTTCTTAAAAACCCTATCAATCAGCGCATTCATTGCGTTTAGGGCTAAAACTAAAAGTACAATTTCAATAGCGAGCTTAAATAATAAAGAAAAATTGATTTTTTCTAAAATCCCCATAAATATTGTGTTTGCGGTATTTTCCATCTTTGTTCTCCATATTGCTTTAGAAATTATACCACACTAAAAAATAAACCTTAAGATTTAGGCAAAATAAACCAAAAGACCAATCTATTTTTTTATCAAAAAAGATAAACTTTTTAATGGAAAGAGGAGTTTATGTTAAAAGAGGCATATAAAAACCAACAAAGTGTTCTAGAGTTAAAACCCCATTCTGGCAGGGATTTTCATACTATTCTAATGACTGCAGAAAAATTCATGAAGCAAAAGAAATATAAAAATGCCGTCGTTGCATATTTAAATTCTATTCTTCTAAATAAGGCCAATACGCCCTCCTATGTTGGTCTTTCAAAGGCTTATAAGTGCCTTGGCAACTATGAAAAAGCTATAAAATATTTGAACTTGGCTAAAAAAAATAATTCTAAAACAAGATATAATTTCGTGATAAATTATGAACTTGGTATAAATTATCTGCTGAATGCCGCTCCATATCTGGCTGTCAGCTGTTTTCAGGAAGCTATAAAATTAAGACCCCAAAATCTTTCTGCGCAGATTCAGCTTGCAATTGCCCATGAATTGCTTGATGAGCCTGATTTTGCGCTTATGATATATGATAAAATTATCGAAGAAAAGCCTGATTTTATACTTTGCCATAACCACAAAGCAGGTCTTTTTATGCAAATGGGCGAATTTGAAGAGGCGGCGAAGGTTTTTAAGCAAATTTTAAAAATTAATCCTGAATATTTCAGGGCGAATCTTGGTCTTGGAATCTGCCTTGACAAAATGGAAAGACGCCATTTTGCAGTTAGATATTACAAAAAATATATTGAAAAAAGACCTTATTCTGATACGGCAAAGGCCCTTGCAGGCAGGATTATAGAGATTTATTCCAAAAAAAATACATCTTCAAAAAAATTAAGGATAGTAGGCTAATCGCCTGAATCCCTGTTCCTTAAAGTCTTTTAGTGAAGCTTATTTTGCTGTCTCACAAGTTAAATCTACAGGTTGAATACGCCTGAGAAATTATGCATTTTTGCTAAACCCTGTGCCCAAAGTCTGTCCTGGCTGCTGTTTCAGCCTGGCTGGTGTTCCCATAAAGCTTTGGAATATCATTTTTTGACTGCTTGTAAATGTTTTTGAAATCGGCATTTCTCTAAGTGGCACGCCGGAATCAGGATTTTCATAATGAGGCAGATTTCCGCCGTTTTTATCAAAATATTTATCTTTCGTTAATTTTTCGTTTAATTTTGGAAGCCCAAAGCCAAGAAATCCTGTAACAGCAGCCAAAGATGCGGTCTCAAATATGGCACCTATGCCCTTTGCGAACTTAGATATCGGGTTTGTTTTTGTATCTTTTAGCACGTTTGATATATCGGCAAATGCTGCGTCATTATTATCTTTTGCTGATATTGCATCAATAATTTCCTTGTTTTGTTTGCTAAAGTCAAAATCATTGCCGAGGAGTTTTTTGAATGCTGTATATAAAGGCCCGTCAGCCTTGTTTTTACCTGCTTTTGCTTTGTCAAATGTTGCAAATTTGCCAATATTTCCGTTGTTTTTATCAACAAATTCAAGCATTCTGGTAAGAGTTTCTTTGTTGTCAATATTTGCGTAGTTTGCGCTGATATCTTCGGCTGAAAATGCGGTAGTACCTTTCTGTTGGAAATATCCGAGTGCTTTTTTGAATTTGTTTGCATTTTCAGGGATATTTGTAAATGTCAAAGGAATGCCGGATTTTTTCGCCATTAACTGGCAGGCGCCAGCCTTTAAGGCTTTCATTGCAAAGCTTATGGTTAATATTGTTGTAACATCGCGTCTGATGATTTCACTTCTTTCATCATCATCACGTGCCTGTAAAAACCTTGGTATTAGCGTACAAGAGGCTATAAGCACTAAAAATGCTGACCTGCCTATATTTATGCCGCGGCCTTCTGCAAAATTATTTAATTTAGAAGCGAGGGAGCCCTTCCTCTGCACACTTTGCCCAAGGTGCGAAAGGCCGTTTTTAAAAGAATTAGCAATTCTTGGAGCTACGCTATGTATTGGCATTTGCGGCTCCTTTCCTTTGTTTGTTTACCTGTGCGTAAATTGCATCGGTTTCAGGGTTTGTTTCGCTTCTTGTGTATAGTTTCGGGATGAACGACATTGCAAGGCCTGTTGCAAGAACCATTAATACATTGGTTAAAAATCTTGAGCCGGTGCGCATATTTTTAAAGTTGTCTACAAATGTATCAATAATGATTTTCGCATTTTCTTTGGCATTTTTCTTTTGCGTTTTTATATAATGTTTTGAAAAATCATCGCTATAGTTTTTCATATCCGTTAAGATATCATCGATTTTCCATTCTTTTCCGCCCGCTGTTACTTTTGTGGCAATAAAATTGCCCCAATCATTAGTGTTTGCCTTCTTATCGGCCACAAATTTATTGTGAATCTGGGTTAAAATTTCATCCTTTGAGTCAATTTCATTGCCCTGTATGTTCACACGCTTGTTAAACAGTCTTTTGAACAGGCTTCTTTTGGGGGTATCGGGGCTTTCGGCCTGCATCATTAAATCTACATAACCGTTTATATCAACGTTTGCACTGTTATCATATTGTTCAAATATGCTTTTAAATACATCATTATAAAAGGTTCTTTTAATATTAAGGGTGGCTTCGTTTGCCTGCTCTTTACTAAGGTTGGCAAAATTCTGCATACTAAAACCGTTGTCAGTAAGGTTGTTTATGCTGCCCTTCATAATATCGCTGAAAACTGCAATATTATCAACAGGAACTCTGTTGGCTTCGCCTGAAAGCCTTGCAGCGCCAGCAAGAACAAGTGCAGGAATTATAAACATGCTGGGCCCTGTTGTAAATTCGCGAATACCCGCTTCAAGTGCTGCTTTATAGTTGTTTTCTCCTGTTATATCTTTGTTTCTGCCAAGTGCTGCAAAGGTTCTCGGGAAATTTGTTCCAAGCATGTCCTGAATAGTAAAAGAAGCTGCAAGCCCGCCTCTTGCAATGGCTGCCCAAAATTCAATAAGACAGGTGGTAGGGTCCATGCCTGCCGTGAATGTAATATTTTTACGCGAAAAAGCATCGGAATTCAGTGTTTGAAGGCTTTTTTTCTGCACAATTGTTTCTGATACGTCAGTATCAGAATTTCTTTGCTTGTTGTTAATGATTGAATTTTCTAAGTTGTTTACCTTCATTAAACTTCCTTAAAATGCTTCTTTTATGCTCTTATTCGCTTCTTAAGGCGCGGCTTTTTTGCGATTTTAAGAATTTCACAAATAATATAAAACATGTGAATAAAATTTATTGCTAGTTTCATAGGATATTTTAAACAAAAATTTACAGTTTATTTTACACTTAATGCAAAAATAGTTCTTTAGGGCTATTAATTTTGCCGAAATTGTTTTATATATAAAAAATGATTCAGTTTTTAATAATTATTTAAGGTATATAAAATTGCATTTGGATAGGCCTCTTTAAAACCAAAAACCCTAAAACCGCCAGCTTAAAGCACCTCATAATTATATTTACGCTGTTTTTTGAAATACTATAGACATCTGTTACTATCCTTCCGGGCAGGTCATTTTTAAAAACCATTGTTTTAAATTATACAAAGTTAAAGGAATGTACGGGATACACTAATTATCCCTAGAAATTAAAGTCACTATTAACCAGGAGAAATATAGAAAATATGAAGTTTTCTTTACATATGTTTACGGGTGTGTATTTATTAAGTTTATGGGCTGTTTTTTCTTTGCTAACGTTTGTATTATTAGACTAATCCACTAAAACCGGGCTAAAAATCGGATGAATAAATGACGGGTGTAAAACCTGTAAAACAGTATAATATCAAAAGACATTTAACCTTGCTGTGCAAGCTTTTCAGCTAGCCTAATATCATCCGTTATTTGTAACCTTAATTCTTCAAGGTTGTTAAATTTTTTTTCTTCTCTGATGGGCTCTAAAAAATGCACCCTTATTTTTTTGCCGTAAATGTCCTGATTAAAATCAAGAATATGCGCTTCTAAAACAGGCTTTAATAAAGGGTTTTCGGGGTCATTAACAGTTGGCTTAATTCCCCAGTTTAAAATTGCAGGGTATTTTTTGCCGCAAAAAGTGCCGGGGTTATAAGAATCTGTGGGCCCAAAGGTGTGACAGGAACTGTAGCCGGAAAAAACAGCAGGTGAAGTTAATTCAACCAGTGCAAAATACACACCGTACGGCGGTTTTACAATATCCTTATTCCATTCAATATTTGCGGTTCTAAACCCTAAATTTCTTGCAAGCCCCATGCCTTTTATAACTGTACCTGAAATATTAAAACTATACCCAAGAAGACTGTTTGCCTCCTTTATATATGCTTTTTCAATGAATTTTTTTATGTTTGTGCTTGAAACCAGGGCTGAAACTATATCATTATTGAGTTTCATTTTATCAATTTCGATATACTTATATCTATTTTGATGCTCTCTTAAGAAATTACTGTCTCCATATTTATGATGCCCAAATGTGTGGTTATATCCTGTCGTAATGAATTTCGGGTCAAAATGCTTAATTAAAACATCGTTAAGATAATCGCCCGCAGATAAATCTTTAAAATCCTTAAAATCTAAGACATAGGCAAAATCTATCCCTGTTTTTTTAATGCACTCAAGCCTCTCATTAAGTGTTTGGATGTTGTAAATTTTATTATCGCAAAAATAGCTCCTCGGGCTTTTTTTAAACGTTATAACGGCCGATTTTATACCGTTTTCCTTGGCAAGTGCGCTTGCTGTCATTAAGATTTTTTTATGCGCAATGTGCACGCCGTCAAAAAAACCAAGCGCAAGTGATAAATCTTTATTAAAATTCAAGCTGTTAAAAACTTCCATCTATGACACCGGTTTGTTTGGCCTCTTTGCCTTTTGGTTCTTATTTTTTCCCTTATTCAGTGAATTCAGGTCATTCTTCTGCTGCAGCCTTCTAACCGATAATACATCCTGAATGGTTTGAATGTTTAATATCACTTTCTTTAGTGTTTCAATATCGGGAAGTTCAATTCCAATATCAATTATGCCGAATTTTTTATTTTTAAGATAGCTGTTTGCATAGACAACATTTGTATTTGTATCTGCAATTTTGATTAAAATATCCTTTAAAATGCCCACCCTGTCCTGCGATTCTATCCTTAAATGGGCAACATATGAGCCCGCTGAAACTTTATCGGCCCATTTTATATCCATCATCCTCTCGGGGATAACATCAAACAGGCATTTGCAATCAAGCCTGTGAACAGATACACCCTTTGATTTTGTAACAACGCCTACAATAGGCTCTCCGGGTATTGGGGAGCAGCACTTTGCAAGGCTCCATAGCATCCCCTCTAAGCCTATAATATCGTTCTTTTTGCTTCCCTTCTTGCTTCTGTATGTTTCTTTCTCTTCAATATTTTCTAAGGGTTTTGTTTCAGGTTTTTTAAGTTTGTTTAAAACCTTGTGAATCGTTGTTTCGCCATAGCCAAGTGCTGCAAATAAATCATCTGAGCATTTGTAGTTCATCTCCTTTGCGCAGCGCTCAAATTCGCCTGTTTTTGTATATTCATCAAAAACAGCCTTTGTAAGGTTTATTTCAAGAGCAGATTTTCCAATTTCAATATTGTCTTCCCTTTTATATTTTTTAAACCACAGTCTGATTTTTGATATAGCGCTCTTTGTTACGACAAAATTCAGCCAGTCAATTTTTGGCATAAATTGTTTTGAAGTTAAAATTTCTACAATGTCGCCATTTTGAAGTTTTGTATCCAGAGGCACAATTCTGCCGTTTACAAGAGCACCCACTGTTCTGTGGCCAACCTCAGTATGTATTCTGTATGCAAAATCAACCGGGGTTGAAAGTGCTGGTAAATCAACAACATCACCCGCAGGCGTAAATGCAAAAACCTGGTCGGAGAATAAATCTAATTTTACGCTTTCAACAAAATCTTTTGCATTGGTTGAATCTTTATCAATCTCTACAAGTTTTCTCATCCAGTTAAACTGAATGTCATTCTTATCTTCAGCCTTGACAGAGCCTGATTCTTTGTATCTCCAGTGGGCTGCAACACCATACTCTGCAACGTCATGCATTTCTTTTGTTCTAATCTGAATTTCAAAAGGCTTATTTTTTGAGCCTATGACGGATGTATGCAAAGAGCGGTACATGTTGCCCTTTGGCATTGCAATATAATCTTTAAAACGCCCAGGAATTGGTTTAAACTGTGAATGAATTATGCCAAGAACGTTATAGCAGGTTCTAATATCTTCTACAATGACGCGGATTGCCGTTATATCATATAAATCATCAAATGATACATTTAAACGGCGCATCTTATTATAAATACTGTAATAATGCTTTGCTCTGCCATATATGGTGGCTTGAATGCCTGAATCCTTAAGACTGTTTGAAATTGTTTCAATTAAGGATGATACAACCTTGTCTCTGTCATGCTTTGTCTGGGCAACAAGTTTTGCTATTTCATAATATTTTTCAGGGCTTATGTATCTAAGGGATAAATCTTCAAGCTCTGCCTTCATTTTACCGATACCAAGGCGGTTAGCTAAAGGTGCAAATATATCAAGTGTTTCCTGAGCAATTCTTTTTTGCTTGTTTGCTGCCATATAGTTAAGTGTGCGCATATTATGAAGCCTGTCAGCCAGCTTTAAGAAAATTATGCGGACATCTTCTGCCATTGCAATAAACATGCGGCGGAAATTTTCAGCCTGTCTTTCTTCCTTTGATTGAAACTGGTATTTACCAAGCTTTGTAACGCCGTTTACAAGTTTTAATACATCTGCTCCAAACCTTGTCTCTATTTCATCAGGCTCTGTATCTGTATCTTCTAAGATATCATGTAAAAACGCTGCAATTACCGTGTTTGTGTCAAGCCTTAAATCTACAAGAATTTTTGCAACCTCAATAGGATGGATTATATATGGCTCTTCTGATATCCTGTATTGCCCGTCATGAAGCTTTGCCGCAAAAAGATAGGCATGCTCAATTTTTTCTATATCTTCTATTTCCCTGTTTTGGGAAACAAGCATTTCTTTTACTTCATTAAACAGCATTAAATATGACATGCTATGATTTTACATCTTTTTTAGGATATTTCAATCTGTTATTTATATTAGAATTATAAAATGGAAGATACTAATCTTGAAAAACGTCTTGATATTCTTAAAAACAATATAAATGCGTCACCTTTGGGTTTTAGGCTTAAAATAAAGGTTTGTGCAAATTCAAAAAAGAACAGTATAGAATTTTTTGATGAATCATCTGATGTTATTTTAAAGGTAAAGATTAACAAGCCCGCAGTTGATGGCAAGGCGAATAAGGCTATAATAGAGTATCTTTCAGAGATTTTTAATTTGCCTAAAAGTAATATTTCTATTCTAAGCGGCGAAAAATCATCTCAAAAATGTTTGCTTCTAGTGCCAAGATAAAATATAATCATATAAAAATAGTTAAGTTTTGTAAAAAAATGATACAAAATTGTAACAATCGTTATTTTTTTGACAATATTTTTTATGTTTTGTACTTAAAATATACAAGTGTGGAAGATTAAACTTATTTTAGAAGGTTAAATAATAAAGTGAACCCCAATAAAGAAGAAAACAAATCAGAAAATAATAAAACATCCAAGAAGAAGGAAAGTGTTAGCGAAGTTAAGATTAATTCGGTTTTTTCAAACCCTATTAATGTAAAGACACCAATACATGCAAGAACTACCTCAAATAGGCTTTACGGCGGCTATTCAAACCAAAATTTTTCAAAGTTAAATATTAATTATCAGGAAATTTTAAAACTTATAAACGAAGCCTTTGCAAATAAGGATGAACTCGGCCAACTGTTTTATTCAATCCATAATGTATTATCAACAAGAATGCAGATAAATTGTTCTGCATTAGGCCTTGTTAATAAACATTCTAAATGCGTAAACGTAAAATTAATAGATAAGGTGGGCTCAACCTATTCAAGTAAAATAATGCTCACAGATGAAGAAAATCCTGTTGCAAAATGCATTAACACAAGAAAGATGCAAAGAACACAAGATATCAGTTTTCTAAGCGCCTCATATCTAAATACTTCGCCTATGCTTATATTTCCGCTTGTTGCGCTTGATGAGTGCCTTGGTGTATATGCTCTTGGCGATTCAAGAGCAGATATGTATACCGACTTATACCAGTTTATTGGAAATTCAATAGGTCTTTTTGCGCAAACCATAAACCTGCTTGAAATGGTTGAAAAAAATTCAGACACTGATACATTAACAGGTCTTGCAAACCATAAACATCTTCAGGAAGAACTATCAAAACAAATTCATTTGGCTGAGCAGTCAAATTCCCAATTATCTATTTGTATTTTTGATGTTTCAAATATTTCACAAATAAACAGAGAACTGGGCCATGCCAAGGGCGATGAAATAATTAAAACCGTTGCCCATAAGATTAAGCAAAACATTAGAAGTACTGATTTTGCAGGCAGATATGGCGGTGATGAAATTGCTGTATTAATGCCGAATACACCGCTTGATGAAGCAAGGTATATGGCTGAATATTTATCTTATATCCTATCTTGCGTAATTGTAGATGCTGTTGGCCCGATTAAAGTTTGCGCCGGAATTGCAGCCTATCCTATAGCCTCTAAAAATCAGGAAAAACTGCTTGTTCTAGCTGAACAGGCTATGTATATTTCTAAAGGTAAATCCTATGAAACCGGAAACTGCATTGTTGTAACAAGTGAAGATTATAATTTCTGGGATGATAAAGCCCTTAAATGCTTTGCAGAGGTTTTAACTAAAAAACACGCAGAAATTGGTGTGGATTTTGAGGAAGAATTAATCAGCAAATTCCATAATGAAAAAATTATCTCAAACAAGCACCTGCTTGATGTTGTAACATCTCTTGCAAGCACGATTGATGCTAAAGACCCGTACACAAAAGGCCACTCCACCTTTGTTTCAAGGTATTCTGAGGCTCTTGCAAGGGCAATCAGGCTTCCTGAAGCCGAGGTTGAAAGGATTAAGCTCGGCGCACTCCTTCATGATATAGGAAAAATTGGTATTCCTGAGAATGTTCTAAAAAAACCCAGCATGCTGACAGATGAAGAATGGGAAATAATGAAGCAGCACCCTGCAATTGGCGCAGAAAAAGTGCTTGCCCCGAATGAATCCTTAAGGGATTTAATTCCTATGGTTAAATTTCACCACGAACATTACGATGGCACGGGCTATCCCTTTGGGCTTAAAGGTGAAGAAATACCGTTATCAGCAAGAATAGTGTCAATTGCTGATGCTTACCATGCTCTTGTTTCAGATAGACCCTACAGAAAAGGCCTTGGCGTTGAAAAAGCCTGTGAAATATTAAAGCTTGGCGCAGGCGTTCAGTGGGATAAAGAGCTTGTAAGGCAGTTTATTGTTATTGCTCCAAGTTTGTCTACAGAGGTTTAAAGTTTTACCTTTGCAATGTATGAGCCGAACTCCTCTTTTTCAAACAGAATTTTTACATTGCCGCTATTATGCAATAAATTTTTAACATAATTAACATGCTCTTTTTTATCAGCATGGTGAGTGAAATAAAACCAAACATTGCCCCTGTATAAATCCTGGTAATTGTCTGCCGTTATAGAAGAAATCGGTATTGCCTTAACATCTCTCATATTAAAATACCTTAGATAATATATACATGCAGCAAGTGACTCTCCATCGTAAATAATCACATCATTTTTCGATATATCATTTCTGATAAGAGACATCATCTCTCTTGATAAACTTTCATGAAAAATTTTTGGGTTAGCAAAGCTTATAAAATATTTAACATTTAATGCCCTAAAACAAAAAATTAACATTCCAATGATTATAAAACTTCCAGCCTTTGATTTTATTGTATTAAACGCGCATATATCAAGAGGTTTTGTAATTAACAGAATAATAACGGGAACAAGATAAAGCCCGAGCCTTGCATAGATAGGATAGAAATGCAGCATTGAAAATGCCAGCGCTGTTGATACAATAAACAAAAGTAAAATTCCGCCTTCTTTTTTGCTCTTAATAAATAAGAATATTCCAATCAGAGAGAGCGCTGAAGCTAAAATAAAATTATTATTTGGTGCAAATATATATTCAAAAAAAGGCTGAATGAAATCTTTTAAAATACCTGTATTTATTGATAAATATCCAGGATTCCAGGTGTTTGAAAAATATTTAAGCATTATTTTTTTACTTGGAAGAAGGTAGATAAGATAATAAGGCAAGGCGCACAATGTAAATGTTGTTGCTATGTAAAAAATTTGCTTTAGCGATTCTTTTTTATTTTTATACAATAAATAGAATAAAAACGCCGTTAAAATAATCGGCGCAGGCATGGAAAATAAAAACAGCGCAAAGAATACAAAACCTGTTAAAATGCACTTTTTAACCGAGATGGATTCTAGGTTAATTCTTTCAAGATAAAGAATGGCAATAATGGTTGCAAAAACTTCAACAGAGTATTGTTTAAAATCCTGGCCGTACCGTATAAGCTGTAAATTAACGGCAAATAAAAAGTTAGCCGTTAATATTGACCAACGTTTGTCCAGAGTTTTTTTGGACAAAAAATAAAAAGCAAATATGGATAATATGCTGCAAATATAGGGAATGAGCCTGAAAATACTCTCCTTTGCTCCAAAAACAGAAGTTAAAAGTTTGCTTGAAACCATAAAAAGAAACGGTGCGCATTGAACATAATCCAACGGTTTTAAAAATAATCCAAAGATATTTCTATCCATTACATTTAAAGCTAGTGCTGCCTCATCATACCAAAATGATTTATCGTAACAATAAGCTGCTGCCCTTAAAATAATTCCAAGACAAATTATGCAAGCGATACCAGAAATATAAAAATATTTATTATTTTTTTTAATCATTTGGACTCCTTATAGCACTACGTGCTTATACTTTCAGAATTGTTTAAACATATTCATTATATGCTTTTATCTTTTTTGTATTGTTAGCAGACATTTAGGATTAAAAGGCAAATGCTTGTTATTGTCCCAAGTTTGTTGTTTGAGTCCTGAAATGCACAAAACGTACACCTTTGCCTGTTTTCTTTTGAATAACAATTTCATCAAAGAGAATCAACGGCTTTTTTTCAATAAACCATTTATTAATAACATCGGTATAGCTCGCATTGCTTTTTTCTTTATAATCATATTGATAAAGCCAGTAATCCTTGTCATTAGGCAGATTATCTAAAATTTCAGTTACTTTGGAAACACCATATTCCTTTAAAATTATCACTTCATCAGAATTAATATTAAAACGTCTTAAATAGTAATAAAACGGTGGTTTATACCATTCATCGGTTAAGATTTGCGTTTTTTGCCCGGTTTTAATTAATGCTATATTTTCTATAAATTGCCTGTAAAAATATCCATTACAAAATATATCCTTATTAAGAAAGCTTTTTAAATAATTAATGCAGTTTAACCTGAAATAAAAACAAAAAAGAACCAGGAAAAACAAGTTCAAAATTGCAGCAGCTTTATTGCATATAATTTTTTTGAAGTTTAAATTTATTCTATCAAGCGGCTTTGTCATTACTAAAATAAACAAAGGCAGAACATAAAGCCCAATCCTTTCATACAGAGGGTATATATGCATAATAGACAATAATACGGCTGATAATAGTATAAAAAGAATAATCGCCGATGTTTTTGTTTTATTTTTATAGGTATAAAATAAACCTGCAATTGTTAAAATTAATGGCGGTATGGCGTTATAGTTTGGATAAAACATATAATTATAAAAATGCGAAATATAATGTTTAATTGTGATATAGTTTAAAGGAACAGATGTATAAAGGGTTTTCCAGTAAAAACACTCAAGCATCATCTTTCTGTTTGGGGCAAGGTATATAAAGTAATAAGGTAAAGAAAGCAATAAAAAGGGCAGTGAAATAAAAAATATTTGTTTTAGCGCGCATTTTGGCGATAAAAAACTATTATTTAGAAGAATATAAAGTGTAAAAGCTGCTAAAATAACAGCACTTGGCATTGAAAATAAAAACATAACAAAAAATAAAATTCCGATAATGAGACAATGCTTTATACTAATATCTTTGATGTCAAGTTTTGATAAATATAAGATGGTAAGAATTGTTATTAAAACCTCAAGCGAGTATTGTTTAAACTCATGACTGTAATATATGAGGCGGTAATTTGTGCAAAAAATATAATTTGCAACTAAAATTGTCCATTTCTTTTCTAAAACCGATTTTGATAAAATATAAAACACAAATAAGGAAGCTATTCCAAACACCAGAGGTAAAAACCTGAAAACAAACTCGCTATCCCCGAATGTCTGTACCATAAATTTATTTAAGGTAATAAAAAGAAACGGTGCACATTGCACATAATCAAGAGCTCTTGTGAATAAATCAAAAAGGCCTCTGTCCATTAAATTTAAAGCAAGTGCAGAATCATCATGCCAAAATGACCTGTTATAAATGTATGCCTGTATTCTAAGAATAACTCCAATGCAAATTATACAGATAATGCTTGCAATGTAAGTATATTTTTGCAATTGTTTAAACATTTAGGCCTCTTTGCATTTTGCTTATTTACCTTGTAATGCAATTTAGAGCTTTATATGCATTAAAAATGAACCGTTGATATTGTATTCTTCAAGAACTTCCTTATCTTTTGCCCAATCTTTAATGAAGGATAGAACAGGCATCTTTACATAGTCATTTGCGTAATAAAACCAATAAGTATACCCCTTTGGTAACTGGTTTAATAAATTTGTATAAAATTCTTTAGAATAGTGAGTAAGATTTATCTGTATAAAATTATCAGCATGCATTTGGGCTCTATCTGAATAATATGCATAAATGGAATTTGAAGCGTCATTGTACACTAAGACTTCATCTGGCAGAAATTTTTTGCTCATAATTTCCATTATTGCCCTGCCGTCTTTTTTATTTGATGCAAAAGAGTTGAGAGTTAATGAATTTTGGAAATACGAAAGATTGTATGCGCTAAAAAACAATAAAAAACAAATTATAGAAAATATTTTTGCTGCCTTATGCCTTACAAAATTTATTTCAAGAGGTTTCAATATGCAGATAAGAAAAGGCACAATAATGTAAATTGAAACCCTGTTTTTTATGGGAAAAATATTGAAGAACGATGCTGCAAACGCCAAGGTTAACGTCCAGACAAGTAATTGCGGTAATTTTTCTTTATTTTTTACAAGAAGTATAAAACCCCATACTAAAAGTATGGCGCCAAATAATACTAAATTCTCCTGTTCGAACAGATAATGAAGATTTTCTCTTAAAAGAGGAATTATATTTAATGGGTTATAATTTAAAAAACCGCTCTCCCATTGGTCAAGGAAATTTTTAAACATAAGCTTCTTTGTAGGAAGCAAATTATAGAAATAATATACGGGTCCGATTATCAAAAATGGAATAACAAAACCAAAAATATTCATGTATTTGTTTTTATTAAATGGTTTTAGGTTGTATAAAACAAAACCTCCGACTGCAAACATTACCGGCATGGAAAACAAAAACAGGGCAAAAAATACTATACCTGACAAGATAGCTTTTTTAAAGTTGATTTTGTCTAAATCTATCTTGTTTAAGATAAGTAATGCTAACATAAACAACAATATATCTGATGCATATTGCTTAAACTCTTCTGCAAAATAAATCAATCTGTAGTTAATTGCAAATAAAAAATTTGCAATTAAAAGTAAAAGTTTAGAGTTTAAAAGTTTTTTTGAAAAGATATAAAATACATATATAGAACAAAAAGAAGCGACTAATGGCAATATCCTTAGCGTATTTTCACTCAGCCCGAATACCATAACTATAAGCTTTGTCAGCATCATAAACAATGGCGGTGCACTTTGAACATGTTCAAGCGGAAAGAAAAATCCCCATATGTTTCTATGTATAATATTAATGGCCAATGAGCATTCATCAAGCCACAAAGGCAAATTCATAAGATATGCCTTAAGCCTCATAAAGATTGCAATTATAAAAATTAACGCCAGCACAATGTGATATAGTTTGTATTTTTGTATTATATTTTTGAGGTTATCAGTCATCTTGTACCTTGATATGTTAATTTGCTTTATAATAATAATTTAAATCTGAATTAACATCTAATTTTTTTGCGCCCTTTTTAAAAATTTTGGATTTATATATTCCAAGGCGGGCAAGAAAATAGCCTAAACTTACACCGAGGACTCCAAAACCGTATTTTGTTGAGCGTTTGAAATTAATAGAGCTTGCTTCGGGGAAATACTTCGTAGGGCAAGAAGTTTCACCAATATTATAGCCATAATAATAGATTAGTGCAAGCATTTCATTGTCAAAAATAAAATCATCATCACATTCAGCTAATGGCAGATTTTCCAGTATTTCTCTGCTAAATGCTCTAAAACCCGTATGATATTCGGATAATTTCTGCCCCATAAAAAAGTTTTGGAAAAATGTTAAAAATTTGTTACAAATAAATTTATATAATGGCATGCCGCCTTTAAGCGCGCTGTTATTCAGCATCCTTGAAGCAATAACGGCATCATATTCGCCAAATGCAATCATAGAGGCCATTGCAGGAATCAACTTTGGTGTATATTGATAATCAGGATGTAGCATTATTACAATGTCTGCATCCTCCTTTAGAGCTGCCGTATAGCAGGATTTTTGGTTTCCCCCGTAGCCTCTGTTTTCATTGTGCACTATGGTTGTTATGTTAAGTCTTTTTGATACTTCTTTTGTGTTATCTAATGAATTATCATCAACTAAAATAACCTTATCAACAAAATCTTTATAAATTTCATTATAAGTGATTTCAAGTGTTTTCTCTGCATTATATGCAGGCATTATTACAACAATTTTCTTTCCGTTTATCATATTTAAACAATACACTATATGATTGTGATTTGGCAAAAAGTTTAAAAAACTTTGCAAATATAAAAAATAAACTATATAATTATTCTTATGAAAGATGAACCAAACAATGCAATATATTATATAAGAAAATCCTTTGAGTTAAAGAATTTAAAGCTTTACAAAGAAGCAGTGGAAATGTTGTATAAAGCCCTAAGCTGTGATGATATCGGGGATAAAAATATTGAAATCATAGCACAAATCGGCGACTTGTATATGCTTCTAAAAAATTATGACAGAGCAGTCGAACAATATGAGAAAGTATTAGATAATGACGATTCCCATATGCACAGCCTAAGACAGCTTTGTGAGATTTATTTTATTTTGCAAAAATATACAAAAGCTCTGGATATAGCAAAAGACCTGTGCTCAAAATTTCCTTCGGAAGATAATTATGTTAATTATTTCAGAGTTTTGTTTAAGCTGAATCTTTTTGATGAAATCAAATCTCTTTACGAAGATTTAAAAGATAAAGCTCTCGAGAATGATGAGATAATGTATATTGTTTCAAAGACAGATTATTCTAATAGATTTGCACTATTAGAAAAAATCATTGCAATCAATCCTGATAGAATTGAAGCAATGGTTGATTTAGGTATTCTGTGTTTTGAAAAATCGGACTTTGAATATGCAAAAAATCTCTTTGAAAAGGTAATAATGAATCAGGATAATCCTGTCGCATATTATTATCTTGGTTTGATATCAGGCAATAAAAATGAACATACAACAGCCATAGATTATTTTTTAAAAGCCATAAAATATGATAAAACAAGCACGTATAATTATTATTTTGAGCTTGCAAAGGCTTATTGTGATATAAATTGGCTAAATGAAGCTCATATTGCCCTTTTAAGGTCTCTCAGTATCCTATCTGCAACTACACCATATGCGGATTCGGTGGATGAACACTATCTGCTTCTTGCCTGGATTTATTCAAAGAAAAATGACAATAAGAATGCCATTTTAAACCTTAATATGATAGAGTCTAATTCAAATATTTATAATAAGGCTCAAATACTTAAAAACGTTCTTAAATTCAATGAAGGCAATATAATAGAAGCAAAACAAGGTCTTGAAAAGCTGTATGAAACAAATAAAGATAATTCTATGCTTTACTCAACCCTTGGGGAAATATATAAAGAGTTAAAGCTTTACAAAAAAGGCGTAGAGATTTACAAGGCAGGACTTGCGGCTTTTCCTGAATCTTTTAATTTTTTATCGGAACTTATTGATATCTTGATTGACAATAAGGAGTATGAAGAAGCTAAAGATTATGCAGTTCGCTTTTTGGAAAAATATCCTGAATGCCCAAGTGCCTGCAACTCTCTTGCAAGAATTTATTATAGACAAAAAAAATATGATGAAGCCCTCTCTGAGCTTCGAAAACTCACAGAACTTGATAAAAACAATGCAGAAGCTTATTATTTTACAGGGCTTATCTTAAACGACACCGAGAAACCAAACGAGGCAATAAAAAGCCTGACTGCAGCATTAAATTTAAATCCCACAAAGGCAAAATATTATGCCCAGAGTGCGCGGGCGCATAGTTTAATAAAACAATATAAAGATGCAATGCTTTTTATAAAAGAAGCCATAGAGCTTGCGCCCGAAGAAATTTCATTTAAAAAACAAGCTTTGCTTATTGCAAAAGAATTAGGCAGCAAGGACGATGAAATTTTTTATGAAAACCTTGTAAAAAACAGTGAGAATATATTAAAACTTGAAAGAAAATAATACCGCTGCAGCTGATGCCAAAGGTATAATATTCTTAAAACCACGCAGGGTTTATTGGCTATTATAAAATTGTTAAAAAATTTTGTACTTTTAAATGTTTTTATGTTAAAATTATGCCAAAGAGCAAGTGGCTTCTTAACTTAAATTTATGCACTTTGAAAACCAATACCAAGAATCATAATTCAGCCCAAATGACACCATTTTATCTAAAGTTCTATAATGGAAATGATGATAATCCTGAAAATATTTATTCGCTGAATTAATTAATCAAACTTTAAATAAAAGTTGTATAAAAGTTACTCTCTTTTAGACTAAATGTAAATATAATATGCGCCTGTAGCTCAGCTGGATAGAGTGTTTGGCTACGAACCAAAAGGTCGGGGGTTCGAATCCCTCCAGGCGCGAAACTTAAAACCCTTTTCCCAGCTGCTTTTTAGGAAATGGGATTATTTTTTTATTTGGCGGATTTTCGTTTATTCTCAGATTATTCTCAGATTTTTTAGAAAATAAATTATCGAGCTTGTTCATTGCTGTGTTGATGCCATCTTTATTATTTTGCGCGTAAATATTATAGGTAGTATCCCAGTCTTCATGTCCTGCCTGATTTTGTGCAAATTTTCCTGAAAGCCCGCTTGAAAGAATTAGGTCAATATACGAAGCTCTAATATCGTGTAATCGGATTCTTTCAGTTATTCCACACATTTTTAAAAGAGGTTGCCAAAAGCGGTTTCGTAAATTATTAGGATTTAAATAATTTCCGACCTCGTTAGGGAATAATAATTTATATTCCGATTTTGATTTTGAAATATGTTCTTCAATTAAATCGGCCAATTTTGGGAATATATAAACTTTCCTGATTGATTTATCAGTTTGTAGGTTGGGTTTTAACCCAACATTATCATCCCCCCATCATACTCCCCTTAAACCCAATTTTCAACAAACAAATTAAATCTTAATAAATGCCCTAAAACCTACCCCAATCAACATTTCTAACCCCCCATTCACCCCCTAATCTAAATAATGCTTCAAATAATAATTAAAATCTCAACCAAGATTATAATTTCTCCACTCAAACACATCCGCAACAATGATTTAGCCCTGCATTCTTTACGCCTGATTAACTATATCAATATAGCGAGCCAGCAATATCCCCAAAACCCTGCAATATTTTTCATTCAAGCCCATTCCCATTCAATACCCTAAGCTTATACCTGTTAACATAATTCCTAATCCTTGTTTCTTCAAAGTGTTGCGCTTGTGAGTAGAATTGACGCTATACTTTTATATTAACTTTTGTAACAAATGTGTTATGCTGCTGACAAATTATAAAATGTTTGCGTTTTATATAAACAAAGGTCATAAAGAGTGCAATAACAGCAGCCGTATAATGGTTGCTGTTATATTTAAATAATATGCGTTGTTAAATCTTGGCCTCGTACCAAGATATTAAGACTCTATAAACAAATATGTTAAAAATGTCCTTATTGTTTTTCGTTTATGCCATTAATAATTTTTGTACTTCATTTTGAAATTACTTGGAATAATATTCAAAATACAATAAATGCTAACCTTTGTTTTTATACAATCGGGTCATTTAAATTCTAAAAGTGTACTCTATTATTTTTGTATTATGAAACACAAAGGAATCATACTTGCAGGAGGTGCCGGTACAAGACTGTATCCTGCCTCTCTTCCCATATCTAAAATACTATTGCCTGTTTATGATAAACCAATGATTTATTATCCATTATCTGTCCTTATTTCTGCAGGCATTGATGAAATATTAATTATCACAAACAAGAGAGATGAAGAAAATTTCAAATATACCTTGGGAGATGGCTCAAAATTTGGGGTTAAAATCCAATACAAAATTCAGCAAATTCCAAAAGGCGTTGCTGAGTCTCTTTTAATTGCAGAGGATTTTCTTCAAAATCATCCTCTGGTTTTAATTTTGGGCGACAATATTTTTTATGGCGGAAATTTTAATAAAATATTGAAAAAGGCTATTACAGATAATAAATACGCCACAATTTTTGGATGTTATTCTAAAACCCCGCAAAAGTTTGGAGTAATTGAACTTGATGAATACGGTAATGTAATTTCAATTGAAGAAAAACCAAAAAAGCCAAAATCAAACTATGCTGTATCTGGGCTTTATATTTACAATAATGATGCGGTCCGGCTTGCAAAACAACTTGTTCCATCTGTTCGCGGCGAGCTTGAAATTACTGATTTGAATAATCTCTATTTAAATTTATTTGAATTAAAGGCGGTTCTCTTTGAGAAAGATATATTTTGGCAAGATACAGGCACATTTGATTCAATGCTTGAAGCAGCCTTATTTATTAAAAATGAAGAATGCAAAACAGGACAAAAAATTGGTTGTATAGAAGAAGCAGCCATAAAAACCGGTTTTATATCGCAAGAGAAGTGTTTTGAAAATATAAGTATTTATCCTAAAAACCAATATTATGACTATGTTTATCAATTCGAGGGGGATAAAAAATATGTATGATAATACAAACCTTGTCGTCGGAGCAGGCATTTCCGGGGCTGTTATTGCAAGAAAAATTGCAGAAAAGCTTAATGAAAAAGTTTTAGTTATTGATAAGAAAAATCATATTGCAGGTAATTGTTATGATTACAGAGATAAAAATGGTATTACAATTCATAAATTCGGTTCTCATATTTTTCACACCAATAATGACAGGGTCTGGAAATTCTTAAACAGATTTGCTGACTTTAATACTTATATGCACAGGGTTTATGCAATAATTGACGGTATTGAGACAGCAATTCCTTTTAACTTTAATACTCTTTATGATGTTTTTCCAAAATTACTGGCTGAAAAATTAGAGACAAAACTTCTTGAAAAATTTGACTATAATTCACGAATTCCGATTTTAGAATTTAAAAAATTTAATAATGAAAAATTAGATTTTCTTGCAGATTTTATTTATAAAAAAGTTTTTTTAAATTATACCATTAAACAATGGGGTTTAAGGCCTGATGATATTGATAGCTCTGTTACAGCAAGGGTACCATGCCTTATAAGCAGAGACAGTCGTTATTTTCAGGATAAATATCAGGGAATTCCATTGTGCGGATATTCCCATATGATTACAAATATGTTGAAACATCCAAATATCGAAATAAAAACAAATTCAGATTTTAGCAAATATAAAAACAAAAAATTTAAAAGAATTTTTTACACAGGTTCTATTGATGAATTTTTTGAATACAAATTTGGTTCGCTTTCGTACAGAAGCGTTTCCTTTAAATTTGAAGAACACAAATGTGCTTATTATCAAAAAAACAGTGTCGTAAATTATCCTGATAATTATGATTTTACAAGAATTCATGAATATAAATATTACCTTAATGAAAATTCTAAAAACACTGTTATTGCAAAAGAATATTCAACCGATTTTAAATTAGGTATAAATGAAAGATATTACCCCATTGTGAATGAGCAAAATACAGAGCTTTATAATAGATATAAAAAACTTGCCCGAACGTATGATAACGTCTACTTCCTTGGAAGACTTGGAGACTATAAATATTACGATATAGATAAGGCCGTGTTAAGGGCATTAGAGCGTTTTGATGAAGTTTTTGAAAATAAGGTAATTTTAAACTTCAATAAAGATTTACAAGTTAATATTAAGGAGATATGATGAACTGCAAAATTTCAGTAATAATACCTGTATATAATGTGGAAAAATATCTGGCACAGTGTTTGGATACTATTGTGGAACAGACGCTAAGAGAAATAGAAATTATATGCATAAATGACGACTCAAAAGATTTTTCGAAGCAAATTCTTGAAAAATACCGTGCATTTGATGACAGAATAAAAATTATAAATAAGGAAAACGGCGGCTATGGTGCAGCGTGCAACACCGGCCTGAAACTGGCGCAGGGTGAGTATATAAGTATAATCGAACCGGATGATTTTATTGATAAAAATATGTTTGATGACTTATATAATCTTGCTAAAGAAAACAAGGCTGATATCGTAAAATCTTCATTCTATGAGTATAAAGACAGCGAAAATGGCGCTGTTATAAATAAAATCAATTGGGAAAGCCAGTATAAAATGCCGGATAAAGTTTTTACAATAGAAGATTACTCGCAGTTCATTTATTTTCATCCAAGTATTTGGTCTTGTATTTATAAAAAAGCTTTTCTTGATAAAAATAATATCAGGTTTGTGGAAGCAAAAGGCGCAGGGTGGGTTGATAATCCTTTTCAAATTCAAACATTATGCAAAGCAAAGAGGATTTTCTACACAGACAAAGCCTACTACTATTACAGGCTGACAAATCCAACATCATCAAGCAATATCGTTAATATTAATAATCCGTTTGACAGAAGTGATGAAGTCCATAGTTTTTTAAAACAATATAAAGTAACTAACGAGAATTTCTTTGCATTTTTATATAAAAGAGAGCTTGCATATATTGATACGGTGCTCTCAGGTTTAAGTATTGAGCTTTTTGATTTTGCCTGTGAAAAAATAAATCAAATGATAACAAGAATGAATAAGGATATAATTTATAAAAATACGCTCGTTAATGATTACGAAAGAATGTTTTATGAAAAATGCAAGAACAGGGCGGGTATTTCTGAATTAATGTATGAAATTAAAAAACGTAATGAAAACATTGAAGTTGTGAACATTGATTAATAAAATATATTATACAGAGCCCTTAAATTTTACAGATTGATTTTGCCAGTCTCTCATTTCTGTTTGAGCTTAAAATATTTCTTAATTTCATAATTGCCTGCGCATGAAGCTGACAAACCCTGGATTCTGAAATATTTATAGCAGCACCTATTTCTTTTAGCGTCATATTCTCATGATAATAAAGAACTAAAAGCATCCTTTCTCTTTCGGGCAATTTTTTCAGGGCATATTCAAGTTCTCGTTTTGCATCCTTTTTTTCTATTGCCTCTTCGGGGCGTTCTGTTTTTTGATCTTCAATAGTATCTATAATTTCGATACTGTCATCCCCTTGTCCTCTTTTATCATAGAGTGAATCAACCCCTGTATCAGAGGATAAAATTTCATCAATTTTTTCTTTTTCAAGGCCGGTGTATTCGGCAAGCTCGCTTGTTGTCGGCATTCTGTCGAGTTTTTGTTTTAAAATTTCAGATGCCTGTTTTAATTCCTTAATTTTTTTTCTTATGGTTCTTGGAAGCCAGTCTGAAGATCTTATCCTGTCTATAATACAGCCTCTTATCCGCATAAGCGCGTATGTTTCAAACTTCGCTCCCTTGTTTGGTGAAAATTTTTCAACAGCATCAATTAAACCTTCAACACCGTAGCTTGCAATATCTTCATAAGTAAAAGATGGAGGAAGATTGACTTTTATTCTTCCAATGACATATCTTGTTAAGTAGATGTATTGAACAATTATTTTGTCTCTTACCGTCTTGTTGCTTCTGTCAGAAAGATATTCTTTCCATAGCTCAGACAATTCTTCGTCTGATATTTTTGTAATCTTTTTAAAAGAGTTAATTTCAAAATTCTCACTCATTATTATTTTTCCAAGTCTTTAACACAATAAGTATTTGCCATAAAATTTATTATTCTATGGTTTTAGTGATTAGCAATTTACAAAACTATTGTCCTAGAATTAACCCTTTTTGCCATCATTTATTTATATGAAAATATGAAGAAATGTTACATTAAATATTATAGCTGCCCCGCAACGCCCCGCAACGCCCCGCAACGCCCCGCAACGCCCCGCAACGCCCCGCAACGCCCC
>CAJTXZ010000016.1:60735-70507 GCA_910583725.1 uncultured Vampirovibrio sp.
GCAACGCGATAAGTCTTTTGGGTCTGTTTTTTTGATATTTTAAGTAAGAAACATATTTATTCCTCTAAAATCTCGTAGAGGTTTGCAGCTTCATTTATGCTGACATTTCCTGTGGGAATTTTTAAAACTTTTGCCTTTAGTGTTTTTGTTTTGTATTCTATGGTAATAATGTCATTTTCTTTTAATTGTTTGGCAGCCTTTGCAGGATTGTCATTTACAAAAACCCTTGCCATATCGCAAACTTCATTTGCAACACTTCTTCTTTTGATTATTCTTGAAACCTTTAAAAATTTATCAAGTCTCATAATTAAACCTTTACATCTGTAGAACTTTTATCCATGGCTTCAACTTTGAATTCAGGAGAATTTTTGAGCTTCTCTTCTATCTCATCAAAAGTTAAAAATCCTTCCTGGGCTCCAAAAACTTCAACCACCGCAGCAGCATTTACAGATGCACATTCTAGGGATTTTTTAACATCCATATTATATTTTTCCATAGCTGCTGTAAATGTAGAGCTAAAAGCATCTCCTGCGCCAAGGGTTGACCTTACCTTTGCAGGATATTCCGGTGCTTTGTAAAATTTTTCGCCGTCATAAGCATAAACGCCAGCCTTGCCATCTGTAATTACAACATTAACTTCATTATTTCCACGAAGCGTTTTAAGCATATCAATAATATCCGGATGAATAAAGTTCTCGGAGAAATTTTCATTCTTTGAATCGGGTCGCACAGAGATTTTAGTTAAAAGACTTGCTTCTTCCTTGTTTAATACGAGTATATTAGCTGTTTCGATAATTTTTGAAAAATATTTTTCACCTTTTTTAATTGCAGTTGTTCCTGCATTTATTGAAAGTTTAATGTTATTTTCTTTGCAAAATATTGAAAGTTTATCCAGAAGCTTATTGCTTTCGCCGGCAAGCGGCGCTATATAGATCCATTTTGTATTCTTTAAATTATTAAAATCAATATCCTTTTCTCTTATTGTAGCATTAGCGCCCCTATGTGCCAGTACAGTTCTATCTCCCTGAAAGCTTACAAGTATTATTGAAAAACCGGTAAGTCCTTCTTTTGCCTTAATGACATTTGATGTATCTACCTCTGATTTTTCTAAATTTTCGCAAATTAAAGGCGAAATTTCATCAGCGCCAAGTTTTACCACAGTTGATGTTTTAAAACCAAGATGTGCAAAATTTAAAGCCGTATTAATTGCTCCCCCGCCAAGGTTTCTTGAAAAATCATCAATTTCAACTTTGCTTCCGTACGGAAAACTCATAAAATCGCTTCTTCTGCTCTTTGTTGAAACAGAGACAATATTTGCACTGTCCGATTCTATAAAAACATCAAGTGTGGCTGAGCCTATTGTAATAACATCAAACATTTAAACCCCTATTTGTTTTATGATTCTTCATATATTATAATACAAGCAATGTTTTTAAAAAGACTAAAATTAAATAATTATAGAAATTATGATGAATTGGATTTTCAATTTTCTAAAAACAAAACTCTTTTTGTCGGCAAAAATGCTCAGGGAAAAACCAATCTTCTTGAGGCTGTTTATTATCTTTCCTGCCTAAATTCAAGCAGAATTAAAAAAGACAAAGAATTGATAAAATTTGATTCTGAATTTTGTAATATAAACGCATCCGTTTTAAAATCTGACACAGATGTCGAATTGGATATTTTGATTAATCCGCCGAAAAATAAAATCTTAAAGGTTAATGGAATCAAAAAAAATAAATCAAGAGACTTTGTCTGTGTATTATCTACAGTAAGCTTTTCTAATTCTGACCTCCTTCTTTTAAGAGGTGAGCCTTCAGATAGAAGAAAATGGCTTGATAATGCAATTTGCCAGGTTTATCCGGCCTATTTTGATAAGCTAAACAAATATAATAAAATAAGGCTTCAAAAGGCAAATTTTTTATCTGAATTTCAAGGCAGTTATAATTTAAATCATGATATGCTTGATGTATTTAATACGCAGCTTGCAAACTCAAGCGCTAATATTATGTATTTAAGAATGAAATTTTTGTCCGAAATAACAAAAATTGCGCATCAAAAGCACCTTTCAATATCTCTTGATGAAAAATTAGATATAAAATACGAAAACACCCTCAATGCTGATTTTTCAAGTGTTTCGGATTTAAGTATAATGGCTTATGATAAATTAAATGAACAAAAGGCAGAAGAAATTAAAAAAGGACAATGCCTCATAGGCCCGCACAGAGACGATATTTTATTTCTCATAAATAATCTTGATGCTAAAAGATATGCCTCTCAAGGCCAGCAAAGAACCATTGTGCTTGCATTAAAATTGTCCGAACTTGATATCATACAAGAAAAAATTAATGAAATGCCTGTTTTATTATTAGATGACGTTCTTGCAGAATTAGATAATTTAAGACAAAACTATCTTCTTGATACTATTAAAGATGGCGTTCAAACAATAATAACAAGTGTTGACACCCTGGCCTTTGATGATAATTTCTTAAAAGATGTTGAAATAATCAATGTCAATAATGGCAAAATAAGTCCGCAAACAATGTAATAGCAGGCACTGACTAATTTTAGAACATTTTCTCTTCGCACAGCCGCAGTCATCATATAAAAATACCTATTTCATATTTTTCCATATAATATACTGCGAATATTTCGTATTTCCATCTAAATCCTTCCAGCCTATTTTTATATTATAAACCGGCGCAAACCCAATGTTTTCAAGTTTTTTGTAAGGAATATTGCATTCTATCTTTACAATCTTATTATTGGTTTCATTCTTCCTGAATCTGCAAAGCTTTTCATATTTTCCTTGCAATAAAGCTTCTTGCTCTCTATTGTTTAGAACATCCAAATATTGAGATGGAAAGGGCGTGATAATATAATCAAAAATACCAAGGTCATATTTGTCGAACCTTGTAAGAATCAATTCTTTTATTGTAATGTGCTTATTTTTTGCACTAAATTTTGCAAGATGTAATAGTATATTTTCATCTGAAAAGAAACCAACGGTTTTATACTTTTCTATATTTGAAAAGAGATTTTCACCTATAGTACATCCCGGTCTTTCGCCTCTGAAAAACTCATAATTCATGCACCGTGTATTATAAACAAAATTTGAATAGTTATTCTCGTTTTTGTATTTGTCCATTAAATTATAGAATGGCCTTGATGCAATACACCCTGAAGCTAAAAACAAATAAAAGCCTGCAAATAATACAACAAGTACTTTATATATATTATTTTTCTTAAAATATGATAATATTAAAACAGGTGAACTTATAACAACAAATGCTGCTATAAATCTTATGCTGTATACCATATATCCTATTGCAAAACTAAGTACAATGATACTTAGATAAAATAACAATCCCATGGTGCATAAAGCAATCCATCTTTCTTTAATTTTGTTTTTTATTCCTTTGAATAAAAGAAAAATGCTATATAATACGCTTGGAACAAAAGCCAAAAATCCTGTAATTCCAAAACCAATAGTTTGTTCTGCAAGAGATGAATTTAAACCTTCCATCCTCATTAGTTCGCCAGTATTTGCTTCTATATGAAGCGATGAAAAAATTGCATCTCGAACATTAAACATCAATGGAGACAAATAAATTCCCCACTTAAATCCTGCAAAGTCAAACATTTGAATATTGTATTTTATGAAATTTGCAATGAAGCCTTTCGTACCGCCGAAAAATCCATGCCTGTTGATTGCAATTTCGGAGCCAAAAGGATTCAAAAACTCTATAAAATTTAAAATGTAGTTATAGCCGGAAAAAATTATAAAATTAATAGCCAAAAGAAGTATGAACTTGGTAAAATTTTTCACTGCATTTCTTTTATAAGAATATATTAAGAACAGAATTATAATAGGAAGGCCTGCCATAAATGCACTGCTTTTAACGCCAAGTGCAATTGCAAAAGACAGGCTCGAAAAATAACCATGTTTAATATTATTCCCTTTTATAAAATCAATAAATAATATTATTGAATATAAAAGCAAAACGCCTGTAAATAAATCAGTCTGCGTGCTTGAAATTTGTGATATTATCCCTGCAAGTGATGAAAATATAAAAATTGCCCACAGTCTTTTTCTTACAGAAACCTTTATTTTATCTAAAAAAGTCCATATGCCAGCTATAGCGAATAAAAAGCTGAAAAATTCCAGTAGCCCGAAGCCTATATCTTTTTTTGTAAGGGAATAAATCCAGGTGTAAATTAATTCCGAATTAATCGGCATAACGAGGTTTCTAATGTCGCTTGTATCAAAATGAAATACATACCCTTTTTCCGCCCAAACAAGCGCGCGGTAGGTATGATAGCTTAATGCATCAAAATCATTCACAGGAAGAAATAAGGACATGATAAAATTAATAATAATTAAATAAATAAAACCCGCCCCGAGCACTATAAGCGTTTTATCAAGCCTCAAACTGCTTATGATTTTTCTGTATACATTTTTTATTTTTGCAATGTCGGGTTTTAAGACTGGTCTGTTCTTTTTAAACCACCAGAGTATTGAAATTATAAAAAATATTATATTTAATAAAATGATTCCGAAAGGCGAAATTGATTTAAATAAAGATAAAATTTCGACATTTAAAATTATTAAACCTACAAATATTATATAAAAATATATGAAACAGCCAAATGCGGCGCTTAAAAAATATGCTGTTAAAAGCGTTAGTAATGTGGATATTATCATAGACTAATTATAAAATTAAAATCTGGTTAATCAAGAACTATCCTTGTGGGTAGTTTACATTTATGCTTAAAATTTTTATTATAACCATTGTGCATATTCCACTCTCACTCGTAAACTGTTTAACCGGCTTCAATTATTTTGAAACCGGTTTTTTTTATACGAGCGCAGCTCAAACCTAGCCGAAGGCTTGGTACTGTGCCGAACAAAAGGTGACTAAATGTCACATTTTGTGAGAGGGAAAAGCGAGTCTTTAGGATGCGAGAGCGTAGGACTCCGTTTGAGAAAGTGACTAAATGTCACTTTAGAAAATGGAGCAGGCTTCATCGACAGCCATGCTGGCGTGAGCCGTATAACAAATAAGCAAAACGGACAGCTCGACACTGGACTTCATAAAGCAGCCTAAAACCATAAAGCGCTAAGCCCCAATATGTTCAATTCATCAAATTTGCAACTGGTGCGAGCGATGCAAAGCTTCGCCAAACCGGCATGAATCTATATCTCGCACCTTGCTTCAAGTGCCTTAATCAGTGTTAATTCATCCGCATATTCTAATTCAGACCCCAAAGGAATTCCAAATGCAATCCTTGAAATTTTTATCCCAAAAGGCTTTAAAAGTTTGTTTAAATACAGACTTGTAGCCTCGCCCTCAACAGAAGGATTTAATGCTAGAATTACTTCTTTAATATCTTCGCTGTGCACCCTGTTTAATAGTTCTTTTATTCTGATATCATCCGGCCCGATACCATCAATAGGCGAAATAAGCCCCTGCAATACATGGTAAAGGCCTTTGTATTCATTTGTCCTCTCAATTGCAATTAAATCCTTTGCTTCACTTACAACGCAGATAATTTCTCGGTTTCTAGAAGCGTTCTGGCAAATCTCACAAGGGTTTGTTGATGACATATTAAAACATACATCACAATAGTTTATGGTGGTCTTTGCCTCAATCATTGCCTCTGCAAACTTTTCCACATCCGAAAGCGGCATCTTTAAAAGATGCAAAGCAAGCCTTTGAGCGGTTTTTGGCCCTATTGAAGGCAATTTTTGAAAATATTCTATTAATTTTGCAAGTGGCTTTGTATACTCCACAATTCTTAAACTCCGCATCGTGCGCGCTTAAACATTGACGCGCTCATAAATTTTATTCAGGGCTGCCCGAAATTAGCTTTTACAAAGACAACCCCGAATAAAAAACTATTTAAAATAACCCTGGTATGTTTATTCCGCCTGTTGCAGCCTTCATAGATTTCTCCATCTCTGCTGCAGCCTTTTTTGTGGCTTCATTAATTGCTTCAGAAATTAAATCTTCAAGCATTTCAATCGTATCTTTATCAACGCTTTCGGGATTTTCGGAATTTATTGCTTCCGGCTTGATTTTTATTGATTTAAATCTTGACTGCCCGTTAAATGTAACGCTTACAGCGCCTCCTGCGCATTCTCCTGTTACTTCTATTTCCTTTAAAGTTTCCTGTGCGTCTTTTAATTTCTTTTGCATCTTTTGTGCTTGCTGCATCATTTGTAACATATTCATCTTAAAATTTTTCTCCTAATTGATATTAAAGTCATGTTATAATTATCTATTATATGCAAAGAAAAACTTATCTTCAACATTGTTTAAATAATAAAGGCAGACTTTCAAGATGGCCTTCAAACCTTATGCCCCTTGCCTTTTATATTGCACCTTTCAGGTGGTATAAGTCTACGTCTCAGTCTGACGCTTATAAATATACCAACCTTGTTTTGGAGGCTCTAAATACTTGGCAGAGCGCAGGAGCAGGTTGTGTAGGGTTTAATCTTGTTAATGCTCTTATAAATTCTCAGGTGAACCTTGAATGGAAAAGGGTAGATAGAAAGTCTCTTGGTCAATGTCAGTTTCATTATGACCCCAATGGCAGATATTATTCTGCTGAGGTAAAAATAGGCCTGTCAGATGGCATTATCTGTAAAAAATATATGGATGAAGCTGAGGTTTACCATACCATTCTTCATGAAATTGGTCATGCCTTGGGTCTTGGCCATTCGCCCTACAAAGAAGATATAATGTACACCCCGCACCAATATGGCGTTGTAAATCTCTCAAACCGTGATATTCAAACTCTTCGCTGGCTCTATAAGTTTGATATCGGAAAAACCCCGGAAGAAATATTGGCTGCAAATGCCGGTGCCAATGCAAGAGATTTAGATGAACTTGTTATGGTTTTATCTGGCGAAAAAACAGAATTTCAAAAAGTTGCCGATAATATCTCAATGCGCCCGGGTAAGGATTTGGTTCAGGAAAATCAAAATATCGGCGATTTAAAGATGTATCTTATGCAGGTGCATAATAATTTTGTGGTTAGAAAAAATAAACCTGATTAAGTTTTGTAAAATGTTTGTAATATTAATCCACTAAAGAAAAATCTTTAGGCAAATTTTCTTCAATTATCTTTACAAAATCTGACGCCCTGACACCAAGGGCTTCTGAAAGTTTAAAAATCGTTGTTAATTGAGGGTCCTTAAATCCTCTTTCCAGACTATTTAATAACGACGTTGAAATATCGTATTCACCCGCTAAAAGGTACAAACTCTTTTGTTTCCGAAGCTTTTTCAGGGTTTTGCCGGCAAGGGCGCAAATTAATTTTTTCTTATCTGATTGTTGCATTTTTTAAATAATAAGTTAAAATAAAATTATCACGTTCACGAACGTGAATGTTTACGAGAAGCTGTTTATCTAATTGGAGCTATTTTAAATGAAAATTGTTTATCTAAAGCCTCTTAAAAGGTTGCATTTTTGTGTTGCAAATTTTTGCAAATCCATGTTTAATCTTTCATCTGATATCACATTTTACGATTTCAGATTATCATCTAAATTTGAAACTTGCTACAAAAAATTAAAATTTAAACAAAAAATATCAGCAATAAGACATGCTGGTTCTTTATTAAAACCGCATTTTGAAAATTGCAAAATTCGTATGATTCGCCCTGCCTTCTCCCTCGTTGAAATGCTCATGGCATTACTCGTTGCTTCTCTATTACTGGCCGCGTTAGCGCCAGTAATGACAAAAAGATTCAACGAGAATGTTAATGTTACAGGAAGTATGGGAGCAAGTAATACTACTCAAAAAACATATGAAATAGAATTTAATTCAGATGAATGTTCTGACATAAAAATAGATAGTACAGATAATAGTGAATATTGCGAAGGAGAATTTGAAGTACCAAGAACATTCAAAGGAGGATATATAAAAGCAACAGTTATATCAGCTGGAGGTGGTGGAGGTATAGCACCAACAGCAGGATATACTGAATATACAACAGCAGGAAGTACAAACACATTCACTGTACCATCCATGACAGGGAATATTGAAGCTACTCTAATAAGTGGAGGAGCTGGAGGGGGTGCTGGGGGACAAGCAAGGGTTAACCATACCTTTGTAACTAATGGCAATGGTAATGTTAGTCAGAATGAGACGAATTTGTTGACGGTGACGATTGGAGGATTTCCTACTTGGAAAATTCCAGATATCGCAAAAGGGAAATATGCGCTAATTACCGCCTGCGGAGGAGGAGGCGGAGGTGGTGGCGCCTCTATATATAGCGGAGCAGGCGGTGGTTCTGGTGGATATTTTGTAGATCGTAGTATACAAATGCCAACAACTGACGAGATCCTAATCCATCTTGGTGGTGCTGGTGGTGGAGGTGGTGGTGACAACAACAAAGGTGGCAATGGTCTTGAATGGAATGGCGGAGGTGGCGGTTCTGGGCTCGATTATAAAGCATTAGCTGGAATTGGTGGACAATTGGGTTGGTCCACAGGTGGTTATTGCCTTAATTTTGATGATGGGTATGGTGGAGCTAGTGGCAACGCTACACCAGGCGAGAATGGCGCAGGACATGCTAATGATACCATGGTGCTGGGTGGCGCAGGTGCGGATGGAGGTGGAAAAGGTGGCGATGCTTATCCTAATTATGGATACAGCACTGCTGGCGCAGGTGGCGGAGGCGGTGTGCATATGGGCGGAGGCGGAGGCGGTGCCTCTGGCGGTAGTGGTGGTGGCGGCGGGGCAAAAACTGTCTTTGATTTTGATAGCAATAGAAACAATCCATACATGTCTGCTGCTGGCGGAGGTGGTGGAGGTGGTGGAGCATATGGTAATGGCCGAGGCGGTGGCGGTGGCGGGGGTGCTGGGACTTCTGGCGGGGCCAATGGTGGAAATGGCGGAAATGGTGGCGGAAATAATTCCGTAGGCTCGCCTGGTGGTGGCGGCACTGGCGGAAACCCTGGTTCTGGAATTTCTGGCGGGCAAATTTCTACAATATTTGGAAATAATTATTGTTCAGGTGGAAATGGTGGCAATGCTGCAAATGGTTTTGCTTCGGGCGAAAACGGCAAATCTGGTGCACTTCGTGTTAGCTATTTGACTCCTGGCCCTGGTGGCTCTGGCGGAGGTGCTGGTCATATAGTTCCTATGCAGAAAGTCAAAACAAATCAGAATGAAATATTAAGTATAAAATTAGGTTCTGGTGCAGGTGGTGGCATTCCAGGTCAAATAAACAGTAGTGGCGATATTATTGGTGCAGGTGTAGGTAACGGGGCAAATACAAGTTCTATTTCTAATATAATTACAAAGATTGCAAGAGGCTCTTCTATTGTATTAACAACACCGGATAATGCAGCCAGAGGTGCGTATGGCGGGTCACCAACCGGCTCTTTGTATGGATTCAGCATAGCTCCATATAATGGCACAGCAGGCTTTATAACAAATGGTGTGATAGGGTCTTTTGACGGAGTTTCTACAACTGGCTTCTCCAACACCCATGGCAAAACTGCCAACAACACCACCCAAACAGGCAACATCACCTACCCCAATGGCTCCACCGGAGGAGACGGCGGCACTGTTACTACCCCCTTCACTGGAACATGTACACCTGGAGCTGGTGGAACTAGTAGTTCTCCTAATGGGAAGAATGCATCTGGTTATGGTTGCGGCGGAGGTGGAGGATATGGATTAGCTAATGGAGGATCTGGTAGTGGAGGTTACGCTAGAATATCCTGGAATAAATATTGGGATACAGCTAATAATGTATATA
>CAJTXZ010000017.1 GCA_910583725.1 uncultured Vampirovibrio sp.
ACTTGTTTATACAGAAGGGGTGATGGATTTTCAAAAAACACTCAATGCCTTTTGGGTTGTTGATAATGTAATCAGCTATATGCCAAAGGTACTAAAAACATTCAAAGAAACGCAAGATACCTTTTATGTGGTAGAAATATGTGTAAAACAAGATAAAACAGGCTATATGGAAGTTTACCATGAGGGATATTTAGGGGATAATTACCATGAACACATCTCTGTTGCTTATCAAAAAATCCCTTTTATAGACTTACCAACTATTATTGATGAAGAAATCACCACATACAAATTCTATTTATCCTTGCACAACTACAACCCAGTTCAATTTATGCTATTGTTGCCATCTGAATATTGATTGTATTTTTGTTTCTTTCGTTTTTCTTTAAAAGGGGCATTAAGCCCCTATCTCGACAAAGCATGATGTTTTTTCATAAACTTTAAGGTTGGTTAAAGCATACAGTTTGCCGTTTTTACTCTCATAGGCTTGAAACATAAGAATATTATCATCAAGCAATGAGGGAATAACCCCTTGTTTCACAAATTCATTAAAATGGCAACGCTTGATACAAATTCTATAACCTTTGGAATCATTGTATGTTCCATAGAGTTCAACATAATTGCCTTTAAGTTTCCTGAAATACAGGAAGTAAAAAGGTTTTATGTTGGGTTTGTTGTGTTTCTTCTTAGACATCAGTTGTTTCTCCTAACTTCTTTTTCACTATTTTATTTAACTCTCTTTTTAAAATCGCTCTTACTAAAGAGCTTATGTTGTAATGTTTTGCTTTTAATTTTGCTATCACGTCTTTTAGCTCCTTATCAATTCTAAATATTAAGATTTTATCTAACATGTTTTTACCTCTGTGTTGTATCATTACGTAATACAATATAAACTTTAGTTATGATAAAGTTATACAAATCGATTGAGCATCAAAAAGCACCTCATATAACATAAGGTGCGTTGAACTGACCTAAGATTGATTTAGTCTAGTTATATTGTTTTAATTTAAACCATAAGGGTCATAGGTATCGCTTTTTCCTAAATTGCATATATCGCAAAGGGTTCTTAGATTGTTTTCTTCTGTTTTACCGCCTTTTGAAACAGGTTTAATATGGTCAACATGAAGCTTTGCTCCGTCGTTTTGACTGCGACCACAAATTGTACATCTAAATTTATCACGTTTTAAGATTTTATACCTTAACTTAGGTGTCATTAACTGCCTTTGATATACTGCTGATTCTTTATTTGTCTGTAATTTTTGATACTCTCTCAGGTAGTATTCAATTTTGGCACAGTCAAATTTATAACTTTTTTTATATTCATTTTTACCTTGGGGGCTTGTATAACAGACAATTAATTCAATAGTAAAATCTGTTATTGGCGTTAGTTTATTTTTTCTGCATTCATTTAATTCTATTCTTTCAAGCTCACTTGCTTCAATAACATTTGGTATTGCAATTTTAGAATATTCAAATTTATTTGCATTATATATAATTTTGGTGTATTGATTTTCATAACGAGAAGCTTCTGACCTATTATATTGAACTACTTTCACCATACTTTTGAAAAAATTTGGACTGTCTTCAATTGTTAATAGCATATGATTATCTATATTAAAGTTATCTAGTTGAGTCTTGCTGTTACAGGTTCTTTTAAACTTTTGATGAGATTCAAATTTTTTAAATTTGCAATCACTGTTAAGCTTTTTTACAGCACAAATGCGTTTGCCATAAAGCTTTATGTATTCAATTTTTTGCTTACGCGTTTTTTCTTTTTGTTTTTGTAATTCTATTTTACGCAATCTTTCCTGCTTTTGAAGAAGAGCTATACGCTTGCGCTCTTCTTCTTCAGCTTTCTTTTTTTCAAAGTGTTCAGTTATAGGTGAAAAAATTTTTTTTAAAAATGTCATATGTATTCCTATTATTCTTAATCAATGCTCACACTAATATAATTTGATTGAAAAGCGATGATATTATATAGCATAATATTATAAGGGGAAATCCCAATATTAAAGCTAGGTCAATCAATGTTGATTCTTTTTTTGCGCATTCTAGATAACCTATTCCAGTGTTGTTAAAAGAAATTGTTTTTGATTTTACATTACCCGTTTTAGAGTATTCAAATTTCATTATAATGATTAATTTATCTTCTTTGTATTCTTCTGGAAGCGGGTCGAATTCTATTTTTTTAAAAGGTTTTTCTATTTCTTCTTGTAACCTATCATTAAATTTCTTATACTTGGTATCTTTATTTGTATTATTCAGATAACTTTTTTTAATTATGTTTCCGTTTTTATTAAGCACAAGCATAACATAAGCTATTGACTTTTCGGTGGGTTCATCTCCACCTGATAACATTAAATTCGGGTGCCAATTTCTTTGTATTTTCTTTTGTTGTTTATTAAAATATTTTTTCCATGTTGAAGGTTCAACACCTGATGTAGCTGTATCATTTGTTAATGTTAATATTTTATAAACAGTTTCATTTAAAGAACCTTTTTTTATTTGAGAATAATTAATTGTTTTAGAATAGTCTTCAAAACCTATTTGTTTGTTGTTTTTGTATATTGCCATATTAATAATGGCTGTAGTTTTATTTTTAGAATTTGTTACCATGCTATATATAACTTCATTTTCTAAAATTTGTTTTATTTTGTATTTAATTAAGTTGCCACTTTTCTCTATGCTATCTATATCAATTTCTGCAATTTTACCGTTATCAGCTTTTACTGGTACCCAATTTGCAGCAAATGTACAATTAGCTGTTAATAAAACAAACACCAGCAAGCCAGATAAAATTTCTTTTATTTTCATTGTTTTAATTCCTTTCAGTTTAATTTCTAATTAATAGATATGTTAAGGTTAAGGGGAAAAATAAAACTTTTGTAATTGCAAACGCACCAGAATAGTTTTTACCAAGTTCAATATACCCTATTCCTAAGTCATTAAATTCTATTGGTTGAGATTTTGCATGTCCTCCCATTCCATCCCAAGAGTATGTAAATTGCATAACGACTATTACGTTATCAGCCATATACTCCTTTGGAAGTGATTTAAACTTTATTTTCTTAAAAGCTTTTTCTATTTCTTCTTTGAGTTTTTTGTTAAAATCATCGAACTTTTTTTCTTGATTTGTGTCATTATAGTAATATTGATAAGCAATATCTCCATCTTTATTGATAATAAGCGTTACATAAGCTATGCTATATCTTTCTCTTGGATAATGATTTGCCAATATTAAATTCGGGTGCCAGTTTCTTTGTATTTTCCTTTGGTACTTTTTAAAATATTTATCCCAGATGACTTTATCCATATCTAATGCAGGTGCATTATTGACTAATGTTAATATTCTGTAAGCTGCTTCATTCAAAGTACCCTGTTTGATAGGGGTATATTTAATAATTTTAGAATAATCTTTAAATTCAATTTGCTTGTCATTTCTATAAATCGACATATTGGAAATAGCAGTCGTTTTATTAGCGTAATTAGTTACCATAGTATAAATAATTTCATCTTCAAGTTTGTTTTGTTTAATTTTGTATTTAATTACTTCATTGTTTTTTTCTATGCTATCTATGTCAATTTCTGCGACTTTGCCGCTATCGGCAGTAATTGGTATCCAATTTATAGCAAATACATTATTGGCTGTCATAAAGAAAAATAGTAGTAAGGTAATTAAATATTTTTTCATTTTTAATATTTATCCTTTTTATTCAAAAAACCAATCAGAAGATTTTTGTAAATCGCTTTTGCTTGGCGTGCTTACGCTTGACTGTGTCTTTTTTGATATTGCTTTTGATGCATTTTGTGGCGCAGATTTAGTTGATTTTGCCGATTCAGTTTTTTGTGTAACAGGGGTATTTGAGTCTGTTTTTTTCTGTGTAGCTTTGATGGGAGTTAAACTCACTTGATAATTATCTTTTGCTACTTCATTTCCTTCAAAATATACTTTAAAGGTGAGCCAATCGCCATCATAACTTTCAGGCAACGGGTCATAGGGTGCGCCGCTTTGAATTACGGAATTCATTATTTTAATTCTAGTTGTAGACACTTCCGTATACTCAGTGCAATTTACAGACCCAGTTTTATCTATATTTACTTCAATAGACATATTATCCAATGGCATTCCTTCATTGTCAGGATGCCAATTTGAGCGAACCTTATTGATAAATTTATCTTTATATGCTTTTATATCATCTTGTTTTTCTGCTTCAGTATAAACTTTATGCATTTCATTCGCTTTTTCAGAATTATTTATTTGTTGTTGATTTGACTGTAATTGAGAATTATTATCATACTTGTTGCCCATATATCCTATAAATCCGATAATAAGCAAAACTCCTAAGATTATTTGCCAAATGTAGTTATCGGATTTCTTTTTGGGGTTAGTTTGTGTTGCAGTCTTATTGAAATTATAATTTCTGTAATTATAATTACTGTAATATGATTGCCTTCTTGATTGTACATTGTTTTGATTTTTATAGTTGTTTGTTGAAATGTTATATGGTGTTTGCTGATAATTCAGTTTATTTTGAGATTGAATATTTGCTACAGGGTTATCAAAAGGACTAAAACCAAATTTTGATAATTCACACCAGATACAATGGTTTCCATTATTATAATACTTGTGATGACTAGGACATTGTATCAAGTTATGCTCAAGACACTCTAAAGTATTTATCCATTCTTCTGCTGTTGGACGCTGTATATTTTGATTTTTGGAAAATGCTCGCTCAAATAAATCTTTTACTTCATTACTAAGAACTCCAAAAAATAATTGCGAATAAATAGGTGTTGTGTTTTTTGAGTTATTTCCATAACAGTAATAGCCTTGTTTGATTGCATTTTCAATTTCAGGTGGCGCTCCGACACCGCTATATGGATGTCTGCCAAACATTAATATTTTAAAAATCATGACAGCTAACCCAAAACAATCATGGTTTTTTGTTCTGTGTATTCCGTTAAAAGATTGTCCTTGCAGCTCTGGAGATGTATATTCAGGTACTCCGACTTCACAAAGATAAAATTTTCCATTATGCTCAACCTGATAAGAATCGCAATCAATCAACTTAATCATGGCTTGATTGTCAACCAAAATATTACCTTGATTTATGTCACCTATAATAATATTTTTACTATGTAATTTATCAACAGCTATTGCAAGATTTTTTGCCGCATGTACCATAAAACCCCAGTCAGCAAAATCAAAAAGTTTTCTTTTAGTTGGTATTCCATAAAGATTATGAATTTCTTTAAAATTGCTAATTTTTTCCATAATAAAACCGACAACCTTACCCTTGGAATTAAATACGGCTTTTTGAGGTAAAGCGGAAAACCTAGCAATGTCCTGGTCATATAAGTCACACATTGCTTTAATTTTACCCGTTTTATCATGCTTTTGTAATGCTTTATCCAGATATATCTTTGCTACAATATCGTTATTGCCTTGAACCAGACAAACCATACCTTCCCCGCCCCTTGCGAGTTCTTTTCCTAAAATTATAGGATTGCCCAAGTCATCTTGATAAGTTTTTAGTTGTTTCTTAGTAGTTGATGTCACCATAATTAATTTACCAACCCTTTTGACTGCATTTCTAAATAAACTTTTTTCAAAAACTCATATAGTTCACGATTATCAGGTTTAATATTTAATGCTTCCTTGAAGCTAGAAATGGCATTTTCATATTGTTGTAAATAGAAATACGAACGACCTGCGCAATCAAAAACACTATAATTTTTTATACCTAATTCAATTGCCTTACTTATATCATTAATTGAACTTTGATAATTTTTTAAAAAATAATATGCGCGTCCTCTAAAATCATAAGCATTCCCATTGTCGGGATTTATTGCTATAGATATAGTTTCATCTTGAATGCTTTGCGCAAAATTCTTACAAAACCAATGGCAACGACCCCTAAAATCATAAGCACTATAATTGTCAGAATTATATTTAATACATTTATCAAAATCTATTATTGCTTGTTTATTGTTGTCTTTTAGGTAATGACAACATCCGCGATAATAATATGCCATATCATTGCTTGGTTTTAATTCAATAGCCTTTGTTAAATCTGCTATTGCCTTATCATAGCTTTTCTTCATATAATATGAGCGACCACGTATATCAAAAACAATATGATTATTAGGATTGAGTTTAATGGTTTCAGATGCATCTTGAATTGAAAAATCATAGTTTTTACATAAATAGTAAATCTTTGCTCTTGCTTCATGCGCATTTTCATTTGGACACTTTTTGATTACCTTGTTTAAATCAATTAATGCTCTTTCAAAATCTTCAAGCCAAAAATAAGCAATACCTCTCATTTGATACGCTTGTATATTGTTTTTATCAAGTTCTATTGCCCTGTTTTCATCTGCAACGCATTTAGATAAATCATTTATTGAATTAGCATCAAATACATAACCTTTAAAATCAAAAGATGTTGGTTTATCGAAGTCAATCACTTGAACATTGTTTGCATATTTTGTATTTGAACAATAGCAAGCCCCCCTATAGCAATAAGCTAAAGAACTGCTAGGGTTTAGTTCTATAGCTTTATTTAAACTTTCGATTGCATTTTTTAAATCTTCAATAAAATAATGCGAAATTCCTTTTATTTCGTATGCTTTAGCGTTATGAGGTTCTAATTCAATTACTTTTAAACATTCTCTAATTGAATCAGCATAAAGACTGTGATTATATAAATTTATTGCATTATTCAAATAATCACTGCTGTTCATCTTTGCACTCCACATTTTTAGCAATTACTGAAGCACTAAGAGTTGAAGCAATAAATAGAGTTTTATCGTCATCAGTTTTTTTATTTACTCTACCAGAATCAAGAAACATTCCTAATTGTTTTGATAGCGTTTCATCATGTCCGCAATCTTCAAGTTTTTCTACTGCCAAATAGAACGGTTTAAAAAACGCCATGAATGGTTTTTGAGCTTTGAAATCAAAGGCAATTTGTTCTATTCCATCTGTATGCATTGCAAGACGTTCTATCGAGTTTTCAACAGTTTTAAACATGAAAATCTTTTGTGCTATTGATTCTGTTGCAAAATGAGTAGTGTTAATAAATTCACCATTTTGCGGCAAGAAGACACAATCAAGGTCATTTTCAGTGCCGGCAGCAATTATTCCATCGCCGATTTGAACAAATACATTAAAGTTCTCACTTAATACAGCAAACAATAATGTGGTTGCAAAATCCCTAATGGATTCAAGTTTATAAAGACTTACAGCTCTATTTAAAACTTTTTGAAAATAAGTAAACCATTCTGTTATTACTTCTCTTGTAAGACTTTCTAAGCTTTCTTTTTCAAGCCATTGTTTTGTTTTAGCTATAAATAACTTGCAAATAAAGTTTGATGATAAATCAGAATATTTTGCACTTCCTGCACCATCAGCAACAGCACAAACAAGGTAATTTTTATCGTTTAATGTTAATAATAAACTCTTGCAATTATCTTGTTTTGCTGTATTTGAGGCTATATGAGATGTGCCTTTTACCGATGAATAAAAATACTTCCAATTCATTATATCTTAGCCCATCCACTTGGTGATTCTAATGCAATTTCGGCATCTAATGATGAACGAGAAACACTAGACATAGAATTTGAAAGCCATTGGAATAAAGATGTAAAATTTAAACCCTTTAATGACACGGGTTCTCTTACTGAAATTTCTCTTAAAATATCCATATTGGCACCTTGAATACCGACAGCAAAGAAAGCGAATTGTTTATTTCTCTCACCTTCATGAACTGCTTCCTTAGCATTTGTTATATCATCTGTAGGTGCGCCATCCGTTAGTAAAAATATCCAAGGACGATAATATGAAATGCCGTTTGCTTTGTATACGGCTTTTCTTTGTTCAAGCATATTGATAGCTCTTTCAATAGCTGTACCCATACTTGTCAAACCGCCTGCTCTTAATTCATGAGGTGTAAAATTTTCTGCTGTTTCAAACTCATTAATAACTTCAACTCCATCATCAAATTTTAAAACAGTAACTTCAACACGTTTTGAAGCTAAATCATCGCTACTTAACTGTTGTTGAAACGCTCTTAATCCATTATTTAATTCTTGAATAGGCTTGCCATTCATTGACCCCATTGAACCAGAACAATCAAGCAATAAAATACAAGGACATCTTGGTTCTGGATTTTCTGCAAATTCTACAACATCAAACCTGATAGCTTCTTCTTCAATTCCATAAGGTGTTTGTTCATTCATATTAAAATCCTTTCATTATTTTTTTGCACCAAATTAATGATTATGGTGAAAAAACTTTAAAAGGCAGATAAACAAGGAAAATAAAAAGTACAAAAATATGCTTGATTCTTGTTTATACACCTTTGGTATTTAAAAATTTTCATGCTATTATTAGAGAAAAGATGTTATACAACAATATCATTATTCCGTTGCATTTTATTATGGTGTATTTTTATAAAGAACAATGCTATAATGCAAAAGAGCTGTAAGATTCGTCCAATTCTTCCTGTGCAATTCCAATATATCGCATTGTTATAGACGGTGATGAATGATTAAAAATTTTCTGTAGTAATGCCACGTCATTAAACTGTTTATAATGATGATAACCAAATGTTTTTCTCATAGTGTGCGTTCCCACATTAACAGATATCCCCAAATTACGGCACACGTCATTGATAAACCTATACACTTGCGACCTATCAAGTCTTTTGTGCTTTTTACCTACAAATAAAGGCTCATCATCTGTAATTGAATAGATATTCTTTTCCCTTTCAACAAGATATTTTTTAATTAAGCTAAGCAGCTTTTCATTCAGTTTAATTCGTTTATACTTATGTGTTTTCTTTTCAATAATATCAATGTATTGCCTGTTTTTGACATCTTCAATATTTAAAGCCAAAATATCAGAAATCCTAAGCCCCGTATTCGTTCCAAATGCCCAGATTAATTGGTTGCGTAAGCTGTGCTTTGCTAAATACTTTTCGATATTCTCAACGTCTTTTTTGCTCTTAATCGGTTCTACTAAATTCTTCATAAATTACATTCCTTTCCACACCATTACACACATACAAGGTGCATAAGAAAATGTAATCAAATAAAACTAATACCGAAATAGGATATTAATGATGAAATATTGAACCCAGTTTTAGTATACCAAGCAAGATAATGTTTCCAACAATAGACAAAACAGGAAGTAAGATTATTAAAAGCACAATTCCTAAAACTATACCTAATGCGATTTTTAAAATGTCTTTCATTAATCCTCTTTATTTTTTATCTGCTTTGTTTTGTTGTTTTTAGGTAAGAAATTACCTTCATTTACAACCTTTGAGCCTGTTCTTTTTTCAAAATCTTCCCTGGCTTTCTTTGCGATGTTACCGCCAACTTTAGCAGAACTTGCGTTTTCCTTTAAACCTGTAGCATTAGTGTTTTCAGCCACTTGCCTTGTTGAAAGTTCAGCTAACGCTGTAAAAATTAATTCAGCTTCTGACATGTGGTCTCTAAGGTTTTGTGATTTCAAGCCTTTAAGGTTCTTGTGTTCTTTAACAGATAACCCACTCCATTCTTGATGAATTATGTTTGTTAGAATTGCATATTCTTCACCTTCTGAAATCTCATGGTCTTTCCAATAGTCTGTGAGCTTATTTCTGGTTTCTTGACCTGTCATTCGCTGTTGAATCCACTTGTCAGAACGACCAAGTTTCTTATAGGTTTCTCTTGCTCTATCTATAGCTGTTGTTGGGTCAGCCATTTCTTTCATTCTTTCATAACCAACTTTAGCAAGCCATTGTTTAACAGGTTCAGCCTTCTTTGAAGGAATGGATTGAATTATACGCAACAATGTTTCCACATCTGCACAGTCAGTTTCTCTTTTCTTTCCATCAGGAGCTACCAATTTCAACTGTACGATTTTTTCGTACAGTTGACTAAAACCTTCATCATCAGTGAGTTTTATCTTTAAATCACTCCAATATCTTCTAGGATTCTTGCTTTCTGTAAGAATGCCCACTATATCAATTATTGAAAAATACCAATGTTCAGTATTTTCGTCATAATAAGAACGAACTTTATTTTCTTCAAATAATTTTAAATCTTCTGCCATATTAACTCCTAATGTAGTTATAATATCACAAATAAAAACCGCAGCATACCTGGTTGTAAGGCAAGCTGCACCTGGTTAAAATTGTTTTAGGTATAAATACTTATCCAGAACCTGAAACAGCCAACAAAGGGCTACTATTTTGTAGATTTTCATTTCGGTTCAAGGTGCATAGTTTTGTATGCAATTCTTGATACAGTTCTTTATTCATTTTAGGCTGAATATCCTTTATACAAGATTGATACTTATTACCAAGACCACAATCATTATACAATCCTGCCATTAGCTTTGTATCAGTGTTATCAATCAAATCTGATAGTAGTCTTTTCCAAATACTCAAATTCTTTTCTTGGGTTGTTTTGGACGGTTTATAAAAAATGTATTCTTCGAGTTCATTGATATAGTATGATTCCAGTGTATTATATAATGTCTTTTTCTTCATTTCGTCTATGAATATATCAAATGTTAGGTTTTTGCTAAGTTTACTTTTCATAATAAACTGAGCTAATTTTTTAAGTCTATTTGAATATTTATATTGCAATTCAACCCTTAAAATATGCAGATTATTATTTAAATACAAACGTCTACCATCATTACTTACTGTTCCAAAAGGTAGTATTTCAGGATTAATATGTTCTTTTAAATCAATATACCAACCGCCTCTTTTATCTTTGAGTTGTTGTATTTTTTCATAAAAAATAAATTGTCTGTCGCCAGTTGTATCCTTTTTAGTAATATTGTTTTTGGGTGTTGCAATACTTAAAGTTCTACCTTTTGTATTTGATTGTATAATAGTAGCCTTCATTCTCTTGTATTTTCGATTAAAAAGGTAATCAATATATTTGGAGGGATGATGTTTTGTGATTATATTTTTTGTTAAATGAAGTTCTACAACGTAAAGTGCGAAAGCTAGCTTTCTATCATTAAAATTTAGCTCCTTAATCAAACTATAAAACCAATCTTCTGAGGGCATTTGAAGATTATTATCAATATCGGGGCTCCCTGAAATAATGTATCTTGTAGGAGTTAAGTTTATTTTTACGGCATTTCTTTGAGAATAGACCCTAAAAGCGGTTTTGTTATAATATTTTAAAAGAACTTTTCTGGTGTTTCTTTTGAAATCTTCTACAGTATATCCAGCCCATTCTAAATCTTTTTCTGAAATATTTAATTGAATTTTGTCAATGAGTATATTACCAAACATATTGTTTTAATCCTCCTAAAAATTTTATTAGTTCTGCCTTTGTACCTTTGGAATACTGTTTCATTTTATTAAGTTTGTTTGAGCCATCTTTTATCTGTATTTTGGTCCGTTCATTCAGGGGATGAAGTTTGATAAATTCCTCTCTTTGTTCTTTTGACATTTGAGATAAAATGATTATCACAGCACTTTTAGCTGCTTTATCGTTATTTATTTGGGTGTTGTCAATAAATTTTAAGTAGGTATTGTGGTATGATTTTCTCATTGTTTTAAAACCGTTTTGATATTGTTCAGTTCTCCATAAAATTCGCCATAACAAACAAGCTGTCATATCATCAGGAATCATAAAGCTTTCTGACAATTTATCTGTGAAAACTTTTTTTGCAGCATTACCGCTGGCATCAATAATACGTGCAATGATTCTCATCCCAGTACAAGTTGCAGTAACATTAATTGTTTTATAATTTTGTCCTTGTATAATCCTAACCTTAGATATGTCTTGTGAATCTGTAAACTCATCAGAATCAAACAACATTACATCTTGTTTCTTGACTACATAAGGTTTTTCCTGTGTAGTGATTTTAATCTTTTTTCCAATATCCTTTTCAGTCCATGCATTATTCCACCAAGCAGCATAAGCATCTGATAAAAATCGTGAATCTTTAATGGTAATATCAAAACTTCTTTTTTCGGGTGTATATTTAAAAATCATTTCATCTTTTTGTAATGGGGTTAATTGTACCAGTTCTTCGTATAACTCTCCATAGGGTGAGCCTATATCAAATTCAGTGTGAAAAACCATGCCAGATATAATACTTAAACCTGCGTAACTCTTGACACATCTACATAGACGACTATAAAACTTCTCCTCTTCTTTTTTATTGTTAAATCTAATAATATCTGCCATAACTTTAAGCATCAAGGATAGTATAAACAAGTGTCTGTATGTTATTTCATAATAATACCAGTTTTCATGGAAGTTATATAGCGTATTAAAAACATCAACATCAAAATCGATATATAGACTTTTTGCAGTTTCTGTTGTAGTTATATCTTTATCTTTAGTTTTACTTCTTTCGCCAATTGAATAATGTGCATTAAAATATTGACTTATGTCGTTCGTTTCATAATCATCAGTAAATCTCTTAAGACACTCATTGTTGGAAAAAGCATAGTTATTATTGTATTTCCTCATAACATTATCAAATCTTGTAAACAAGTCAAAATCAAAATAGTCATTATCTACTAAATATTTTTGTAATAATTTCTGACATATTTCTTGCTGTTTAGAATCTTTAATAACGTTTTGTATTATCTTATCTAAGTTACTTACTTTTATACAACTTGACAACTTATCAATAGAGCTATGATATGTTTTATTATGTTCAAGCAAGCATCTATATCTTTCTCTATGTGTTACTGTTTTAAGTGGAAAGTTGTTTTTATTATTATGCATTATTACCTCCTTTTATCTTAGTGTTAACTTGTTTCTTGGAATTGTGAATGTATAAGTTGATAATAATTAAATATATTATCAGGTTAAAATACGAACTATACTTAATACGTTTTTTTGGCATATACCCTCCTTTCTGTGCTATGCACATTCGCTACTACTTTTCGAACTCCATTGAAGCAGTAAATCCACAACTCCAAAGAGATTGTTTTGAATTTCCATAGCCTGAGCTGTTGAAATCGGTTCAGACTGGTATTGTTGAAACTCTTTCTTTGTAATTTCTATGAAGTTGTAAGTTTTTACCTGTTTCATAGCTTTCCTTATTTTTGCACACTACAATTAAGCCCCTGTGCAAAGAGAGCTTACACCTAAAAACTAGGTGTTATATGCCTATCGGCAACTTTGTTATGTTAAGGCACAAAAAAATAACCCCATTTTAAAAGGTCTCTGATTGCAAGAGGCTTTACCCTCTTTTGGTGCAATCATCAACTGGTGATTACCGAAAATGTCATAAAGACTATTTAATTGTACCGCTCAGGTTGTTTTGTCCTGAACATTTATCACAATAGCACATCTAAAATTCGTTGTCAACCCCTAAACCCTTGCTATGAGCGGATTTATACGATTATACTCATATTTTTTGGATTGTCAACCGTTATCCTAAAATTCAATAATAACAAGTTTTTAAAGATATTCAAACTCAAATAAATCAAAATCATTATCATCAAAAGGAATTTTACCTGTCGAATAATCAATATACTTATTTACAAGTTCAATTGAATCAAATTTTCTTTCATATTGATGAATAAAAAAGCCAAAATTGTATGTAACTTCAAATACACAAAAGCATTCTTCATTTTGGTCTTTATTAATACTTCTACAAACTACTAAGAAACCAGCACCATCTTTTAAAACCTCTGTTTTAATTACATTAGATTTGTAATATTTATTTTCAGAAAACAAACTACTTTCTTGCAGATTATTTAAGTAATCTGCTAATGGCTTTTCTGTAATATTCTGCGGGCAACATGGAAATTCTGTTGGGGTTTTGTAAGTTTGTACAGCATTTTCCGTTAAAGATGGAAAATAGTCATAGTATAATGCTTTTTGTATAAATTCATTTGTAGTATTAGCCATAGGTTTGTATCCATATTTTATCTTAACAATATGTATTATTCATGTTTTTATTTTTTAAGTTTTTTAGTTTCAATATTTAAAGACATAAAAATATTAGCAAAAAGAAAGTTAAAATTTTCAATAGTTTTATTTTCAAAGTCTTTCAATTTAACTTTTTTAATGTTGTCAAAGAATAATTTTGAAATTAATACCTTATCAATGCCATTTTCTTTAAGATATTTGGAATTTGAAATAGTATCGGTTTCTTTTTTCTGTTCAATATTTGCCAAAACAAACTTATTGAAATCATTTATAGAAAATAAATCTTCTATAGCGCAATTTTCCGTATTGCAAATATGAGTTACTGAAGCCAGTTCTCCAAGATTTTTCTCAATTACTTCTGCAAACTTTATACCTTCAGTATCTCTGTCAAATAACGCAACGTATTTTAATCCCCACCCAATACACAATGAGGCTAATTGAGGAACTTGAGATGCACCCACAGAAGGTATCATACTTGTATTTTTTAAGGTTTCTTCATATCCTAATATTTTCTTAAAAGCCTGTAAGTAATAATAATCCGATATACCTTCAAGTAAAATGTTTTTATCTTTGATAAAGTTGGCTTTTGATATATCAAATCCCATTTTTGTTATAATTGGTGTTAATGTGTTTTGTTTTGCGCCTTTATGAGATTTAATAATATGCGTACCAGTATTATCATCTTTTTCTACAAGTAACACTCTATTCAAATTATCAACATCAATTAAATATGGAGAATGGGTTGTAAAAATAACTGATGTTTCATCCGCATTGCTTAGATTTTCTAGTAAATTCAAAACATCTTCTTGTGCTTTTGCGTGAAGATATAAGCCAGGTTCATCAACTAAAATAATACAAGCATCCTTGTTGCTTTCGGCATTTAATTTAATATAAAATGACAAAAACCATTGGAATCCTTTACTTCTCTGCTCTGCCCTATAAGTTGCAGTATCTCCCTCTTCTTTTATGCCAAAATGCATTAAATCCTTGTCGGTAGTAAATGAAATTACTATTTCGTCTTGTAACCAGTCTGACTTAAAAGATGATGATATTTTGGCAGATTTATCACTTAGATAATTAGAAACTCTCTGAAACTCCTCTTTTTCTATCATTGTTTTTAGTTTATCAATTTCTATACCCGCAATACTGCATAAATCAACATTAATTTGCTTATCTTGAATTTCGTTAACCTTTACATCGTATTCTAAAATGTCTTCGAACGAAGAGAAGAACATTATTCTGGGAACCAGGTTTTTAATTTCTTCTTTAATTTTATTAATAAAATTTCCTGAATAGTATTGACCAAATGTTGCAATTCGAGAATCATTAATATTATTTATTAGTTCGCTTATAACTATACGTTTTTCTTTATCTATTAAACATTCCGAAGGAACTTCTTTTATAACTTGTTTTCCATTAGAATCTGTTTCGGATACTTTTTTAGTAGGATTTATAATTTTATCTATACTACGCACCAATTGACTAATATATGCCAAATTACTTTTTGCATTTATTTTGGAAAAATCAATATTTGCTAATTCTTCGAAACCTTTAAGCTTCTTTATATAGCCTGTGGCAGAAGTATAAAACTTTTTATAGTTCTGCGCAAATATATCACTTACAAAATTGTCTAATTGTTCATCCATAGAATAAACGCCATCAAAATCTTTGGTTAATCCTATGTCATTTTTGCCAAAATAGTCCTTTAATATGTCTATATTTTCTTCTTCTGCTATGTCTAAATTTTCACAAATTGTATCAATGTCCGCATCACTTAGTTTAAAATACAAAGTTATTAAAGGATTTCCTGTATCTTCCTTAACTCGTCTTGCATCATCAACAATATCTCTGTCAACATCAAAATCACGCAATGCCTCCAGTATGGAAGATTTTCCAGACTCATTCATTCCAGCTAATACTGTTAAATCTTGATTAAGATAACATACCCCAGTATCTACTATGGATTTATAATTTTGAATTCTAAATTTTTTGAGCCTCATCACACCTCCTCAATTTAGTCAATAGTACCATAATTTATTAAGATTCTTGAATATCTTAATTATTTTTTAACTATTTCAAGCCACATTTGCAAGCAACCAAGTTCTGAATTCATAAATTTTATGGCAAACTAAAACAAATTGATACATATTTAGTTTCTGTGATATGATTAACAAAAGAGGTTTTGGAAATATAAAGATAGGTTTTAATGACTATTAAAGAAGAATTTGCAAAATTGCTAGATGCTAATGAAAAAGAAGAAGTATATCAACAGTATCTTGAAAAACATACCGAATTAATACCCTGTGGTCCTTTTTTATTGAACCATTTTACGCATTTTTCTTTAATTTTTTCAAAAATGTCGATTGACTGTATGTATAAATCTGATTTTTTCTTTATTTCTAAGAGTTCTGCTGAATGGAATCTTATATTTGTTGAACTCGAAAAACCCAGTTGCAAATTATTCAACAAAGAAGGAACATATTCGCAAGAATTAAATAAAGCTATCAAACAAGTAGATGACTGGCAAGCATATTTTCTCAATAATAACAACAAAGAGTCATTTAAAAGCCATCCTGTTATAAAAAAAATAACAAGTGCCGTTCCTGTATTGTATGGAAATCCATTTAATTTCAAGTTTATACTTGTAATAGGTAGACGGCAGGAATTGAACGACAAAGATTTATACAAAAGATGGGCTGCATTAAATATCACAAATAGGGATAGATATATAATGACATATGATTCACTGGTTGAAAATTTAAGAGAGAAAAGTGAAAAATATTTGTGCCACATAAGTAAAGACAATATAATTATTGATAATGAAAAATTAATAGATTCGCAATTTTTTGAATGTACGGATTGTAATAATACTAGAATTAAGCAAAAGTTGTATGATTCACTTTATAACAAATCCCAAAACTTTAAAGGTTTATTAGAACGAGGACTTTTGGGAATTGATACAAATGAAAAATTAAAGAGATTAAAGGATAATATTATAAGTTAACAAATATTGTGTTTCAGTATTAGGTTGGGTTTTAACCCAACCTAATATTACATATATAAGATTATTCCTAAAGCACTTATAATATTCGATATTAAGTTATATTCAAATTCAGGAAAGCAAATTATAATAGTATTTGATAAACAAAAAACTTATAGTAAAAACATATAGTTTATTGGGGAAATCTTCTGTTTTAAAATTATCTAACAATGGAAAACAATTATTTGGTTTTTCTTGGGCATAGTATGTAAAACAAAATTATAAGGTTGACCTAAGCCACATTTTCAAGTAACCAGGTTCTGAACTCGTCAATTCTGTGGTAAATTATATAAAGAGCTCTATTCCGGGCTCTTTTTTATATTGTTATATTTTTTTTGAATAGTTTATTAAAAAGACAGGTTTTGTATATTCTAGGGTTTGGCATTAGGGCTCTTGGAATTGTTTTTAATACAAGAATTAATTTTGGTGTTGCGGATATAAGTTTGGCGCCTTATCTTATTCAATTATTATGAAATGTTTCTTTGGGCTTAGCAACTTTTGTTATTTTTATAATTATATGTGGTGTGATATTTCTATTCTTAAATTCACATTCTTCTAAAATGATTTGCGGAATTTTTTGTTGATAAAACTTGTCGCATTTTGTATTATTTAGACTTAATATCTTTTTTGTGTTTGTGTATTTACAAAATTTTTTAGTTATATTATCTGTATTTATCGGCATTTTTCTTTTAGTGATTATTGCTTTACAAGGTGCATACTCTATCATATTGGTTTTAGGGTATAATTAATTTATGGTAAATGGATAATGGCCAAATTAAAATATATTTATTTTAGTCTGCAGCTATGTCAAAATTAAAATAGTCTATACATGAGTTCTAAACTTATAAAAAGGAGGAAGATGCTAGCCTGCACATTTAAAGATTACGGGGTTTTTAAATTAACAGAAAAAGATAAACCCAAACTTATTAATCCTAATGATGCGATTGTGCGTGTTACGATGAGTAGTATTTGCTCAAGTGATATTCACATTAAACATGGTTCTGTGCCAAAAGCGGTTATGGGTATTACAGTAGGGCATGAGATGGTGGGAATAGTGGAGGAGGCTGGTGTTTGTGTAAAGAATGTAAAGCCCGGGGATAGGGTAACTGTAAATGTTGAGACATTTTGCGGCGAGTGCTTTTTTTGTAAAAACGGTTTTGTAAATAACTGTGAAGACAAAAACGGCGGATGGGCTCTTGGGTGCAGGATAGATGGAGGACAGGCAGAATATGTATGCGTTCCTTATGCAAGTCAGGGGTTAAATAAGATTCCCGATACTGTTTCGGATGAGAAGGCGCTTTTTGCCGGAGATATACTTGCAACAGGTTTTTGGGCGGCAAAAATATCTGAAATTAAGGAAGATGATACTGTTTTAATTATTGGTGCCGGGCCCACAGGTATATGTACTTTGCTTTGTGTTATGTTGAAAAATCCTAAAAAAATAATTGTATGTGAAAGGGATAAAATAAGGCGTGAATTTGTAAAAAAATATTACCCAAGTGTAATTTTAACAGAGCCGAAAGATTGTATTGAGACTGTAAATAAAGAAAGTGAGCATGGTGGTGCGGATGTTGTTTTAGAGGTTGCAGGAAACGAGGATTCCTTTCAGATGGCCTGGATGTCTGCAAGAGCAAATGCCATAGTAACAATTGTAGCGCTTTATGATAAGCCTATGGTTTTACCTTTAGTTGATATGTATGGAAAAAATCTTACATTTAAAACCGGAGGCGTTGACGGCTGTGACACAGAAGAAATATTATCTCTTATTGAAAAGGGTAAAATCGATACCACACCGCTTATAACGCACAGATTTCTTCTTTGCGATATTGAAAAAGCTTATGAAATATTTGAAAAAAGGCAGGAAGGAATTATAAAGGCTGCTATCATACATTCTTAATTATAAAAGGTCTTTAGTTTAATATCCAAAATCCTATATTCAGGTATGTTGCAAAAAGTATCCATAAAAAATACGGCAATAGGAAATAAGCTGACATTTTCGACACTGTGTGGAATTTTTTAATATTAAGCAAGACAAAAATATCCAAGAGCGCAATTATAAGTAGACTCAGAGAGATATTTTTCATTCCGAAGAATATAGGGCTCCAGATGAGGTTTAGCAAAATTTGTATCACAAAATAAAAGTATCCGCTTTTTTGTCATTAAAAGGTGTTCTGTAGTATAAAAGAAATGCGGCAATGATTGTGACATATATAAATGTCCAAACAGGCTTAAATAGCCAATCCGGCGGCGTAAAGGGCGGTTTTATCAGAGTGTGGTACCAATTAAAATCAAACATAGTAATATTTTGATAGAACAAAACAAAAAATTAATTGCCCGGCTTTATAGGTTTATTACTATAGTTCTATTTATGTTGTGATTATCCTTTAATTTTGGCTAAAATAAAACACAATAATGTTGAAATCCTCTGCAAAGGTATAATCAGTTGTGAAGGTATCTTAAACAAGAAAATCAAAAGATTTAAAAACAGAACAAAGATTTCATAAGAGCCATCTATGCAAAAAATCATGGAATATTTTGATGAACAGGATTTAAGGACCTTATACAAATCTTTATAAATATTACAACAAAGAGCTGCCAGGATGGATTTATTATAATTGTGCAGCAAACCACAAATATAGTATTTTGAAATATAGTAAAAACCTTAAAAATTTAAGATTTGAACGATTTCATCCTTAGTGAATTTTGCAGAATCTGATACATCTGATTTTGATATTTAAAATAAACTACAAAATGTTTAACTAAAACGCCAAGGTTTGATGCTTTATGTCGAAATTCTTGACACACAATATAAGTAATGCTCATAGAATGGAGATGAAAAATATTAACATAATAACAAGAAGGTCGGAAAAGCACTAAAAAAGAGCCGTAATGGCTTTTAATTGAATGGTGTTTTTTGGAGCTCAACCTCGCGCCTTTAGGTTATCTTTTAAAAAACTTGAACTTTTGAAATCCGCTTGGGGCAACAAAAAAGAGGTCTTTTGACCTCAATTTTTATAAATGGTGGGCGTTGAGAGGCTCGAACTCCCGACATCCTCCTTGTAAGGGAGGCGCTCTACCAACTGAGCTAAACGCCCGCACCGATTATTTAATTATTGCGCCTCCAATGAGGCTTTGTCATATTTCGAAAGACTTGCGTCTTTCTTGGCAACTGAGCTAAACGCCCGCACCGATTATTTAATTATTGCGCCTCCAATGAGGCTTTGTCATATTTCGAAAGACTTGCGTCTTTCTTGGCAACTGAGCTAAACGCCCGCAGTGATTATATCATAAGCGAGAATTTATTTCAAAAAGACTAAAGTATTGTCAAATTGCAGTTCTTCAGTTGATACAACTATTATACATGAGGATTTTTTAATTTCAAGCTTTTTTTAAAAATAAATATAAAAAATATTAAATTTACAGCTATAATATGCATTTTATATTTATATAACTCTTAAAAAAGCTTCTATTTAGGCGCGAAAACAATGTATTAATAAAACAATATCCTCGCTTCTTTTTCTTTTGTCTTGCTGCAAAAATACAAAAAATGTTAAAATTAGCCACAAAATCCAAGCTGTGCTAAAATTTTTAAATAAACATTAAGCTGGCAAATTTTTAAAAAGAGGATTTTATGAAAAGAATTTTAATAACCGGCGGAGCTGGTTTTATAGGAAGTCACCTCTCTGAAAGGCTTTTAGCCGAGGGTAATGAAATAATTTGTTTGGACAATTTTTTTACGGGCTCCAAAAATAATATCAGACATTTAATTTCTAATGACCATTTTGAGCTTGTGCGGCATGATGTTACAAAAGAATATTACGCAGAGGTGGATGAAATCTACAATCTGGCATGCCCTGCAAGCCCGGTTCATTATCAGTATAACGCCATTAAAACAATAAAAACCTCTGTCCTTGGGGCTGTGAATATGCTTGGTCTTGCAAAAAGGTGCAAGGCAAAGATTTTACAGGCTTCCACAAGCGAAGTTTACGGAGACCCAACTGTGCATCCGCAGAGGGAAGATTATTGGGGAAATGTGAATCCTATAGGGATAAGAAGCTGCTATGACGAGGGAAAACGCTGCGCTGAAACCCTTATGATGGATTATTACCGCCAAAACAAGGTTGATGTCAGAATAATCAGGATTTTCAACACATACGGGCCAAATATGGATGCGAACGATGGCAGGGTTGTGTCAAACTTTATTGTGCAGGCACTGCAAAACCAGGATATAACCATATATGGCGACGGCAGCCAGACAAGGTCTTTTTGTTATGTGGATGATTTAGTTGACGGTATGATAAAGATGATGAACAATAAAGCGGGTTTTATAGGGCCCGTAAATCTTGGAAATCCCTCAGAGAGAACGATTTTAGACTTTGCAAAGCTCATTATCGAATTAAGTAATTCAAATTCAAAAATTGTCTTTAGGCCCCTTCCAAAGGATGATCCTACAAGAAGAAAGCCCGATATAACCCTTGCCAAAGAAAAACTTGATTGGGAGCCAAAAATTGATATTAAAGAAGGTCTTTTAAAGACCATAGAATATTTTGATGGCAAAATAAATGCCAATAAATAAATTTAGTAATAAATTTGCCAAAAGCCTTATTGTCGCCTAAAATAATAAATAGAGGCACTTACGGCTTCTTCTAAGAGTTTGTTTTGCCAAAAAAATTATATTTATAGCTCACACGAACAGCTTTAAGTTTTGGCCGTATTGAAAAATTAAATCTATACTTAAAATCAGGAGTTTAAAATAATGAAAATTTGCGTTATAGGAACAGGATATGTTGGACTTGTTGCGGGCACCTGTCTTGCCGAGATGGGAAATGAGGTTATTTGTGTTGATAAGGACATAAAAAAGCTTGAAAAGCTTGAAAAGGGCATTGTTCCAATATATGAGCCAGGGCTTGAAGAGCTCATAAACGCCAATGTTCCTGAGGGTAGGCTAACTTTTACCGATAATTTAAAGATGGCGGTTGAGGCTTCCACTGTTTGTTTTATAGCCGTAGGAACACCCCAAGGAGAGGATGGTTCTGCCGATTTATCCTATGTTTTAGATGTTGCATCAAATATTGGAGAATATTTAAACGGATATAAAGTTATCGTGAATAAGTCTACAGTGCCTGTGGGCACGGCAGAAAGGGTTACTGAAATTATAAAATCAAAGACTAATTTTGAATTTGACGTGGTTTCAAATCCTGAATTTTTAAAACAGGGCGCTGCTGTTGATGATTTTTTGAAGCCTGATAGGGTTGTAATCGGCTCTAATTCACAGAGGGCAACAGAAATTATGCAGGAGTTGTATTCGCCCTTTTTAAGGACCGGAAACCCTGTAATTATTATGGATGTTAAGTCTGCGGAGATGACAAAATATGCAGCAAATTCATTTTTGGCCGTAAAAATTTCTTACGCAAATGAGATTGCAAATATTTGTGAAAAAGTGGGCGCAGACGCCGAAATGGTGCGTATCGGGATGTGCTCTGACAAGAGAATCGGCTCGCAGTTTTTGTTTGCAGGCCTTGGATACGGCGGAAGCTGCTTCCCTAAAGATGTTAAGGCGATGATTAATACGGCAAAAATAAACGGCTGCAACGCTTCTCTTTTAGAGGCTGCAGATATTGTAAATAAAGAGCAGAGAGCCGTTTTTATCAATAAAATTTTATCAAGATACAAAGGGGACATTAAGGGTAAAACCATTGCTGTTTGGGGTTTAGCGTTTAAGCCAAAAACTAACGATATGAGGGAAGCTCCCAGTATCACTATAATTGAAGAACTTTTAAGAAGAGGCGCAGCAGTAAAAGCCTATGACCCCAAAGCTTTTGACTGTGCCGAGATAATATTTAAGGATAGAATCGAATATTCAAAATCTGCCTATGAAGCACTATGCGGAGCTGATTGTATGCTTCTTTTAACGGAGTGGAACGAATTTCGCCGTCCAAACTTTGAAAAAGTAAAGTCGTTGCTTAAATATCCTGTTATTTTTGACGGCAGGAATCAATATAACGGAAAAAGGCTGATAGAAAAAGGTTTTGAGTATTATTGTATCGGCAAAACACTTAAGGTGAAAGAGATTGCAGCGGTCTAAAGTTGTCGGTTTTCTATTTGCGGGCATTTTGTAATTTTAAAATGCGCCCGGGTAAAAGGTTAGTGAATTTATTTTAAGGAAAAAGGAGTTATCTTCTTTTTCCTTAAAAGCATTGTAATATAAGGGTTTCAAGGATTTTGGACTATAATTTTTCTCTTGTAAAATTCGGATATTTGTTATTTTATTTGTTAAATTTTGTAAAGTAAAATTGTACATTATACCATATCTGACTTCAGATTTTACTTAATATTTTGTTAAAAATGCTTAAAAGCATTGGTTTTAGGGCGTGGGATTTTTTTATAACAATAAAACCTTGCTAAATTAGGCTTTTTACCGTTCTCTTGTGTGTAAAATTTTAATTTTGGCAAATTTATGGTTATTTTTAACCGGACAGATAAAATTCTCATATGGTTTTTATCGCCTTCCTTAGTGGCTTTTAGGGTCATACATTGCGTGCAAATAGTTATTAGACAAGCATTTATGGGACTTAAACAGGCTGAAAAGCTAGTGTAGCCATTATTTTGGCTGGTTTTATTATTAAAACAGACTTAAGCCTTTGATTTTACTAAATTACAAGCGTGCAAAATTGCAGATATTCTTGTTGGAAGCCCATTACGCGCATATCAAAATTGTTCTTTTTAAAGAATAAGTATAATTTATATGGTTGATTTATTGATATACTGTATCTTTTCAAGCTTTGTTATGTGTAAAGTTCAATGAAATTAAGCTTTTATAGAATTTAGATGTGCTAAAACTTTCTCACATCGTGTATTTTACCTGTGATATACACGTGAAAGCTTTGCAGCACAGTTTGTTTAAACTTTTTTTGGTCATTACTGTATTAAAAGTTTTTAATGTATAAAATTCAGATTTCGCACGTGTTTATTGAAAATTGTAGTTTCGGTTTTAATTTTTTGTAACATTTTAGCCCTGATTTTTTGTAACGTTTGTATAAATTTGTTTCAAAAAATTTACAATATAAAAAATTCAGGATTCAATTACCATCTCTTTACAAAATTTACAGAGTTTTTTCTGCCAAGTTTCATTGTCAAGTTACGTTTAAACGTCCAAAGGAGCGGATTTTAGGCTATTCTAAGGTTCAAAGAAGCGGGACAGGCTTTTATTATTAACATAAGAATAACTGTTTAACCTGTTTGTCCGCGCGTAACGGTTATTTTAACTATTCTTCTATGATTTCAATCTCATCAAAGTCTGATAAATAAGGTAGGTGCTCCTTGTTTATGATTTCGCCCGGCAATAACACCGAAATACCCGGAGGGCAGAGCGCTATGACTTCTGCAGCAATTTTTCCGACGGCATCTTTTGTTTTTACCAGCCTTTTTTTGGCAAAATAAGCTTCTCTTGGGCTCATAACCGTATTTGGCTCCATAAGGGGCATATATTTTTTGCCTTCAAGATGACAGATATCAGGATATTTGCGGATTGAAATTTCCCTTAGGGCATTAATTAAATATTCGAACTCTTCCCTTGTATTTCCGATGTTTGAGAGGATTAGCACCCCTTCATCAGAAGCTGATTCTATTTCAATATTGAAATCTAATTCAAGAATGGTTTCCAGGCGTTTTCCCGTGAGCCCCTCTATTTTAATGAAAATTTTGGTTACATCACACTTTATGCCGTCATCTTCGCCTAAAACAGATAAATTTTTGATTTTTTTGGCTTCGCTCCTAAAATATTTTGCATTCTCGATAGCTCTTTCTATCAGGGTTTTGCCGGCTTTAGAGCTAAGATGTGCACGCGCTGCATCAAGGCTTGCAAGTAAAAGTATGGAAGGGCTTGTTGTGTGTAAAAGTTTTAAGGCATGTTCAATTTTATGAACATCAAGCTTGGAATCCTTTGCTATATGGAGCATTGAGCTTTGTGTCATTGAGCCGCCCGTTTTATGAAGAGAATGAACAACAGCATCGGCACCCAGCTCTAGAGCTGTTTTTGGCAGCTTATTACTAAAATTCCACAAGCTGCCGTGAGCTTCATCCACAATGAGCGGGACATTATGCTTTTTGCAAATTTTTGCCATTTTTTCAATGTCTGAAACCATACCTTCATAGGTCGGGTTTACAACCCAGACAAATTTTGTATCAGGCTTTGAATTTAGCTGTTTTTCGAGCGTTTGCGGCTCTATTGCGCCAAAGATGGACCAATCTTTAAGAAGCTTTGGCATAAGCCAGTAAGGTTTTGCACCTGAAAGCATTGTGCCTGTTATAACAGAGCGGTGAGAGTTTCTCGCAATTATAATTTCATCATTTGGAGAAACCACACCGAACGCTATTGCGAGGTTTGAAATTGTGCTGCCGGATGTTATAAAAAATGTTTTTTTTGAATTATATGCTATGCTTGCAAGCTGCATGGCCTCTTTTATTGCGCCTGTTGCAGGGTGCAGGGTGCCAAGAGAGTCAAATTCATCAGTTGTATCAAGCAAAAGCGCGTCTTTTCCTATTAATTCTTCAAAGCGCCTTAAAACACCGGCGCCGCGGTTGTGCCCGGGGATATGAAAGCCGGTTGAGGGGTTATTTTTGTATTTTTCAAGCGCATCTAAAAGAGGGGCCTCAAAAGATGATGAAAGACCGTCATAGTCTGTGTTTCTGTCAAATAATACAGAAGATGGCATTTTAATATCTTTTATTGTGTTTGTTTTAAATGATATTGTGTTTTTGTTCAATTTTTGCTGTTTTCCTTTGAATTTTGGCTGCAAGTGTGCACTTTTGTAGACTTTTATGAATGATTTTGGTGTTTTTATTGTCTTCCTATTTTTTATTTAAGGTGTAGAGAGGAGCACATTTACAAAATTTACATACATTATTACATATAAAAAACAAAATACATTATTTTTTGCTGTAATTTCGGGGATATATTACGAAATATTAAGAAATTTTTATATCTTTTAATTTTTTTTGTCAAAAAATAGCAAAAAAAATTTATTACAGGTTTTATATGACAAAATACTTTTTTGCTTTAAATCCAAAAAAATGGTATAATTTTAAAAATAATTAACAAAAAACACGAAACACGAGACAGATAAAGGGTTTAAAGGAAGAAGTAAGGGGTAAAAACAATGGTCGACAATCGTTCGACGGGTTTTATGTCAGTGGGCGGCTTCAATTTCAAATCAGGCGACGCTTCCGGAATGGCAAATAAGATGTCTGATGAGAAAATGGGGCAGGGCGGCGAATATTTCGCACAAGGCCAGGCAGAACCCGAAGAAGAAAAAAGAGAGAATAAATTTGTAGATCGCTCTGCCCAGCTAAGGGGGGCGCTGGATTCGCTTGCTCTTTTAAATGCTACGACTGTTAAAAAAGTTAATCTGAAAGAAAAAAATAAGAAAAATAAAAAGGATGACACAAACAGCAAGGATGAGAAGAAGAAAACCAAAAAAGAGTTGACGCACCTTGTTGATGATTTTGAAAAAAATTGATGGATATTACCGATATAAAAAATGAATCCTCTAAAGCCACGCAGGAAGAGCTTTTTAGCCGGATTTTAAATATTAAAAAAGAAGATTTTTTTATAAGGGCAAATCTTCACACGCATTCAAAATTTTCTGACGGGAAGGAAGATTTTGACTCTTTAATACAACAGGCCAAAAGCCTTGGGCTGCAGCATTTTTCAGTGTGCGACCATAATACGGTGGAGGGGTATAAAAATTCTAAATATATTAAAAGCCCCATTTTGATACCGGGTGTGGAGTTTGACTGTTTTTTTTCTACGTCCCTTATTCATATTTTGGGCTATGGCATTGATTTTATGAGCCCTGAAATTGACAAAATTTGTACAAAAAATAAAAACGAGACAAAACTTGATATTATAAGGCTTTTTCACTCAAGACACCCAAAAGACGTGATAGAGACTATTCACAAGGCAGGCGGGATTGCTGTTTTGGCACACCCTTGCTGTTGTTCGGTTTTGTGCCTTGATTCACTGGTAAAAAGACTTAAAACCTTTGGGCTGGATGGGATTGAGGTTTATTATCCGTATAACAGGCATAGGGGAATTATAAAATTTCATTCGCGAAAAAAACCGTTTGAGCTTGCAGAAAAATATAACCTTCTAAAAACCGGCGGCACAGACGAACATGGTGCCTTAAAGGTGTCAAAATACAGCTAATCTGCACTATAAAAAATGTAGAGGTAAAATATTTAACTTTTAAATATTAATGTAAAGTTTTGTAAAGAAATTCAAAGCGCACAATCAGGCGCTGGCTTTATTAATTAAAATTATAATCACTTTATTATAAAAGGCATAGTTTCAATTATTCAAAAAAGGCTTAAATATGCCGTTTTATGCATATTGCAGCATTCAAATATATATTCAGCGGGCGACTAAAACGTGTTTTTTATAAAATTTTTAAGCTTTATGCTGATTGGAATTACTTTTTTTGAAAACTCGATTTTATCTATTATTTTGCCCTCATAAATTTTAGACAGTTTGACAATTTTTTTTGAATCCATGGTTAAAATATGCGGATAGCAGCGCCCTTCAAGGGTTTGACCGTGTATTTCTTCACTAAATTTAAAAACAACAAGGTTTAATGGTTTAATTAAATTATATTGTTCTATGTCATCTTTTGAATTTGCAGGAAAGAAATAAAATATATTATTTGAAAAATTTGAGTTTAAAATAAGATTCTTTAATGACAAATAGGTAAGATTTTCTGCAGCATCTTTTTTTGGGCTTTTTTGAAGAGTGATTTTATTTGTTATATCAAACTGGCCTGAAAAGGTAAAAATTCTCTCTGCATTTATTTTTAAGCCTGCTAAAGCGGCCATATAGCCTCCGGCAGAGTTTCCGCACAGTGTTGTATTATAACCTTTTGTCATTTCAAAAAGAAAGTCAATAAGTTTATTTTGCGTATTTAGCTCGGTGTTAATGCCCTTAATATACCATTGCTTATGGATATCTCTTATAAAGATTATAAGGCTGTAATGTTTTGCTATTGCTTCATTTTTTGCAATATTATCCCATTCATACCTGTCATTGTTTAGAATAGTATCAATGAAAACATCCCTTATGTTTGGATAATATAAGGCATTTCCTGAAAAAAATATTATGGCGTTTTTTGTTTTTGCCCTTGTTTTAATTATTTTATAATTTTTATCCTTATAGGTTCTTTCAATTAAATCATCATTGTCCCAAGGAAAAATGGTGTCATGATTCATTATAGTCCTTTGTTTTGATGTTTGGTTATGATTATTGAATGCTGAAAATAAAAATTCAATAAAAGGCTGGTTTTTGCTATGCAAGGCTTAAAAAACCCCGGGGTAATTATGATGAAATATATTGTATGAAGTAATTTTGTTACAATGTTAAGAAATATGAAGTATGGTAAATGCAGACACTGTCAGGGTTTTATTAAAAATTTTAATAATTTGTGGGGTTAGCTAGCAAAAAAATATTTTTTCATGTTTTTATTGAAGTAAACGGACAATTAATTAAAGTGAAGGGATAAAATATATGAATTTAAATGTGGATGACAAGCAAAGAACTGCGTTAACAGCAGGCGTAGGCATTGCAGCTGCAGGTGCAGGTGCTCTTGGCGGCGTAGCGGCTTCTGCGAAGACAACACATGGTAAAGAATTATTAGGAAATGTTAAAACCGCAGCCAAGGACCTTAGAGTAGATGTTTTCCAAAAGGTAAGCAAAGATGAAGCAGTTAAATTAGATAAATTTTTAGATGAAAATAATACTGTTAAAAAGGCAACAGAGAAAGCTAATGCTGCAAGCAAAGCTTTTGACGAAGCTTATACTGCAGCTGCAAATGAAGTATTAAAGGAAGTAAACCTTGAAGGTGATGAACTCAAAGCCTTGGTTGGCAGCGCCGAAATGTCTGATTATCTTGAAGCCTTAACTAAAGGCGAATCAACTGATGAATTGTTTGCTGATTTAAAAACAGCCGCAGGTACAGAAAACATTAAAGCGCCAAGCGAAGCCACTGTAAAAAAACTTAAAAAACAAGCCAAAGCTTCTGTAGACAAAAAAGCTGCATTATGTGACACCCAAAGTGCAGTTATCTCAAAACAGGTTTTAAAAGGCGAAAAAGCTGATGACTCAATAAAGGATGTTATTAAAGCTTATACATCAAAAGTTGGCGATACGGCAGGACAAGCTTTAAAGAACGCTAAAAAAGCAGTTAAAGGACACAAGGCAAAATTTGCCGCAGCAGGTGCAGTTCTTTTGGGTGCTGCAGGTGCAGCAGTTACGTATTTTGTAACTAAAAATAAAGCACCAAAAGCCGATGCTCCAAAAGAAGCTCCAAAAACAGAAGAAGCTCCCAAGTCATAGCTTTTAAAGAGATGAATAAAATTTTAAAATCCCGGGCTTGCATATAGCAAACCGGGATTTTTAGCAGGCGCCTGTCGATGGTTTTGCAAAAAAAACTTAAGGTGATTTTACCTTTTTTTTGGAATAAACCAGAATCACCCTGCAAAGTAAAAAAACTAAAACTTAACCGTAACATATTTTCACAACAAAGGTAAAGTAAATTGTCTTTATGCTAAAATTAACATTGTCATGTTGAATAAGAAAAAAGTATATGCAGCTGTATTTTTAACGGTTTTTGGGATATGCCTTTTTGGCTTTATCTGGTCATGGTTTGTGACAAAAGATATACGCTCTAATTCTGTTTCAAATAATGTAAAATCAAGGCGTGTCTCTGTTGGAAATCTGATATTAACAGAAACCAAAGACGAAAAAGTTTATTGGGAATTGTATGCTAAAAAAGGCAGCTATGAAAGTACATCGGGGCTTGTTATACTTGAAGATGCAATGGGTAATTTTTACAACAAGGATAACGAGGTGGTTTTAAGCGTAGAATCAAACACCGGCACATATAAGGAAGATGAAAAGATAATCACCCTTGAAGGAAATGTTTTAATCGTTGCAAAAGAGGGGTATTCTATTAAGGCGGATAAAATTGTCTGGAAGGGCAGGGAAGAAGATATAGTTGCATCCGGAAATGTTATGGTTCAAAGCAATGAACAGTTTATGGCACTTAGCGACAGAGCAATATTTAATTATGACTTTACAAAGTTTAAGATAGAGGGAAATTGTAAATCTTCAATATATGATAAATATGATAATGGGACTGAAAAGAAAAAACCTGCGTTTGATTTGAGCCTGGGGGTAAAAAAGTAGATGAAGTTTAGAAAAAATATATTTTTGACATTGTTTTTAACAGCCTTAACAATAACTGCTGCAATGGCTGCAGGAGTAGTGATTGAGGCCGATGAGCAACGTGTGAATGTTGATGCTAATAAGGGATTTTTTAATGGTGATGTGAAGGTTACCATAGGTGATGTTATGGTAAAAAGCCCGAGGGCTGAGCTTGATTTGGAGCCAAAGTCTAAAAAACCTTCTCTTGCAGTGTTTTTTGATAACCCTTATGCTTTTCAGAATAAGGACAACAAAAAACATGAGATTAAGGCAAATATAATGAAGGTTTCCCTGATTAATAAGACGCTTCGGGCTGAGGGGAATACGCAGTCAATTATGATGAAGGACAGGCAGCCTGTTGTTACTATTAATTCAGATATTCAGGAATATGATACAACAACAAAACTTATGCAGGCAAAAGGCTCTGTTATTGTACATTATCAGGATGTTGAAACATTTTCTGATGCTGCAAATGCCGTAATTGAAAAGGGCGGAGAAATAAAAAATCTGAAACTTATTGGAAACGTTGTGATGAAGGAAAAATCAAACGTTCTAAAAGGTAATAAGTTTGAATATAAGCCGGAGCTTCAGGAGTATCAAATGTCCGGCAACACTAGCACTGACGTTACTTTTGAAGACGGTTCAAGACTTCTTGTTAAGGCAAGGTATCAACAATATAATAAGAATGCGAATAATATTATAGCCGGCGGAAATGTTAAGATTGATTATAAAGATTATAAAGCAGTCGGCCCAAAGGCGCAGGTTTTTATAGACAAAACAACGCAGAAGCCAAACAAGGTTGTATTCACGGGAAGGTCCAAAATTACGCAAAATTCAAACACGGTAGAAGCTGATGTTATAACAATGACAATGAACCCGAAAAAATTTGATGCTGTTGGAAATGTCAAAACAAGCATTTCATCAAGCGGCGGCAATGGTGATGATGATATGGAGATTATGCCCTAGATTATGAGTATTACGTTAGAAAATAAACAGTGTTTAATGGCAGGCGACGGGCTTTTGCCCGTAAAGATGGCGCAGGCAGCAAAGGAGAATGGTTTTAATGTTATTGCCATCTCGCTTTCATCCGATAATTATAAGGAGCTTACCAAGCACTGTTCAAAGGTGCTGTCATTTGGCTTTGGCCAGGCAGATAGCATAAGGCAGGCTTTGATTGATGAAGGAATCAAGCAATTGACTTTTTTGGGCAAGGTCTCAAAAACCATGCTCTTGAAGCGCCCGAAACTTGAGCCTATGGCGATTGAATTTTTAAAAGAGGCGCCAAAACTAAATGATGATGCTATTATGCTAAAAATTGTAAGCCTTATGGAAGATATTGGAATCACAATTTTAGACCAGACGATTTTTATAAAGAGTCTTATGATGCAAAAGGGCGTTATGACAAAAACACAACCAAATGAAGTGCAGCTGATGGATGTAGAATACGGTTTCAAGATTGCAAAAGAGATGGGAAAGCTTGATATAGGCCAATCTGTTGTGATGAAAAATAAGATGATAATGGCGGTTGAGGCTATTGAGGGCACCGATAAATGTATAAAAAGAGGGGCAAAACTCGCGCGCCACAAGGGTGCTGTTGTGGTTAAGGTTTCAAAACCTAATCAGGACAAGCGTTTTGACATCCCGACGGTCGGGCTTCGCACCCTAAAGGTTATGAAACATTACGGGGCGTCTGTTTTAGCCCTTGAAGCAGGAGAGACTATAATTGTAAACCAGGATGAGATGGTAAAATACGCAGACAAGAACAATATGGTGATAATGGCGGTGTAGAAGAAGCTTTCAGCGTTTGCGCTGTGCCGGCTGAAGCCTTTTCTGCGGTGCAGATTAAGGCTATTGCAGAATTATCTGCTAATGATATCGGGAAAAAGTGTCCAGATTATAATAGCCGAAATAAATAAGAAGAGGATATGATTTGAAGAGAAGAGTTTTTATAGTAACAGGAGAGGCATCAGGAGATAAGCACGCAAGCGGTGTTGTGCGTGAACTTTTCAATATAAATCCTGATGTTGAAATTGAGGCTATAGGCGGTGAAAACCTTAGAAAAACCGGCATAAAACTCTTTTGCGACCATAAAGATATGAGTGCTGTCGGGCTATCTCCTAAGGTCATAATAAATCATTTTAAGATAGGTAAAAGACTTGTTGATTATCTAAAGAACGTTTTTAAGCCTGATGTAGTGCTACTTGTAGACTATGGCGCGTTTAATCTTCAAATTGCAGGGCACTTGAGAAAAGCAGGAATCAAAACGTTTTATTTTATTCCGCCTCAAATTTGGGCGTCAAGGAAATGGCGCATAAAATCAATGAAAAAGAAGGTTGATAAGGTTTTAACAATCTTTCCTTTTGAGGGCAAAATGTATGATGATGAGGGGATTGACAATGTTTATGTGGGGCATCCTCTTGTAAAAGAATTGCCGCCAGCTGAATGCCGGCATGAATTCTTTAAAAGGCATGGACTTGACCCTAATAAAAAACTTGTGGCTGTTTTTCCCGGCTCCAGAATGTTTGAGATTAAGTATTTGCTTAAAATTTTTGTCGGAGCCGTAAAAATTATAGAAAAGGCGCGCGATGATGTGCAGTTTGTGTTTTCGCATGCAAATAACCTTAAAGATAATGCTTTTAAATGCGATTACAAGATGATAAGGGGTGAAAACCACGCTCTTTTAAGTGTTTCAGACGCTTTAATTTTAGCCTCCGGCACTGTGGCACTTGAGGCAGCGCTCTATAAAACGCCTATGGTTATTGCATACAAGGGGCCATTGTTTTTCTACATTGTGTATCTTTTGGTCAGGTCAATTAAGAAAGCATGCCTTGTGAATATTATCACAGGAAAGGATATAGTGCCTGAATATTTGATGTATGATGCAAAACCTGAAAAAATTGCAGACGGGATTTTAAATTTGCTTAATAGCGAAAAGGCCAGAATGCTGCAAAGAAGCGGTTTTGATGAAACTATTTCAAAATTGTCGCAAAAACATTGTGTTGAAGAGGCGGCATATGTTATAAATAAAGAGTTAACGGGGGAGATTAAGGAATAAATATGGCAAATATAATTACGATATCAAGGATTTTTTTAGCGTTCATTGCAATGGGGCTTTTATTTTTTAATGGTGAAAATGCAGTGATTTCGCTTGTTTTAACCATTTTTGTTATGTGGTTTGACGGGCTTGACGGCTTTATTGCAAGAAAGTTTAATGAATCATCAAAGTTTGGTGCGGTTTTAGATATTATGGGCGATAGGATTGTTGAAAACCTTTACTGGGTGAGCTTTTGCGCACTTGGCTGGATAAGCCCGATTGTTCCAATTATTGTTTTAACAAGAGGAATTGTAACAGATTCACTTCGTTCTTTGGCTTTGGCACAGGGGTTTACAGCCTTTGGCGAAAAGACTATGATGCAGGGCAGGGTGGCTAAATTCATTGTGGCATCAAACTTTTCAAGATTTACATACGCCGTGTGCAAGGCTTTAGCCTTCCTTCTGTTGATAGCAGGGCATTTGAAGTTTAACACCGACCACACACTTTATATTGCAGGTATTGTTTGCACTTGGATTTCAGTCATATTCTGCGTTTTAAGGGGACTTCCTGTTGTGTTTGAATCAAAAAGATTTTTTGAAGAGAAGAATTAAGGTATAGCATTATCTTGAAAACCTTTTCTGTCAGGCATTTTGCCCTGGTTTACGGCGTAAAATGCCTTTTTAGAATTTGATGTATCATAAAAGCTTATCATTAAAGGATTTTACGTACTTAGACTGTTTTAATGAATTTAGATGATGTAAAGGCCCATTTAGGGTATAGAATAGTGTAAAATTATCAATTTAGCAGGTTTAAGAGCTTTGTGCAACTTCATTAATGATTCAAAATATCTGAATATAGTTATGTTTGAGCCTGAAATACCGCAAAATACCGGCAATGTGGCAAGATTATGCGCGTGCTGCTGTGCAAAGCTATATCTAATCGGGCGTCTTGGCTTTTCTATGAGCGATAAATATTTAAAGCGCTCAGGACTTGATTATTGGGATAAGCTTGAGATTGAACATATAATTGATTTTGAGGAATTTGAAAATAAATTTCCAAAAGAAAAATTTTACCTGTTTACAACAAAAACCAACAAGAAATTTACAGATGTTCAATATAATGAGGGTGATTTTTTAATCTTTGGGCCTGAAACAAGGGGGTTGCCTGAGGTTTTGCTTAACAGGTATAATGAAAATTGTGTTACAATACCGATGAGCCAAAATACTAGAAGCCTCAACCTTTCAAACAGTGTTGCAATCGGCGCATATGAAGCCATAAGGCAATTTGGCGGAATCAAGTGCTAAATATAGAAAGTAAATTATGTTTTTTAAAAAAGAAGAACAAAAAGTTATAAATAGAAATGTGAAAACCCTTGAAAGAAGCTATGTTCGAAGCCTTTTACCCATTCGATACGCAAATTCTAATAAGGGCACATACGGCACAGTGTTAAACATTGCAGGGTGCCTACAATACCCCGGGGCTGCGTATTTGAGCTCCATTTCCGCCTTAAAAGCGGGTGCTGGGCTTGTTTGTCTTGCAACGGAAAGCAATACGCTATCTATTGTTGCCTCAAACACACCAGACATAACGTTTTTAAACCTTGGTACGTCTGATAGGCTTACTATATCTAAAGATGCGGTAAAATTTTTGAAAGATATCAGTAAATACAAGGCTATATCTATTGGCTGCGGATTGTCATTCGAAAAACCCGCCAGAGACTTTGTTTTAAAGTTTTTAAGCAAAAATTTAAAGTCTGAAAAGCCATTTATAATTGATGCTGATGCCATTAATGCGCTGTCTGATACAAATAAAATGCCAATACCGTCAAATGCAGTGGTAACGCCACATCCGCTTGAAATGTCAAGGCTAATGGATATGAGTGTTGAAGAAATTCAGGATGACAGGGTAAAGGCTGCTTCTATGGCGGCGGATTATCTTGGCTGTATCGTAGTATTGAAAGGCAATGAGACTGTTATTGCGGCACCTAATGACAATGATGTCTATGTAAATAAAACCGGGAATTCTGCTCTAGCAAAGGGCGGAAGCGGCGATGTGTTAACGGGTATGATTTCAGGATTTGCAGCACAGGGGCTGAAACTATTGGAGGCTGTGCACCTTGCGGTTTATCTGCATGGAAAAGCAGGCGAGATGGCATCAAACACGCTTACTGAGTATAGCGTGCTTGCTTCAAACCTTACAAACTACATTCCAATGGCAATAAAAGACTTGCAGGGGCATTAATTTGTGGAAAATAAACTGCAAAAAGTCCTTCTTATCTGGGTTATAATATTTTCTTTTGTTATAAATTTTTTTTCATTGTCATTGTGCGTGCACAAGATACATGAAACACCTGTGGATACGCAAAGAACAGAGGCTTTTTGGAATAGCTATTTAAAAAATCTTGATGATAAAATTAGGAAAGCTTGGAAATCTCCGTCAAAATCTGCAAAGAATGTCGTTGTTTCAATTAATATAGGGAAGGGCGGAAAAGCCTTTGGCTGCAAGGTTTTGCAATCTTCTGGTTATGCTGATATTGACGCGGGCGCAATTAACAGTGTTTATGCGGCTTCGCCTTTTGAGCCTTTGCCTAGAGGATTTGACGGAGATCATATTACGATAGATTATGTTTTTCCGATTAAAAGACAGCCTTTAAATATTATAATTAGAGTATTTAAGTTGGATGGCAGCTATAAGGAAAGGTTTCTTAATGCTTATAAGAAAGAAGTCGAGGCAGAAAAGAAAGCGCAGACTGCGGCTTATATGAAAAAACTTGAAGCCAAGATTAAGAAAAACTGGAATCCGCCAAAATCTGATAAGAATACAAGAATAGTTGCCCAGTTTAAGGTTTATAGAGATGGCAGAGTTTCAGATGTTAAGATTAAGCAGGGTGCCGATAATGAGGATGCTAATTATGCTGCGCTTAATGCTATAAATGCCTCTGTGCCCTTTGACCCGTTTCCTTCATTATTAAAAGCAAGCAGTGTTGATATTGAATTTACATTTGATTACAACATCTTAAAAAACAAATAAGCCAAACGGCATAAAAAAAACGGCTTTCTTAATTAGATTAAGAGGTCGCCGTGATGGATAGAATTAGTATTACGGAGTTTATAGAGGAGTTTACATCTATATAATTCTCCTCAAAGAAATTTTTTGCTAAAAATGTACCTATTTTGTCAAATATTTTTACAAAACTTTACAAAATAACCCTAAAAAGCACCCTGCTAGCGGATTTTATTTTTTAAACTTTGCAAGTATTAAATTTGCGCTGTGTTATTTTTTTTGTAAAAAACTTCCATAAAATCACAAAAATTAAGCGTTTTGAAATCAAATAAAGGCAAAGCATATTGAAATACTTGCCATTTTGCGTTTTTTTATTATTTTTCACCCAAAAACAGCTGTTGCAGTTTTTTTAAAATATATTTGCAAGGGAACGGCTAATATTGCCCGGCACTTTAATATGTAAATTTTATTTTTCAATTAATTCTAAGCTTAAAACCGTATCATCAGGCTCTTCTATGTATTTTTCATCAATAGGATTCGAAGGATTAAAGCCAAGGTCCTTAAATTTTGCAATTTGGCCAAAAAGACCACCCCTGCCTTTAAGGGATGTGAAAACCCCGTCAAAACCTTTTCTTAGGGTGTCGAAATTAATAGAAAGTGCCTCAAGCTTGTTTATAAGTGTTTGGCATTTTGAATATATGCCTTCGCCTGTTTTCAAGATTTCTTTTATGTTGTTTGCCTGATTTTTATTCATCCAGGCAAAGTTTATCGTGCGAAGTGTGGCAAGCAGGGTGGAAGGGCCCACTATTACTATATTTCGCTTGTTTGCCTCCTCTATTAAATTTTGGTTTGCATAAATTAGGCCCATACAGGCTTCAAAGGGGATAAATAAAAGCGTGAAATCAGGTGTTGCAAGGCCTTCGAGGTTTGTATATTTATTCTCTAATTCCTTTATTCTATCCATTGTGTTTTGGTAGAATTTTTTTATTGATTCGTTTGCAGCCTCGTCCGAATCAGCGTTTGTGTATTCTAAGAAGTTTACAATTGTAGCCTTTGAATCTACTATAATATTTTTGCCATCTGCAAGATAAATTACTGCATCAGGGTTGATTTTATTGGATGAGGGGTTGTTTAAATCCTTAAAACCCTCTTGTGTTATATAATTTCCCTTAACGGGGTCATCTTTTTTGTTTACAAGGCCCGAAAGTTTTAATAATTTTTCTAAAATCATTTCACCAAAAGAACCTCTAAACTTTGAGTTTGCGCTTATTGCATTTGCAAGCTTCTCTGTTTGGCCTGATATAAGTTTATTTTGGGAAGACAGGTATTCAATTTGCTCTCGTAGAGTTTGGGTGTTTTTGATTCCGGTTATATTATATTGTTCGATTTTATCCTGAAATTCTCTGATTTTTTCTTTTAGGGGATTTAGGTAATTTTCAAGGTTTTTTCGGTTATTTTCATCAAGTGCCTTGTTTTTTTCAATGAGGGCTTCATTTGCAAGGCTTGTAAATTCTTTTTTGATTAATTCAGAGTATTCCTCGCGGGTTTTTGAATTTTCTATCAGTGTTTTTATTTTTTCTTCAAGCTTTGCTTTATCAATTTCAAGCTTTGTATTTTTGGATTTTAAGATTATGAACGCGGCAAGAAAACCTGTTGTGAATGATAAAATTATTGAGAATACGGTAATCATAAGAACCTTTCCTAATTAGGGTAAATGTGCCTGACGTGATTTGAACACGCGACCTTCGGCTTCGGAGACCGACGCTCTATCCAGCTGAGCTACAGGCACATGGATTGTTTTCAACGCCTCAACTTTGGCCGGATAGAGCAAAATTTGTATTTCGTCGGAGTTTTACTTCCGTAAAACATCCAACAGGCCAGCTAAAGCTACAGGCACATGGATTGTTTTCAACGCCTCAACTTTGGCCGGATAGAGCAAAATCGTATTTTCGTTGGGAAATTTTTTGCGAAAATAGTGCAGACCTATAGCCTAAAATGTCGGGCGTGTTGAAAATATTCTGCTATCAAACTCTTGAGACTGCCGGTTAATGCCAGCTATTTTGTATGTGCGTCTCAAGGGCTACAATATGAATATTATAGCACAATAGAAAAACCGGTTTTTATTGATTTGTGTGAAGAATGTAAAGATTTTGTTACGACGTTTATGCGTGTCTATTTAAGTGCTAAAAGCAGTCTGGAGGCGCCATGCGTGTGTTAATTGAATTATTAGTTTGCTTGTTTTAGTATTCAATTGTATGGACGCTCATCTTTTAAGACAGATTAGGATTGAAAGGTATATTTTTGGTGCGCTTTTGGCTTTTGTAATGGTTTTTATTGCAGAGTTAAGCGGCGAAAAAGAGATTATTTTTCCTGAAATTTGCGCGCTTACAATAGGGGCATGGATTTCAGAAAAACAGCCTTGGATGACAAATAAAAGAAGAATTTTCTTTCTTATGACCATTTCTTCCCTGTTTGGGGTATTGATTGTGAGGTATGTGCCCCTTCCGTTAATTTTTCAGGTTTGTCTCTGTTTTGGATTTACAGGTTTTATTTTAACTTTGCTTAAGACGAATTTTATTCCTATAATTTCTGCCTGCATACTTCCTGTGTATCTTGGTACAAAAAGCTGGGTTTACCCGTTATCTGTGGCTGTTATGGCGCTAATTATTATAGTTGCGCAATGGTATATGGAAAAATTTCATATGCGCCCTGTAAATAAATTTATTCCTGTTAAGTTTAGTCTCAAAAAACAGATAATAAAGTGGTCAAAACTCCTTTTGGTATTTGGCTTTATTGCCCTCATGCCTTTTAAAGTGCATCAAATATATTTTTTGGCCCCGCCTTTAATTGTTATGTTTACTGAATTATCAAACCCTAAAAGCAAGGTAAGGAAGAAGATATGGCATATAATTACCCTTATGTTTTTTAGTGCGCTTATTGGGTGTATTTTGAGGTTATTGTTAAATATATATTTAGGTTTGCCGCTTTTTATATGTACGCTTTCTTCCTGTGTTATTTTGTTTATTGCAACAAGCAAGGTTAAAATCAGCTTTCCACCAGCAGGGGCAATACTTTTAATACCAATGATATTGGATAAAAATTTGCTATTGATGTTTCCATTTGAAGTTTTGGCAGGCGCAATAACCCTTGGCTTTACTGCGCTCATAATGTTTAAGGATGAAGAAATTTTTTAAAATTAACAATGGCACAAAAAATATTTACGGGTTTTAATATAATATGAACATTCAAAAAAATTATCAAAATATAGCTTTTGGAAACACAAAAGTAAATACAATGTATTATAATGACCTCCATGGGCAAAAAAAGAACCTAGAAAGTTTTTTAAATGCCCAGCGTGAAATTTTATCGGGGGGGGGGGGGTAAAAATTGCATAAATCTTACATTATCGGGCGGTGATGTTTTTCTTGATACAAGCAAAACCAATGAAAGGGTGGCGGAAAAATTACTATCAAAGACAGATGCTATAGCTCTTGGAAACCATGACCTCGAGAGCGGCGGGAATTATTTAGATAAATTAATTAAAAAGTTTAATCTTCAAGATAAATTTTTGAGTTTGAATACTTTTTCTAACCGGTTTAAAATATGTGACGGCGGTAAAATTATTACCAGGGGTGGGGAAAAGTTTGGTGTAATAGGCGTATCACCCTTTGATTATGAAAAACTTGCATTTATACATAAGGGCAACAATGACATTAGGGTGCAGGATATAGAAGCCAGCGTTTCTCTTATTAAAAGAGAGGTGGAAAGGCTTGAAAAATGCGGGGTAAACAAAATTTTTCTTTTGGCGCATACAGGCGACAAGGGAGAGAATCATCAGGAATATTACACACGTTTTGCAAAAATTGGCGGTATAGATGTTATAATAGGCGGACATGACCATAAAGAGATTGACAGAGTAGAAATCTCAAAAAGAGGCGAGCCTGTAAAGATAGTATCAACGGGTGCAAGCACAGAGCATGGATTTGGTGAAAACCTTGATTATTTCGGGCTTTTAGATTTAGAATTTGATGATGACGGAGTGCTTGTTATTGATAAGTGCAAAAACACATTTTATAAAACGGCCGATTTTGAAACAAAAATACAAAATGCGGATAATCAGGCGGATGATAATGTGATTAGAACCCTTAATAAACCATTAAAACCCTTTAAGGTAAATCAGGCACACAGAGAAATTGGTAATATGGTGGCAGATTCAAACCTTTGGTACGCAAATAAATACACAAAGGGTCAAAAAGCTGATTTTGCATTAGTTAACCCGGGAACCATCCGTGATAGTTTTGATTCTAAGGATGTCACAGAGGATAAAATAATAAGCACGCTGCCATTCACTGTTTCAAAACTCATAAAGACGGATTTAACAAAGAGACAGATAATTGATACGCTTGCCTGGGGCGCTCTGTCTACAAGCTTTGATAAGGTGTCGCCAGGTGTCATGCAGGTTTCAGGAATGGAGTACACCATAAATCCTGACTTATCGATATCAGATGTTCATATCTTAAATGAGGATGGAAGTATAAAATATGATTTAGATGATTTTAATGATGAAGATAAATTCATTTGTGTTTATGATATTTTTCTTGCAACGGGAGCTGCAGGTTTGTCCAGCCTGAAAAAGGAAGAAGATTGTCCAAATATTGAATACTTTAATGTTTCAAGACAGGAGGCCATGTTTGAATATTTAAGCAAAGCAGACAAGCTTAAAGACTGGACCTCTGTGAGGATAAAAATGGGCAGATAAATATAAAGTTACTGAAATACGAAAGCTGTAGACGGCTCCTTTGGTGTGTAGAATTTTACCGGAACGTTATGTGCACTTATCTAAAAAAAGTTGATTTCATAGCAGAATATGATTATCGAGGTTGATAATGGTTTAATTTACAGCCTTAAATATTTTATTTAGTGTGATAAATAAATTTTCCGCTTCATTAAGAGGTATCATATTAGCGCCATCACACAATGCTTTATCCGGGTTTGGATGGATTTCAAAAAATAAGCATTTTGCACCTGCTGCCACTGCTGCTTTAGCTAAAAGCGGGGCAAATTCTCTGTCTCCGGATGAAGAATCGCCGTTTCCTCCGGGCAATTGCACAGAATGGGTTGCATCAAAAACAATAGGATAGCCCATATCCTGAATAATTTTTATGCCTCTCATATCTGAAACAAGGTTATTATAGCCAAATGTCGTGCCTCTTTCTGTGATTAAAATTTTATCATTTCCTGAATCTATTACCTTTTGAGCAATGGATTTCATTTGATTTGGCGCCAGAAATTGGCCTTTTTTTATGTTTATTATTTTTCCTGTTTTTGCTGCTGCTACAAGTAAATCTGTCTGTCTGCACAAAAAGGCCGGAATTTGTAATATGTCAGCTACTTCTGAGGCAGGCTTTGCCTCTTCTTCTTTGTGAATATCTGTTACAATTGGCAAATTAAAATTTTTCTTAACTTTTTGCAATATTTTAAGGCCCTCAACCAGCCCGGGGCCTCTGAAAGAATTGATTGAAGAGCGGTTTGCCTTATCGTATGAGGCTTTAAAAATATAATTTATATTTAGTTTACTTGTAATTTCTTTAAGTTTTTCGGCGGTTTTGAATACAATATCTTCCGATTCTATTGCACATGGACCTGCCATTATGGTAAGTTTATCTTTACCTATTTCAAAATTGTTAAGTATTATTGTTTTCATAAAATTTATTATATAATGAATATTATAGTATAGCAATTTATTAGTTTACCAGTTTGGGGAGAGATATAATGGCAGCAGCGGAAACCAAGGCAAAGGCCGAAACTAAAGAAAAAGACAAAAAGGAAGATGATAAATTAAAAGAGCTTAGGGAAGGCAAAGACAAAGCCCTTAAGATGGCTCTTGATAAGATAGAAAAAGATTTTGGAAAAGGCTCTATTATGCGCCTTGGCGATAAATCAGCCGTAAATGTTGATTGTATTCCAACAGGGGCTCTTGCACTTGATTTAGCACTCGGTGTTGGCGGTGTACCGAGAGGCAGGGTTATTGAGATTTACGGGCCCGAATCAAGCGGTAAAACCACTCTTGCACAGCATATTGTGGCTGAAGCTCAGAAAAAAGGCGGTATTGCAGCATTTGTAGACGCTGAGCATGCTCTGGACCCTGAATATGCCAGAAACCTTGGCGTAAATGTTGATGAGTTATTAATTTCGCAGCCAGATACAGGCGAACAGGCGCTTGAAATAACAGAAGAATTAGTTCGCTCCGGCGCTATTGATGTTATTGTAATAGACTCTGTTGCTGCCCTTGTTCCAAAGGCTGAGATTGAAAAAGCAATGGATGAACAGCAAATGGGCCTGCAGGCAAGACTTATGTCAAAGGCGCTAAGAAAATTAACAGGTATAGTGGGTAAAACCAATACCACTGTTATATTTATTAACCAATTAAGACAAAAAATTGGTGTTATGTATGGAAACCCTGAGACAACAACGGGCGGAAATGCACTTAAATATTATGCTTCTGTTCGTATTGATATAAGAGGCACGTCTGAGGCTGTTAAAAATAAAGATGGTGAGGATATCGGAAAAAGGGTTAAGGTAAAGGTTGTTAAAAACAAAGTTGCTCCGCCTTTTAAGATGGCTGAATTTGATTTAATTTATGGCAAAGGCATATGTGCGCTTGGAAATATTCTGGATGTCGCTGTCAATATGGATATTGTTAAAAAAGCAGGGGCATGGTTTAGTTATAATGAAGAAAAACTTGGCCAGGGCCGCGATAAGGCAAAAGATTTTCTTGGAGAACATCCTGAAATCCTTAAAGAGGTTGAAGCCAAAGTCAGGGAAAAAATTGCCAATAAGGAATAAACTATGATACTTATAACAGGCGGGGCCGGGTATATAGGCTCTCACAGTGCAATAGATTTTATAAAAGAAGGTTATGATGTTGTTATTTTAGACAATCTTTCAACCGGGCATATCGAAATTGTAGATAGAATCAGGGCATTTGCAGAAAATCAAAAAGGAAATTTAATTGATTTTATCAATGCCGATACAAGGGATTCATCTGCTTTAAATGCGCTGTTTAAAACGCATAAAATTGATGCTGTTGTGCATTTTGCGGCCAATTCGCTTGTTAATGAAAGTGTTATGAATCCAAGAAAATATTATGAAAATAATATTTTGGGTTCAATAAGTCTTTTGAATTCAATGATGGATAACGGTGTAAAGAAAATTGTCTTTTCATCAACTTGTGCTACATATGGAGAGCCTGATTATGTTCCTATAGATGAAAAACATCCTCAAAAACCCGTAAATCCTTACGGAAATACAAAACTTGCCATTGAGTTTGCAATTAAAGATTATGCAAAAGCTTATGGTTTAAAATATACTATTTTTAGGTATTTTAATGTTATAGGAGCTGACGAGGACTGTGTTTCAGGAGAGTGGCACGATATAGAGACACATCTTGTACCGAACATTTTAAAGGCGGATAAAAATAAAGTGTTTAGTCTTTTTGGGGATGATTATGACACAAAAGATGGCACCTGTATAAGAGACTATATTGATGTTATGGATTTAGCAAGAGCTCATACTATGGCATACAAGTATTTGGATGAAAATGAGAGCACAATTATAAACCTTGGCACCGGTGAGGGGCAAAGCGTAAAAGAAATTTTTGCTGCTGTTGAGAAAACATTAGAAATAAAGGTTCCTTTAAAGATTTGTCCAAGACGCGCTGGTGATCCTGCAAAATTAATAGCGGAAACACAAAAGGCAGAAGATGTATTGGGATGGAGCTCCAGAGTGCCTGTTGAAATTTCAATTAAAAATGCCTGTCTTTGGGAAAAGAAATTAAAAACCATAAAAGGAATCGAATATATTAACAAACAGGAGGCGCATAATTGAAGGGCATTATTCTTGCCGGAGGCGCCGGCACCAGATTATACCCGGCGAGCCTTCCTATTTCTAAGATATTACTCCCGGTTTATGATAAACCTATGGTTTATTATCCGATTACAACCCTTATGCTTGCAGGCATTAAGGATATTTTGATAATTTCTAATCCTAATGATTTAGGAAATTTTCAAAAACTCTTAGGAGATGGCTCAAATTTGGGAATAAAATTTAGCTATGCTGTGCAGACCGAAACCAGAGGTATTGCAGACAGTTTTTTAATTGCCGAAGATTTTATTGGAAATTCTCCTGTGGCGCTTATTTTGGGGGATAATATTTTTCATGGGTTCGGTTTTTCTTCTATGCTAAAAACCGTCGGCCAAAAAACTTGTGGAGCTACAGTATTCGGCTATCAGGTAAATGACCCTCAAAGATTTGGCGTGGTTGAATTTGATGAAAACAGCAGGGCTGTATCAATTGAAGAAAAGCCTGCAGCTCCAAAATCTAACTATGCTGTAACTGGATTATATTTTTATGATAACAATGTTGTCAATTACGCAAAATCTCTAAAACCTTCCCTTCGGGGCGAGCTTGAAATTACAGATTTAAATAATATTTATCTTGCACACAAGGCTCTTGAAGTTAAAATTCTTGGAAGAGGCTTTGCCTGGCTTGATACGGGTACGTTTGAAAGCCTTTTACAGGCAAGTAATTTTGTGCAGTCTATGGAAATTAATACAGGTATGAAAATAGCCTGCATAGAAGAAGTTGCCTATAGAATGGGTTACATTGATGCTAACCAGCTTGAAGGACTCGGTTCTAAATTCAAAAACAATGGATACGGCAAGTATATTAAAAAAATAGTAGAGCAAGCTGAAGTATTAATATAACCCCATACGGAATTTTAATTAATTTGTCTAAAAGTAATTTTTATAGTAATTCTTCTAAGATTCCTATCAGGGCAAGTTTAACATGTGAATAGCTGAGGCCTCCTTGCATATAAACAGCGTACGGAGGACGACAAGGCCCGTCAGCTGACAATTCAATGGTGGAACCTTCAATAAAGCTGCCCCCTGCCATTATAAGTTTATCTTCATACCCTGGAACGCCGTCTGGTATTGGCGTTAGGTAACTTTCAACGGGTGAGTATTTTTGTAATGCACAACAAAAAGCTTCCTGAGCCTTTTGTTCTTCAAATTTAATGGTCTGAATTAAATCACAACGTATAGAATCGGATTTCGGGTGTGTTTTAAAGCCCACATTTTCAAACACTTTTGCGGCAAGAATTGCACCCTTTACGGCGTAAGATACAACACTTGGTGCCATAAAGAACCCTTGAAGTATGACTCTTGTCTGGTTAAACATTGCACCGCCTTCTGTACCTATACCTGGAGCTGTTAGGCGCCTTGCGCACATTTCAATTAGGTCTTTTTTACCTGCAAGATAACCGCCAGCTTCAACTATACCGCCTCCCGGGTTTTTTATGAGGCTGCCTGCAATTAAATCAGCACCCACATCAGGAGGTTCAAGAATTTGTGTAAATTCGCCGTAGCAGTTATCTACAAAACAGACTATATCAGGGTTTATATTCTTTACAATCTTTACAATTTTTCTAATATCATCTATAGTTAAAGAATTTCTAAGACTGTAGCCTCTTGAGCGCTGAATTGTTACCATTCGTGTATTTTTTTTAATATATTTTGGAATGGAGTCAAAATCTACGTCTAAATCATTCAAAAGAGGTACTTCGTCATACTCTACACCCATTGCCCTAAGGGAACAATTATAGTATTCGCAGTTATTATTTTTACCTATGATTTCATCCAGTGTGTCATATGGGCTTCCTGCTATGGATAAAAGGGCATCGCCAGGGCGAAGCACCCCAAAGAGTGCGCATGCAATCGTATGAGTGCCTGAAACAAAATGCGGGCGCACAATTGCAGCCTCGGTGTTAAACGTATCTTTAAATACGTTATCAAGTGCTTCGCGGCCAAGGTCATCATGCCCGTAGCCAGTTACGGTATAAAAATGCTCTTCGCCTATTTTGTTTTTTCTAAAGGCGTTAAGAACCTTTTCCTGATTGTATTCTGCTATTTCATCTGTTTTTTTAAACAGATATGCTATCTCTTTTTCTGCCTCATTTACAATTTGGCGCGCTTTTTCTTTTTCCATAATTTTTTTGTGTCTGCGGCCAAATATCCGCAGAATTATCCTTGTTTAACAAACTGATTTTTTGGTGCGTTGCATATAGGACATCTCCAATCCGCAGGTAAATCCGCAAAAGGTGTGTTTGGTGTTACATCGTTGTCGGGATCACCAGCTTCAGGGTCATAAACATATCCGCAAAGCAAGCAAACATATTTTTCCATTTTATTTTCCTTCTTATTCTACATCAAAAAAATATACTAAACAAAAAAGTATTTGTATTCGATATATGGATATTATTTTCTAAAAAAACTGATATAGAATTAATAAAAACACTGCCATGTATTTTGGGATTGTTGATTTATTTATTTGTGATATAATGATTAATACAAAGTTTAATTATGTTCTTTGAAATTTTAATATGGGGATGATTATGGATTTGACAGGGTGTTTGTGTCATCTAAGCTGCGGGTTCGGGCGCTGTTCCCGGTTAACAACGAGCAAATAAAACAAACGCTAAATTTGAAAAAAATATCGTAGCTCCTGTATTCGGCCGCAAGGCTGTAATGGCTGCCTAGGATATTTCTAGCTACTCTATAGTTTAACTTGCGGGCTATAGGGTCCCCAAGCAAGTACAGCGCGTGAAGAGAAAGCATAGCGCGTGAAGTTTTGCAATAAAAGTTGTCTGTCTTTTAAAAAACAGTCTAAGGCTGGTTTTTGGCTGTGATTACTCGCCTAAGCCAGTTCGAAGCTAAGTAGAATCTACACCCGTAGATGTTTATTTGGCATCATTTTGGACGCGGGTTCGACTCCCGCCATCTCCAGATTTAATTTTTAGGTTTTTTATACCCTTAAAATGCTTAATATATTTGATTTTGCGTTGGTTCGAACGTGAATATTTTTTGTTTAAAAAGTTCAAGCTGCGACACGCAGACGCCACCATTAAAATTTAACTATACTAAACTCTTGTATTTTGTGTATTCGCACGTTTGCAACCAAGGTTGCAAAGTTCCGCCATCTCCACCATTAAAATTAAGGCAAGGCTTGATTACAGCATTATTTTGAAATTTTTGCATCCATTGTGTGTCCACATTAATTAAGTTGTCACGATAAGCCTGGTTTATATGTGTAATAATATATGATTCACCTATGGAATTGGGAGCTATATTGTTTCAAGAGTCTTACTATGGGTATTTTGTTGCTATTAATAGCTTCAAATTATACACCACAACCCTTTTCTTTTTTTGTTAGGGTTAATAGTTTCTTTTGATTTTTTTTACAAAAAAGGGCTCAATGCTATTGACGTTTATATTAATTTGCTTGCTATTTTTACGGTTTGTCAAATAAGCGGTAGACAACATCAGATAAATATATGAGTAGATTTTTATCTAAAATCTTTTTTAAATTGCATCAAAAACGCAGATATTTTTAAAGCTTATTGTGCACTGAAAGCTAAGTGCAATAAAACTGGACAAAAAGGGCGTGTAAATATATAAAGTATTTTTATGTGATAGTGATGATTTTAAAGCACAAATATTACACAACAATAAAAAGACCAGAGCTGAAATTAAGCTCTGGTCTTTGTTTTCAATGGTCGGAACGACAGGATTTGAACCTGCGACCCCTACCACCCCAAGGTAGTGCGCTACCAAGCTGCGCTACGTCCCGATGTTAACTTATTCAATTTTCAATTTTTGAGGCTTAGCTTGGTACCCTTCGATACAAACTTCGTTTGTACCCCCACCGGAAACTTGACATTTAGTCAACTTTCCTCTCGGGGTCCCTGCTACGTCCCGATGTTAACTTATTCAATTTTCAATTTTTGAGACTTAGCTTGGTACCCTTCGATACAAACTTCGTTTGTACCCCCACCGGAAACTTGACATTAAGTCGACTTTCCTCTCGGGGTCCCTGCTACGTCCCGAAATTAATCTATTTAATTGTCACCGCAGCTTGGTAGCTTTGCGCTACCACCTCTCCTCCAAAGTGACATTTGGTCACTTTTTCGTTGACAGAGTGCTACATACTAATTTTATATTAATTAAATAATCGTATTAATTATTGCTCAAAATAATGATTTTGTAAAGCCTGTTTTTGAAATTTATTATGTGTATTTACGCTAAATATCTTATTGTATTGAACTTGGTTATTTTATGTGAAATTCTTGTGAATAGCTCTGGCGTCATCATCGCTTAAGAGTCTATAGTAAAATAAACGTTTACATAAAATCATGAGATTTTATGTAAATCAGACAAAGAATCTTGATACGATATTTATGCAGTTTATCTAAAGATATAAAAGTCTTGCCAGATTTTTTTGGGGTTTAAAAAATATTATATGAAATTTTTAAAGCGTAAATTTTATTATCCAAGGTTTTTTGGTTTTTTTGATATAATTAAACCATTATAAAACTCCGGGGGTATAGAGATGGATTTAAACAATATAAATATATGTATAGCATGTGATGATAATTATTCAAAATATGCAGGAGTTACTATGGCGTCCGTTCTTTATAATGCCCTAAAAAATGATGAAATTGTCTTTTATATATTGGATGGTGGCATTTCGGATGAACATAAAAAACAGATACTTTCTTTGAAAGCGTTAAAAAAGTGTGACATAAATTTTATAAAGATTGATGAAAATTTGTTCGATAGTTATAAGAACATACAATCGCATAGTTATATATCTTTGCCCTCATACTACAGGTTGAAACTGCCATCTTTATTGCCTAATGTCAAAAGAATAATATATTTTGACTGTGATTTTATTGTAAATTCAAGTCTTAAAAAATTATTCAATAAAGATTTGGGCAACTGTCCCGTTGCAGGTGTTTTAGATCTTAACAGGCGAATGCTAAAGAAAAATCCATCATATGTAAATTCAGGCATGCTTGTTATGGATTTAGAAACAATGAGAGAACAGGATACGGAAAATATCCTTTTAGCGTGGACAAAAGAGCATATTGATAAAATAAAAACAGGTGATCAGGAAATCCTAAACGAGGCTCTTAAGGGTAAAATCAAAGTTGTAGAGGATGAGTGGAATGTACAGTCAAGTAACTTTACAAACCGCTCCAGCTATACTAAAAATTTAAAAGGAATTCATTTTGTATCAAAAAATAAACCTTGGCATTTTGGTTCATTTAGTTATCACAGGAATTTATATTTTAAATATTTGCAAATGACACCTTGGAAAATGAATGAAAAGGAACTCAGGCACTGGACTTTTGATAACCAGATTATATCGTTGTTTAAATATCTAAAGTACAGACCGCTATTTCTTTTCCGACCCAGGTTTTATGAGGCATTGTTTAAAACATATGTTTTGCCTTTGTTTGAATACAAGAAACCTGTCATAAAGGATAATACGTTTTTACTTTGGGAGCCTTGCAGCAAGTCTCATTCAGAGGTATTACCGGGTTATGCGAAATACTTACTTGATTTAGGATATCACGTTTCTGTTTTATGTGCGCCCGAAAGGATTAAAGAGGGCTTATTTTCAAGGTTTAAGGATAAAAATTTAACCATAAACAAGATGACAAAAAAGCAGGTGCGAACTTTTTTTAAGAAGAATAATCTTAAGGATATTGAAGGGCTTTTAATTACTACTGCAGGCAAACTTTGCGACAGCGTGCATTATGGCGATGTTTATAAATATTTTAATAAAGATATTGATAAGAAGAAAATTTTACTTGTTGAACATGAGGCTTGTCATAGTGTGGATAATGGCAGTTGGTGTGAAAATTTGATAATGCTTCGAAGACTTGATTATAAGAATGCAAAGTGTGTCAGTGTAAATCCGCATAATTTCGGGGATATTAAAATTACGCCAAAAAATACTGATGTTACAAATTTTATCACAATAGGTGCGCTTCAATATAAAAAGAAAAACTGCAGCTTGATGATTAATTCTTTTCAAAAACTTTTAGACAGAGGATATAAGAATTTTAAGGTCACGGTTGTGGGAAAAGGGCATCTGGACGATTTGCCTGCTGAATTAAGACAGTATTTTGATATTAAGGGAAGATTGCCATTTGATAAAATGTATGAGGAGCTTGAAAAGGCAGACTTTCTTCTTACTGCCTATAACGACAAAGATCCAAAACACATAAGGTATAATACATCCGGCACAAGCGGAAATTTTCAATTGGTATACGGCTTCTTAAAGCCCTGTATTATTGTTGAAAGTTTTGCGCCGATTAATGGCTTTGATGATTCAAATTCTATTCTTTACAAGGATGATGCGGATTATATAAATGCACTTGAAAAGGGTATAAATATCAGTGCTATGGAATATGAAATTATGCAGAAAAATCTTTCTGCCTTGGCTTTAAATATATATAATGATTCAAAAGAAAATTTGAAACATTTAATTGAAAACAATGCAGGATATTGTTCTTAGAATTATTACATAATAAAAATTTATTTTATTGTATAATTTTTATACGACTGTGAAACTTGTAAAAAGGTTGTTAACAGGCACAATATAAACAAAATCCAAGTTTTATTTTAAGGATAGCGTAGTTTAAATTTTTATTATGAATCTTAAATTTACATATGATATGCTTAATTTTCAGAGAAAGCGAGAGAGATGAATAGAGTCCCCATAGTTTTTTGTTTTGATAAAAGAATAATTTTAGGGGCTTCTGTTACGATAAAAAGTCTTGTTGACACTGCAAAGGCTGAAACAAACTATGATATCAGGGTTTTTCATTCTGATTTAAGTCTTGATTATCAGAAAAGTTTAACATCTCTTGTTCAAAATACTAACCATACTATTGCTTTTCATTATATAAATCCTGAAATTTTTAAAGACGCACCGAAAAGTAACGGCTCCTGGAGCGAAATTGTATACTACAGGTTTTTAGTGCCTGAAATTTTAAAGGAATACAATAAGGCCATATATTCTGATGTAGATGTATTATTTAAGGATGATTTATCTGAATTGTATTTAACCGATGTTTCTAATATGGAATTTGCTGCTGTGAGGGCTGAAAAAAATCATCCAAAGGTTATTGGCCACAAGTATTTTGAAGAGAACAAGAATGAATTTATTTTTTGGTCTGGTCTAATGTTATTTAATAATCAAAGATTTAGAGATGAAAAAATATTTAACAAGCTTTTAATTAATGCTAAAAAATATTACAAAAGATTAAAGTTTTTTGATTTGGATTTAGTGAATATCACCTGCGATAATATAGGGCCTTTGCCTTTTAAATACTGTGTTTTACAGGGATTTTATTACAATGATGATTATCATAATGTTAAGGATTATGAATATTTAAAGGGTGTTTATTCTGATAAAGTCATAGAAGAAGCGATTAAAAACCCTGCAATTATTCATTATGCAGGAAAGCCAGGAAAGCCTTGGAGAATGAAACATCCATATGAAGATTATAAACATTATATTGAAAAGCTTCCGCCAAAATTAAAAAAATACACAATAAGAGATATAAGGAAGCGGTTGTTTAATAAGGTATAAAACCCAAAACGTAGTGCAATAAAGCGGGAGTAGAGGATGAGCATTCAAAAATTAAGAAATCAGTTAATACAGTTAATTCCAAATAGAAAGCTTAAGTATTGGCTAAGCTATAATTATGGCTGGTTTCCTGGAAATTTTATTGCGCCTGATGTTAGAATTTCAGCTATTAAAAAATTAAAGCTTGGCGGTAATGTCTGGATAGGCGGATGTGGTGCTGCAATCCATGCCGGTGGAGGCATTACCATCGGCAGAAACACAAAAATCGGCGAAGGGTGTTTCTTTATATCCTCAAATCACAATTATATGTCAAAAACCCACGTTCCTTTTGATAATATTGGTCTGCTTCAGTCAATTGAAATTGGCGAAAATTGCTGGATTGGCGCAAGATGTATGATTTGTCCGGGTGTAAAAATTGAGGATGGCGCAATTGTTGCAATGGGTTCTGTTGTTTCAAAGTCTGTACCAAAATGTGCAATTGTTGGCGGAAATCCTGCAAAGATAATCGGCTGGCGCAACAAAGAAGAATATGAAAATAATGCAAAATTAAACCGCACATACTACGAAGAGCCCACAATTGATACAAAAATTGAAGGGTTTAAGGAATTTTTAAAATAATATTGGAGCAAATATGGTAAAAGTATCCGTATTAATGTCTGTATATAACGGGGTAGAGAGTGAGATTAGAGAAGCGATTGAGAGTATTTTAAATCAAACATTTTCTGATTTTGAATTCGTCATTGTTAATGACGGCTCGACTGATAATACACCTCAAATTCTCTCTGAATATGCAAAGAAGGATAACAGGATAAAAATTATTGAAGGAAACCATACAGGTCTTTCAAATGCACTGAATTTAGGTATGAAAAATTGTATGGGCGAGTATATTGCAAGGATGGATGGGGATGATATTTCGCATTTAGACAGACTTCAAAAGCAGGCAGAGTTTTTGGATAATAATCCCGATGTTTCCATTTTGGGCGCTTCAATTGAAACTTTTCCAAAAAAGAAGGTGATATCTTATCCTCTTTCTGTTGGTTTTGTTGATATGTTACAAGGATGCCCCCTGGCACATCCTCTTGTTATGTTCAGGCGGGCTGATTTTGAACGGTATAATCTTTTTTATGACGCTGATTTTGCCTGCGAAGATTATGAGCTTTGGTCAAGGGCTATAAGGCATTTAAATATTGCAAATTTACCAGATGTGCTTTTAAATTACAGGGTAAAGAAAGATTCTCTTTCGCACACAAAACTTGGCAAAATATATAAAGACAGTAAAATTGTAAAGCAGAGAATTCTTGATATTTTAACAAAAGATACGGAAAAACAAAACAAGCTTGTAAAATATTTTGAGAATAAAAAAAGTAATATTTTTGAAAAATTATTCTCATACAGAAATAAATGGTATGGAGATGAACAGTATAAAGTACTTACGATTTTAGGTATCGAGATAAAACTTTATAAAAAAGTTTAACAAATTGTTTTGCTTAAAGTAAAATATTAGAAGATATATTATAGAATTGGGGAAATGATGGTTAAAAAAGCTTTAATTACCGGTATTACAGGGCAGGATGGAAGTTATCTTGCGGAATTTTTACTTGAAAAAGGTTATGAAGTACATGGAATGAAAAGGCGTGCTTCATCATTTAACACTTCAAGGATTGACCATCTTTATCAGGATATTCACAGCGACGGTAATTTTAAGCTTCATTACGGTGATTTGTCGGATTCTTCAAATTTAATAAAATTAGTACATGATATTGAGCCTGATGAAATTTATAATCTGGCTGCACAGTCTCATGTTAAGGTTTCGTGGGATTGTCCTGAATATACTGCCGATTGCGATGCTCTTGGAACATTAAGGCTGCTTGAGGCTATAAGAATGAATGGCTTTGAAAAGAAAACCAAGTTTTATCAGGCCTCAACGTCTGAATTATACGGGCTTATTCAGGAACCTGTTCAGAATGAAAAAACCCCGTTTTACCCAAGGTCACCATATGCGGTTGCAAAACTCTATGCCTACTGGATTTGCGTAAATTACAGGGAGAGTTTTAATATATTTGCTGCAAACGGTATTTTGTTTAACCATGAATCGCCAAGGCGCGGTGAAACTTTTGTTACAAGAAAGATTACAATGGCTGCAACAAAGATAAAAATGGGCCTTCAAGATAAATTATATCTCGGAAACCTTTCTGCTAAGCGTGATTGGGGCCATGCGAAAGATTATGTTGAGGGTATGTGGAGAATTTTACAAAAGGATGAACCTGTTGATTATGTTCTTGCAACCGGTGTCACGACTTCAATCAGAGATTTTTGTAAAATGACCTTTAAAGAGCTTGATGTTGATATTGAATTTGTTGGCGAAGGCGTTAATGAAAAAGGAATTGACAAAAAAACAGGTAAAGTACTTATAGAAGTTGACCCTAGGTACTTTAGACCGGCAGAGGTTGATTTATTATTAGGTGACAGTGCAAAGGCAAGGAAGGAATTAGGGTGGAAACCAAAGTATACTCTTGAAATGCTTGTAAAAGAGATGGTTGAAGAGGATTTAAAACTTGCCCAAAAAGAGAAAACCTTAAGGGATAACGGCTATGAGGTTTTAATTCCAAGGGAGGCGTAACTTTTATGAGAATTCAATGGTTTCAGGATGTAGTTGATAAGCTTCGTGGTAAGAGTGACATCAAAGGAGAGGGCAATGTCGTTGAATTTGACTGGAAGGAAACAAAAAAGTTTGCAAAAGTAAAAATTTTTGGCAGCAATAATGAAGTTCGCATAAAATCAACTGAGCCTTTTGTTGCACAAATTAATATAGGTTCAAAAGATTGCCCTGTAAATAACTGCAGGTTTTTTGCCGACAAAAAATCTGGTTCAAACGGGGCAAATATTGTTCTTATGGAGGATAACAGTTCTGTTATAATTGGTCAGGATACCATAATTTCATCCGGCGTTAATATATTGTGTTCCGACACACACAGCATATTAAATCTTAATGACGAGGTTATAAATATTGGAAAATCAATAGAAATCGGGAATCATTGCTGGATAGGAATGGATTCTAAAATTTTAAAAAATACAAAAATTTCTGATAATTCAATAGTGGCGGCAGGTGCTGTTGTGGCTTCAAATAAAACCGCCCTCCCCGAGGGATGTATTCTTGCCGGTAATCCTGCCAGGGTTGTAAAAGAAAACATAAACTGGGATAGAAAAAGACCAAAACAATATTTAAATGAAAATAAGGTAAAAAAAGATGATAAATAAAGATATTAAAATTTATATAGCAGGGCACAGAGGGCTTGTTGGCGGCGCCATTAAAAGAGAGCTTGAATCGAAGGGGTATAAAAATTTAGTATATAAAACCCACAGCGAGCTTGATTTGTGTGATTCAAAAGCGGTTGAGGAATTCTTCAATGCAGAAAAGCCTGACTGGGTTATTCAAGCAGCAGCAAAGGTCGGCGGAATATTAGGAAATAAGACTTATCCTGTTGAATTTATGCTTGAAAACCTTAAGATTCAAAATAATATAATTGAAAATTCTTATAAAAATAATGTTAAAAAGCTGTTATTCCTTGGCTCCAGCTGCATTTATCCTAGGGTTACACAACAGCCGATGAAGGAAGAATATCTGCTTTCTGATTATTTAGAATCTACGAATGAAGGGTATGCTCTTGCAAAGATATGCGGCATAAAGCTTTGTAATTATTATAACAGGGAATATGGCACAAACTATATGTCTGTAATGCCATGTAACCTTTATGGCATCGGTGATAATTATCACCCTGAAAATGCCCATGTTATTCCTATGCTTTTAAGGCGTTTTCATGAGGCCAAAATAAACGGCCAAAATGAGGTTACTGTCTGGGGAACCGGTACACCAAGGCGTGAATTTCTTTATGCGGGTGATTTAGCTGAGGCTGTTGTATACCTTATGGAGAATAAGGATGCAAAGGATATTGGCGAGTTTATAAATATCGGCACAGGAGTTGATATGACAATTAATGAAATTGCAAACCTTATTAAGGAAACCGTAGGATATCAGGGAAAACTTGTATACGACACCACAAAGCCAGATGGCACAATGCTTAAGATGATGGATGTTTCAAAAATAAATGCGCTTGGCTGGAGGGCCAAGACCCCACTAAAGGATGGCTTAAAGATTGCCTATGAAGATTTTCTAAAAAGAGGTATTGTTTGATGATTGCAGATGATACGGGTAACTGCACGGCCAAAAATGCTCCTTTAAGCGATGTGGTCCTTAACGGTCTCAAAATTGTAAAATTATCCGGCGGGCTTGGAAACCAGATGTTTCAGTACGCATTTGGAAAGGCGCTTTCTTGTAAAACTTCAAGTTCTGTATTATTTGATAAAATTACGCATTATGAACAAGAAGAAGGCACAAAGGATGTTCAGGTGCGATTTTATGCGCTTAATGTATTTAAAAATTTAGATATTAATTTTGCCTCCCAGGATGAAATTAATTTATGCCTTGGTAAAAAAAATAATAATCCCAAATTTATTAAAAAATGGTTTCATCAGGCTGATTTTTACAATAAAATTGCAGAAAAAGGGTATTGTAAATTCCATAAAGATTTTTTAAAAGACCGTAAAATCGTTTATTTTGAAGGGTATTTTCAAAATGAAGAATACTTTTTAGGTATAAAGGATGAAATCAAAGAGGCGTTTAAATTTCCTAAAATTGAGGATGAATATTACAAAACCTGTGCAGATAAAATATTATCCTCTAAAAATCCTATATTTATTCATTTAAGGCATGGTGATTATAAAAGTTCGCATTGTCTTACTGTTAATTATTACAAAACAGCGATTAAATATATTCAATCTAACGTAGAAGAGCCCACATTCTTTGTTTTTGGCGAAAATTGCAGAGAATTTGCCAAAAAAGAACTTAGCAACGGCCTTAAATTTGAATTTATTGGCACAGATAATGTTACGCCCTTGAATCATCATTTTGATATGCAGTTAATGAGTATATGCTCTCATGGAATAATTGCAAACAGCACATACAGCTTTTGGGGCGCCTGGCTAATTAATAATAAAAATAAAATCATAGTTGCGCCTAGCCCCTGGTTATATGGACAAGATGATATTGTCTGCAAAGACTGGGTGAAGATATCGGCAAGAGGCTAGGTCATATAATATCATAGCTTAACAGAGTATTGTTTCAATTTATTTTAGTTTTGAAGCCGTTTTAGCAATGTTGTAATTCAAGGCTTTATGCTCTGCCCAATATAGCCTTATGAAGAAGCAGGCAACATGTTGAATTGAATCGGTTCTTACCCATTGACGTGTTGCTTTAAATTTAATGGCATGGAGTGATTTTTTCTGATTGAGATGCGAATAATTCGATATGTCATCAATATATAACTGAAATTGGCTTTTGGCAGCAAGTTTGCAAGCTGAAAGAATTCGTTGCGACAATTCCTCTTTTCCTATTTTTTTTGCAAGATAATACGATGCAATCAATCCCTCGGAACGTGCTCCATCAGGATAAAAATGATCGCCGTAATCATAATAATAGCTGCCTTCATAATCTAAATAGGGTGTGTCATCTTTTTTGTACATTTTTTCCATCATTGTGGTGGCATCACTGAAAACAAAATCAAGGTATTCTTCTTTTCTAAGTTCTGGGATTTCTGCCCATTCTTCAATCGCCTGCATTAGCCAGCCGTCAGAAGGCAATGCGGTATACAAGTCAGAATAGTATTTTGGTCTCTCATTGATTATCCAATCCAAAACGGGCTCTGATTCGTGTTTTACAAATTCCTGAAAGTCAGGGTGTCCGCTAAATCTGTTTGCAACAAGAGCAAGGCCTAATAGCGCTTCGCCAGGGTAATAAAAAGAAAATAATTCCCTTCGTTCACTTTCTGTGGGCTCAAGTATTGGTTCTCCATTATTATATGCCGGGTGAATATAATATCCTATTAATTCTCCATTGTACACTCTTGAAAGAATGTGCCTGCTAAAACCTTTTATGTATTCATCAAAGCCGGTATCGTTTGTTAAAATTCTATATTGCATTAAACATACAAGCGCGAGCCCGGTTCCGCCAAGCTTTGCCTTGCTGTTATAAAAACTGTAAAGCGCTTCACCATATTTAGAATCGTGTTTTTTTACTGTAGACAATGTAAAATCAATGGCTTTTTTAGCGGTGATTAAATATTTTTCATCTCCAGTCTCCTGAAAAGCCCTTAAGAGAGTAACAATTCCCCCAGAATGCCTTAAATCATTGTAATACAGGTTACCGTCTTTTCTGTTTGGGTGTTCATGGTCTGTACGCGTATCTGTAGCGCAATCATAATAATACAAGAATCTGTTATCATCTTGAAAAGTATCTATAAGCCAGTTTGCAGAGTTTAGAAAAATCTTTAAGACAGTATTATAGTCGAAATCATTATATAAAATATTTCCTCTGTATAGCGGAACAGCATCTTCATTATATGTTATAAAAGCCTTGCTTTCTAATAAAAACAGCTTACATTCTTGTGTGTCTAATTTTTCTTTTAAAAGTGATAGCCTGGTTTCAGTGTTTTTGCCGCTTTTTCCAAATGAGGTTCTTTTTATTAATGTATCAAGGGCTTGTTTAGGTGTAATCTGGCTATTAACTATTGCATCTGTCGGCATATAATAATATGAATTTTTATCATATATTAATTCAAGCCCATTTATTCCAGGTTCAAATTTATATTCAGAAAATCCAAAATTTGTCAGCTGATTATATTCTACAGGTGTTTTCTTTGTTGTAAATTCAAGCATTATTCTGCATTTTTCAGGATTATCAATTTCGAATTTTGTAAAATTTTTATTATTCCGAATTTGGTTAATGCATCTTTGAAGCGTGCTTTGAAGATTTTCTTTTTTAGAGCCAAAGCGTATAAGTTTATTCCCAGACTGGAATAATGTGATATAGGTAACCGCAGGAAGGTTATTGATATCTAAAAAACCGCTAAAGTCTTCATCCGGAATTACAAGTGTCTCGTTTGAATTCAACGCTGTTCTTATATTGTTTAAGAGCATTTTAATAGAATGGGGGTTTTGCTTATAATATGCTCTTTCTCTGTCGTTTTGCAGTTTGTACATTAAATTCCCTTTGTTTGCTACCAGATTACCATAAAAATAAAAAAAATTCTTATTGAAAGTTGAAAGTGCACTGTTTTGGTTAATGTGCGCCTTGTTTTTATAAAAAATTTTATTATGTAAAAAAAGGGTATTGAAAAGGTTACAAAATCAATACCCAAAATAAGTTGTTTATCTAAATTTTTACAAGGTTATGCGTTCATATGTATTACCTGGCTTGCTATTGTCTATCCGGCGCGGTTTTAAGGTTTTAGTCCCAAGCGTTTGTCTTTTTTGCCTTAGAGCCTTAGGATGATGAATATATAAATACCCTGCATATATTTTTGCGCGGCATTAAATGTATTAATTTTGTATTTAATATTTATTCATAACATTTAACCAAGCCAAAACCTATATATACAGAATATTTGTACCTTATACAGGTAAGGAAAATTTGAAATGCTGCAATAAGACTGATAATGTGTTGCAGCATTTCGTAAAAATTGCATTTCGTAAAAATTTTTCCAAAAAGTGCCCTTGAAATCATCTATACCATTCAAGTATTATTTTTCCATTTGAGCCCCTTCCTCCTGTTGTTGGGTTATTTGTTATGTTGCTTCCTGAGGATGAATTTACCTGCCCGAGGTCTCTAATTGCAGCTCCGCCGCCACCTGCGCCATAGTTGTTTTCTGTTTCTGCATTTTTACCGTTAGCATTATCACCAGCGTCCTGTATGCCGCCCTCAGCGCCGGCTCCTATTATTTCTTTCTTTACCTCGTTTCCTTCTTTGTCAATTACTGTGTATTTATATCCTGCAAAGTTTGCTCCCTTGCCGCCTGTGGCTCTTTCGGCGTCACCACCTTCTATTCCTTTTGTGCAGCGCTTTTTATCATTAATAAAGTTTTTACCAATCGTTTGACATATGTTTGAAACACTTCCTCCTTTTCCGTTTATAAGTGCGCCTGTTGATGTGTTAACAGAAACATTGCCTCCTGCGCCTCCGCCGCCTGCTTTGATGTCACCAAACACCGTGTCTCCGCCTTTATTAGCAGATATTACAGCATTGTTCAAGATATATGCGCCTTTTCCGCCTTTGCCAATCCTGAATTTCACTGCCTGATTGCTTTTCACGGATATACTATATGTTAGAATATTTCCACTGGCGCCTCCGCCTCCGGCACCTGTTTCTGCCAGCTTATATGCGCTGTTTGCAGTATCCCAATATTTATTCCAAGCTATTCTTGCATATCCGCCGGAGCCCTTTCCTCCTTTAGCTAGGCCATATCCGCCACCCCCGCCGCAGCCATAACCTGTTGCGTCTTTACCGTTTGGTGAAGCTTCTGTGCCGCCAGCACCGGGCGTGCAGGTTCCCGTGAAGGGTGTAGTCGTTGTACCGCCACGCCCGCCAATAGAATTGTTGGGATATGTAATAACACCTAGTGTTGTTGAATTTCCTGCGCTTAGTCCATCTGTAGTGGAAAAACCACGGACAGTGATTGCATCTTCTATTAAAGGCGAGCCGCCTGTAATACCTCCATGGGCTCCGTAGTACGGGGGTGCGCTCCAACCTAATGTATACCCTGTCGGAGAACCGCCATATGTGCCTGAAACGCCAAGTGCGTTTGTTGTTGCCAATAGCACAGTATTATTACTACTTTTTATAAGTTTACTTAAAACCGCACCATCATTATTTGCACCTTTTCCTGTTGTCGCAGCCGTTATTGTGCCATTGCTTTCGATTTTTCCAGGATTGCCGCCTGCAGCCCCCCTGCCTATTAAAACAGATAGCGTATCATTTGGTATGACTTGAACTTTTTGTATAGGTACAATCTGTCCGGAACCTCCGCCGCCTCCCCCGGGACCATATGATAAATAAGATATTCTCATAGCACCAGATTTTCCGGTTTCACCGCGATATGAAAAGGTATGTTTTTCTGCTACATGGCTATAGTTATAGTAACCTGCGCCACCGTTGCAATGATTTGTATCAAATATTGTTGACGCTGTATAGCCTGCACCATTGCCACCATCTGCGCCATGTGCTATATAGCTTCTGCCGCCCACTCCGCCATTGCCGCCACCCGTGCCTCCCCCTCCTCCGCCACCGCCACCGGAGCCGTGTACTAATGAGCCAGAGGTTGTTTCATAATCACCATTGTAAAACTCTGGCTTTCTTTTAACCATTGCACCATTTGAATATATTATGTCATCTATTGCACCGCCTCCGCCTCCGCCTCCGCCGGCTGCAATCGCTAAAATGTTATCCCTTGTACCGAATATTGTGGCACCACCTCCGCCGCCGCCACCTCCGCCGCCGCATCCGCCGCCTCCACCTCCGCCGCCATAACCCGTACTACTCCCGCCGCCTCCGCCGGCACCCTGAGCATGCGGAATAAGATTTCCATTTTTATATCTTGCATCAAACCAATATGATAGTCCCCCTGATGTGGCGCCTTGCCCGCCAGCAGAGTTTGTTCCTAATTTGCCATGCGCTCCATCAGTGTTTGATGCCTGTAGTGTATCACCTCTTTCGCCGCCATACCCAAAAAAGGAATTTAACCCTATTGCTCCTCCGCCTGCGCTGCCGCTCCTACCACCTCTGCCGCCATGACCTCCGGAATCAGCCCAATAGTCTGCTCCTCCTCCGCCACCTGCTCCATTACCTCCGTCAGAACCTTTGGCAAGTGTAGGACCGCCGCCTCCGCCGCCACCGCCTCCGCCAATTATTATGTTCTGGTCTGCTGAATTATTTATATAAACTGCCTTATTAAATATATAACCGCCTCCGCCACCATTACCACTTGCAGAGGTGCTCGTAAAATTACCACCATTTCCAACGCCACCTGCACCGCCTCCTCCGCCACATGCGGTTATCAATGCATATTTGTTTTGCGCAATTTCTGGTACATTCCAAGTGTAATTGCCAGGCGACGCGTAGTTGACATCTTGTGCATATTGCCCTCCTGCACCGCCTCCGGCGCCGCCTGAAATCAGTGTGGTTTCAATGGTTCCCGTCATTGCAGGTACGGTGAAAGTGTTTGTGGTGCCAGCATTTGTAAATTCAACAAAGCCTGCAGCCGGTGCTGCGCCGCCTCCACCGCCTGCACCTATGACTGTGACATTCATATAGCCTGTATATCCGCCCGGCACAGTGTATTCACCCTCGCAATACTCGCTGCCGTCTGTGTCAGTCTTTATTTCAGAGCATTCTTCAGAGCCGTATTCTATCTCGTAGGTGTGTTTTGTGCCGCCTGCTGCCACCATATTTCCAGTGATATTAACATTTTCGGTGAATTTTTTTGTCATAACCGGTGCTAGTGCTGCAAGTAAAAGTGAGGCGACAAGAAGGGCCATAAGCATCTCTGTGAGGGAGAATGCCGCAATTTTTTGAAAAACGTTCCGCGCATGTTTGGATTTTTCAAAATGGGTATCATTTGAAGGCGTAAACCAGCTTGTTATAAGGCTTGCGGGGCACAATGATTTATCAGCATGCCTAAAGACCGGCTTACTGTCTTTTTTTGTACCTTGTTTTAAGCGTGAAACTTCTGCTGCAGCTCTTTTTTGGCTGACATTTTTGTTTTGAATGCCTGTCAGTACTGCATTTTGCGCCTTTCTTTTGATAAAAAGCCTATGAAAGCAGGCAAATAGAGCCTTTTTAGGCTTTGAACAACTTTTCTTCATAATAAACAATTTCCCTAAATTCTATTTAATACAACAACTTTTTATAGAAAATTATATTTAATGCATTATATTCTATATGTATTAGATATAATTGTCAACAAAAATTATTTTAATGGATTATATAAAAATTGCACAAACGGGCTAGAATATAATAATAGCAATGTATTTAGCGTATGATGGCGGATATAAAAATGGCAGAAAATATAAATGTAAAAAAGATGCTCGGTGCAAGAATTCAGGGAATAAGAAAATCGTTGAAACTCACTCAGGAACAGCTTGCAGAGCGTATTGGCATGGAGCCTCAGAATGTTTCGATGATTGAGACGGGCAGAAATTATCCAACACCCGAAAATTTGGCAAAAATAGCCCAAACCCTTGGTGTGGATGTGTTTGAGCTATTTATTTTTGGCGAACAAAAATCTCTTGCTGCCATGCGCAAATTTATAATATCAGAGGTCAACAGAAGCAGTAAAACAACAAAAATTTTATTTAACTTTTGCAGGTCTATAAACCAAGCGTAGAGAGGATTATAGGCGGTTTACAATAAAAATATTTATAAACGTGCAGTTAAAATTAGAATACCATAATAGCTGATTTTGGTATTCTAATTTGGGTGAATTAAATTTTTCGAAAAACCGCTGAAACCCTAGTAAAACTTGAGTTTTGAGGTTATTGGCTGGTTGTATTCTGTTTTGTTTATCGAACGGGCGTCAACAATAGGCGCAGGGGGCATTATAGACCATTTGAAGAGTGCTGTTTGCATTCTGCGGAAAAATTTGTCCAACCACGCGATTTTAGTGGCTTTTGGGGTATTATTTTTGGCTTCGTAAAGAAATGTTTCAGAAAGCATCTCTTCCTTACTCTGGTGCAGGTTTTCAAGCCTCCATATGACCTCATCCAAGAATTCATAAGGCATTAGGGCATCTTCTGCAAGGAGCGGTTTGCCGGTTTTTGGGTCAATGGCAAGCTCGGCACCTGGCGGTTTGGTTAAAATGGCCTCAGGGATTGCGTTTCTGCTTAGTCTATTTCTGTTAAGCCAGCGGGCGAGCGCAAAAAGCTTTGTTTTTGTCACATCGGCAATTGGGGCAAAGCCTCCGGACATATCGCCGTTTATTGTGGCATAGCCCATATATAGTTCCGATTTGTCAGAAGTGGCTATTGGCATAGCTTTCGGGAATTCATTCGCTATTCCCCAAAGGATTGTGGCGCGGCTTCTTGCCTGGATATTGTCGTTTGTGAGCGACGCCTCAAAACGGTCATACCACTTGGTTTCCACTTTTTCAAACACCTCATCAAGCGTGTCCCTGCCGGCCTTGAACATCTTTGATATCGGGATTTGCGCGAAATTAACGCCTAAATTGTCACATAATTCTTTAGCGTCAGATTTACTGGCTTCTGATGTGATGCTTGATGGCATAGAAATGGCAAAAACGTTCTCAGCTCCAAGTGCATCTGTCAGCAAAACGCAGGTGACAGAAGAGTCTAACCCCCCTGACACGCCTAAAACTGCCCGTTTGAAGCCGTTTTTATGAAAGTAATCCCTGATAGAGCTAGTGATAGTGAGGTATGTACGCTCTAAATCCGGCTCATAATCAAGACTGAAGGCCTTTTGCGAGGTTAAAGTTTTTTCCAAGCCCTCGGGAAGGGCATAAATACGGTTAATATCCTCTCTATTCGGGCATTTTACGGGTGGGTGAACGATGAAAAACTGCTCCTCGAAAGACTTTGCACGTGCTACAATCTTGCCATTGCAGTCATAGAGCCTGCTTGCACCCTGGAAAGTTATGTTATCAACCGCACCTACCTGATTCACGTACGCGATAGGCATCTGATATTTTTTGCTCACAAAAGACAACATGTTGTGAAGCAATTGTTCTTTTTTTGCGCGGGTGGGTGAAGAGGAGCAATTGATGATTAAATCAGGCTTTTGCTCCTTTATAATTTTATCCACGGGGTCGAAACTGTAGACAGGGTGGTCAAAAAAGTCTTTATCGGACCAGTTTTCTTCGCAGATGATAACTCCCACGCGGTTTTTGCCGATTTGTATGATTCTTTCAGAGGAGTCAAATTCTGCGGACTGAAAATATCTGGCGTCGCTAAACTCAGAATAGACGGGCAATAGCGTCTTTCTTATTATAGTTTCGATTTTTTTGTTTGATAAAACTGCGACAGAATTAAAATATCGCTTACCTATATAAAACCGGTTGAATTCGCAAAATCCAACCAGCACCTTGGTTTTGCCGGTGCATTTAGCTAATTTTTCAAGATATTCAATGTTTTTTTCAACTAGTTTTGGGTATCTATCTATTATATCAAAAACGGGATAACCAAGCAAAAACAGCTCAGGAAAAGCTATTGCACCCACTTTTAGGTCATTTGCCCATTCAATGTATTTTTTTGCCTTGTTAAAATTATATTCAACATCGCCCACAATAGGGTCAACCTGCGCCAGCACAATGGTTTCCGGGGTTAAAATGGGTTTAATTTTTGCTATGATATCTTTTTTTGCTTCGGCTGAAAGTTCTTCCGGTGCTTCGCTTTTACCGTAGTTCCCGCCGCAAAATTCCTGGTTTGAAAGTTCTTTTTTTATATAATTTGTAATATCAAGCATGGTGTTTTTACCTGTCCTGTCTGTATTTTCAGTATTTTTACAAGCTAAAGTATACCATAAAAGTAATTTTAGGGTATTAATCACCAAAAATCCTTATGGGCAAGGCTTTTTGCGCTCGAAAATTCTGTGGCTCATAAGAACACAGCTTAAGGCGGGTATGGAAAAATTATCTTTTGCGGCCGAATAATCTTTTAAGAAGACCCGGTTTTTTAGTGATTTCAGAGGTATCGGTTTCTTCTTCACTGTAGTATTGCTGCATTCTTTCCTGCAATGCCTTGTCGTCTTGATTTTTCTGTGCCAAGCCAGACGTTTCTGCTGTCATTTGGCTTTTTATAGCGGCAGTTTCTTGCGCTGGAAGTTGCGTACTGCCTGCCTTTTCTGTTAATTCGTGGTTTCGCGCTAAGAAATTTTCTGTCATTTCGGCCAATTTATCAAGGGGTTCCTGCATTTTCTGCATTTCCTCTTCGTTGCGCGCTGCAAGCTCGCTTAAGGCCCCTTGCAATTTATTTATAACATTTATAGCGGCATCGGTGTTTTTCATATATGCATTTGTAAAGCGGTGGAACTCATCATCCATATATTCTAATAAATTTGAAACAGAACTGCGGCCGTATAGATAGCCTTTAAAGCTATCTGGAGCAATGTTTAATATATACTCTATGTTAACAAGCCCAAGTTCTTTGGTTAAGTCCGTACATCTTTTTGCAAGATAGGCCCTTTGTTCATCCGAAATATGTTCGGGCAAATTGCCAACAACACATAGAAGTAAATCATGTTTCAGGTTTTTATGAAGCTTATCATCATATTCTTTGCCAAAGAAATATTTTCCTGAAAATCTGTTTAGGTCATAATAATTATCTTTCATTATTTCTGCCGTTTTTGTTTTTTCCTGCATTAGCCTTTCAACAACTCTTGGCATATAGCTATAACGAAGCTCCTCATTCTTTGAATATGCAATACCGAGCGGAGTTTCAGGCTCGCCAAAAAGATCATAGAAATCAAATGGGGATTGCTTGGGTATTATTTCGCGCTGTTTTTCAGGCTGCCCGGCTGAAATCTTGCTAACCCCCTCCGCTGAGGCAGTTTGCGTGTTATCAATAACCCCTGATACGCCGGATGTAATACGGGTTTTAGCCGGATTTTCAGAATTGCGGGAGATTTCACGTTCTGCAATGCCTTTTAACTGTGATATTATGTGCTCAATACTTAAAGAGCCCTCCTGCTGTGATAATAAATCATCAAGCGCTTCCATGCCATTTACTTCTTTTGTATTTACTATTGCAGAAAGTTCGTCAGCTGAAAAATCGCTTAAGTGCTTAATATTATTCGGGAAATTTTTCAGGGCAGTTTCAGGGAGGGTGCTTATGTGGTCAAAATATTTGCCTTTAAGTGCATTATATGCTGTTTCATTAGTGTTTAAAAGTAATGTAAAGATTTCATTATCAGGCAAAGAGGCTGCATAGTTCGCTATTTTATCTGTACTCATTGTTTCTGCGGACACTACAGGCTGTTCTGTATTTTTCAGTGTTTTATCATAAGAATACGTGCGCACTTCTGTTGGTCTTAAAAATTCGCCTTCTTTTGTTTGAAAACCCGGATGGATGGTTTCGGCCACTTTGCCATCCAATGCCTGATTGTCAGTTTTTACAGTGTCAAAAACTGCCATGTATTTTTTATTAAAACTTTCACCTTGATTTGGCCGTATTGCTTTTATGTTAAATTCATCAGCAAGCATATTTTCTATTTTTGAGTTTAACTCTTTGATTGACGGGGCGTATTCAGGATATTCCGGGTACCTACTTGTTAAGTGGAGGTAATCAGGTAGCCAGATTTCATCAATGCTATTCAAAAGAGTGTCAAATATCCTTTTTTCAGCATCCTGTCTGTTCTCGTCGGCATACGCCTTGAGGGAGAGAAAGCTTTCATTTTGGCTTATTTCGTCGCGCGAAAGAGATTCTGACAGCTCGTTTATCTGTTGTTCTAATCTTGTTTCAACATTCTGTACATCAGAGATTATTGTGCTAATATCTGCGATGCATTTGTCTTGCACGTCTTTTATATGGTATGTTATATCCGAATTCATCTCTGGGTCTTTAAGTATCATTTGCCCTATTGTTTCATCATATGCGGCTTTTATTTTGTCTAATCTTTGGGTTTGTTTTTTACTGAAAGCTTCTGTTTCCATTTGTACTTCTTTAAGCAGGGAAGTGACTGCTGAGGGCATACTTTTGGCTGCTTCTTCAAGTGTTTTATCATAGCCATAGGTATAAACCTCTATTGGTCTTAAAAATTCGCCGTCTTTTGTTTGAAAACCCGGCCTAAACGTTTCGGCCACTTTGCCATCTAAGGACTGATTGCCGGTTTTTACAGTGTCAACAACTGCCATATATTTATGATTAAAGCTTTCACCCTGATTTAGCCGTATAGTTTTAATACCAAATTCATCAAGAAGAAGTTTTTCTACATTGGAAATCATTTCATTAATTGGCGCAACTTTGTCAGGGGCTTCCTGCAGGCAGTATTCTTTTTTGCTATCCAGTTTGTCAATTTCGCCTTTTAGTTCTTGAATTATAGTATCTTTTGCTTCTTGCCTTCTTTGTTCGGCAAGTCCTTCAAGTAGCTTCTTTTCGCCCGCTGCTCCATTATTTTTTATTACATCTTCCAATGATTTTGCAGTATCTTGCGCTGAGGCGGTTTTTTCATTAACTTTGTTTGTAATTATTTCGCACTGACGCGAGAATGAATGTAATATTTTTGCAGTGTCTTCATCAATGTTTTCGCCTGAATATTTTTGAATTATTTCATCATACGCAGCCTGAATTCTGCCCATTATCTGTGTTTGTTCTTCATCAAAGGCTTTTGCTGCTTTTTGAATTTCTTCAAGCAGGGAAGCGCCTGCTGTTGAAGCCTGTCCTGGAGCGGTTTTTGGGTTTACAAGGATATTTAAGAATTTTTTATCATATGTATAAGTTTTTTCAGGCGTTGTTATATAATTATAAAGTTGTTCAAGCCCTTCTTTTGATTGAATAATGTTTTTTATGCCGCCAGGGCTAAATTCATCAAAGGCTTTCTCTAATGCTTTGCTATTGCCCGCCTTCATATAGTATGCAAGCTCTATAAATGTTTCAGGACTTTCTTTGCTGCCTGATTTTTTAAGTATTTCAGCTATTTGTTTGCTTGTTTTTGCAAGGTTTTGCAGAGTGGGTAAATCTGTTTTCTTTATATTCTCAGGGTTGGCATTTAAAAGGTTTTGCAGCCAGGCTCTTGTGGATAATGTTGCAGGAGTGGTTACTGCGGTATTTTTTCCTGTGCCAAGTGAATGAAGGTATTTTATTGATTCATCTATTTCTTTTGTGTGATTAGCAGCCGGATTGCTGTAAAATTCTGCGACTTTGTCAAATTCAAAAAGACCTGTATGAAATTTTGCAATATTGTTTAATTCTTCCGGGGTAAATTCTTTTGATAATGTTTCAATGAGCGCCGTTAAATTTTCCGGCATATTATAGGCAGTGTCACTAAGCTGGTATGCAAAGGGTTCAAAAGCTTTTTTAAATTTTGCATCGGTATTACTTTTGGCCACTGCTTCTTTGTATTTTAAAAAGCATTCAAGATAGGAGTTTCTATTGCTGTTTTTATTGGCCCGTTGTGCCAAGTGAAGCAGATATGCGCTTGTGGGCGGCATATCAAGCTGGTTTACTGCATAGATTGCACTTTCCTGATTTTGCGGCAGATTTATAATAGAAACCTGTGAGTTTGGATTTTGCGGGTTAAAATTTGCCTTTATTTCGTCTATAAGCTTTTTAGCTTCATCTGTATAAGGGCTTTTTACAGGTATTGGCTGTGTTTCAGACTCTTCTTCTAAAAGTTTTTGCTCAGAAACTTGCTCTTTACCATCAGC
>CAJTXZ010000018.1 GCA_910583725.1 uncultured Vampirovibrio sp.
ACACAGTATCTCCACCTTTCTTAGAATTAACTAATGTATTATTATTTACATATGCGCCGCTTCCCCCTTTTCCTATCCTAAACGTTATCATATCTCCTGCCTTAGCACTCATACTAAAGGTAAACACATTACCACTAGCTCCTCCACCACCAGCACCCAAAGAAGCCATCTTATAACTATTACTTGCTGTATCCCAATACTTATTCCAGGATATCCTAGCGTAACCACCAGAACCATTACCGCCTTTTCCAAAGGCAAAGCCTCCTCCGCCCCCGCAACCATAACCGGAACCATTTGTACCATTAACTGATGTCTTAGTTCCTCCTCTTCCAGGAGTACATGTTCCTGTGAATGGTGTAGTAACAACTCCTCCATCTCCGCCTGTTGAGCCATTAGGGTAAGTATTTGCACCTATGGTTGAAGTATTATTGGCAGTCTTACCGTGGGTATTTTCAAACCCTGCAGCACCTATGCTGGCAAATGAACCTGGAATACCATTAGTTGTTCGGCCTAATGCTCCATAAAATGGACCAATAGCTGCACCAAGGGATTGCCCTGTAGGAGCGCCTCCATACAAACCAAATCCTGCTCCGTTTGGCGTCATTAATATATTTGTTGAACCTCTTGATATACTTGTAATCATAGGAGTTATATTTGTATTAGAACCTTGCCCTATTGTAGGAGTTGTTATTGTTGAACTGCTATTAATTACACCAGCTGTACCTCCACTGCCGCCAGTACCAATCTTAATACTTAAGGCTTCACCCTGATTTACCTTAGCTTTTTGTATAGGTACGATATGCCCCGCCCCACCTCCAGAGCCTCCAGGTCCATAATCAAGATAAGTTATTGCAACGATACCGTTAGCAGGATTTCTTGATCCGCCGCTATATCTTTGCCCATGTCCTCCGTGGCAATATCCTGAATATTTTGCCAATGGCGAATTGCCGCCTGCACCTGATGTTGCAGGATTTGCGTTGTTACAGCCTGACTGGCCCCCACCATTGCCACCTGGCTTGCCACCTCCTCCGCCAAAAGCAGTGCATCCATGGTCCATTTCTTTACTAGCTCCACCTGCTCCACCAAGTCCAGTACCTCCTCCGCCACCTCCTCCGCCACCGCTTAGTGAAGCCCAAAGTGAACCATTTTGTGTCAGACGCACAGCCTCTCCGCCGCCACCGCCACCGCCACCGACGTATAGGTAACAACTCTGTCCACTTGTGCATAAACGACTAGCGTCGCCGCCACCGCCGCCAGCTCCGGTATTTCCGCAATATCCATATCCTGCACCGCCTCCGCCACCTGCTAGATAACCTCCACTGCCGCCATGTCTACCTAAAACATATGGATTTGAGGTTCTGCCACTAGCTCCACCGGATCCATCTTCTGCGGTGGCTCCAAGGCCTTTTGACCCTAAGTCGCATACATTTGTGCCCAAAAAACAACTTCCATCTTTAGACGTCATACCAGAACCGCCGCTCCCACCTCGTCCAACATATACCTGTAAAGTTGCATCACCAGGAAATGTTACGAATTTGTTTTGATAATAACCGCCTGAACCGCCACCGCCAGCACCTTGATAATAAGTAGTAGGCCAGCAAGGGCCATTAGCAATTGCTCCCCCACTTCCCCCTGCTCCGCACATATCAACAATAGCAGGGCGATTCTTTAATGCCTCAGGTACAGTAAATGTATTATTACCAACAGTTGTAAATTCCTTTAATACCTTATTTACTCCCCCAGCACCCCCTCCAGCTCCTCCGCTTATTAGAGTAGCTTCAATATTTCCTGTCATAGATGGTACAGTAAAAGTATTAGTAGAACCTGCAGTAGTATATTCAGTATATCCTGCTGTTGGAGCAACACCTCCACCTCCTCCAGCACTTATTACAGTAACTTTAATATTTCCACCTTTAAATGTTCTAGGTACTTCAAATGTTCCTTCACAATAAGTACTTCCATCACCATCAACTTTAATATCAGAACAATCATCTGAATTAAATTCTATTTCTTGTGTCTTTTGTTTTAAATCAGCATTCCCTATTCCACCTGATACTACTACATTTTCATTAAACCTCTTTGTCATTACTGGCGCTAACGCTGCCAGTAATAGAGAAGCAACGAGCAATGCCATAAGCATTTCTACGAGGGAAAAGGCGGGTTTCCTTAAAAAGGCATAGATATGCCTGTTTTCTCCCTGTTTGGGAGAATGAACAACTTTAATTTTTTGCATAAACAATTTCTCACTTATTTTTAAGTAGTAACGGATTTTTAATCTTTAGAACAACTTTTAGAAAAAAATTTCTTCTACACAATATATTATAATAATGTTTACATCAAAAATCAACCAAAAATTTCTGGTTTACATTATGTCACCCAAACGGGTAATTGTATATGCTGTTATATAGAACAACATTTTGAACAATTTATTAGACGAACGGGTAATTAGACAATGGATGAAAAAGAATTAAAGAAGCTGCTTGGCGAAAACATAAGAAGGATAAGGAAAAGCAGGGGGCTGACGCAGGATATTTTTTCAGAAAAAATAGGGATTGAGCCTTCGAGCCTGTCGAATATTGAGAACGGAAAAAGCCTGCCCTCGACGCAGACTATAATTAATATTCAACAGCAATTTTCGGTTACACCCAATGAAATTTTTGAAATTGATTATCTTAGGAACAATAAATACCTTGATGAGGCCATATTCAGCGCTTTGAAGGAACTTGATGTGGAGAGGAAGAGGGTTTTATATAAAATTGTAAAGGCAATAGGGGTGGGGGTTTAGGGTTTTTAGAAAAGTTGTACTAGAGGCTGTTAAGGCTTTTTTGCAATAACCTTGCAATGATTTTCGTGTGCATTAATAGTATGCGGCAGCAGCAATTTGTGTTTTTTGAATTTTTAAAATGTTTATTGTAAGATAAAGTGAAAATTTACAAAATAATTAAAGGAGCAGATTTTATGGGTATTATGGAAGGTAAAAAAGGCATTATATTTGGTGTTTCAAACAAACATGGTATTGCAAACGCAATAGCTGAGCAGATTCACAAAGAGGGCGGCGAAATTGCTTTTACATATGCAAATGAGGTTATGGAAAAAAGGGTAAAGCCTATTGCTGATGAAATGAATGCCAAGATGTGCGTTGAGTGCGACGTTACAAAGGATGAGGATGTTCAAAAAGCATTTGAAGAATATAACAAACATTATGATTCGCTTGATTTTGTGGTGCATGCGGTTGCTTTTGCAAACAAAGAAGATTTAATGGGCGAATTTTACACAACCTCAAAAGAGGGCTGGGACACGGCTATGCATGTTAGCGCATATTCTCTTTTGACGATTTCAAAATACGCAAAACCGCAGATGGAGGCTAATGGCGGCGGTTCAATACTTGCTTTGACTTATCTTGGTGCGACAAAGGTTGTTGCAAACTATAATATTATGGGCGTTGCAAAGGCGGCGCTTGAATCTTCAATGAGATTTATCGCCTATGATTTAGGAAAATATAATATCAGGTGCAACTGTCTTTCTGCGGGGCCTGTGAAAACCCTTGCTGCAAAAGGTATTTCAGGGTTTGACAGGATGCTTAAGGCTAATATTTTAAAGGCGCCATTAAAGAGAACACCATCGCTTGAAGATGTTGGCAAGGCAGGCTTGTATCTGGCGTCTGATTTATCTTCAGGTGTTACAGGGCAGGTGCAGTTTGTTGACTGCGGCGCAAGCAGTGTATTTGCTTCAATGGAAGAGATGGCGCAAATTCAGCTGTAGGCACGATGGGCATTTTGCTATCAGACTTGCCTTGGCGTTATAAAGTTTTGCCGATTGCTGTTTATGGCACTTGTCTCTTTATATATTAAGAATTTAAAAATACAAAGCCCCGGGAAAGAATTTTCCGGGGTTAATTTCTCTCTTAACACTCTTTGGTTATTTAGCGTTAGTTTGTTAAAGTAAAAGTAAGTAAAGTAAGTAGTTTGGGTAGGTTAGGGGAAATTTAAATTTGGTCAGCAATTCCCGGTTTTATATAGCAAGCCTTTCGGGGTCTTTAGCAATGGTGCCAGTTTGAACCGGGAATTTTTTATTGGAATTTTGTTTGTGTGTCATATAAAAACATGTAAATAAAATTTTTTGCTAGTTTTGACTAAATAAATTTACATTTCTTTACGATTTGATTAATAATTTTTCCGTGATGTAGTTTGTTTGTTTAAATTCATAGTTATCGATATAAAGAAGGGCATCTTTTGGGGTTTTTGCAGCACAATAAAGCTCTTTTGAATTTTTTGAGGCAAAATTTTTGTAAATAATTTCATCAAAGAATTTTATCAGGCTATCGTAAAAGCCATCGGTGTTTAAGAGCACAATTGGTTTATTTGAGTAATTAAGCTGTTTTTGAACAAGCATTTCACTTAATTCTTCAAGCGTTCCAAAACCGCCAGGCAGAGCAATAAGCGCTTCAGAGAGTTCATCCATTTTGGCCTTTCTTTCCCTCATGCCCTTTGTCAGGATGAATTCTGTGCAATCTCCGTGGTTTATTCCTAAGTTATGCAGTTTTTCTGGCATTACGCCTGTAATTTTGCTTCCGTTTTGCTTTGCAGCACTTGTCACTTCACCCATAAGGCCGCAGTTTGAGCCGCCATAAACGATGTTATAATGGTTTTTTGCAATTTCAATTCCAAGCTCTTTGGCGGCAGAAAAGTATTTTTTATCAATACCGAATGATGAGCTTGCAAATACGCATATTGTTTTTATTTTATTGTTCATAATATACCTTTTTTGAGTTTGCTATTTCTTTTGTTTGGGGAGCGGGCTTTTTTGTTGCGGTTTAGCGATTGGCGCCAAAGTTTAAACTTTGGCGCGTTAATTGCATTAATAATATTGCTGGTGTGCTGTGTGCATATTTTTAGGGTAGGGCAGTTTATCCGCAGATGGCTCCAAGATTGGCACCTGATACGGTTTTTGCGTATTTAGAAAGAAATCCTCTTTCTATTTCTTTGGTTTTTGGGGTGAAATTTTTTCTTCTTTCGTTAATTTCTTCCTCTGAAACCAATAAATCGATTGTTCTTTTGTTGATATCAATCTTTATTTTATCGCCGTCTTTAATAAGGCCTATAATGCCGCCTTCTGTGGCTTCCGGGCAGATATGGCCGATACAGAGACCTCTTGTGCCGCCAGAGAATCTGCCGTCTGTAATAAGGGCGCATTTCTTGCCTAAGCCTTTTCCTACAAGAAGGGAGGTTGGTGCAAGCATTTCTCTCATTCCGGGGCCGCCTTTCGGGCCTTCGTATCTTATAACGACAACATCGCCAGCCTTAACATCGTCTTCTTCAATGCCTTTCATGGCATCTTCTTCTCTATCATAGCATTTTGCTGTTCCTTCAAATTCGAAGCATTCTTCTGCAACGCCTGAAATTTTAACCACAGCGCCCTGTTCTGCCAGGTTTCCATGGAGGATTGCAAGGCCCGGGTTTTTGGTTATCGGGTTATCAAACGGTTTAATTACGCTGTTATCTACCCAAGCTTCGTTTGCTCTTTCTTCTATTGTTTTGCCTTCAATGTTTTTTACGTTTTTAAGTTCATTGGTTTTGCCCCAGAGGGTTTTTAGCGTTCCGGCGATTCCGCCTGCGTTGTCAAAGTCTGTCATTGTGGGAAGGGCGGATGGGTCAAGCTTTATTATCTGTGGGATTTTAAAGCTTAATTCTTCAAAATCATCAAGCGTTAAATCTATGTCTGCGCTGTTTGCAATTGCAAGAAGGTGTAAAATTGAATTTGTGCTTCCGCCAAGGGCTAAATCAGCAATTATGGCGTTTCTCATAGAGTCTTTTGTTACAATGTCTCTTGGGCGGATGTTGTTTTTAACCAAGTCAACTGCTAAAAAGCCTGAATCAAAGGCTATTCGTCTTTTTTTAGATGATACAGCAGCAGCTGAGGCACACCCTGTAATGCTCATGCCCATAACTTCTGTGAGGCAGGCAAGGGTGTTTGCAGTGTAAAGCCCCTGGCATGCGCCTGCTGTAGGGCATGCATAGTGTTCCATCTCATGGAGTTTTTCTTCTGATATTTCGCCTGCTCTATATCTTCCAACCGCTTCTGATGAGCCTCTTATGAATGTTAGGGTTTCACCTTTACAGTGTCCTTCGAGGGATGGGCCCGCTGTTACAACAACTGTTGGTATATTAAGCCTAAGGGCTGCAATAAGCATTCCCGGGGTAATTTTATCGCAATTTGTGAGGAGTACAAGGCCATCAAGCTGATGGGCGCCTGCAACGGTTTCAACGCAGTCTGCAATCAAATCGCGGCTTGGAAGAGAATATCTCATTCCTGAATGGCCCATGGCGATACCGTCACAAACAGCTGGTGTGCCGAATATGAAAGCGTTTCCGCCGTTTGAATGGATACCTTTTTCAATTTGCCTTTCTAAATCTCTCATTCCCATATGGCCCGGTACAAGGTCTGAAAAAGAGCTTGCAATGCCAATAAACGGTCGTTTAATATTTTTGTCTGACAGACCCCCTGCATATAAAAGTGCCCTGTGGGGTGCGCGTGCTATTCCTTCTTTGATTGCGTTACTTTTCATTTTATTCTCCTTGAAATTATTGTTAAATCGTTTATAATAAATATATCGGGCGAGCGGATTGCAGTCCGCTCATTAAAAGCCCTATGAAATTAAGTATTTAAGCGCTAATATTATCAACAAGATGATAACTAGCGCTTTTTCTGTAACACTAATATTCATTGTTTTTGCCTTCTTTCTGCAATCAAATCACCTTAATGAGATGTTGTTTTTCGGAGGAAAGGTAAGATTTAGGGCTTGCCCTTTATTAATTTTTAAATGTGCGGTTAGTTTTCTATTGGTTTTGGGTCACTGATGGTAATTTTACCACTCTTTGTATCTAATTTAACATCAACGGAGATATTTGTCATATCATCTAAATTGCATCCGATTGATTCAAGCAATGATTTTGGCAGTATTACGCCATAAGAAATGCTGCCTTTGCCGCCCTTGAGGTTTATAAGTTTTTTTCTCATAAACCAATTTTATATAATTATATAACTTAAGATAAATTGTAAATATTTTGTAGATTTATCTATAGATTTAATTAAAATATGATACAATAATTCTATGATATATTTTGTTTGGAGGGTAATTATGAAGAATGTTAAGATAAATGTTTATGATTTAGAAAAGATATTTTTAAATTTGAGGGCGCAAACAAATTTAATTGAGGTTTGGAATATGCATGAAGAAAAATCCTCTGAGATCAAAATTGTGTTAAATAATATGCAACAAAGCCTGAAAGAGCTTGAAAATTTAGTATATGATATTGATGATACGGATAGTTTTTCTCTTTTGTAAAAATTTGTTCATAACTTTAAAAATTCTCTTTTATTTACTTGCTTTTCATGAGACAATAAATGCAAAAAGTACGGGTTGGGAACAACTTTGAATATGAGCAAAAATGTTAAAGCTGTTATTCTTGCTGCCGGGAAGGGCACAAGGATGAAATCTGAAAAGCCTAAGGTTTTACATGAAATTTTTAACAAACCTTTGGCTGGCTGGGTGATTAGTGCTTGTGAAGAGATAGGTTCGTTTGAAAATATTGTTATTGTTGGGCATAAGGGTGAAGATGTTGAAGAATTTGTAAAGAAAAATCATCCACAATCTGTTTGCGTATATCAAAAAGAGCAGCTTGGAACAGGGCATGCGGTTAGTATGGCTAAAAAAGAGCTTGAGGGCTTTGATGGTCTTGTTGTTGTATTAAATGGCGATATACCGCTTATAACATCTAAAAGTCTTAAAAAATTTGTTGATTTTCACACTGGGAATAATGCTGATGTTACAGCCATGACGGCTATTCTTGATAATCCTTTTGGCTATGGAAGGATAGTACGTGATGAAAATGATTTTATAAAGGAAATCGTTGAGCAGAAAGACTGTACAGAAGCCCAAAATCAAATAAAAGAGATGAACGTTGGGATGTATTGTCTAAACTGGCAGAAGGTTAAAGGCTTTTTTGATGATTTAAAGAATAATAATTCGCAAAATGAGTATTATTTAACTGATATTATTAAATGGGCAAATGAAAATGCCCTAAAAACATATGGATATGTTCTTGAGGATTCTAATGAGGCTTTTGGTATAAACTCAAGAGTACAGCTTGCCGAGGCATTTAAAATTATGAATGACAGGCACTTGAATGAATTAATGGAAAACGGGGTTACGATTGTTTCTCCTGAAAATACGCAGATTTCTCCTGAGACTGAAATTGGTGCTGACACTGTTATTTTTCCAAATACTTTTATAAACGGCAAAAACAAGATTGGCAAAAACTGTAAAATAGGTCCGTTTGCCCATCTTCGCGGAGATTGCACCATAGAAGATTTTGTAAAAATCGGGAATTTTGTTGAGCTTAAAAAAACTTATGTAAAATCTCACACGAATATTTGCCACTTAAGTTATGTGGGTGATACTAATGTTGGCTCAAACGTTAATATAGGTGCGGGCACAATAACTGCAAATTATAATTCAATAACAAAAGAAAAGAAACAGACAATAATTAATGACGGGGCTTCAATTGGTTCTAATACGGTGCTTGTGGCGCCTGTGGAGCTTGGAAAAAATGCCTTTATAGGCGCAGGTTCGATTATTACAAAGAATGTTGATGCAAATTCACTAGGTTTGACAAGAAGTCCCCAAAAGGAAATAAAAAATTACGTTAAATAAAAGGAGAATAAGATGAAGTTAGGGCTTGAAACTATGCCAGCAAAAGAGAAAACAGTGTTCCCGACACATGAGATTAAACTTTTTTGCGGTCGTTCAAATACGGTTTTAGCGAAAGAAATCGCTGAATATTTGGGGACAACAGTAGGCCCTATGATTATAAAGAATTTTTCCGATGGTGAAATTTATGTTCAAATTCAGGATTCAATCAGGGGTGATGATGTTTTTGTTGTTCAGCCTTTGTGTAATCCTGTGAATGAAAATTTGATGGAATTATTAATTATAATTGATGCATTCAAAAGAGCTTCCGCAAAGACTATTACTGCTGTTATACCCTATTACGGCTATGCAAGGCAGGATAGAAAAACATCAGGCAGAGAAGCAATTACGGCAAAATTAGTTGCTGACCTTTTAACTACAGCCGGTGCAGACAGAGTGCTTGCTATGGATTTACATACAGGGCAAATTCAGGGCTTCTTTAATATTTTGGTTGACCATATTTATGCAACACCGATTATTGTAAATTATATGAAGAAACTTAATCTGCCAAATAATGAACTTGTGGCAGTTTCACCGGATACGGGCGGTGTTCAGAGAACAAGGGCTTTTGCAAAGGCTATGAACTGTCCTCTTGCAATAATTGATAAAAGAAGGACCCAACATAATGTTGCTGTGGCTGATCATGTTATTGGGGATGTTAAAGACAAAATTTGTGTGATGTTTGATGATATGATTGATACTGCAGGAACCATTTGCGAGGCTGCAAAACTATTAAAAAGAGAGGGCGCAAAGGATGTTTATGTTTGTGCCGTGCATCCTGTATTTTCAGGCCCTGCCCTAAAGAGGCTTGATGAGGCGCCAATTAAAGAAGTTATTGTAACAAATACTATTCCTTTGAATACAAATGAATTTATTCCAACAAAGATTACCCAATTATCAGTTGCACCATTGCTTGGCGAGGCTATTTCAAGAATTCATGACGATCAGTCTGTAAGTTCTTTGTTTGGCTTTGAGAAGGAATACACAAACTAAATGCCTTCTCTTGAAAAATTAAAGGAAAAACTGCAGAATTGCAAGGGCTGTCCTTTGTGCTCTACAAGGACAAACCTTGTGTTCTCGGATGGCAATCCGAATGCTGATATTATGCTAATCGGAGAAGCGCCCGGGGCGGATGAGGACAGGCTTGGAATTCCTTTTGTGGGGCGTGCCGGGAAGCTTTTGGATGAATTTTTTAAAAAGGCCGGCATTGACAGGCAAAAAGATGTTTATATTTGTAACACTTTAAAATGCAGGCCGCCTAATAACAGGAAGCCTGAACTTAGTGAGAAAAAAGCTTGTGCACCATATTTAAAGCAGCAGATGGAGACGGTAAATCCTAAGATTATAATATTGTGCGGTGCGACGGCACTTGAGAGCTTTATAAAAGGGACAACAATCTCAAGAGCGCGCGGCAAGGTTTTTAAAGGCTCAAAAGGAACGGTTTTTGTGCCCATATTTCATCCTTCTTATCTTTTGAGACATCATTCTTTGGAAGAAAATTCGCCAAGAGATTTAATGCTGAAAGATTTAAGATTTATTAAGAAATTGTCACTACAGGATGTGACTGAGGTTTAGAAAATATAATTTGGCGGATGCGAGTGGTTTTTTTAACCTGCCTATTAAATGTTTTTCTCTTATATGTATTAAAAACGGTGTTTTATGGTTTCAGGCTGCAAGAAAAGCGTATTGAAATGCTAATTTTTACGTATAATGTGCTTCAATGTAAGAAAAAGGTTAAATTAACCCTTTTGTAAAATTTTATGTAATTGCTTATGATTTTGGCCTGACTTTTTATAAATCTTATCTAAAATTGTAAACAAAATTAAACAAAACTAAATAAAGGTGGAAATCAGGCATGGTTTTGTATTAGAATATTGTTAAAATTAGGGGATTTATAGAATTTAGGTTTTAAACGTATGGCGGATAATTTAGAGATTAGAGTAGAGCAGCTTACAGATGCAATCAGAGGTTTATATAATAAGCCTTCATTGACGCCTGCTGAAATTAACAATGCATTTAATACAATGCTTCAAAGGTTTGAGAATCAGACCAATTTAAGCACTGAAAAAATGCTTCAAATCATAGTTAATGAGATTAAAAGAACGGCTGAAGAGAGGCAGGGCAATCTTCAAGAAATGCTCTATAACTTTGAAGGTGCTGTAAAAAATGCCGCCGCGCAGATTACAAATCCTAAATTTGAGATGCAGATGTCCAAATTAGACACTGACTTAAATTCTTTGTATACAAAAGTTAATAATCAGGAACTACAGTTTCAAAAATTCACCCAAACGCTTGACGCCCTAAGGACATCAGGCACAGCTGCTGAAATGGCAAAATTAAGCAATGATTTTGCCGCATTTTCAAGAGGTTTTGACAATATTACAAATACGCTGAATAAAAATTTTGCTGAATTTTTAGAGCAAGTTCAGTCTTTCAGCCAAAAGGAAGAACTTAACCAGATAAAATATAATCTTGAAGAAATTATAAAGAATTCCGCTAATATTACATCTGCAGGTGAAAAGATTGATACACTTGCAAACAGGGTGCATAATTTATCTTCAAAAGAAGACACAAACTACATTAATGAAAAAATTACGATTCTCACATCCTTCTTAAGCGACCTTAAGGCTTATATGGAAAAGAACGATATGGACAATAAGGAGCAGTTCCGCGCAACTATTGCAAATATCGAACAAAAGCTGGATAATCTTAATTTTGGCACAATTGATGAAATCAAGGGCGATATTAAGAATCTTTTTAATGAAGTCAGAAATACGGCCACTTATTCAAAGGATGAAATAATCGCAAAATTTGCTGATATTGTTGATATAATTAACAAAAGCTACACAGAGATTGGCGAAAAGTTAACTCTTGAACAGGGAAATGTTAATAACAATCTTGCGCAATTAACAGGAGAGGTTGAAAAGGTCTGCACCACTGTTACAGATGGCATAACCGGCCGCAGTGAAGAAATAAAGATACAACTGCAAGGGCTGAATGATGATTTTCAAAATTTTAAGAATGCGCTTGTTGAACTATCTTCAAATATTAACATTGACGAGGCGGCAAAAAGCATTATACAAAGCAACTCTGAAACTCTTGAATTAAGCCATGACTTTATTCAAAGCCAGATTGGAAAGATTGAAGAAGCTATACAAAGACAGGAAGAGTCTGATAAGCAGCATTTGGTAAATGCTATTGAGCTTTTAAAGACAGAGTTCGGGCAAATGTCAGCCAAAATGTCTGAAGAGATGTCCAGACAGAATTCGTATGTATCAGAGAGAATGGATTCTCTTGAAGCAGGCATTCAGCAAAATCGAAATGATAGTCCGGAAAAGCTTTTTGAAGAGCCTTTGAATAGGATTTCAAAGTGCGTTGAGTCATTAGAATCATCTGACACTTTACGTCAGTTTGCTGAAATGTTAACAGACGTTACAAATGATATAAATTTATCTATTACAAATCTTAAGGATAACTTTGAAAAAGCTCAGGATGGCAGCAGTATTGCTGTCTTGCAGCAGTTAAATGAAGCTGTACCAAGGATTTCAGACAAGCTTGAAATATTTAGAAATCATGTTGTGAGTGAAAACTCTGCTAATATTACAGAATTAAAGCAGCATTTTGCACAGGTTGTAGATACTATAACTTCAAGGGTTGAAGGGATAGCGGGCTCTATTAAGGATGATTTTCAGTCATTTAACTCTGGCGGGCTTGACACTGTTAAAGTTGATTTGCAAAATATGTCAAATCATATAATGGAAACGATTGAAAACATTAATTTTAATATTACGCGTGAATTTAATGACCATAAAACAAATATTGACGAAGTTTTATCAAAGATAACTGATTATGAAGATAAATTTAGGGATAAATTAAATTCTATAGAGTCTACGTTTGAAACCTTGAGCCAGGAAGGCACAGACAGGATTAACGATGCGATAAGCCTCAGTCAATTACAGGTTCATGAGACATTAAATACCATTAAAAGCGATATTCTTGCAGGCATTTTGGGTATCAACAAAAACAGCAAGACTAATTTTGAGATGCTTGATGATAAGCTTGAAAAGATAATCAAGAAATCTGTTGTTGAAGCAAGTCAGGAAAAAGAAAAAAGTTCTGTAACCTCACTGCAAGAGGCAAGCCAGCAAGAGCTTTTAGCTGAGATTGAAAATAAGGTTGAAAGGTGCAACCTTCAACAAATTCATAACGGCAAGGAATTATTGAGTGAAATTCAGAATTTGAATTCGGAATTGTCCTTTAAGATTGAAAGCCTTCATCCAAGCAACAATGAGATTACCCCGAGTCTTATCAGAGGCATTGATGATAAGGTTCAATCTATTCTTGAAGCTAATGTTGATAAGGAAGAATATGTAAAACTTATTAAATCTCATATGGATTTAAGGATGAAAGAAGTCATCCAAAAAATTGCCAAGATTGTGAGTGTTTTCAGGCCTGATACCGAAAAGGAAGAGGATGCACAAAAGGTTGCCGCCAGTGTTAAGCTTGATGGGTTGTTGTCGCAGCTTGAATATTTGAAGGACAATACTTTTGCTGAGATAAAGGAAGGGTTTGACAGGCTTGACAAGAAGGAAGAAATTCTATCGGATATTTATAAAAATGTCGGTGAAGCGCTTTCAAACACTGTTTATATAAAAAATAATGCAACAAATGAATTTAAGGGTGTTCTTGAAGAAAAACTTGAAAACATTAAAAATGTTGAATTTTTGATTGAAGATTTAAAGAATGCGATACAAAATAATCAGACAAATACGCTAGAGAGGATAAATTCGCTTAATGAGGATGTAAATTCTACCCGCTCAAACGTAAATGAAAAAGTGGATGCATTCCAAAATGTTTTGAGTGAGAAAACCGAGAATCTGCAGACTATTTTGAATGATAAAACCGGTGCTATGCGCGATATTTTGAATGAAAGGACGGAAAATCTTCAAAATATTCTGGATGAGAGGTCTGAACATCTTCAAAATAAGATTAATGAAAAGGTTGATAACATTCAAAGCAGTGTAGCTGAAAACATTGGCGACATAAGAAGCGCTATTAATGATAAGGCTATTGTTATTCAAAATATTGTGAATGAAAGAACAAATACAATTCAGGATATTTTGAATGAAAGAACGGAAAATATTCAAAATGCGTTTGACGATAAATCAGCCAGCCTGCATTCTGATATAAGTGAAAAAGCTGATGATATCAAGAATGTGCTTACTGAAAAATCAAGCGTTATGCAAAATGTTATAAGCGAGAGGATTGAGAACATCCAAAGCTCGTTAAATGACAAAATGTCAGGTATTCAAGGCGAATTGAATGACAGGGTAAATAATATTCAAAATTCTGTCTTTGAAAAAGCAGATGAAGTTCGAAATATTGTTTGCGAGAAAACTGACAATATTCAGGGAGCTGTTAATGATAAAGTGCAGGGCTTGCATAATGCACTTTCTGAGAAGTTTGATTATGCTCATCAAAGGATGGATGAAATCAGCGGAAATATCCTAGACAGGCTAAACGAAGTTCCTGAAAAGGCTGCACTCAGGGTGATGGATGACATCGCAAACAGGATTGAGGAGGAAGGATATCAGGTTTCACAGAGAACGATTGGCGATATATCATCAAAGATTGATATGAAGATGGACCGCATAAAGGAAGTAATCTGCGATGATATAAAGAGCGCTATTTGTCTTAAGATTGATACAAATACTATAGACAGCTCAGATAGAATTATTAAAACCGTGAGTGATTCGTCTGAGGAAATTTCACAAAGGATTGAAACTTTGGTAAATGAGGCCTCAGAGAGGATTGCAAGCACTGTAATTGACAATGTTAAACGCGGGCTTGGCAATATAGAATCTCAGATTGGAACAATTCAGAAAAGAGGCGCTTCTTCAATTTCATCATCTCCGTTAGCAGGGGGCTATTCAAGTAAAATCTCTGATGAAATAATGGATAAGCTTAATGATATTTCAAATCAGGTGGGCAAAAAATCAGAGGGCTCATATTCTATGTCTGATTTAGAGGCTGACCTTGCAAAGTTAAGATTCAGCCTTGAAAAATCAAATAAGAATATAGGTGCTGATTTTCAAAATATTGGCGGCTGGCTTAAAAATACTAATTCAAGACTGGACGGGCTTGCAAGGTTAATTGATACGTTGTCTAAGAAGGTTGAAAATACTGAAAAATCCGGTATTGAAGAGATAAAGGCAAAGCTTGTACAAAATGAAAGAAATATGGGCGCGCCGCAAAAGGTTGAAGAAATCCTTGCAAATGTGCAGAAAAAGTATAAGATTCAGGAAATGCGCCTTGAAGAATTGGATGAAAAGATTACACAAATTCTTCAAAAACAATCAGAGGGCTTTGATATAAAATCCTTCATTGACTTGTTTTATGACAACACAACCCAGACAAAGAGCCTGACTTCAAGGGTTGATGCCATTGAAAATAAATTAAACAGCATTTCTAAAAATATTGAAAAAATCATATCATATATTGATGAATAATTAGAAATACTGCGTTATGTATTAAAATCATTAAAGAAGCTTGGTTTTGTCTGAAACTAGGCTTCTTTATTTTGTTTATTCATAAATATATTTTTTAATTTATCTGCTTTTTTGTGCAGTGATTTTACAAGCGGCAAAATATCCGCTGTTTTTCCATCGTCTTTTCTGTTGTTGCAAAGTTCTACTAATGATAATGTGATATTGTAGATATCATTTGAAAGATTTTTTAATTTTTCAAAATCGCTACTCATTGCAGCTCCTTTACTTGTATTAGAGAGTATACGTATTTTATTTGTATCCAGTGATATTGTCAAGCCTTCACTGACGGTATCGCTTATAAGAACAGGCTTAATGCAGGGAGGAATGCTCCCTAATGTTAACCTGCAGATAAAATGTTATAACATTCGTATATTTAGGCGCCGGTTTTAAAACAGGTTGGCATTCAAGGCTGCTAAAATCTTTTTTGTTATTTTTTTGTTTTGGGGACTTGAGCAATTTGATTTGCAAGAATAATATATAAAAGACGTATGGCTATATAAATGTAAAGGCTTAGGCCTATTTTTTGATAAATTCTTCTTCGCCTTTAAGTTCGCGGTTCATAAGGCTTAAAAATATTTCTTTTGAATTTTCTTTTGAATAAACTGCTCTGTAAATTGCGTTTGAAATCGGAGCTTCAATATTTAATTTTTCAGCAAGTTCGCAAACTGCCTTAGAGGTTTTTACACCTTCTGCGACTGAGCCCAAGCTAGATAAAATATCATCAATTTTTTTACCCTGTGCAAGCATTCTTCCTACAGTGTTGTTTCTGCTTAAATGGCTTGAGCAGGTGGCAATTAAATCTCCCATGCCAGATAAGCCCCACATTGTAGACGGGTTTGCGCCTAATTCAATTGCAACTCTTGCAATTTCCGCCATTCCGCGTGCTAAAAGCGCGCCCTTGGAGTTGTCTCCGAAATTCATTTCATCCAAAAAGCCTGCTGCTATTGCAATTACATTTTTTAGGCTTCCGCCAAGCTCTACGCCCACCATATCGGTATTTGTATAAAGCCTGAATTTATTTTTAACAGTGAGGGCTTTTTGCACCTGTTTTGCTGTTTCAATGTCAGATGAAGCGACACTAGCGGCTGTAGGGTATCCCAATAATACTTCTTTTGCAAGGGTGGGGCCTGATAAAACTGCAAATTTTTGGTTTGGAAGTTCATCTTTAATTACTTCACTCATTCTTTTAAGGGATGGCAGCTCAAGGCCTTTTGATGTGTTCACAAGAATTTGATTATCCTTAATTCCTGCTTCTTTCAGTTGCTTGCACACGCTTCTTATTGCAGATGTTGAAACAACAAGGAGGATTATATCAGCGTCTTTTATGGCTTCTTTCAAGTCGCTTGTTATTTTGACTTTTTTATCAAGCTGAACTTCAAAGGGCGTTGTGGTTTTACCTTCTTTTAGAAGGGTTTCATTTAAATCTTCTTTTCTTGACCAACCATAAACAACATCAAAATTATCTGTTAATAATTTTGTTAAAACTATTCCCCAACAACCAAGACCAATAACGGCAATTTTCAATTTTTGTTTCCTCAAAATCTTTTTTTAGAACGGGTTTAAAAAATTTAAATCAGGCCCATTTCGTGTAATTCTTTTTCAATGCGTGCGTCTCTTGTGCTGGCTGCAGCTAAACGGACAAAGACATCATTATTGTCTAAATTTTTATTTGATATAGCCGGATTGTTGTTTATAAAATTTTGTCTGAAAGTACTACTATTATTACCCTTGCATTGATTATTGCGAATCATATGAACAGCTGATACTTTCATTTATGCTCCTTTATAAACAAACGGTGCCAACAGCACACTGCCTATTAATAATACAACAATTAGCCAAAATATGCAATAATTCATTTAGTCTGGCTGATTTTTGAAAATTTCATATAAAATAATTCCTGCAGATACTGCTAAATTCAGTGATTCCACGCCTTTTTTCATTGGAATTGTATATGAAATGTTACAAAAGGTTAATAATTCTTCGCACAATCCGTCTGCTTCGGAGCCAAACATTATAATAAAAGGCTCTTTTGAATTAAAATTTTGAATGTCATTTTGTGAATTAACAACCGTTGCTATCATTTTATGTGTTTTTTTAAATTCTTTCAATTGCTCTTTTGTGCAGTGTATTATTGGTATTCTAAAAATATTGCCTGCAGCTGACCGTATTGTTTTTGGTGAAAATTCATCTGTGCATTCGCCATATAACATTATTCCATCTATATTAAATGCTGATGCGCTTCTTATAATTGTTCCAAGGTTTCCGGCGTCTTTTATATTATCAAGCAGAACAATTCTTTTGAATTTTTTAAAAATTTCTATACTGTATTCGGGTTTTTTTGCTACTGCCAAAATGTTTGCGGGGCTTTCGGTTGTGGAAATTTTTTCCATAACCTTTTCGTTTGCAAGATAGGTTTGATACTTTTCGTAGTTTTTTAGTAAATCTCTGTTGGCTGAAAAGATGTATTCAATTGTAAGGTTTGCTTCTATTGCATTATCCAGGGCTTTTTTGCCTTCTATTATAATGCATTCATTTCTGTATTTTTTTATATGAAGTTTTGCGGTTTCTTTTACAATATTATTTGAAGTGCTCGTAATTTCAATCATCCTCTAGCACCTCATTGTTTTGGCCTGCGCTTGTTTGCCATTCATTAAGCCATTTTAATTCTTTTTTTGTTAACATTTCTTTGTTAATAAGTTTCTCTTCGTATGGAAATTTTGAGAGGGATATTTTTTTATTATTTTTTTTATCATAATATACCGTATTCTCAAGCCTTATGCCAAATTCACCCTCTTTGTAGAGCCCGGGCTCAATGGTGAACACCATATTGTTTTGCAGTTTAGAATTATATTTTGGGTTTGGTGTTAAGGTTGGCGGTGCCTGATGAACCGGGATTCCAACACCATGGCCTAATGAATGCGGGAAGAGAAATCCTTGTTTTTCGTAGGTTTTAAGGATTTTTCTTGCACAATCATCCATTGATTTTGTATCAGTAAAATCATTAAAGTAAACATTTAGCTGTGCCCTTAGTATGGTTGTATATATTTCTTTTATTTTATCATTGTTTGGTTTTTCACCGCAGAGAAAAACTCTTGTTATATCTGTCGCGTAGCCTCCTTCATAATATCCGCCGCAATCAATAAGAAGGATGTCTCCGTCCTTGATGATTTTTTGTTTATCATAGCTTGAATAGTGTATCGAGCTTGAATTTTCACTTACTGCAAGAATTGTCTTAAAACTTGTGCATTTTGCGCCGTTTTTAATAAGTTCATCTTCAAAAATTTCTTTGAGCTCAAATTCGGATAATCCGGGTTTAATCTTGTCTCTAAAGGTATATAGGGCCTTATCAAGTTTTTTGAAACTATCTTTAAAATGTTCAATTTCGCACTTGTTTTTTATTGAGGCCATTTTTGCTATCGGATTTTTCTTTAGTGCGGCAGGGCTTTTAATCAAGTTATAGTCATTTATGGTGATTGTATTTTTATCGAACAAAATTTCTTCGTTCGTGCTTGATAATGTTTCATCAAGTTGTTTTAGGGGTAATATTTTGATTTCTTTTAATTCAGGTATGCTATGGTTTGTGAAAATGTATGTTTTTTCTTCAAGAATAAGTATTTTTGCCTTTATAACTGACGTGTTTTCTGTGGTGTAGCACCTTAAATTTAGAAGATATGATACATCTTCAAGGTTTGAAATAAAAATATTTTTATTTTTTATGGTCTTTTTTAGTTGTTCAATTTTTTTGTTATACGGTATGCCGCAGATTTTTAGATTTACAGGCTCAATACAGGATGTTTCAAGCATTTCATCTTCTGTGTCGTATGTCTTGATTTTAGTGCCTTTCAAGGTTTTTTTAAAATTTTCGAGTGTTGAAAATCTTGTTGATTTTGCCGGCATATAAAGCGTGCTGCCGGGTTCTAAAATTTCTTTTAGTGCGTCTGTTAAACTTGTTTCCATGTTAAGTTTTTTAACATTAATATTTTTGTCTTTGGTTTCATTATCAGCCTGAATATGGTATCTTGGGTCTACAAAGAGTGTGATATTGCCATTTTTGTCTATAATTGCTTCTCCTGCAGTGCCTGAAAAACCTGTCATTTTAAACAGAGGAGTATTTTTATTGTGTTCTAATGTTAAATCATCCTTTGATTTTAAGAGGATATATTCGTTGTCTTTTAGTATATTAATGAAATCTTCAAGATTTTTCATAATATGGGCTCCAGTATTCTTTTTAATAAACGGCTTTTTTAATATATTGTTTGCACAATTACGCTTCTTGTTCTTGGTTTATTGTCAAAATCCATAAGTACAATCTGCTGCCAGTTTCCAAGTTCCAGTTCGCCGTTTACAAAAGGCACATTTATGCCGTTTCCTATGATTGCTGCTCTTATGTGCGCATAGCCATTTCCGTCATGCCAGGTTTCATCGTGGTGATAGGTATTATCCATCGGTATTAGTTTGTTCAGGATTTCCGGTATATCCTTAATCAGGCCCGGTTCATATTCTATTGTTGTGATTGAAACGGTGGAGCCGGGTGAAAATATATGCACGGCTGCATTTTTAATGTTTGCAGCCGCGGCAGATTTTTTAACAGCTTCATCAACTTTTAGTGTTATGTCTATAATGTCATTGAAGCCTTGTGTTTGTATTAAGAATTTTTCATTTTTAACAGCCATACTTTGTTCTAACCTGTTTTTAGGCAATAAACAATGTCGCACAGACTAATGATACTATGGTCATAAGTTTTATTAAGATATTTAAAGATGGGCCTGATGTGTCCTTGAAGGGGTCGCCTATTGTATCGCCCACAACGCTTGCTGCATGCTGGGCTGAGCCTTTACCACCAAAGTGCCCTTCTTCAATATATTTTTTAGCATTATCCCAAGCTCCGCCTGTGTTTGCCATCATAATGGCAAGGCATACACCTGTTGTTATTGCCCCCATGAGCATTCCACCAAGAGCTTGCGCGCCAAGTGTTTTTTCTCCTGTTAACATGCTGATGCCAACTCCGACAACAACAGGGGCGCCAATTGCTATAATACCCGGAAGAAGCATTTCTAAGATTGCTGCTTTTGTTGAAATATCAACGCATTTTTTGTAATCAGGCTGTGTTTGATGGGTCATAATGCCCGGGTTTTCTTTAAATTGTCTTCTAACTTCGTTTACCATCTTTTCTGCAGCACGGCCCACTGCGCCCATAGTCAATGAACAGAATAAGAATGGAAGTGAAGCGCCTAATAATACGCCAGATGTTACAAAGGGATTTAATATATCAATGTTTTCAAGGTTAATTACTGTTGCATATGCACACAAGAGGGCAAGTGCTGTTAGCGCCGCTGAGCCTATTGCAAAACCTTTACCGATTGCAGCCGTTGTATTACCAACGGAGTCAAGCTTATCGGTTCTTTCTCTAACAGCTTCATCCAGGTTTGTCATTTGGGCTATTCCACCTGCGTTATCTGAAATAGGGCCGTAAGCATCAACTGCAACAATCATTCCAACTGTTGACAGCATTCCAACAGCTGCAATACTTATTCCATATACGCCAAGGGTGTAGTTGCCCATTCCGCCAATAACAAGGAAGGCGGCTATTGTTGCAATGCTTATAATTACCATCGGAAAGAAGGTTGAAAACATGCCGACGTCAAGCCCTGAAATTACAGTTGTCGCCGTACCTGTTTCTGTTGATTTTGCTATTCTTTTAACGGGGTTAAACGAATAAGATGTGAAGTATTCTGTCAAATAGCCAATTAGCGTTCCTGCAGCTATTCCGATTAAAAGCGCAAAGAATATGCCGTGGCCCCCGTTGTTTTTTGGAATCCAGTTTGTGATAACGAAGTAAGAGCCTGCAATTACCATAAGCATTGCAGCGGATGTGCCTATCTGTAATGATTTCATGGGACTACCGTTTTCTTTGGTTCTAACAAAATATACAGCGATTATTGAAGCAAATATTCCAAGACCTGAGATTACAATCGGAAGGAATGCGCCCATTAAGTTTAGACAAATAGCGCCAAGTGTAATTGAGGCTATGATTGAACCTACGTATGATTCAAACAAGTCTGCGCCCATTCCTGCAACGTCTCCAACGTTATCGCCTACGTTATCTGCAATAACGGCGGGGTTTCTATGGTCATCCTCTGGAATTCCTGCTTCAACTTTGCCTACTAAATCTGCGCCTACATCTGCTGCTTTTGTAAAAATGCCTCCGCCAACACGTGCAAACAGTGCTATAGAGCTTGCACCAAGGGCAAAGCCGTTTATAATTTCATGGTCTTTAAATATATAATAAAGAATTGTTAACCCTAAAAGCCCAAGGCCCACGACGGTCATTCCCATAACAACGCCGCCTGAAAATGCTACTCTGAACGCTTTATTTAATGAGTTTTCAGCAGCATATGCCGTTCTTGCGTTTGCTTTGGTTGAAACTGTCATACCTATATATCCTGCAAGGGCAGAACAAGCTGCACCGCATAAGAAACATATCGCTGTTTCAGGCTTTAGAAAATATGCGATAAGGACTGCAATTATTAATACAAATATGGCAAGAATGGAGTATTCCCTTTTTAGAAAAGCCATAGCGCCTGTGTATATATGGTTTGAGATGCTACTCATAGCGTCATTGCCCTTTTTTTGCGACATTATTTTTGCAGTTTTAACTGCTGCAAATAAAAGGGCTGTAACACCTGCTATCATACCTATGAATATTGACTTTGCGTCTTTTAAATAAACGCCGAATGACATATAAATTCCGGCAAGAAGGACTATCCAGAATAATACTTCCCAAAAAATGTGCCTTTTATTTTCCATTTTTTATTTCCTATCTATTTTTATCCATCATTTCAAGCGAAATTATAACACATTATTCGGTTTTCTGTAAATTTGGAATCCATTTTTCCTTTATTCTGTTGAGTTTTCCAGATTGCTGCATATAATTAATTATTTTGTTCAGCTCTTCTTTTAACTCTTTATTTTCTTCACCCTGTCTTATGGCGACAGCATAACACTCCCGTGTATATCTTGCAGGAAGGATTTTATAGCCTTTGTTATCCATAATGAAGCCATATAAAATGGTGTCATCGGCTAAAATTGCATCTACTTTTTTCTCTTTAAGAAGTTGAAAAACATCATCGTAATTTCTTTTGCCTATTACCATAGCATTAGGGGCAAGAAGTCTTATTGTTTTTTCGCCTGTTGAGCCTAATATTATGCCAACCTTTCTTGTATTTAGGTTTTCAATTGAGTTTAGCTTTGAATTATCCGGTATCATAAGGGCTTGGCCTGCAATGAAATACGGGCTCGTAAAATCTATAATATCGGCTCTTTTGGCGTTTATGCTCATTGTTGCAATAATCATATCTACTTTACCTGAATTTAAATCGCTGATTCTGGAATCAGCCGTTACGTTTACAAATTCTATCAGGCTTTCATCGCCCAAGAGCCTTTTTGTAATATTTCTTGCAACATCTACATCAAAGCCCTGAAGTTCTCCATCTTTAATGAAACCAAAGGGTTTTGAATCTTTCTTAATTCCTATTGTAATTTTATTTCTGAATTTTATTCTTGAGAGCATATCTTTTGGCTCTTTGTTTGTATTAATGCAGCCTGAAAGAAACACTGTACATAGTATTATTAATAATAAAAGACTTACTTTTTTCATTTTTTTATTTTATCATAAAACCATGACTAAAACCTTTTTAAAAATATTATTATTAAGATTATTATTTATTACAATAGGTTCTGCCATTGCGGCATTTGCAATTGAATGTGTCTTAATTCCAAGGGATGTTATTGACGGCGGTGTTGTGGGTATTTCAATTATGGCAAATTATTTAACAAAGCTGCCTCTTGGATTGTTTTTAATTGTATTCAATCTGCCGTTTGTTGTAATGGCCTTTCAAAAATTTGGTAAAACATTTGTATGCCTTATGCTTTATGGTGTCATTATGCTGTCAGTGTTTTCTGAAATATTTCTTGAAACAGGAATTGTTTTTTCAGAAGATACTTTTATTGCGGCGGTTTTTGGAGGAATAATACTTGGAATTGGCGTGGGGTTTGTCCTTAAAAGCAATGCCGCACTTGATGGTACTGAGATTATGGCAATAAAGCTTTCAAAAAGATACCCCTTTGCTGTGGGTGAAATTGTAATGTTTTTTAACGTGTTTATATTTATTGCAGCAGGTTTTATATATGGTGTAGATAAAGCTATGTATTCCGCCGTTACTTATTTTATTGCAGCAAAGGCTATTGACCTTGTTTTACAGGGTGTGAATGAGGCAAAATCTGTGTTTATAATGAGCCCCAAATATGAGGAAATCGGCAAAGGGATAATGAAGAATCTTGATAAAAGTGTGACATATCTAAGCGCTGAGGGCGGGTATTCAGGTGCAAAGTCAAAGATGGTGTACTGTGTTATTACAAAGATTGAAATTCCAAAGATTAAAGATATAGTAAGCGAGATTGACTCTTCCGCATTTATTGCCATAGAAAATGTTCATGAGGTAGATGGCAAAAGATACAGAAAGAAAAGCCATTAATTAATGTTAGCCTTCCGGGGGATAAGTTTTATTCTTTTAAGTATACATTATTAATAAAATATTAAAAATTTTATAAAAATGGAAATTATAAATTAATATAAAAATATGAAATATAAAGATTATTATGAAATTTTAGGCGTTAAAAGAGATGCAAAAGAAGCAGAGATAAAATCTGCTTACAGAAAGCTTGCACGTAAATATCACCCGGATGTAAATAAAGAAAAGGGTGCTGAGGAAAAATTTAAGGACATTAATGAAGCATATGAGGTACTAGGCGATAAGGAAAAACGCCAAAGATATGATATGCTTGGCTCAGGGTTTCAGAATGGTTCAGATTTTGACCCGTCATCAGGCTTTGGCGGATTTGACTTTTCACAGTTTGCACAGGGTGCAAGAGGCTCTTCCGGCGGCAGTGGCGGTTTTTCAGATTTCTTTAGTGCAATATTCGGGGATTTAATGTCCGGCGGGGCCAAAACCTCATATGGCAGAGGGTTTAATCAGGATATTTTTGGCGGAAATTCAGGTTTTTATACAAATATGGGCGGGAGTGACCCAAGAACCAGCTCAAAAAGGAGGGATAATCCTAACAAGGCGCAAAAGGAAAATCTTGATATAAACCAAAATCTTGTATTAAATGTTAAGGATATTATTAATGGCGGTGTAAAGAATATTACAATATCTGATTATCAAAAATGCAGATACTGTCATGGAAATTCATCAGGCTCTTTTTGCTCTCATTGTGCAGGTTCCGGTATCGAAAAAAATTCAAAAAGTTTATCTGTAAAGATTCCTAAGTTTGTCAGAGAAGGCCAGAAAATACGTCTTAAGGGTGAAGGACGGGCTGATGATTATGGTAATAAGGGAGATTTATATCTTACTGTTAAAATTAAAGATACAAATTTTGCAATTGATGGCGAGGATTTAATTAAAACAATTGAAATCACCCCTCCTGTGGCAGTTTTAGGCGGTAAAAAAGAGGTTGAAACACCTGATGGCAAAGTCACAATTACAATTCCTGAAAAAACAAGCAGCGGCAAAATGCTTCGCTTGAAGGGGCTTGGGCTTCCAAAGAAGGATGGCGGTGCCGGTAATTTAAATGTGAAGATTTCAATTGTGCTTCCAAAGACTATATCAAATAATGAATTAGAACTGTATAAAAAATTACGCGCATTGGAAACAGTTTAATTTAAGCTAAAATCAAATTTTTAATCCGGCAGATAGCCCAGAACTAGAATCAAAAGAGATATTATAAACCATATCGTGTTGGATAATCTCCATGAGTTTTTGCGGGCATTTGGGAAGAATGTTTTGTTAACCGCATTTATTTTATTTTGAATAATGACAAATATGGCAGTCAGAATGGCAATAAGCAGCCAGCTTGCGGCTTCCATGGCCCAATTTGTTGTGTCTAACTTCATTGATTTAAATTCAATTCTGTTTGCTGTGCCATTAATTATAAAAAATACAATTGCCAAAGCTTCTGCACTAAATGGTTTTTGATTAAATTTTTTGATGTAGTCATTTATTATTGGAAATAATTTAAAATTTGTAAAACCAAGAAAGATACCCCGCCAGAAAGGTGACACTTTATAATCTGCACGCTGTTTTAGTTGCCTCCAATAATTGTATGCCAGAATAATATGATACAATCCGCCTGTAGCAAGAGACAATGCAATTATTTTTGCCGGCGAAACGGTTTCAAAAATAAATTTATTGTTTTCTAAATATTCTTTTTCTATTGCTTCACTCATATGTTTTAGGTTTTTTATAAATTATATCATTTGCTGATGTTATAATCAATATTAAGGCTAGGCGGGTATTTCATTTTTTTCAAGCTCTGCAATAAGTTCATCCAATACTTTTGGTGCGTCTTCGACTATTGCGATGTCTGAGTTTTCAAAAATTGGGGCGTTTTCGTCGTTGTTTATTGCAATAATTTTTTTAGCGTTGCTTATCCCTACCATATGATGAATTGCACCTGAAATGCCAAAGGCTATATAAACTTTCGGCGCGATGGTTTTTCCTGTTTGACCTATTTGATGTTCTTTATCAATTAAACCCATATCGACAGCGCCCCTGGAACCTGCATAGCTTGCGCCAATAAGGCCTGCAAATTTTATTAATTTTTGAAAATTTTCTTCATTTTTAAGGCCCTTGCCGCCGGCGACAACGACTTGTGCGTTTTCAAGTTCTGAAGATAATTTGTTTTTGTTGATTTCTGTGTTTAAAATTGTTAAGCAGTCATTAAAATTATCTAAATTTGGGATAAATTCTTCAAATTCGCCATTTTCTTTATATGCATCTATCCTTTTTTGTAAAACATGCGGGCGCACAGTTGCCATCTGAGGCAGGTTTTTGCATAAAATTGTTGCCATTAGCTGCCCGCCAAATGTAGGTCTTGTTGCTGCAAGTTTTTTTTCATCCTTAAAATTTGTTATTTCAAGCTTGGTGCAATCGGCTGTGAGGCCTGTATTCAGACTGGAAGAGATAAGGGGTGCAATGCTTCTTCCTATTATTGTTGCGCCAATTAAAAATATTTCAGGGGTATTGATTTTGCAAAATTCTGAAACTGCTTTTGCAATTCCTGTGTAGTTTTTTATTTTTTCATTTTTTATAAAATAAACCTTATCACTGCCATTTGCATACAAGGTTTTTTTGATAGTGTCAAAATCATCATTAATGTTATTATTTGTAGAGATGATTGAACAAACATTAGGAGTGTTTGAGTATTTTTCTGCCAGTTTTCTTGCGGCATTTAGAAGTTCTGCCACAACCGGATGCAAAGTCATTTTGCCGTCTTCATTTGTTATTTCGGCATAGACAAATATTTCCCTTGCAAACCTTTCCTCGGCTTGTTCATTTGAAAAGTCATTTGAAAAGTTTTCGGCTTCGTTATTTTCGTTATTGCTGCTGCATTTTTTCTTCTTTGCCATTTTCTTCCCTTATATGTGATAAAATTTCTTTTATATAATCATATTTTACTTTTTTGCACCATCTGTTAACCTCCGGACGGAATGCTCTTTGAACAAATGTAGGAGAGCCTTTTATGCCCGCTTCATCAGGTGTTGATTGTATATCTTCAAGGTTTAATATTTTAATTTGTTTTTTTTGTGCATTAATATAATCTTCAATTTTTGGGTTTTTTAACTCGGCGCAGCTTTTTAGCACGCACAATACTATTGGCATAGCCCCCTCGAAGGTTAACACTTCGTTTTCCCTTTCGCACTGTGCTGTTATTTTGTTGTTTTTTACATCTGTAATTTTCTTTACATAGGTTAATACAGGAATATTCAGGTGGTGCGCAAGGGAGGGGCCTGTCTGTGCTGTGTCTCCATCTATTGCAAATTGGCCTGTGATGATTATGTCGTATTCTTGTATCGCATTTTTAATTGCTGATGCGAGGGTTTTACTTGTGGCACAGGTATCAGCGCCTGAAAATCTTTTATCTGAAAGCAAAATTGCTTCATCTGCGCCTATTGCAAGCCCATATTCAAGTACGTCTTTAGCACAGTTTGGCCCCATAGAAAGCAAAGTAATTTTTGTGTCAGGGTTTAATTTTTTGATATTCAAGGCTGCCTGAATAGCATATTCATCATATGGGTTAATTATATTTATAAGGCCTTCTCTTATAATGTTGTTTTCCTTGCTCCATTTGACATCATTTGTATCAGGAACCTGTTTAACGCATACTATAATTTTCAATTTTTCTATCCTAAAAAATCTTTATGTTAATTATATCACATTATTAATTGTTACAAAATGTAAAAATTGGTAAATTATTTTTGCTGTTTTGACTTTATTATAATATAGAGAAAAAGCAGGATTATTCATGGTTTACGGCTATAACCAAACACAAAATAACAATTTCGCCTTTGGTATGATGACCAATCAGCCTGCTATGCAAAGAAATCAGCAGCAAAATGGCCAAAATGCCGTAGATTCTTATAATCAGCAAAATTTTGGTGCTATAGATACAGAAAGAATTAAGCAGGATACTGTAGAACTTACAAATAAAGCAACAGAACAAGCTAAAGGCAATGGTTTTGTCAGAGCAGTAAAGAATATTTTTGGCGGCAGAGGATTTAAGAGATTTATGACATCTCTCGGGCTTACTCTTGGAACTGTTGTTGGTTTGGCTGTACTTGGAAACAGCAAAATTTCTGTTCATAAACTTCCTGAAATAGGTATAAAGGTAGGAGAAGCACTTGACAATAACGGCTTATATAAATCAATTACAGGGTTTTTCAAAAAGGGTAAAGACAGAGCGCTTAATGTTCTTAGAAAAAGCAAATCATTTCAGGATATAGAACATACGCTTAAGGTGAATAAAGCAAAACCCAAATGGAGCATTGCAAGAGGCCAAGGTCAAGGCATGAAAACAATATTTTCTTTGACTCCGCCTGATATCTTAAAGCATGTTCTTGGCGGTTTTGGCAATGAGACTGAAAAACTGAACTCATTGAAGAAACTCACGGGTTCAGACAAAAAAGCAAAAGAACTTTTGACCATGATTGAAAAATCTATGGATTTAAACGGCGAGCAGCTTACAAACGTTCAAATATGCAACCGCTTTACTGATATGATTAAAGATAACTTTGGGTGCAAAAACCATAAAGATTTATTAAAGATATTATCCCAGCTTGAAAATGGCAAGATTACAGGACTTGATGGCAAGTTAAGTCTTGATATGAGTGAATTTACCGGCGTTCTTATGGACGGTGAGGGTAAGGGCCTTGCAAAACTTCAGGATATAATGGGCTCCTGGTGGCCTGTTAACTTTATTGATAAGGCTGGTAAAAAGATAATGGGCGATTCTTGGAAGCCTTTCTGCAAAGGTAATCTTGGAAATTCATTGATAAAATATAATGTTATATCTGATAACCTTGCAAGTAACAAGATTGGTTCCCTTATTCAAAAGTCATTACTTTTCCCGACAGAATCAATTTCAAACTTTGTAAATGATAAATCCGGCATGGGCGCATTATTATGTTTCCAGATTATGAGTTTGTATAACAGCGCACAGGATGCACCAAAGGGCAAAAGGGCTTCTGTTGTAGCACATGATTATATGGGTACAATGGGTTCATTGGCATTCACTATGCCTATGGCATTTGGTTTAACTTATGGTGTTGCATCAATGGGTAATGCTGAGGGCAAGACTTTATTTACGAAGGCGCTAAAACCTGTGGGCAAGTTCTTTGGTATGGGTTTAGACCCTGTAATTAACGGACGTGCTGTAGACAAAACCGCTAAAACATTCATAGGTAAAGGCTTTAAACATGTAAAGAATGGCACCGGCGGTGTGATGAGGTTCTTATTAATCTCTATGGTATTGCAGGGTATATTCTCTAAACCGATAACTGCTGCAATTAATAAAGTATTCGGCAAACCTTATGACCCTGTTGAGGCACAGCAGGAAGAAGCGCAAAAAGCTCAGGCAGAGGCTATGAAGAATTTAAATATGACAGAAGAACAAGCGCTTCAAAAACTTCAGGCGCATCCTGAGATTATACAGGCTCTGCAGAGCAGTCCTGAAGCGATGGCGCAGATACAGCAAAATCCTATGCTTTTATTAGAATTATTGGCTTCAATACCGGATGAGCCTGCAGCACAAATGCCAGCAGGGCAAGCACAAAATGGTTTGGCGTCAAATACTCCGCTCCAGCAGGCTTCTAATTCTGGGCAAACATCAAAACAAGTTCCTCCAAGCGAGCTTCTTCAAAGTTATGTAAATAATTCCAATAACAGAATGCAGCCAGGCGCAGTGCACAATGCAAATGCAACACAGCAAAATGCAGCAGAATTAAATGGGACACGTGCAAATAATATTCAGAATATGCAGCCTGTAGCTAAAGCGGCAACATCTCCTGTTAAGAATACAGATGAGCCTGTTAGAAGCTATATACCATCTTCAAAGCCTTTTAATTATAATGAGGCGGAAACATCAACAACATCAGACAGCACTGTACAATCTAATGCAGCAGCCGATTCTGAATCACAGGCAAATAATCTTTTGAATAAAACATCAGGCATCAGCCAAATTGATGCCGGTGCGCCTGTAAATGAAGCAGAGATAACTAATCAGAATGTGTTAGATGTGCTTGATAAGGCAGACAGGGCTATGGATGATGCCATGAAGTATCTGTAATATTTTTTATTGGTTTAATTAAGTTTAACTTTTGGTAGCTGTTGCAGAAGGAATTCTTACACCTGATTTATATATCGGAACAGCAAATCTGTCTATACCATCAGTGTTTGGCCCTTTGATTCCGTTTGTATCAAAGTATATTATGCCGCAAGCTTTGCTTGTATCTGCTGTAACTGCAGGTGCAGGGGTGCTTCCACTTTTTCCTGGTAAAACTATCAAGCCTGTTTTTGCAGTGCTGCAAGTTTTATCATAATCAAGACCGAATATTGAACCGTCTGCCAAACGCCCTATGACAGTTCCGTTAAAGCCGTTTGGAATGTCGCTTTTATTCATAACGGCTGAAATTTGAAGAAATTTGCCGTACATGTTAAATAAATCAGTAGCATTATCACAGCCTATATCGTTCATTCTTCTTGTTTTGGATTTTGTCATAAGTATCTGGCTTGTTGCACCAGAAAAATTAGTGATAATTTTTTTTGCCATAACATCGGCTTCCATTTCTCTTGTGCCGTTTGTTAAATTTTTGATTGAAGGTATTGTCATTGCAGCACAAATACCTATGATTGCTAGTGTTAAAAGGGTTTCAGCCAAAGTAAATGCATGTTTTTTCATAATATTTATCTCTCTTTATCAAACATATTACCTGATAAAATCATTATAGGTCATAATGTATGATTTAAGCAAGTTAAATACTATTTATGCTTGATTATTTTTCCGATTTTTGAAATTCCTTTTGGAATTAACAAGGTCAAAACTATTGCAAGAGAGCCTGTTGAACAGAGGGCGCTAATTTGTCCTATGGTTAATTTTTTACCTGAGGGGCTAGCTTTTGGCTTATTTTTTTCTTTGGTTTTTTTCGGAAGTTTTGTCCTTGGGGTTTCTTCTTTCTTTTTGTTGATTGAATCTGTTATTGGTGTTTTTGAATAATTATCCGGCCCTTCAAGTACGCCAAGATTAGGCTTTGAATTTTGATTTGAAGCTGTTTTTGCTGTATTATTCAAATTATTATCCGATGATTCCTCTACTGATGTGTTTTGTCCGTCAACATCTGCGGTTTCAGCCGGCCCTATATTTGAATCTACCAAATTATTTTGTTCTATCTGAGTGCCGTTTGAAATAAATACATCTTCCTTTGGGCTTTTTTCAAGCGTGTTTATTCCCTCGGCCGATTGGCTTTGACCTCTGCTATTTGTATTTTGGGCAGATATGGCAGCGTCATTAACGCCTTGCATGTTAGTGTTTTGTGCGGCATTATTGTATGTATTTTGGGTATTATTAAAATTTGGGTTTATGCTGCCTGCCATAAATAGTTAAAATTTTCCTTGTTCTGTTTTACATATTTTATAAAACAAAACAGGCTTTAAAATTGCCCTAAAATGTCGTTTTCATCCTTAATCTTTATAATTCTTGACATTTGCCTAAAAAATGTCAGTTGTCTTTTCGCAAAATTTCTTGTCCTTTGTTTTATTTTTGTAACGGCTTCATCTAAATTAGAATAAATTCCATCTTTTAGTTCAAAAAATTCTTTATATCCTATGGTGTTTTCTAAAACCTTTGTTCTGCCGTGTTTTTTTGTCATCTTTTCCCATTCATAGTAAAGTCCTTGTTCTATCATTTTATCAACACGCAGATTTATTCTTTTATAAAGTTCTTTTCTTTGTTCAGCATCTATAAAATTATTTGAAAACCATAAGGCTTGGTATTGCGCATTTTCTTTTCTTTTAGCGTCTGAAACACTGCCGTTTAATGCTTCTGCCATTTCGATAGCGCGGATAATTCTTTCTTTGTTATTTGGATGAATTGCCTCAGCCCTTTTTTTATCGGTGTCATTTAACATATTCCACAGTGTTTTTGTATCATATTTTTCCAGTTTTTGCCTTAATTTTGGGTTCTCTGAAATTTCATGAAGTTCTTTTTCATCCAGAAGGCACTTAATATAAAACCACGTTCCGCCTGAAATAATCACAGGCTTACCTTTATTTTGAATTTTTTCTATACAAATTTTTGCATCTTTAACAAAATCGCCTGCGCTGTATGGTTTATTCAAGGGTTCCATTATATCAATTAAATGATGTGCAATACCCTCCATCTCAATAACAGAGGGTTTTGCACTTACAATATCTAATCCTTTGTATACAATTCTTGAATCAGCACAGATTATCTCTGCGTTAATTTTTTTTGAAAGATTAATTGTTAGCGTTGTCTTGCCCGAAGCAGTCGGCCCTGTTATTACAATCAGGGGTACATTTTTTTTGTTTAGAGTCATATAAGTCAAATATTAGCACAATTATAAACGCTGCAAAATAAATCCTTAAAATCATTGCAATGAATGAAATTATCACATTATCTATAAACACTGCCTGCATAAGCATAAGCATAAAGTTCATAATTGTTAACAATATAAAGATGGAAATTGTTTCAAAAAAGTTAAGAAACATTGTTTTGAATGAATCAACGAGTGCTCTTATGGGGTTTATTGAGCACTTGCAGTTAAGATACAGACTTGCAGCCCAATACAGGAATACAAGGGTTATCAGGCACAATGTGATATATGAAAATATACTTTTTTTGAATATTAAATTCCAAGTAGAATTTGGAAGGCTTATAAAATAATTCTTAAAGGCTTCCGGGTCGTTTGCATATTTTGATAAATTGTAGAGTACATCGTCAATTTTGCCGAATAAAACATCGGATAAATAAGAATGGCCGTATAAGAGGGCGGTAAAAATTAAGAAACCTGCAATAACCGGCAAAATAAAGGTTGATACGCCTGAGAAGAAATCATTTTTTAGCTTTACGGCTTCTTCCAGTTTTTCTTCTGGTGTTTTGTTTTCTTTATAAATAAGTACAGAGGTTCTAATCATTCCAAACCAGCCTGCAATAAATGCACAGGTTAAGAGTGAAAGCAAAATTCCTATAATGCCTGCAAGGGCGAAATTTTTTGCTGTTACCATTGCCTGAATCACTAAAAATAGTGCAATCAGATATAATACAAAAAACAATGTTATGAAGGGACTATCTTTTACAATGTTAAAAGACTTCTTAAATAAACTCTGCATCTATCTTTCCAATCTTTAAATAAGTTTGCAAATATCAATTATTACTTATAATATTATTAACAAAGGGCACTAAAAAACAAGGTATAAAATGTTAAGATTTGATAAAAACCATGACCTGAAAGGCGTACTCATTTGTGTTGAGGGAATTGACGGCAGCGGTAAATCAACGCAGCTTGATTTATTATACAGCTGGTTAAAGTCAAAAAATTTGGATGTAATTTTAACTTGCTGGAATTCATCTGATTTAATCTCCGAAACCACAAAGAGGGCTAAGAAAAAGAATCTTTTATCAGGAAGAACGTTTTCGCTTCTTCATGCAGTAGATTTCGCTGACAGGCTAGAGAAAGTTATTATTCCTGCTATGAAGGCCGGTTTTATAGTGCTTGCTGACAGGTATGTTTATACAGCCTTTGCCCGTGATGTTGCCCGTGATGTTGATAAAAAGTGGGTAAGGAATATGTACGGCTTTGCAATAAAGCCTGATTTAGCTGTATATTTTGATGTCAGCGCAAAGGTATCACTGGAGAGGATTTGTTCTACACGCCAGCCAAAGTATTATGAAGCCGGCATGGATTTAAAATTATCAAATAATCCTTATAAAAGTTATGTATTGTTTCAAAACAGGGTGATAGAGCAATATAAAGGCATGGTGGATGAATACGGCCTTATAAAGGTGGATGCCAATGATACAATTCACAAAAAACAGGTGTATTTCAGGCAGTTAGTGGTTGAGCTTTTAAAATCGAAAGGTATAAACATATAAATGTATCAAAAACACGGCTATGACGGGCTTTTAATAGTTATAGAAGGAACAGACGGCGCCGGGAAATCAACCCAGGTGAATCTTCTTAAAAAATATATAGAAAATGAGTGCTACGGCTGCATGTTATCTGAGTGGAAAACATCGCGTTTGATATCGGATGTGATTAATGAAGCAAAGGAGCGAAACCTTCTTAATACAACGACATTCAGCCTTCTATATGCGGCAGACTATGCTGACAGGCTTGAAAATGTCATCATTCCTGCCTTAAAGGCTGGTTTTGTAGTGCTTTTAGACAGATATATTTATACAGCATTTGTGCGCGACACTGTCAGGGGCCACAACATTGAATGGGTAAAAAAATTATATGATTTTGCGCCTGTTCCTGATATTGTGTTTTACCTTAAGATGCCAGTAGATAAGCTTCTAAAAAGAATGATAGGCACAAATGGTCTTGATTATTTTGAATCCGGCAGGGATATCGGGCTTTCAACAGATATTTACAAGAGTTTTGAGATTTATCAGGGAAGGTGTCTTGAAGAATATGACAGACTGCAGGATGAGTATAATTTTATTACAATAGACGGCGAGCTTTCGATTAATGAAATCCATCAAAAAATAAAGGGAGAGGTAAAAAAAGTTCTTGATTTGGGGCTTGTAGAGTAATTCTGATTTTATGTTTGGCTTAATTTTGAATGCACAAGCCGGTTTTAATGATTTTTTGCCTGCTGTATATTTAAACTAAATATGCGCACAAGTTTATAAGAATTATTATTGACTTTGCTAAAATTTTAATATAACTTTGATTACTATGAAAAGGAATACAAAAGGAATAATAAATGGTCTTGTTGGGGCTGTGAGCTATGGTACTAATCCATTATTCGCGCTTCCCCTTTTTACCTATGGAATCGGGGTGAATTCCGTATTGTTTTACAGATATTTCTTTGCTGTGATAATTTATGGCGTTTGGATTAAATTTTTTAAGAAAATTTCCCTAAAAATTAATGTTAAAGAGCTTGTTGTCCTTTTTATTTTGGGGCTTTTGTTCTCATTTTCATCACTAACGCTTTTTTTGGCTTTTAAGTATATTGAAGCAGGAATTGCCTGCACCATTTTGTTTATTTACCCTGTTATGGTCGCTATAATTATGGCTGCATTTTTTAGGGAAAAAATAACCAAAGGTATAGTTTTTTCAATACTTTTGACCTCAATCGGGATTGCACTCTTATACAAAGGCAAGCCGGGCGCGGCTTTAAATTTATATGGTGTAGTGCTTGTTTTATCTGCCTCATTATTTTATGCACTTTATATGGTTGGCGTGAAGACTATTGGCGCTGTTAAACATATGAAAAGCGAAAAATTAAGCTTTTATGTTATGCTCTTCGGGCTTTTAGTGTATGTTTTTAATCTCAGGTTTTGTACAGAGCTTCAGAGCCTGGATAAGCCTATGATGTGGTTTTTTGCTCTTGCATTAGCAATTTTTCCAACCATTGTTTCGTTTGAAACCACAATTATTGCGATAAAACTTATAGGCTCAACCAAGACGGCAATTTTAGGGGCTTTAGAGCCCATAACTGCTTTGTTTTGCGGAATTGTATTTTTTGGTGAGCATTTGACGCCAAGAATAATTATTGGTGTATTATTGATTCTTATCGGTGTTTCAATAGTTGTTTTAAAGTCAAAGAACCGCTCCATTCAAGGGTTGAAGGTGCAAAAAAACCCGCCTTCCAAATAAAGTTTTGGCTTTACATTGATGCCATTTGCTTACCTGCCTCATAAGCGCTTTTTAGCTCTTTTGGAAATATGTTTTGTCTTTGCCATTCTTTGTTATTAACATCCCAAATTTCTGCGTCATATTTGCTGTAATCACTGAATTGATAAGTGTTATAGCCACAAATTCTTTCAGGTTTTCTGTAAATTTTTTCAATCCAGCTTTCAAAAAGGCCTATCGGGCCTGAATTATTGGCCCTCAAATAATCATTTTCGAATATTTCTTTTGTAACATTCATAGTGTAAATTACTGCAGTTCTTAGCTTTTTTGGGGCAATTGATGTAAAATCCTTGTCGTATCTGATGTTTGGAAATAAAAGTCTTTCTGTGAATGATTTCATAACCCCTGAAACATCCCCGAAAAATATGGGTGTTGCAAATGCTATTCCATCTGAATGGCTGATATCATTGAGTATGGACGTTAGTTCATCTGAAAAAGCACATTTACCGTAGTTTTTGCCGTTTTTTAATTTGCAAGCAAAACATTCTCTGCAGCCCTTAAAATTCAAGTTGTTTAAATAAACTATTCTGGCCTCACCGCCTTTTTCTTCGACACCTTTCTTGAAGCTTTGGCACATTTTATCGGTGTTTTGGCCTTTTCTTGGGGATGAATTGATTATATATATTTTGCACTGTTTTTGTGTTCCGCTTTCTTTACAATCATTTGGGAGTGCGGATTTTGCCTGTATTGTACTATGATTTACTTCTATCTTTGTCATGGTTTTCTCCTTATATTTCGTATTGTATATATTTTTATTATTTTTACAAGTATTTACTTTTTTGTTATATACTATACAAAATGATAAAATTAAGGTATAACTTATGAAGAACCGTATTGAAAATTTTAATTGCCCTGTGGGTGTCACACTTTCTGTTATTGGCGGTAAATATAAGGCTGTGATTGTCTGGTATTTGCATAAAGAGGGAGTTTTAAGGTATAGTGCGCTGCAGAAAATTTTAACCGGTGTTACCCCAAAGATGCTTATAGCGCAGCTTCGGGAACTTGAGGCTGATGGTGTCATTGAAAGGCAGGTATATCCTGTTATTCCGCCAAAGGTTGAATATTCGCTTAGTGAGCTTGGCAAAAGTCTTGTGCCCCTTTTGATTGAGATGAAAAAATGGGGTGAATTTTATTGCAGCCAACAAGGTCTGGTTTAATTTTTTTGGCTAAAAACCTGGTATAGATTGAACGGTGCGCTTTTTGTATTTATAAGTGTAAAATTAATGTTAAAACGGCCTTTTTAGGCGCGAAAACTTTTCCCTTTTGCCTTAAAAGCCTTGTATTAAGGGCTTTTAAATGTTGTTTCATTAGACAGCCTTGTCTTATGCGGGGTTTATTTGTGTTTTGTAAAATTTATAGCTTTATCAAGCTCTAGTTCCAGTTTTTTTAGGTTTTTAATTTGTTTTTGTATTTTTTTCTCTTCGTTTAGTGCTTTGTCCAGTGCAATGTCAGTATTTTCAGTGAAATCGGGCATATCTGATATTGCTTTTACAGCCCCCAAGGTGTTTTCGGGCGTTAAGACTGCCACAAACTGCCTAATGCAGGCTAAAACCTCCCTCACATCATTGAATGCATCTGCAAAATCTGAAATTCTGAGTGCGTCTGTCGCTATAATGCCTTTTATATCGGGGTCATTAGTTTTAGGTGGCATAATTTCGATTGATTTTGAGCCGCCAAGCCCGTTGTACTCTACCTTTGCGACTGCACCGTCAGGGATTCTTGTGTTTGGCTTTGTGACAACGATTTGGCACAAGATTTTGTCATTATCACGCGTCAGGTTCCTCACGTGCCCTACAATTATGCCCATAAGCCTTACCGGAGAGCCTTTTATAATGCTGTCTATGTCGTGAAATTCGATTGTATAAAGGTTTGGTTTCACCATTTTGTTATAATATATGGTGTGTGCTGTCAAAACGCTTGCTACGACAAGGAAAAGCAGGATTGAAATTTCTATAATGCGTTCTTTTTTGATTTTCAATATTCAACCCCTTCTCTAGCCTCAACACCTATGTCCCAGTAGTGTTTTACGGGTTTTATTTCAGAGACAAGGTGTGCTGCTTCAATAATTTTTTCGTGTGCATTGCGCCCTGTGAGCACAATTTCTACCCCTTTAGGCTTGTTTTTTAAGGTATTAAGCATATCTTCGACGTCAATAAGCCCCAAATCTATTGCTATATTTGCCTCATCAAGGATTACAAGTTCATATTCGCAATTTTTTATGGCATTTTTTGCAAATGCCCATCCCTTTTGAATTTCAGCCTTATCGTCCTCATTCATATTGTTTTTGTATACAATCCTGTTAAGGCCTGCATTTATTACTTTGAAGCGGCTTTTTATATCGTCTGAAAGGTTTGAAAACGAGTGAATTTCGCCATAATCCGAGCCGCCTTTTGTAAACATTACGATAAGCACTTTCCAGCCGCGGCCAAGGGCTCTTAGCGCTAAACCAAGACTGGCGGTGGTTTTGCCTTTGCCATCACCTGTGTAAACCTGTATATACCCGATTTTATTGAAACACGGGTTGTGAAGTGTGTTTTCTTCCATATTAAAATTTTATCATAAAAATTTATTGTAGAAATTAGCCTTAAAGGCAGGTGTGGGTTGGGTTTTTACCGTGCATTGGTGAAAAGTGTTGCGCCATCAGGGTTTTCACAAAAAATGTTAGAAAAAATTTGCACGTGGAACAATAAAACATGTGCTTAGTTAAATTTAAGGCTTAATTTTACTATGTCAATTTCCCCAATTTCCGCATCCAGCCTGTATCAGGAGCAAATTAATTATTTTTTGTATGCAACCCGAACAGACTACTCCTCTGTTTCTGATTTGCTTGCGCTGTATGGCGTGAAAGCCAGTGGGGACGCTCAAAAAGACCTTGAAAAATTACAGGAAATCCAGACAAAAACAGCTGTCGAGAATAAACAAAGCCTCCAAGAGGATGACAAGACGGCTGAAAGCAGCTCCGGGTCTACATTTAGGATATGGTACAGTATAATGTACCAACTCGGGCTTGAGCCAACAGGCAGTCCTGAAAAGGATTTCAAGGAAATCATGGAAAGCCTTGTTGACAAAATCCGCGCTGCAAAAAACGAAGGCGAATATAATGAATATATGGGCCTAATCGACCTAGTAGAGGGGCTTTTCATCTCTTCCGGGGTGAAAATCAGCGATATAACTGCGGATTCGGTTTCAATCGGCGAAACGATGGATATACTTGCAAATTACGGCAAAGCATCGGTTGAAACCGCATAAAATAAGCAAAATCGACATAATATTGTAATTTTTTAAGAGTTCAAGGCGCCTGATTCCATTAGGCGCTTTTTGAGCATAGGAGCGGTTTTCACGTCTATAAAGCTCCAAGGCAGCGGCTCATCAAGGTTTTCAGGGATGGGAAGTTTTGCGTGCGATTCTAAGCCGGGTAAAATTCCCTCTTTTGCCATTTGGCGCCAAGTTTGCTTGAATGCACCCAGGTTGCCCCCGTTTTCATTGACTTTCAGCAAATACGATGAGAGCGAAATGCCCGTCCTGGAGAGGATTGCTTGTATTAAATCCCAGTCAACGCTTGTTGGACGCAGGTTTATGCCTAATTTAGAAATTTTATTTTTCAATTTTGTTAATTTAACGCTTAATTCCTTGCTATCAGCCTTTTTTATCCGCTCAAAAGGTGTGTGAGCCTTGGGAATAAAGGATGATACGCTAAGAGTGAGCTCAAATCCTTTATTGGCCTCCTTTAAGCGCTTCATTAAATTTATAAGTGCATCAATATCTTCATCGGTTTCTGTTGGAAGTCCAATCATAGCATATATTTTAAGCCCTTTTAACCCAAACTTCCTCGCGTTTTCAACGGTTTTTAGGATTTGCTCATCCGATAAGTCTTTATTTATAACCTTTCTAAGCCTTTCACTTCCTGCTTCTACGGCTATAGTGGCGGTTTTCTGGCCGCACTCAACAAGGGTCCTTATTACATTTTCGTCTGTAAGGTCCGCCCTGAGCGAGGATAACGTCAATTCTACAGGGCTTTTTTCATTCTTTTTTCTTATGTATTCTAAAATTTTATCAAAATCCGGATGGCCTGCAACGTATGCCCCAAGAAGCGCTATTTTATTGGTATATTGAAGCCCTAAGTCAATTGCATCAAGAATTTTATCAAGCGGGGCGTACCTCACAGGCAGGTTTAGCCAGCTTGCAAGGCAGAAATTGCAGGTTTTCGGACATCCTCTTTCAATTTCTATTATAAATGTATCCTTAAAATAGCTTTTATCGCTCAAAATTGGTGTATAGACCGGTTCTTCGATAGTCTCTGTCATTTTTGTGATAGTTTTCTCTTTGCCGAATTTAGGCACCCAAATTCCTTCTATTTCAGACAGGGCCTTTAATTTGGCTTCTCTTGTATCATTTCTTTTTTCTACTAAAACCTGAAAAACCTGGTTAAATGTGCTTTTAGCGTCTCCTATGCTTACAAAATCGTAAAAATCTTCAAAAGGTACCGGGTTTGCAGTCATAACAGGCCCTCCGGCGAATACAAGCGGGCAATCTTCCCCTCTGTCTTTGTAAAGCGGCGGTATGTTATATTTTAAAAGCATTTTCATAATGGTTAAAATATCTATTTCAAAAGAGTTTGAAAAGCCCAGTACATCTATGTCTTTGACGTTTGCTATTGTGGTTTTTGTATCTGCATAAATTCTTTCGGCGAAGATATTTTCCATTAAATCAAGCTGTTTAAAGATTGAAAGAAAACCTAAAGATGCCATTGCAAAACTTTCAATGGCAGGAAAAGCAAACCATACGTTGATTTTCGGGTCTTTGTTTTGTGGTCTTTCGTATAAAAATTTTTCCATATTTTTTATGTTTTTTCTTTCATATTTATGGGTTTTATGTAAAGTTCATCCACCAAAACGCAGACTATACTTGCAATTGCCGGTGCAAGAACAACGCCCCAGAAACCCATAAATTTTGCCCCTATAAGAAGTGAAACTATGATTAAAAGCGGGTGTGTATCCATAAATTTTCCGAATAGAATCGGCCGGAATATCTGATTTTGCAGCCATTGGGCTATCATCATAATGATAAATGTCAGTATGACATAGAAAAGGCCGCCGCTGATTGCCATATACAGGGCAATTCCAACGGCAATTGTTGCGCCTATAACAGGAATTATATCAAGTATACAGGCTAAGAAACCTATTAAAAGGGCGTTTGAGTGGCCTATTAAAAGAAGTCCTATAAAGGTAAATAAACCTACAACAATCATTGATAAAGCCTGTGCAAATACGTAGCCTCCGACTTTTGTTCTTATGGAATCAAGGATATGTGCGGCTTTTTTCTTAAACTTTGGCGGGAAAAACTCTAAAAACCTTTTTACCATAAGTTTTTCGTCGTATGAGAAGTAGAAAACCATTATGGCTACTGCGATTGAACCGGTTAGGGAACTTGCTATTAATTTTGAAAAATCCATTCCTTTTGATACGAGTTCGCTTGTAAGGTTTGTTATATCTGTGTTTGCTGTGTTAATCATATCAGAATTGATATATTTTGAAAGAAGTATTCCAAAATGCTTTGTATGGAGGAAGGTTTGTAAGTTTTGTATGTATTCAGGGATGTTTTTTATAAAGACTATACCTTGTTTAATTGTGAGGGTTAAAAGCGGGATGAAGATTACCAAAATGCCCAAAAGAAGCAATAGAAGGACGAGGCTGACTGCCAAAACCCTTGGCATATATTTTTGCAATTTATTTACAAGAGGGTCTATGGCACAGGTGATGATAAAGGCCACAAACAACATTAGCGCTATATCCAGAATGTTTGATAAAAAAATTAGGACCAAAACCAGCATTATTGCAAAGATTATATTTTTATATGTCAAAAGGCTTGAATTTGAAGATTCTGCCTGATTTTCAAGAATTTCCGTGTTTTGATTTTCGCTCTTTTCTTCCAAAAAAGTTCTCCTTTATTATTGAATTATCTTTATGTTACAATTTATACAAAGATTTAGCAAGGAGTTAAGAAGATAATGCCGGATAAAACAGTGAATCAGAATATAAGGCCGTTAAATACAAAAATCAACGAGAAGGGAAATCTTGAAATTTCGGGGTGTGACACGGTTGAATTGGCTGAAAAGTATGGTACGCCTTTATATGTTATGGATGAAGTTACGCTTAGAACTATTGCAAAACAATATAAAGAGGCATTCAGTGATTATAAAAAAGTGAATATGATGTATGCTTCAAAGGCTTTAATGACGGCGCAAATAGCTAAAATTCTTCACTCAGAGGGTTTTGGTTTTGATGTTGTTTCAGGCGGTGAGATTTTTACTGTTAATAAAGCCGGTGTAAATATGGAAATGACAACATTTAATGGAAATAACAAAACAACGGATGAACTGCTTTTGGCTTTGGAATTAGGCGTTGGACGTGTCAGTGTTGATAATTTTTTAGAATTATCTTTATTAAATGAGGTTGCAAAATCTTTTGATAAGGTGCAGAAGGTGCTTTTAAGGATAACTCCGGGGATTGAATGCCATACGCATGAGTACATCCAGACCGGGCACCTTGATTCTAAGTTTGGTTTTGATTTGGTGCAGATTGATGAAGCGGTTGAGCTTATAATGAATGAGTTTACAAACCTTGAAATTATGGGGCTTCATGCGCATATCGGCTCGCAGATTTTTGAAACGCAGGTTTATTATGATGAAATCGGTGTTTTATTAAAGGAATTAAAGAGGATAAACGATAAATTTAATTTAAATCTTAATGAAATGAATATAGGCGGAGGCCTTGGAATCACTTATACTGAGGCTGATTGCCCGCCTTCTGTATATGAAATAGCAAGTGTAATCAAGAAATCAATAAAAGACCACTGTGAAATGTATGATTTAGATGAACCTGTTTTATATATTGAGCCCGGCCGTTCTATGGTGGGCACTGCGGGTGTGACACTTTATACAATAGGTTCTTCAAAACAGGTGCCAAACGGCAGAAGATATGTTGCTGTGGATGGCGGAATGGCAGATAACCCGAGGCCATCTATGTATGGGGCTAAATATGAGGCTGTGATTGCAAATAAGAAGGAAGAGGATAAGCCGCAGAAGGTTACAGTGGCAGGTAGGTTCTGTGAATCAGGCGATATTTTGATTAAGGATATAGAATTAAATTCACCGACTGCCGGGGATATTTTGTGTGTGTTTAATACCGGTGCTTATGGGTATTCCATGTCAAGCAATTACAACAGGGTATTAAAGCCCAAGATGGTACTTGTAAATAATTCTCAATCTGATATTATAGTTAAAAGGGAGACATATCAGCAATTAACCCAAAATGATGTTATCCTTTAGTCTGTATCAATTAATTTGGCGGAATTTTAGTAAAATTTAGCATAGGAAGGCGCAAACATTGGATTTTTCATACATTTACCAATATTTGCTTAGGCAGTTTTATGAGCTTGCCCATTCATTTGCCGGGGCGCAGCTTGGGATAAATGTTGCCGAAATAGTTGTCCTTTCTTTGATTTTGATTTTTTTATACAATAAATACATCAAGGGCACGCACTCTGAAAGCCTTGTGAGGGGCATATTTGCGCTTCTTATTATGTGGCTTTTTTCTGAATTTTTGATAAGGATTAATCTTCAAATATTCGGTGTGTTTTTAAAAACCCTTGTGTCTGTTGTGACAGTCAGTCTTATTGTTATTTTTCAGCCTGAATTGAGGCGGTTTTTGGGCTACATCGGCCAGAATGATTTTTTAACAAAAATATTATTCGGTAAAAAAACATTCGAAAAAAGGGGTGGAAACATTGATGTAGTCAAGGAATTAATTGAAACAATAAAATATTTGTCAAAGTCAAGAATCGGCGGGTTAATTGTTCTTCAAAAAGAGGATAAGGCTCTGAATCATTCGGATGTTGGCGTAGAGATTAATGGTAATCTGTCTCAGGAATTATTGCTTACAATATTTCACCCAAATACGCCATTGCATGACGGTGCTGTTGTTGTATGCAATGATGTGGTGCAGTCTGCCGGGGTTTTGCTTCCTTTGACTGAGGACCCTAAACTAAGCTGGAGATACGGTACAAGGCACAGAGCAGCTATTGGCATTACTGAAATTTCAGACTGTGCGTGCATTGTGGTTTCAGAAGAAACGGGCGATGTTTCTATTGCAATTGACGGGGTTTTAAAAAAATATGATGATTTGGGCAGCATAAAAGTAGATTTAGAGCGTATTTTGGGCCTAAAAGAGGAAGATGATACGCAAAAATCATATGTGTTTAAGTTTGAAAACATTTTGCCTGCAAAGAAGAAGTAATATTGCCTGTTTTTATGGGTGCAAAAGCACGGGTTATGGCTTATTTTATATTTGCGGCTTTGAGCTAATGATAGTGTTTGTTTTTAAATGTAGTTATTTTGTGTAAAACCCGTAATTAAACTTAACGGTAATGTTTTGGCAGAGTAAATATTTTATTATTAAATGTGTTAGAGTGGTATGACTGAATGTGCTGATTTTTATGGAAAAACGTTTTAAAGAAGGTTTTTTATTAAAAAGGTGTAGTTGTAATCATTTTTGGGAAAATGCCAGAGCAAATTTGTATGCGTTTTTTGATAATTTTAAAAAAAACTTTGCAAAGCAGGATAAGGCCTGTAAAGATATTGACTCTGCCAAAAAGTATTTATCCAAGTATTTGAGCGATTTAAAGCTGCATTTTGATTTGACTGATGCTAATGTGCAAAAGATTTTAATTGAGACTTATAATTCAAATAAGCCTCAACACCCTGTTGTAAAATGTTTAACTATGTTAAAATATTGGAGCTGAAATTTAAGAATTTTAGAAGGATAGTTTAATGATAGTTAAAAAGTTTATACCACAAGAGTTTGCGGCCAATAATTATCTTTTGTATGATGAGGCTTCAAAGGAGGCTGTTTTAATTGATTGTGCGGGGTCTAATGAGGCTATATTTAAGTTTATTGATGAGAATGATTTGAAACTTCGCTATATATTAATTACGCATGCGCATTTTGATCATGTTGGCGGGCTAAAAGAATTTAAGCAGAAATATCCTGATATTCAGATTTTAATGGCTGAGGCCGATAAGGTTTTGTATGATAATCTTTCAGTGCAGTGTGATTTATTTGCACACAAAAGGATTGAGCCTGTTGAAATTGATGAATTTATAAATGAAGGAAAAGAAATAGATTTTGCCGGGTTAAAGATTAAAACAATAGCAACGCCCGGGCATTCAAAGGGCTCTGTTTGTTATTTGGCTGATGATAATTTATTTTCTGGCGATACTTTGTTTTATGAAGAAATAGGACGCTGTGATTTACCCGGAGGGTCTTTTGATGAGATTCAAAACAGTATTAAAGAAAAATTGTTCAAATTGGATGAAAAAATTAAAGTTTTTACAGGTCATGGCGATAATACAAATATAGGACATGAAAAAATTAACAACGCATATTTTGGTGTAAACGCAATTTATTCTTAAATGTTACAATTTGATTTTAAGGAAAGCAAAATGGAAGAAAGAAAACCGGATTTTAAAGAATTGTTAGAAAAAGCAAAAGAGGCAAGCAAAAACAGCTATTCGCCTTATTCAAAATTTCCTGTGGGCGCTGCTTGTTTGTTTGAGAGCGGCAAGGTTTATCTTGGCTCAAACATTGAGAATGCCAGCTACTGCCTTGGTCTTTGTGCTGAGAGAAATGCCTTGTCCAGCGCTCTTTGTGCCGGTGAAAAGAGCAAGCTTATTGCCGTTGCCGTTTACAGCCCAAGACAAAAGAACTGTCTGCCATGCGGCGGGTGTTTACAGTGGCTTAATGAATTTAGCACAATGGATGGCGCAAACAATGATATAAAAGTAGTTTTAGAAGCCGAGGACGGCTATAGAGCCTATGGGCTGAGCGAACTTTTGCCGCATGGCTTTAAAATTAATTAAACCCCTTTTATCTTCTCTTTTCACCCTTTGGTGTAAATTGAACATTAGTCATTTAATATTTGCTGTATTTCAATGTCGGGCTTGCCTAAAACCCTGACAAGCTCCAGTACGGAAGCTTTCATTTGGCATTTTTGTGATGATTTGCCAAAGAAATCTGTATAAAAGCATCCTTCGCAGTTGCATCCTCTTTTATAACATTCTATTGCTGTTGTAGTCCATCTTCTTACTGCAACCGCGCGGCCCATATCTCTGCTTTTATGCACTTTTATCTCCTAATCTTAATTTAAGAACTACCCAAATCTGAAAGCCTTTAAGTTTGAAAAGGCTTGTCCTAACTGAATTTATTACTATTATAGCTTCTAAGAGCCAGTATACAAGTGTATTTTAGCCAATTATTAACAAGATTTAACATACTGCTTATGGCTTGTATAGCTTATGTATTAAGGGATTGACCCGCCTAAGATAATCTTTGGGCATGGCTTTCCATGGTTTGATACATGTAAAACCCATGGGGGGTGCATGTTTTCATGATTTTAAAATTTGTCTTTTTTGGTAAAGAAATGTAAATATTCTCATTTTTCCATGCCAAATTTGGCATGGATTTATAAATCAGAGTATAAAATGAATTTTATTAATTTTTGTAAATATTTTATTTGCTATGTAAAAGTTTCGGGTGGAATTTGTTTTGGTATATATAAAAAAATGCAAAGCCATAGATGGTATGGCTTTGCGCATACTATTTGTACAGCTCTATTTATTATTTATTTCTATTGTGCTTCCATCATCGGGAATAAGTAAATTCTTGATATCATCTTTTTGTTTAAATTCTTTTAAATCTTTTCGGGTAACGGCTAAGTGGCTTACTGTGTCCATATGACTTGCAATAATTATTGCCTTTGGTGCATTTTTTATTACTTCTTTTATATCCTCTACGCCCATTATTATTTTTTCGCCATTTAAAACAGTTGCTGCGCAGGCATTTACCACGATTATACCCGGAGCATATTTGTTTATCGCCTCGTTTACTTCGCTGCACCAAATCGAATCGCCTGCCACGTATAATGTTTTTTCATTTTTAGATTTAAAAACGATACCCATTGCATCGTAGCGCATACCGATTTTTTCACATATGGGCTTTAAAATTTCTTTTTTGCCGTGCTGGGTGAATGTTTTATATAAGGTTATATCATTAAATTCCGTTCCGTTTGAAGAGAGAATTTCAACATTTTTGAAATCTTTAGAAAGAATATAATTTTTATCAAAATCAGATTGCACAAAAATTTTTGTGTCTTTATTAAGAGCTTCTTCGGCAAAGCTATCCCAATGATCAGGGTGAATATGGGTTATAATGACAGCATCAACATCTGTGATTTTTTCAATTTCAAAAGGCAAGTCTACTCTCGGCTGGCGTATTTCAGAATTTATTGCAGCTTCAAAGCCCGGCATAAAGTCTTTTGGCATAAGCCATGGGTCAATTAAGAATTTAGTGTTGTTATACTCTACGATAATTGTTGCATTTCTTATTTGCGTGATTTTCATTTATTCCTCCTTATTACAAAGTTTGATGTTATAAAATTATTTTAAGTAATGATTTCCTTTTTACAAGAATGTACTTTTTTGTATAATATTTACTAAAAAGTAAGTATGGAGTAATATGGCAAGAAAAAAACAGGAAGAATACAAATGTCCGCTTGAAGCTACAATGGATATAATCGGCGGGAAATATAAGGGGGTTATAATAGGACATTTAATCAATAAAACTCTAAGGTACAATGAATTACAAAAATTAATTTGCCACAGCACCCCTAAAATGCTCATTCAACAGCTAAAAGAGCTGGAGGCTGATGGAATTGTTGAAAGAAAACTTTATCCCATTGTGCCGCCAAAGACTGAATATTCACTCACCGAAAGAGGCAGGACTTTAATTCCTGCGATTATTGAATTAAATAAATGGGGCATGAATTATTTAAAAGAAGAAAATATTCCCTGTGCCTATAAGGAAGATGCGCCCATAAGCAGTTAAAAGAAAATTTATTTAATCACAGCAAAAAGCACCTTAAAATTAAGGTGCTTTAGTTGTTGTTAATACTTTGGTGTATGTTTTTTTTGGGGTAAACTTGTTTGGAATTTTGTGCGTCAATCAAGCAGGGCTTCTAAGATTGAAGCATTCTTTTGTGCAAAGGTATTTTCTCTAACCTTTGTGCGGTGAATATAAGTTCTTAAGGCCTCTCTGATTAATTCAGAGCGGGAACGGTTTTCATTATCTGCTACGTGGTCAATCTCGTCTAAAAATTTCTCGGGCATTGAAATAAGTACTCTAGCCATTGGTTTAATTCCTCCATTATGTTTTCTATTTAATTTAATTTGCCTTTGTACTTATATAAAGTCTTTTCTTATAAAAAAATTGACTAATTTGTATATATTTTTTATATTTTTGTAATATTTCTTAATAAAAATAGTTTGAAATTAGCTTATAGCTTGAAAAATAAATTATATTAAGTTTATTAAGCATTTAAATTTTACCTAAAGGGCTAAGTTTTAATTTTTGCTTTCTTCCATATAAATTTAACTGGCCCTGAAGCGTAAATTTAATAATCAACATTTTTAGGAAACAAAACCACCCCTTTTTTTTGGGGATAACAATGGTAATGGCTTTTTTTAGGTGAATACGGTCTAGTTTATAGTTTCTTCTTTATAATCTTCGTATTCTAAAAGGCCAAGGGAATCTTCCTGGAATGTACTGCTTTCGATTTTAATGAGCCATCCGTTTTCCCAAGGGTCTTCATTTATTAATTCCGGTGAATTTATTAATTCTTCGTTTACTTCTATAATTTTTCCGCCAACGGGCATATATATTTCGGATGCAGCTTTTACTGATTCTATGGTTGCAAAAACTTCATTTTTTGCAAATTCTGTACCAGCTTCGGGCAATTCTACAAAGACAATGTCGCCCAGCTGCTCTATGGCATAATCAGTTAGGCCTATTGTGATTAAATTATCAGATTCAAGTGCCCATTCGTGTGTTTTGGAACACAGTATTCCCTCGGGTGCTCTCGATTCCGGTGTGCTCATTTATGTTTTCCTTTATTTTCTACAAACAGTTAGTGCAGTTTATACTTTTATAATAAATTTATTATCATAATTTATATATTTGCGCCAGTAGTTTTTTAAAAGTGTTAAGTTGAATTTTAAGACCGCAACATGTTTTTTGTATATATTGCGCGTTAATTGGGAGCTCGTTTTATGATTTTGGGTTTTGATTTATATAAATTTTGATTTTATCTGATTGTTAATAAGCCCTTAAATAGGTAGTTTTGACGCGTTTTATTTACCTGACGTATATTTTTGGCAATCGTACTTTTAGTCTGCAGGTTAGTTCATAGTTTATTGTATTTAAAATTTGTGCCCAATTGTCAACAGAATAATATTTATCACCATCTTTTCCAAGAAGTGTTATGATATCGCCTTCTTTTGCTTCAATATCGCCAATATCAAACATCATTTGATCCATTGTCACTCTTCCTATTTGTTTAATGGTTTTCCCATTTAATGAGGCTGTGATTTTATTTGACAGATTTCTTGATACGCCATCGGCGTATCCTATAGGAATTGTTGCGACACGGGTTGTTTTATCTGCAATATAAGAGTATCCATAGCTTACGCCATCGCCCTTTTCTATTGTGTGAATATTGGTAATTCTGCCCTTTAGGCCCATAACGGGTTTTAATTCAGGGAGGTCTATATCACATTCTTTTCCGTATGTTAAGGGTGAAAGGCCGTATAATATTATCCCAAGCCTTATCATATCGCATTTGATACCCGGGTCAATAAAGGCACCAAGGCTGTTTTGACAGTGAATTATGAGATTTTTTCTGTCGATTGAATTAATTACATTTTTAAAGTTTTGTTTTTGAAGTTCAAGCACCTTTTTGCTTTCAACGTCTGCAAAATGGGTAAATATACCTTTTAAATCAATGTAATCAGCTTTTTGTACTTCTTTTATAAAGTCTTTTGCATATTTATGGCTGATTCCTATTCTGTTCATTCCTGTGTCAATTTTTATATGAGCCTTTATTTTTTTTCCTGTTCTTTCGTATAAAATTTTTGCAGCTTCAAGGTGTTCTTTATTAAATATTGAAATAGTGATATCGTTAGCAGCAGCGTTTTCAAAGGCCCAAATAGGCACAGCGCCCAATACAAGTATTGGTGCATTTATTTTGTTATTTCTTAATTCAAGACCTTCATCAACACTTGCAACGCCAAAGGCGCTAACTCCGCAGGCAATTAATGTGGGTGCGCACATAAGGCTTCCATGGCCGTAACCGTCTGCTTTTATCGTTGCTAAAAGTTTTGGCATACTTTCGTCTTTAGAAAGGTTTTCTTCAATCTTTTTTTTGATTGAATTTATATTAAACTCCAGATTTCCAAGGTTTATTTCAACCCAGGCGTCTCTTAGCTTATTTACAGGTAATGCTCTATTTGTCATAGTTTAGCCTTATGTAGATTGTATAATTCCAAAGTATTTTCCATTAAGGAAGCGATTGTCATAGGTCCTATTCCGCCAGGAACAGGGGTTATATGGCCTGCGATTTCTTTAACATTGTCAAAATCCACATCTCCCCTTAATTTTCCGCTATTGTCTCTTATTATTCCGACATCAATTACTGCTGCGCCATTTTTAACCATATCTTTTGTCACCATATTTTCTTTCCCCGTTGCAGATATTAAGATATCGGCATTTTTTGTAATATCCGGGAGGTTTTTTGTTTTTGAATGAGCGATTGTAACGGTTGCGTTTCTGTTTAAAAGAAGCATGGAAAGAGGTTTGCCGACTATATTTGAGCGACCTATGATTACGGCATTTTTTCCTGATATCGGGATTTTGTATTCATCGAGAATTCTAATAATGCCCTTTGGCGTGCAGGCAAGCGCATAGGGTGTTTCACCTGTTATAAGTTTGCCCGAGTTTATCGGGTGAAAGCCGTCAACATCTTTTTTAGGGTCAATTTTATCAAGAAAATCATATGCGCTCAGGCGTTTTGGCAGGGGCAATTGCAAAAGAATTCCATCAATATCGTTATCGTTGTTTAATTTTTCGATTAAACTTAGAAGCTCTTCTTTTGTAGTATTCTCCGGTAATTTATGAATAAAGGAATGAAAGCCTGCATTCAGAGCTTGTTTTTCTTTATTTTTAACATAAACGGCACTTGCAGGGGCTTCGCCTACAAGAATTACAGCAAGTCCGGGTTTTGTATCAAGGTTTGAAACTTTATCTTTAATATTTTCAATGATTTGATTTGAAAGGGCTTTGCCATCCATTATTATTGCCATAATCAGCTCCTTTTATATTCTATATTTTGCGGAAGGTTAAGCCTTGAGTAAAGATTTTTCATTATTTCTTTTATTTCGCCCTCCGGGCTGTTATTATCCTCTAAATCATCATATTTTTGAATTACCCCCAGAATATCAAGAGAGCATGTTTTAGAAGCTTCCTGAACAATATTTTCCTGGCCTTTTTTCAATTGATTCAGGATTATGCTGAATTGGCCTGCGGCTGCATATTTTTTATTGCTTTCATATATTTTTGATGCCAACTGTAGAGATTTTGAATCAGGCTTTGTTATAAGCAGGGTTGTATCAATAGGGTAATCAACAAGCTGTGTTAGATATTTAAGGTCATATTCGCAGTCAAACATTACAAAGTCATATCTGTCAATCAATTTTACCAGCGCTTCATTCATTATTTTTGTTATGGGACAAATGCAATCTTTTGAAGCTACAAGATGTGATACTAATATCTCTGTGTTTTCATCAATTTCAGTTAATATATCTTCAAGCGCCCATTCGACGTATTCCTGTTTTGTCATTTTTTTGGGAATACCCGTATTATACTCGTGCTTGCCGCTTCTGATTCCATATACGGTGTTATTTATAGTGAGATTAAATCTTTGCGCCAATTCCTGGGATAAATCATTATCAATAATAAGGATAGATTTATCAGGAAAAAATTCTCTTATTATGCTCTGAAGAGCTTTTACTATTGTGGTTTTGCCATTTCCTGATTTTCCAATTACAGCAATAGTAGATGTCATTATTGCACCCCGTTTTCTTTTTTTAATATTTCGGATAATTCTTTTGAGAGCCTGAGTGCTTTTTTTGCCATTTCGATATTTAAAGAGCCGCAGCCGCAGCTTGGGGTTATAAAACAATGGTCTAATATAAGTGTTTTATCAATATTTTTTGAAACAAAGCAATTCAAGGCTTCTTTGAATTTATCATAAACCTTAGTGCTATCAAGTGTTTCAAGTGCTTCTTTGTCAAGGGTTGGCACAATTCCAAAGGATAAAAAGCCGCCATTTATTATGAAGTTTTCTAATTCTTTTGCGTATGTGCCGACACTTTGAGAATAAAAATACGCATCAAAATTTATTATGTTTACATTGCTTCTGATTGCTATATCCCAGTCTGTTTTACCGCAGCAGTGAATACCTGACAGTGCGCCGAATTTTTTTATATCGTCGGATATTGTTTTCAGCATAGATGTAACATCATCTTTTTTAACGGTTACAAATGCACAACTTCCAACCTGTGAAATTGAAGGTTCGTCCATAAAAATTACAGGATTAGCATTTGGGCAGGCTTTTTTGAATTCTTTTATCTGCCAAAGGGCTTTCAGACTAAGGGTTTTTATTATTACTTCCCTTAGGGTTTCATTATAATAGGCAGATTTCCCCTCTTTATCGGAGATGCTTGTTGAGAATGTGAAGGGCCCTGTGATTGAGCCTTTTGTAAAATTCGGGGTTTTTATGTAATCTTTGTTTTTAAGTCTTTGTATGAAAATATCTATTGTGTTTGAATATGGTTTTGAAATTTTGTATTTATCAAGGATGGCTTCATTTTCTATCAACGTGCCCGATGAAGTTATGGTTTCGTAGTCAACAAATAAATTTTCAAGTGCTTCAAAGAATATATCTGCAGTATCATCAAGGTAATATTTAAATTCTTTAGCGTCATAAATCAATCCCGGCAGATTTTCTGTGAACTGGAGGGTCATATCTTCTTCTTTTTTATAGTGCGGAAGCTGCGCCCAGTAAGGGAAATCGGCACAGCATTCAAAAACATAATCCATAGCTTCATTTGGTGCATTATCATTTTTGAATGGGAGCGAGCCAATCCCAGTGTATGAAAGGCTTAAGTTTTTTATAGTATTATCTGCTGAATTGTTCATAACTTTCTCCATAGAAAATATTTTATTATAAAATAATACCAGAGGATAGATGATTATGGAAAACTTTAACAAAAATATGATAAATAAAGATACAGACGATTTTTCCAATGCTCTTTTTATAAACTATGGCGGGCTTGGGGATGAAATATTGTTTTTGCCTGCAATTGAAGATTTTAAAAAGAAATTTCCAAATTGCAAAGTAACACTTTGCCTTGAAAAAAGGGCAAGAGGCATAAAACAGATAACAAATTTGATTGATGAAATAATTGAGGTTGATATAAAGGCTAAGGGCATAAAAAAATATTTTAATGTGCTTAACCTTATTAAAAAGGCAAGAGAAGGAAAATTTGATGTTGTGATATCAAGCGGTAAATCTCCTCTTGTTGCAATAATTTTATATATGACCGGAATTAAAAGACGTTCAGGGTATTTCAGCAAGACGTCATTTTTGCTCACAGACGGAGCGACCTTGGATGAGAATCAATATGCCGGAAATATGTATCATGATTTAATTTTGCCATTTTTGGATGAAGAGGATATTGTTGATAAAATATGTGTGCCTCATCTTATGGCTGATAATGATTATACTTTGCCGGATGGCATTGAACCCGGCTTTGTGGCGCTTCATCCCGGCGTTTCATTGATGAGTATTAACAAGGGAATATATAAGTGCCCTGAATCTTCTTTTTGGGTTGATATTATTAAGGGTGCATTAAATAAGGGCAAAAAGCTTCTTTTATTGGGAGGGTCCGATGATGCTGAAATTATAGGAAAAATTTTAGAGCACACTGAAATCGTGTCCAATCCTAACTTTATTAATTTTTATGGCAGGACAAAGAATTTACGTGATTTAATGAATGTGATGTCTAAGGCAGATACCTTAATATGCGCTGACAGTGCGCCTTTACATATAGGTGTTGGCTTGAGTTTGAACATAGCTGCTATTTTTGGGCCGACAAATGAAGAAAAACTGGTGCCTAAAAAAGATAATATAAGGGTTATAAAGAACAAAAAGATTGAATGCAGGCCTTGTCTTTGGCATAAAAGACAGGTGAACTGCGAACAATCTTTTTGTTTAAATATTGATGTTTCAGATGTTTTAGAAAGTATCTGAAATTACAGGTCTGAGGCGGTTGGAATAATTAAGTCACCCGTTAAAAGAAGATAGATATCTTCATTCTTTTTAATCTTTGTTTTTACAACGGGTCTTAATTTATCTACATATTGAAGAAGAAAATCGCCTTTTGTAAGTTCTTTTGCGCTTTCTTTGTATTTTTTCTTTGAATTAGCATCTGTTACAAAAACGATACGCCCTCTGTTTGTTGTATATGGAACTGCGGCTAATTCTTTTTCTGTGTCATTTGGGTATTTGCCGTTATCGAATATGAATAAGGCCTTTTGCTGCTTATTAATCCAGATTCTGTTTTTTACAATATGCACGCGGCCGTTAAATTTTGCGCCTTTTTTGTATAATAGCGTTCCTTCGTCTGTATACATATCTTCAGGAGCTGTAAATGTTATAAAGGAGTCTTTTTGAATTTTTCTTGTGTCTATAAGGCTCGTTGGATGTGCTTTAATTACATTGCCAGCTTCTATTACTTTTTTATTGTTATAAATTTTAACAACCGTTCTTGGAGCTTTATTATAGGTTGATAATGTCTCCTCACGAAGAAGAACATCTCTGTCGCCAAGAGAATATTTTAATTTGAGCATATCAAAATCTTCTGCCATTTTGGCAAATAATACGGCAGCTTCTGCTCTTGTCATTTTTGCTTTGGGGTTAAATTTATCAGGGTTTGGGTAATTTACGTATAATTTTTCACTAACAGCTGTGGCATATGAATCTACTGCCCAACCAGGGATTTCACCTACATCTGAAAATTCTTCAAGGATTGATTTATCGCCCATCTTTACTTTTGAAATGTTTGCAACAATGCTTGTTGCCTCAGAGCGGCTGATTGCTTCATCCGGTTTAAAGGTTTTATCCGGATAGCCAAAGACTATGCCTATGTTTTGAGATACGGCGATATCTTTGCTGTAAGATGATTTTTTTGTAACGTCCTTGAAATAAGCCTTTGCACCTTTAACAGCATCTTCGCTTTCAATAACCCTAAGGAGCGAATTTAAAAATGCTGCTCTTTTTATGGTGCCTTCCGGGTAAAAGTTGTGTTTGGCATCTAATTGCAGATAGCCTCTGTTAATGCAGTCTTTGATGGCGCCTTCTGCCCAATATCCTTCAGGCACATCTTCCATTATAGATGCGAAGCTTGAATTGGCGCCTGTAATAACCAGGCATAAGACTAAAAATAGCCTGTAAGCGTTCTTTAAAAAACTCATTTATTTCCTTCCTTCACTTTCTAGTTTTCTAGTAGGCGATAGCTTTCTTGTATAAAATTTTACAACAACGGATTTTTAAAATCAATCATGTAAGACTATTGCGGTGCCCATGTTTTAGTATATTTTAACATTTCTCAACACAATAATTTAATTTAAAAATTTCCATGGTAAGATTCTTTGTGGATAGATTAGAATTATTCCCCAAGGGAATGGAAAAAGGTGATTTAAGTGTTAAATTTATTGTCAAAGAATGCATTGGGCGGAATGAAACTACAGGATGTATTTACAAAACTAAAGGAAATTTACTGTATTAATGATGTTTCGGAGGAAAGAAGGCAATATCTTTCTCAAACAATACAAAAATACGGTTATTTGCCTTATCCTCACTATAAAGTGCTTGAGGAGTTAAATCAGTCTGAGATTATTTATTCATTTGTTGAAATTTTAAAACTTGAAGGAACTTATGAAAATAATAAACTTAAAGATATAAATAATCCTTCACCTTTAGCAAGAAAAAAGGCAAGAAATTCTAACTGGATTAAAAGGGAAGGGCATAATATAAAGCTCATTTCTTTATCAGCCTTGGGAGATGGCAATAAGGGGCCGAATGTCGGCACATTTATTGAGTGGGTTGCCCAGCTTATTATCCTTCCAAGGGGAAATGAAAAAATGAATGTTATGGCAGATACTGTTTATCTTTTGCCGTTTCATCCAAGAGAGTTTGGCTGCGCTTATCTTCCAATGTCATCAGATGTGAGCCCTAAACTTGAGGATAAAAAATTAAGCAAATTTTTGGGATTAAATGCCAAGGAACAGGTAAAATTATTTGTTACATTTGCCCAATTATCAGGACATCCTGTCATTTATGATATACTTCCACAGACGGGAAGATTTTCAAAGGTAGTATTATCTAAGCCTTATGTTGCAAGGTGGTATGACATTAATGATTTAATGAATGATTATCTTAATGAAGTTGATAAAATTGCAGTAGTTTTAAAGGATAAGTTTGATTCTAATCGGGTTGATGAAGCAAAGAATATTTATGTTGAAATATTGCACGGTTCAAAGAAAACGCTAAAAAGCGGCAATGAAGAGGTTTTGCAGGAAATTGACAACTTGATGCTTAATACTAAAAAAACACTTTGCGAAAAGATGTCAAACAGATTCAGCCAGGATGATATATTAAAAAAAGTTTATAAAGTTATAGAAGATACAAATGGTAAAAAACCTGCAAGAGAAGAGGATATTATAAGGCAGCCTGAAATTGTTAAGGCACTTATTAATGAAGGTTTATGGCCGGCACCGGGCGGCGCGTGGTGTTCATGTGGCATGCCTGTGTTTGATAAGATGCACTCAAGCAAAGCTTATCCTATGTTTAGACATTTTGATTATAAGGATGAAGATGTTACGCATTTTGCAAATCTTGACTGTCAAACGCCGTATTACTTTGTATATTTTGAAAATGGCAGGTATAATAAAAAAGTTTGTGACTTTTTCTTTGAATACACAAGAACTATTGCCGAAGAGTATAATTTTGACGGCTTTAGGATAGACCATATTGACCATGTTGTGGATGATTTTTCCGAGAAAAGCAGGATGCCAATCAGCTATCGTGCGCCAAGAGAAGTGCTTGGCAAGATGAATGGCGTATTAAAAAGAAAAATACCATATTTTGCAACGCTTGCAGAGTATATGCTTTGGGATAATTATTATAAAGAATATCATCTTGATATGAATTTTGACCTTCTTTGGGGAAATGATATTGTTTCGCAAAATACAAAAACACCTTCGCAAATTATTGAAGATAATCAATACCTTGAAACATATAATTCAAGAAATAGTGTATTAAATCCTCTTTCAATACTTAAAACTTATAATAACCAGGATGGAGAATTTGAAGCTATAGACCAATACCCGGGGCAGCTTGGTGCTGAGGGGGCTTTATATAAATGGTTTAAGTATAAGTTTTTGCCTGGCGGAGATAATGCAAACAGGCCGTCATTGTATATAGACGGTGATGAAAGTTTTACAAAGACAGGCATAGAGTATGTTATCGGTAATGAAGTTTCAATGAAGAGAAATAATGACTGGGCATTTTTTGAAAAATTTAATGCTATAAATTATTTTGCGCAAAATTGCCCTGTGATTTTAAACGGCAAGGCAAACATTATTGAACAAACAAAAGATGGGCTTGCTGCTTGGGAAATATTATCTGATGACGGTAATTTTCTTGTGGTGTCAAATTATCAAAGCCCTACAGAAAAAATGTGTGTTCAAAAAGAGGACGGCACCAGTGCCATTGAGACAAAGCGCGGAAAGATGCTGATGGATAAGGTGATAAAGCTTCAAAACCGTGTGCTCACTTCGTTTTTTGAATTTGACTATGATGAGATGCAAAAGTGCCAGTTTGTTGAAAAAAGGCTTTTGAATCCTATAGACAATATGATTACATTTAATATCTTAAAGCCAGCTGAATTCAAGGTTTACAGGTTTGTATTCAAATAAGGGCACGGGTTAACCTGAGCCAAAGGGCTTTCATTACAAGAAAAAATGGAGTATATATTTTTGTGTAAATTATATGTGACTGCCCAAGTTTAATAAAAAACCTCCGGTCATAACAGTTGCCGGAGGTTTTTTGTATATTTGTCTAGCGTTTTAAAAATACATTCCGACTGCTTCTTTTGCGCCTTCAAACACTTTTTTGGCTTCAATCCTTGCTTTTTTTGAACCTTCTATTAGAATTTCTTTTACAACTTCAGGTTTTTTAGCATATTCAAGCCTTGTTTCTCTTATTGGTGCAAAATATTCATTCACTTTTTTTGCAAGGCATTTTTTACAGTCTGTACAGCCAAGTTTTGCGCCTCTGCAATCTGATTCAATTTGTTTTACTTCTTCTTCTGTACCGAAAATTTTCCAGTATTGATAAGTCACTTCACAGTTTTCAGGGTGTCCAGGGTCGTCTCTTTTAATTCTTTCTCTGTCTGTTATTGTTTTCATTATTTTCTTTTGGGTCGTTTCTTCATCATCTGATATTTTTATATCATTATTAAATGATTTTCCCATTTTGTTGCCGTCAATTCCTTTAAGGAGCGGAATATCAGTTAACAAGGGTTTTGGTTCTTTAAAATATTCTACTTTATAGAGATTATTGAAGCGCCTTATAATATCTCTTGAGATTTCAATGTGCGCAACCTGGTCTATTCCAACAGGAACATAGTCCACATTAAATGTAATTATATCTGCCGTCATTAAAACAGGATAGCCAAGAAGCCCGTATGTTATACTGTTATCTGTTGCACCCTGTGTTCTTAAAATTTTTGTCATATCTTTAAGGGTGGGGTCTCTTTCTACCCAGTTTTGCGGGGTTATCATACTAAGGTAGATATGCAGCTCAGCTGTTTCCGGCACCAAAGACTGCAGATAAATTGTTGATTTATCGGGGTCGATTCCTGTGGCAAGCCAGTCTAGCGCAACATTTTGTACATCTTCCCGTAAATTTGCAGTGTTATTGTATTTTGTTGTTAGGGCGTGCCAATCTGCAATAAAATAGAAAGCATCATATTCATTTTGTAATTTTACCCAGTTTGTTAATACCCCAAAATAGTGCCCCAGATGGAGTTTCCCTGTAGAGCGCATTCCGGATACAATTCTTTTTTTAGCAGCAATCATTGTTTTGTGCCTCCTTTAATACTTTTATTGCATCTTCAAAATCGGGAAATATCATTAAAGCTTTTTTTGCCGTTTCTTTTGCATGATGAAATTCGTTCAGTTTTAGCTGGCATTTTGCAAGCTCTGTGAGCAGGATATGATTATTTGGATAGTTCTTTGCAAGATTGTTAAAAATTCCTGCAGCGTTTTGATATTCCTTTAGTTTAGCGTAGCTTTTTGCTAAAAGGTTTAAAACTTCCGGGCTGCTTCCATTGCTTGCAATGTCGACCAATAATTCTTTTGAGATAGAATATTTTTTCTTTTCAAAATAAATTTTTGCAAGGGCAAATTTTGTCCTCTGATTTTCGGGCGAAAGTTTTAGGGCGGTTTTTAGATTTTCTTCTGCTTCATCATTTTTGCCTGTTGCAAGAAGATTTTCGCCCCGGTATAAATAATAATCCGGATTATTATTGTTTAAATCTATTGCCTTTGTAAAATATTCATCTGCCTCCGAAAAATTTTGGGAATTATTCAGCGCCACGGCGTAATTAAAATAATTTTCAGGATTTTCAGGCTCCAGTTTGATAGCTGTCTTTAGTTCATCAAGAGCCCATTCTATATAGTTCATTCTTAAATATAATATTCCTAAATCCCTTCTTGCAACAGGGTTTTCAGGTTCTAAAGAGATACATTTTTTAAGGTTTTCCTTGCCTGCTTCAAGGTCTTTTGTGTTTACGTATGAGATTGCAAGGTTGTAGCAGATTTCAAAATCTATCTTACCTCTTTTTAAGAGCTTTTCTAAAACTTCAATCGCGCTTTGCGGCCTTTTTGTCAGCCTGAATAAATATGCAAGCTTTTTTTGAATGTCGGTCGATTTTGGGTTTAGCTTTGCAAGGGTTTGTGCTATATCAAGCCCTTCTTTATATTTGCCGGTTTGAATGCAGCAATTCAGATAATTCATTTTGAAGTTAAATTTTTCAGGATGGATTGCGCTCAGGCTTTTATATAAATTTCTGGCTGTATCCCATTCTTCCGCTTGAATTGCACAATAGGCAAGAGATGATAAAAAGCTCGATGTCGGTTCTTTAATGTATGCTGTATTAAAATGGTTGAAAGCTTCTTTGTATCTTCCTTGTATTTGATATAAAGACCCAAGGTTGTAGTTTGTCATCGGGTTTTCATTATCAAGAGCGTAGGCTTTTTTTAAGTATTTTTCTGCTTCTTCGCATTCACCTTTTGCAATAAAACAGGTGCTTATGTTATTTAGAATCTGTAAATGATTTGGGTTTAGGTTGTGTGCTTTTTTAAGATATTCAAGCGCGGTATCATCATCCTTTTTTGCCATATAGGCAGAGGATAATATGTAATAAAGCTGGTAATCCTCTTTTTCAAACTCCAGGGCTGTTTTTATGGTATTGATTACTTCATCAAGCCTTCCCACCTTAAGGAATAATACTCCAATAGCCTTGTAGGCGTCTATAAATTCGGGCCTCAGTTCAATTACTTTTGTATATGCAGATATTGCCTCATCAAAATCTTCAAGTTTTTCCTGGGCACTTGCTAAATAAAACCAGGCATTTGCATTATGAGGTTCTTTTTTAATTATTTTTGCAAATATTTTTTTAGCCTCAATATAATCTTCAAGGTTTATGAGGACAAGGCCTGTATTTTTAAGTATTTCTATATTTTCAGGCTCAATTTTGGCGGCTGTTTTTAAAATTTCGAAGGCTTCTTCAAATTGCTCTTTGTTGATTAATTCTATAGAAGTGTCTAAAAGTTCTTGTATTTTATTATCCATAAGCTAAATTATATCAAAAAATAAGAAAAGTACACACTTTAAAACACCCTGGCTTTAAAGTGTGTATCATTAGGTTTGATAATAATTTTATTTTATAGACTCTATGCCTTTATTATATATTTCATTTGTCTTTGCTTTTTTTGATTCAAGAGCTTCAATTTGTCTTTCATAAGACCTTACTCTTATATTTTTTTCTGTTTCTGTCATTGTGGTTGATTTTTTTACTTCTTTTATTTGCTGCTTTTTAGTTTTAATTTGATTATCTATTGCGTTTACCTGATTATCTCTTTTTGTTTTTAGGGCTGCCTTTCTGTCTTTATTTTGCGCCTCTCTTTTTGCCTTGTTTTCTTTGTCTGCATTTTGTAAATCTTTTTTGATGGCTTCTTTAGTGCTTGTTATATCCTTTTTAATGGCATTTTTTAAATTTGTGCCGGTTGTTGCGGTTGTTGCAGCAGATGCAAATGAAGTTGTGAAAATTAAAGCTAAAAGTATTGCTAAAACATTTTTCATAAATAAAACTCCTCTTTTATATCATTCTAAGACTTAAGTGCCTTGTTATTACAAGTTAAAAATAATAATACTATCCATCGAGAATAAAATATATCTCCAATTGTTCTAAACCAAAAGCTTGTAATTATTTTGAAGATATATCAGCAGCAAAGAAGCTTTACCAAGCTGTTTTATTATTTTATAACAAACAAAAATTAACGCAATGTTTTGTCTTAGTTCATAACATATTAGACTAAGCAATATTTTTTAATCATATTATTGCAATACTCCATAGGTGCTATGAAAATTTAAGAGATTATTAAAACTTAACGGTTTTGAAGAAGATTATTGCAGAGTTTATGATTTAAGAGGACAATATGTTGATATAATGCGTTATTGCAGTGTTTCAACCGAATATATAACGCGTGAAGTAGGGCATAGCAGTACATCAACGACATCAAAAAGTTTATACACAAATACTTCAAGAGGTAAATATTGAAGCAAATAAAAGGATGGATTTTATGAAATATATAACAAAATTGCTTATTAAACTTAAAAACCATTTTAAAATTAAATTTTTTATTTTGTTAGCATTTTTGTTAGCATTCTGTTAAAAATCGGTTATTCTTAAAATAAGATAAAAAATATCAGGGCTCTAAACCCTGATATATCTTTAAATTTTTTATATACCCCCAAGGGAATTCGAATCCCTGTCTACACCGTGAAAGGGGTTTCTGGAGCGTTTTAACAGATTTTATAATTTTAACTATGTTATTAAATCTAGTAAAACTCCAGTTTTTCACTTTTTATTACCTTTGCAAACTTAACTAAGTTAATTAAATTTGTGAGCGTTTTGTGAGCATTTTTATTAAAATTTTCAAGCTACAAACTTTGCTAAGATGCCTACAAGTATTGCATAATCAAATCTAATAGTCAATAGTATGTCGTATCAAGTAATATGTTATGAACGATACTTAATTTGTCTGCATACATTCTTTCATAGGAATCCAACTGGAGGCAAACATGAAAGAAAGTATTTTTATAAACTTAGGTGCAAGCAATCACGCTAAAAAAGGCAATAGAGAAGAAAACGATTATTATGCAACTGAACCCATTGCAGGTCATTTATTGTTAGAGGTTGAACCAGATTTAAGTAATATCTGGGAATGCGCTTGTGGTGAGGGGCATTTAGCGCAAGTTTTTGATGAGGCAGGAAAATTAGGAAAAGCTACCGATTTAATAAATAGAGGATATGGAGCTGTTGAAGATTTTTTAATTAATACAGAACCATATCACAATGGGGATATTGTTACAAATCCACCGTATAAGCATGCTCAAGCGTTCGTAGAAAATGCACTTGAAAGAGTTGATACAGGTAGATATGTTTGTATGTTTTTAAGGGTTTTATTCCTTGAAAGTCAAAGCAGGAAGAAATTATTTACAACTCAACCACCTAAAACAGTTTATGTTTCAAGCAGTCGTATTAATTGTGCCAAGAATGGGGATTTTGCAACCTATGATTCAAGTGCTGTCGCCTATGCGTGGTTTGTATGGCAAAAAGGATATAAGGGGGAAACAATAGTAAAATGGATAAACTAGACTTAATTAAGGCAACGATAGAAGTCGGGTTTTGGTGTTACCTGATACCCTGCGCAATCACGACTATAATATATGATATTTTAATGTGCTTGCCACATTAAAACCGAAACGGTGCATTGCTTTCAAAAACTTCAATTTAAAAATCTGCCCTTTAAAAAAACGAAATTGGGAATTTTTAATTTTTGTTCTATCAGTCTTTTTTAACAAATCTTAACTCATAGCCAAAAAGTTCTGCAATATCCATTAGCTCCGTAACTTTAAATGACCCTCTAGCCATTTTATTTAAAATATTTGATACGGATGCCGAGCGACCATAGTGTTCATTTAAGAGTTTAGCAAGCCTATATATAGAAGTATTATTTTGCTGTAAAAAGTCTTTTATAAGGCTTCTAAGCTGTTCTTTTTGCGGTTCTTTTGCGTTATATATATCTGTCATAATATCACCTCATTTTTAGTATAACACTATTTTGTAATATATCACTTTTTTGTAAATATTTGTGTCGAAACACACCTTGACCCCTTGCAATTCATGGAATAGTGATACATCATGAAAGAGTGATAGGCAATAAATAAATGAAAGGACAAAACATTATGGCAACACAAGTTATTACAACAAATTTAAACCTTGAA